>JARBTJ010000002.1 GCA_029240245.1 Herbinix sp.
AAAAGAGGCGTGTTCAAAAAAGAGGCGTGTTCAAAAAAGAGGCGTGTTCAAAAAAGAGGCGTGTTCAAAAAAGAGGCGTGTTCAAAAAAGAGGCGTGTTTTTATCAAAAGCACGCCCCTTTTTTTTTATTATTGAAAATGCTATACTTGAAAATGTGAGCTTACTCCCTCACCATGGATGATGATCAAAAGCCGTATTCCTATATCAAACATGGCTCTTTATTTCTCATAGACTTCTTAGCCTACATTAAATATCTCATCCCTCATCAATTTCTGTAATTTTGCATCTGCATCTTCCATGCTGCTTCCCTTAACACCAAAATATAATTTAATTTTTGGCTCGGTTCCGGATGGCCTGATTGCGCACCATGCATCATCATTTAAATCAAAGTACAAAACATCCGAATTTGGCAGACCGGTAGTAGTAACCGCTCCGGTAGAAAGATCTGTGATGGTATCTTTTTTATAATCCCTGATCTTTATGATCTGATAATCTCCTGCTGTTTTCGGAGGATTCATGCGGTATCCTTCCATGATATCCTTAATCTTTTCCATACCTTCAATGCCTTTTAAGGTAACCGATACCAGATCCTCTTTGAAGTATCCGTATTTCTCGTACATGCGGTTCATTTGCTCATATAAAGTGATATCCTGTGATTTATAATAAGCTGCAGCTTCACATAATGCCATAACTGCAACAACAGCGTCCTTATCCCTGGAGTGGGTTCCAACAAGACAGCCATAACTTTCCTCAAAACCAAATACATACTCATTGGAGCCCGTTTCTTCGAAAAGCTTAATTTGCTCACCAATATATTTAAATCCAGTAAGCACTTCAATTAATTTAGCATTATAATTTGCAGCAATTGAATCCGACATATTGCCTGTAACAATTGTCTTAATCAGGGCCGCATTATTTGCGAGGATGCCTCTCGCCTTTTTCTGCGAGAATTCGTATTCAGCAATTAATGCTCCGGTCATATTGCCGTTAAATAGTACGTATTCACCCGCTTCATCCTTAACCATAATACCCAGACGGTCTGCATCCGGATCGGTCGCCAGGATAAGATCTGCCCCAACCTCCCGAGCCAACTTTATACCAATTTCAAATACTTTCGGATCTTCCGGATTCGGATAACCTACCGTTGAAAAATTGGCGTCCGGAAGCTCCTGTTCGGGAACAACATATACCTCTAAAAAGCCCAGCTCCTTTAAAATTCTTCTTACCGGTAGATTACCGGTTCCATGAAGAGGGGTATATACGATTTTTATATATTTACCATTCCCGCTGATCGGGTTAACAACAAGCTTTTTCAGTTCTTCAATATATTTATCATCAATTTCCTTACCTATTATAGTAAGCAGTCCCTGACTTATAGCATCTTCCTTACTCATTATTTTAGCATCGGAGAAGTCAGTAATGGAATTGACTTCGTTAATGATTTCAACATCCTTCGGTGCTGTAATCTGAGCACCATCCTCCCAATACACCTTATAACCATTATATTCAGGCGGGTTATGACTTGCAGTAATAACAATACCGGAGGTACACCCCAATTCCCTTACCGCGAAAGAAAGTATCGGAGTGGGTCTTAAGGATTCGAAAAGGTATGCATGGATACCATTTGCTGCTAGACACAGTGCAGAATCCAAAGCAAATTCCGGTGACATTCTTCTGGAGTCATATGCAATAGCTACCCCTTTTTGTTGCCCTCCCTGTTTAATAATATAATTAGCCAGCCCCTGTGTTGCTCTGCGGACGGTATATAGGTTCATTCTGTTAACACCGGCACCTAGAATTCCTCTTAAACCACCGGTACCAAATTCCAGATCTTTATAAAAACGTTCTTTAATTTCGCTGTCATTACTTTTTAATTGTGCTAGTTCAGCTCTGGTTACCTCATCAAAGTATGTGTTAGATAACCATTCTTCATATTTACGTAAATAATCCATGCCTAAAACCTCATCTTTCTTAACCTTTATTCATGACAAGATGAATTCACTTTTGTAGCTTAAGCATTCTCTGTCTTTACTGTCAGAAATTCATCCCGTACCCCAAAACATACAGTAACATATTACAATGCTTTATTTTTAAATGCAATCATTTTTTATAACAGAATGTCTGTTTTAATCCAGAGTATCTAGTTTCTATGATCTAATAACCATAGTGCTGCTTTTTACTTGTCTCTATTCTATCGCCGGACTTTGACAAAAAACAGAATACAGAAATACATTCAATTAACAAGTTATCTTTTGGTTGAGAATGATAAAAACAACTCTAATTCCAGTTAAGGAAAAAAATTCAATGAATCCCACCCCAATATTTGATTAAGAGCCAAAAATACCGCATAAAAGGCGATTATTTACACGCCTTTTATGCGGTGCTATATTATGCATTAAAATTTCTTTGACTACTCGTAACTGTCTATAAAATACAATATTCTATAATCCGTCACTGTAATCGTCTTCTACAATACCCTTTAAGTTAAATTCGGTTTCTGTCCAATCACCGTCATTATGGGAGTTCTCTCCATAATTTACATGGGCATCATCGACTCCGGGGATAGCATCTTCTCTCTGTAGATAATCGTTGTCTGACTCATATTTATCTTCGTCATAAACGATTTCAGGGATACCGTCTTCCACTTCGAATCCATCCTCGTTGTTTGCATCTTCATCAAAATCTGCTACATAACCATCATCAAATTCATCTGAGTATCCAAAGGTATCAAACTGCCCGGGATAATCACCATCATCCTCAAAGTCTTCAGAAAGCATAAATTCTTCCTGTGTATCAGTATCAAGCTTAACGGAGCGGTATCTCTTCATACCTGTTCCTGCCGGAATTAACTTACCGATAATAACATTTTCCTTAAGACCGATTAACGGGTCAATCTTACCCTTGATCGCAGCTTCCGTTAACACCTTTGTGGTTTCCTGGAAGGATGCAGCGGATAAGAAGGAGTTCGTTGCAAGGGAAGCCTTGGTGATACCAAGCATTACCTGCTTACCATCTGCAGCTTCTAAGCCCTCGCCTACTAATCTATCGTTTTCGTCATTATACTCTAATATATCAATTAAGGTACCCGGAAGGAAGGTAGAATCTCCATTGTTTTCAATGCGAACCTTCTTCAACATCTGGCGCACAATCACTTCGATATGTTTATCGTTGATTTCAACACCTTGCAGTCGGTATACTCTTTGAACCTCCTGGATCATGTAATCCTGTACAGCACGAACACCCTTAATCTTAAGAATATCGTGAGGATTAACACTACCTTCGGTAAGCTCATCACCTGCTTCTAAGACATCGCCATCCATAACTTTAATTCTGGAACCATACGGAATTAAATATGCCTTTGATTCCATGGTTTCATTATTCGTTATAATAACTTCACGCTTTTTCTTTGTATCTTTTATTGTAACTACACCGCCGAATTCTGCAATAATAGCAAGACCCTTGGGCTTTCTAGCCTCGAAAAGTTCTTCAACACGAGGAAGACCTTGTGTGATATCGTCACCCGCAACACCACCGGTATGGAAGGTACGCATGGTAAGCTGTGTACCAGGCTCACCGATAGACTGTGCTGCAATAATACCAACTGCCTCGCCCACCTGTACTGCCTCGCCGGTCGCCATGTTAGCACCGTAGCATTTTGCACAGACACCAATGTGGGATTTACAGGATAATACATTACGGATTTTAACTTTATCATCACCGGTTTCCTGCAGTCTTTTCATTATTCTGGCTGCACGCTTTGGTGTAATCATATGATTTGCTTTTACAATCATATTACCCTCTGCGTCGATTATAGTTTCGCAGGAATATCTTCCTGTGATTCTTTCTTCTAAGCTCTCGATAACTTCCTTGCCATCTGTGAATGCTTTAATCCACATGCCTGGAATTTCACCGGAATGCTCGCAGCAATCTACTTCACGGATAATCAAATCCTGTGATACGTCAACAAGACGACGGGTCAAATAACCGGAGTCCGCAGTACGAAGCGCTGTATCGGACAGACCCTTTCTGGCACCATGTGCAGAAATGAAGTATTCCAATACGTCAAGTCCTTCACGAAGGTTGGACTTAATCGGTAATTCAATGGTACGACCGGAGGTATCTGCCATCAAGCCACGCATACCGGCAAGCTGTTTGATCTGCTTATCGGAACCACGGGCACCAGAGTCGGACATCATCTTGATATTATTAAATTTATCGAGACCGTTAAGAAGTGTATCGGTCAAAATTCTATCCGCTACCTTCCAGGTTTCAATAACAGTATTGTATCTTTCATCCTCGGTCATTCTACCACGTCTGTATTCTTTGGAGATCTCTTCTACCGTTGCTTCTGCATCCGCAATAATCTGTTTCTTTTCTTCCGGTACCTTCATATCGGAAATGGATACGGTCATAGCAGCTCTGGTTGAGTATTTGTAACCCATACTCTTGATATGATCCAAAATTTCAGCAGTCTGAGTAGAGCCGTGAATATTAATGCATTTTTCCAAAATTTGTTTTAACTGCTTCTTAGCAACTAAGAAGTCAATTTCCAACTTTAAGAAATTCTCTTCCTTGCTTCTGTCAACAAAGCCCAAATCCTGCGGAATAATTTCATTAAGAATGAAACGTCCAAGCGTGGATTCGATCATGCGATATACTTTAACACCTTCTTCATTCATTGCATATCTCTTGACCTTAATATTCTCATGAAGGGTGATAACATCATTTTCATAAGCAAGAATGGCCTCATTGATACTCTTGAAGGTACGAATAATACCGGTATCATTATCCTTACCAATGGTCAAATAATAGATACCAAGCACCATATCCTGGGAAGGAACGGTTACAGGAGCACCATCAGAAGGTTTTAATAAGTTATTCGGTGAAAGTAGTAAGAAACGGCATTCTGCCTGAGCTTCTACGGACAGAGGCAAATGCACCGCCATCTGGTCACCATCGAAGTCCGCATTGTAAGCGGTACATACAAGCGGATGAAGCTTAATCGCCTTACCTTCTACCAGAACCGGTTCGAAGGCCTGGATACCAAGTCTATGAAGGGTTGGGGCACGGTTCAGCATTACCGGATGTTCCTTAATAACCTCCTCGAGTACGTCCCATACCTCAGATTGAAGTCTTTCTACCATTTTCTTTGCTGATTTGATATTATGTGCGGTTCCTCTTGCTACCAGCTCCTTCATAACGAAAGGCTTAAATAACTCGATTGCCATTTCCTTCGGCAGACCACACTGATATAACTTAAGTTCGGGACCAACAACGATAACAGAACGTCCGGAGTAGTCAACACGTTTACCAAGAAGGTTCTGACGGAAACGACCCTGTTTACCTTTTAACATATCCGATAAGGATTTTAATGCACGGTTACCGGGACCGGTTACCGGTCTGCCTCTTCTACCGTTATCAATCAAAGCATCTACTGCTTCCTGTAACATTCTCTTTTCATTACGAACGATAATATCAGGAGCACCCAGCTCTAAAAGTCTCTTTAAACGATTGTTACGGTTAATAATTCTACGATACAAATCATTCATATCGGAGGTAGCAAAACGACCTCCGTCTAATTGTACCATCGGACGTAAGTCCGGAGGAATAACAGGAATAACCGAAAGAATCATCCAATCGGGCTTGTTCTGAGATTCACGGAAGGCTTCCACTACCTCGAGACGCTTAATAATTCTTGCTCTCTTTTGTCCGGTGGAATCCTTGAGTCCTCTCTTTAATTCCTTTGACTCCTTTTCAAGATCAATTGCCTGTAAAAGTTCTTGAATAGCTTCTGCACCCATTCCGAGGCGGAAGCTGTTATAACCATATTTTTCAATTGCTTCTTGCTTTTCTTTTTCATTCAGTACCTGTTTATATTGAAGGTCCGTGGTACCTCTTTCCAGTACTATATAAGAAGCAAAGTATAATACTTTTTCTAATGTACGGGGTGATAAATCCAAAATCAGACCCATACGGCTTGGTATACCTTTAAAATACCAGATGTGGGATACTGGTGCAGCAAGCTCAATATGCCCCATTCTCTCACGGCGTACACTTGCTTTCGTTACTTCAACACCACAACGATCACAAACAACACCCTTATATCTGATTTTTTTATATTTACCGCAGTGACACTCCCAATCCTTACTTGGTCCAAAGATTCTTTCACAGAACAAACCATCCTTCTCGGGTTTCAGTGTCCTGTAATTAATCGTCTCCGGTTTTCTTACTTCTCCTTTGGACCATTCTCTGATCTTTTCAGGTGAAGCTAAACCTATTTTGATTGCGTCGTATGTTATTTCGTGAACGCTGTTCATCATTTCAGGCATCCTAATGTCTCCCTTCGTTAATACTCGATTTCAGAAATTTAACTTTTTTCCTGCTATACATGATTACAGGAGAACAACCAGTTCCTGCAAACCGTCTTCAGCCTTGCCTGTTATGACGGCTGCAGAACCTGGTTTTGTTCCTGCATTTTTACTATCAGAAATGAATTCGAAACCCTGTAATTACCTACTTGGTAAAAGGCTGATCGCAAGCATTATATTACTACTGCGAAGGCTTTTCTCAAACCACAGATAGGATTAGAAATCTTCTGCAGGTTCCTCTTCTTCTTCATATTCGTAAATCTCTTCATCCAGTATTTCTTCCGATTCCTCTTCTTCATATACATCAAAAATGTCATTTTCGAGATCTTCAACATTTGTTTGAGTGAAGCCGACATCCTCATAACCTTCATCATACCTGAAATTATTATCGCCTTCAATTAACGGTGTTAAATCCGAATCGCCGAAATCTATGCTTTCTGTCATTTTCACTTCGTTACCGTTTTCATCAAGAACCGTGACATCAAGTGCAAGTGACTGAAGCTCTTTCAACAATACCTTAAAGGATTCCGGAATACCGGGCTCTGATATATTCTCACCCTTAATAATCGCTTCGTAAGTCTTAACACGACCGGTTACATCATCGGATTTTACAGTTAAGATTTCCTGTAGAATGTAAGCCGCACCATAAGCTTCAAGTGCCCAAACCTCCATCTCACCAAATCTCTGTCCACCGAATTGTGCTTTACCGCCGAGAGGCTGCTGTGTTACTAAGGAGTAAGGGCCTGTAGAACGGGCATGAATCTTATCATCAACCAAATGGTGGAGTTTAAGGTAATGCATGAAACCTACCGTAACCGAACCATCAAAGTATTCACCGCTTCTACCATCACGAAGCCTAACCTTACCATCACGATTAATCGGAACACCCTTCCAATCTTCTCTGTTTTCCGGATGTTTCTTTAGGTAATCCATAAAGTCTGCATCCAGTATATCTTTATATTTAACCTCGAATTCTTCCCAAGTGGTATTTGCATAATCATTGGCAATTTCAAGGGTATCCATAATATCAAACTCATTTGCACCATCAAATACCGGTGTAGCAATATCAACACCAAGTACTTTTGCTGCTAAAGACAAGTGAATTTCAAGTACCTGTCCGATGTTCATACGTGAAGGAACGCCGAGAGGGTTGAGCACAATATCAAGTGCACGGCCGTTTGGTAAGAATGGCATATCTTCCACCGGTAATACGCGGGAAACAACACCCTTATTACCATGACGTCCAGCCATCTTATCACCCACCTGGATCTTTCTTTTCTGAGCAATATAGACACGAACGGTCTGGTTAACACCTGGCGATAATTCGTCACCATTTTCTCTGGTAAACACTTTAGCATCTACGATAATACCATATTCACCATGAGGAACACGAAGAGAGGTATCTCTAACTTCTCTTGCCTTCTCACCGAAGATTGCGCGAAGCAGTCTCTCTTCTGCAGTCAACTCGGTTTCTCCCTTAGGGGTAACCTTACCAACCAGAATATCTCCTGCACGAACCTCAGCACCGATACGAATAATTCCTCTTTCATCCAGATCTTTCAATGCGTCATCACCGACACCGGGAACATCTCTTGTAATTTCTTCAGGTCCCAGCTTGGTATCTCTTGATTCCGCTTCATATTCTTCAATATGAACTGAGGTATAAACATCCTCTTGTACCAGACGTTCACTGAGAAGTACCGCATCTTCATAGTTATAACCTTCCCAGGTCATAAACCCGATCAACGGATTCTTTCCTAATGCCAATTCTCCCTTTGCTGTAGAAGGACCATCTGCTATTACCTGTCCTGCCGCAATCTTATCGCCTTTGTTGACGATTGGTCTCTGATTAATACAAGTCCCCTGGTTACTCTTAGAGAATTTTATCAAACGATACGAGGATTTTGTATTATCATCATTCTTAATAACGACTTCTTTTGCTGTTATCCGTTCAACCACACCAGATTTTTTCGCAACGACACAAACACCGGAGTCGATTGCTGCCTTTGCTTCAATACCGGTACCTACAACTGGTGCTTCCGTTAACAACAGAGGAACCGCCTGACGCTGCATGTTTGCACCCATGAGGGCACGATTCGCATCATCATTTTCAAGGAAAGGAATTAAAGCTGTAGCAACAGAGAATACCATCTTCGGAGAAACGTCCATTAAATCGATTTTATGTTTCTCATACTCGGAGGTTTCTTCCTTATAACGACCGGCAATACTGTTTCCTACAAAGTATCCCTTTTCATCAATTTCCTCATTCGCCTGAGCAACCACATATTTATCTTCCTCGTCTGCGGTCATATAAACGACTTCATCTGTTACACGAGGATTTATCGGGTCAATCTTATCTACCTTACGGTAAGGAGCTTCGATAAAACCATATTCATTAATTCTGGCATAAGTAGCAAGAGAGTTGATCAGACCGATGTTAGGACCTTCCGGGGTCTCTACCGGACACATTCTTCCGTAATGGGAATAGTGTACATCTCGAACCTCGAAACCTGCTCTATCACGGGACAAACCACCAGGTCCCAAAGCGGAAAGACGTCTCTTATGAGTTAACTCACCTAACGGATTATGCTGGTCCATAAACTGTGACAGCTGGGAACTACCGAAGAATTCTTTCACCGCTGCTGTTACTGGCTTAATATTGATTAATGACTGAGGACTGATACCTTCCAAATCCTGAGTCGTCATTCTTTCTCTTACAACACGTTCCATTCTGGATAAACCAATACGGTATTGGTTCTGCAAAAGTTCACCTACCGCTCTGATTCTTCTATTACCTAAATGGTCGATGTCGTCTGAATTACCGATTCCATATTCCAAATGAATATTATAATTAATCGAAGCAATAATATCTTCCTTTGTAATATGTTTCGGGATTAATTCATTAATACTCTTCTTTATCGCTTCCATAATCTCTTCGCTTGAATTATTATCCTCAAGGATCTTTTTGAGAACCGGATAATAAACTTCTTCGGTTATGCCAAGAGCTTTTTTATTAACATCCACATAATAGCCAAGATCAACCATCATATTGGACAATACTTTAACATTGCGTTCCTCCGCTTGTACCATAACAAACGGTACAGCAGCATTTTGAATTTGTCTTGCCAAGGCATCGGTAACCAAAGTTCCTGCTGATGCAATGATTTCACCTGTAGATTTATCAACTACATCGTCAGAGAGTATAAAACCAACAATTCGGTTTCTAAAAGCCAGCTTCTTATTAAACTTATATCTACCAACTTTTGCAAGGTCGTATCTTCTTGCATCAAAGAACATACTGTTTAATAAAGATTCTGCATTCTCAACCGCTAACGGCTCGCCTGGACGTAGCTTTTTATACAGCTCAAGTAAACCGTCCTGGTAACTACCGGTCGGGTCCTTAGCAGTACTCGGGTCCTTTGCTAAGCTTGCAAGAATTTTCGGTTCCTCACCAAATAATTGTTTGATTTCTTCGTTAGTACCATATCCTAATGCTCTGACAAAGGTCGTAATCGGTACTTTTCTGTTTCGATCAACACGTACGTAAAAAACATCATTGGAATCCGTTTCATATTCCAACCATGCACCTCTATTCGGAATAACGGTAGAGGAAAATAATCTCTTACCGATTTTATCATGATCTATTGCAAAATATATACCGGGGGAACGTACTAACTGGCTAACAATGACTCTCTCTGCACCATTAATTACAAAGGTACCAGTTTCCGTCATTAAAGGTAAATCACCCATGAAAATATCATGCTCATTAATCTCGTTATTTTCCTTGTTATGAAGTCTGACCTTAACTTTCAGCGGAGCTGCATAGGTTGCATCTCTTTCTTTACACTCTTCGATTGTATATTTGATGTCATCTTCACACAGTGCAAAATCTACGAATTCCAAACTTAAATGTCCGCTATAATCCGCAATTGGAGAAATGTCATCAAACACTTCTTTCAGCCCTTCATCCAGAAACCATTGATAGGAATCTTTCTGAACTTCAATGAGATTCGGCATCTCCAGGACTTCTTTCTGTTTGGAGTAGCTCATTCTAATGTTATTACCAACCTGAACTGGCTGCATTCTGTTTTTATCCATTGACGTTTTCACCCCTTGAATTTAATAAGTATCATTCTTGAATAAAAAACACTTTCCATTTTGATGTTTATATGTTATAATATAAATAATTAGGCATATAAAACCACAATAGTGCATCTTTCATACTACCACAGTTATTTTCTACTGTCAACTTAAATTTGTTAAATTTTTTATTTATTTACACACTTTTAATACAATTAATACAACCCCCGCAGAAAATGCGGGTTTTTTTATTGCCAATTATTAAACATTATTGTCGTGAGAATTGGTCAATATTCATCCGTTTGTTGAACACTTTACACAAAATAGTATATTAACCAGCAAATCACTGACTTTCATTATACCTATGATTCACCCGTATACCCCGGTCAAAAAATACCGGCAGGTTTTATATTTATTCTTAAGTTCAGTCACTTAGAATAAAAACTTTTCCTGCCGGTATCATTATTTACTAATTTTCCAAGGTTTTAATTACTTTAAAGTAACCTTAGCGCCTTCTGCTTCAAGTTTAGCTTTAATATCATCAGCTTCTGCCTTGTTTGCGCCTTCTTTAACCATCTTAGGAGCTGCGTCTACAAGATCCTTAGCTTCCTTTAAGCCTAAGCCAGTAGCTTCACGAACAACCTTGATAACCTTAACCTTGTTAGGACCAACTTCAGTTAACTCAACGTTAAATTCTGTCTTCTCTTCTTCCTCAACTACAGGACCTGCTGCTGCAACTACAACGCCTGCTGCTGCAGATACGCCAAATTCTTCTTCACAAGCTTTTACTAAATCATTTAATTCTAATACTGTAAGGCCCTTAATTGCCTCGATAAATTCTTGAGTTGTCATTTTATTTACCTCCATATAATTTAAAAGTTAATAATGAATTGTGAATATTTATTACGGGTATTCGTTCCCGACTAATTCACTGGATATTACATTGTTTTTCATGCCTTTGTATACAAATCCACAGTGATGACTTATGCGCATGCGGTCTTTTCTGCGATCTGTGAACAAACCGATTGTAACAACTGATAATTATGCTGTCTTTTCCGCGATCTGTGAACAGATCGTTCGCACAACTGATAATTATGCGGTCTTTTCTGCGATCTGTTTGAGTACCCGAGCAAGATTTGCAATCGGTGACTGTAAGCTTCCAAGTAACTTGGAAATAAGAACTTCTCTGGAAGGAATAGTTGCGATAACCTGGATTCCTTTTTGATCATAGTAAGATCCATCTACAACACCTGATTTAAACTCTAACTTAGGCATTGTCTTAATGCAGTCATTTAATATTCTTGCTGGAGCTGTAGCATCCTCCATGCCGAATGCAACTGCAGTAGGACCGTTTAAATCTTTTCCTAATGCTTCAAATTCTGTTCCCTTAAAAGCAAAGTTAAGCATTGTGTTCTTGTATACCTTGTATACGACACCGGCCTCTCTTAACTTTTTACGAAGCTCAGTATCTTCTGCAACGGTTAAACCGCGGTAATCAACTAATACAGCTGCTTTTGCACCTACGACATAACCCTTGATTTCTTCTACGATAGGCTGCTTCATTTCAATTTTTGCCATTTCGTACACCTCCTTATAGCATACTATTATGCAAGCCGAATTAGCGAACGCTATTCCACTTGCAATGAATAAAAAAGCCTCTTCCTGCCAAAGCAGAAAGAGGTTAATAGCATAATCATACTATATATAAACCAACTTTTCCTCGGTAGGCGGTTTCACCTTATGCCCTACGGCACCTACTGTCTTCGGCAGAATTTCACAATAGTGATTGTAACACATGTCCTTAAGACATGTCAATCCTTTTGTGTTAATTCTATATTATTTATTATTAGCCTAATTTTGCTGTGTTTAACTTAACGCCAGGACCCATAGTGGAAGCTAAGGTAACACTTCTTAAATATTGTCCTTTTGCAGCCGATGGCTTAGCCTTGATAACAGCTCCCATTAAGGTCTGGAAGTTATCATTTAACATTTCCTCTGTGAAGGATGCTTTACCAACCGGTACGTGGATGATGTTTGTCTTATCAAGTCTGTATTCAATCTTACCGGCTTTAATATCGTTGATCGCTTTTGTTACATCCATAGTTACGGTGCCTGCTTTAGGATTCGGCATCAAGCCCTTAGGACCGAGAACACGACCTAAACGGCCAACTACACCCATCATGTCAGGAGTTGCTACTACAACATCAAATTCAAACCAGTTTTCATTCTGAATCTTAGGTATTAATTCATCTCCGCCTACAAAATCTGCGCCAGCTGCTAAAGCTTCATTTGCTTTTTCACCTTTTGCAAATACAAGTACACGTACTGTCCTACCGGTTCCGTGAGGTAATACTACCGCTCCACGAACCTGCTGATCAGCATGACGACCGTCAACACCAAGTCTGATGTGAGCTTCTACTGTCTCATCAAATTTAGCTACGGCTGATTTTTTTACTAAACTAATTGCTTCTGCTGCATCGTATTGAACGGATCTGTCAATTAACTTAGCAGAATCAAGATATTTCTTTCCTCTTTTCATTCTATAAACCTCCTAGTGGTTATACCGGAAGAAAACGGTAATTTGCGAATTCCGTTGGTGAAAATAACTTCGTCATTTTAACGGAGTTTCTCATACCCGTTGGAAAATCTGTTTTCGATTTTCCTGCCAAACCAAATCGTTGCAACCGTAAACCAAAGTTCGTCTTCGATTATTGCACAATTTTACTGTTCGACATATCCTCCCACGTTATTAGATTCTTAATCGCATAATCTCTTTCAATTATGCCGTTGTGTTCGTTATTAGTCTACTACAGTGATACCCATACTTCTTGCTGTACCAGCAACCATGCTCATAGCTGCTTCAACGCTTGCTGCATTTAAATCAGGCATTTTAAGCTCAGCTATTTTCTTAAGCTCTGCCTTAGTGATTGTAGCAACCTTCGTTTTGTTAGGTACTGCGGAACCGGATTTCAAATTAAGAGCCTTCTTAAGTAATACTGCTGCCGGGGGTGTCTTTGTGATGAAGCTGAAGCTTCTGTCAGCATATACAGTGATTACTACCGGAGTAATAATTCCGTCCTGATCTGCTGTTCTTGCATTAAATTCCTTTGTGAACTGTACAATGTTCACACCATGTTGTCCAAGTGCGGGACCTACCGGGGGAGCCGGTGTAGCCTTGCCAGCTGGAATCTGTAACTTAATATAACCTGTAACTTTTTTTGCCATGATAGCATACCTCCTGATAAATGTGGTGTTTTCGGGAATCTCCCTCCCACGTAACTAACCGCTAGTTACTGCTTCTTCTACTCACACATTAGTGAGAATGCATATAAAAATATGCATGCATATAAAATATGCATTATTACACACGGATGTCTAACAAGTAAAATTAGCAAGCTAATTAACCTGCAACAATTATTTGCGAACTTTAACCTCATTAAAACTGATTTCAACCGGTGTTTCTCTACCGAACATATCCACGCTGATTGTAACAATCTGCTTATGGGTATTAATTTGTTTGATCACACCTGTCGTATTTTCCCAAACTCCGGAAGTAACCGTAACTGTATCTCCAACTTCAAAGTCAACTAAAACTTCGTTGTTTTTGATTCCCATGCTACGCATTTCAGTATCCGATAACGGAACCGGCTGTTTTGAATCCGGGCCAACGAAACCTGTTACACCTCGGGTGTTGCGGACTACATACCATACTTCATCATTCATAACCATATGGAGCAGTACATAACCGGGGAACATTTTCTTCTGTACACGTTTTTTAACGCCGTTCTTTACTTCAATGACCTCTTGCATAGGAACAGACACTTCTACAATCTGGTCCTGAAGCTTTCTGTTTTCGATGGTCTTCTCAATGTTCGCTTTTACCTTGTTCTCATACCCTGAATAGGTGTGAACAACGTACCAATTAGTTTCTGACATATCATCACCCTTATCCTACATTATAGTGCTAATACCGAGATTAATAACATAATCTAGTACGTAAATAACTATACCCAAGATAACGGTTATGGCAACGACAGCAACTGACTGTTTCGTAAGGGTATCTCTGTCAGGCCATACGATTTTCTTAAACTCTGATTTAAGACCCTTTAACCAGCTTCTCTTTGGAGCTTTTTCGGTAGTAGTATTTGCCATCTCTCCCATGTCTTCACTTCCCTTTCAGATATAATTATTTTGTTTCCTTGTGTAATGTGTGGGATCTGCAGAACTTACAATACTTCTTTGTTTCCATTCTGTCTGGATGTGTCTTCTTTTCTTTCGTCATGTTGTAATTGCGTTGTTTGCAATCGGTACATGCCAATGTGATTTTTACGCGCACAATATCCACCTCCGATTTCTCTTGTTGCGCAAGATCGCTTACTTAAGCTTTCGGGCTTTTTTTAGGCATAAAAAAAAAGCCTCTTTCATCGCTTCCTTAATATAACATACCGGTGTAAATACGTCAATAACTTTTTTCTCATGTATTTTATGGTATTTGAAGAGCTATTGCAGGTAGGATTTTACGTATTAATATTGTAATACATAAAATCCCAACCACAGCCTTTTTTTATTTCATTTTTATTGTTATTTCGCAAACCGTGTCAATCCCACTGGAGGCTTTCGCTGATATAGATACCTTACCTGCTTTTAATGCTTTTATTATACCCGTTTTTGAAATGGTTGCTATTTTTGCATCGGAACTGGTATAAGTGATTGCATCGGTTGTATCCACCGGTTTAATATATGCCCTTAAAATATATTCATCCCCGACATACAAGGTTATTTTATTTCTGGCAAACTTAATATCCGTCGCCTTTACTGACTTCACTTGAATTTTTTTCAATGTAGTGTTTCCACGGTAATCAACGGCAAAGATGGTATAGGTTCCATCCTTTTTCACAGTAAAGGATACTTTACCATCCTTCGGTTTTACTTCAGTGTTCTTCCCTGCTTCAAGGAAAGCTGCTTCATTTTTATTGCCATACATATATTTGACTTTTTGAATTCCGCTCTGTAAATCATTGATCCTTGCATGTATTGTTCTCGACTTATAGCTTCCGGCCACGGTATAATATGCTGAAATCTTTGGTGCGGTTTTATCCTCTTTCACATCGTAGAATTGAACGGTTTCATTTCCGGCAAAATCCGATGCATAAAAGGTATAAATACCAGCCTTTAACACCTCCGCCTGTTGATTAGACAATTTTGTTCCCGCTATCCCTCTTTTAAAATCCTGCAGTGTCTTCTCGCCGAATATCCATTTTAATACTCTTACACCGGAGCCTCCCTTGTCGTCAACCAAAACCGGGATTTGCATTTTATCCTTATTATATACCGTTTTGAAGGACAATTCCGGGAGGTCGCTATCTGTAATCAGGCTGTCGGAAGCCATTAACGCTAGATAGGCACTCGGGATACCAGGGATTATGATATTACCGTTTAAACTCTCCAGTGTCTTTACACTGTTTAAGATTATTTCCTTAATATTACCCGGATACAGGTTGTCCGATTTCGAATAAAGCATTGCGGCGATTGCTGTAACCTGAGGGGCAGCCATGGAGGAACCGCTCATGGCGGCATAATCACCGACTATGGTACTATAAATATCTTCTCCAGGAGCTGCAATGTCAACGGAAGTGGCTCCATAATTAGCCAGACTCGTTAATTTTCCGGTAGAGTTTACAAATGTTACAGAAATCATATTATCGATGTCAAGACTTGCAGGATAAACAGGACTGCTGTTATTATTGGTACCCGTGTTACCGGCAGCTGCAACAAATAAGATGTCCGATTCCTCTAAGACCTGTCTGAGCGCTTCGGAATACTGGGAAGTTCCCCAGCTCATATTACCGATATCTGCTCCCATCATAGTTGCGTATTTTACTGCTTCGATGGCACTTGAGATATTACCGGTTCCCTTCGGACCGCCGTTGATCTTCAATACCATTAGCTTGATATTAATATTTGATGCAATACCGGCTATGCCCATATTATTACCGGCAACTGCACCGATAATTCCCGCAACATGGGTTCCATGATCGTCATTATCTCCCGGTAACGCAAAATTTGTATCAAATGTTTCATCATATTGATAATGACAGACGGTTGAATCATTATTATAGAAGTCCCAGCCGTGATAATCGTCAACATACCCATTTTTATCATTATCAATCCCGTCGTCCGGCACTTCATTTTCATTCACCCATATATGATCTGCCAGATCCGGATGCATATAGTCAACGCCGGTATCTATGACCGCTACGACCACTTCGCGTGTGTCCTCATATTCTTTATGAAGTATCTCCCATGCTTCTGGAACATCCATATCAATATCCACTGTGGATTTTCTGGTCTCTCTGCCGGCTTCCGAAACATATTCATATTGTCCCGGGTTAAAAAGAGCCCATTGGGTATCGGCAAAGGTATCATTGCTGAAACCCAAAGAGGATATACTGCTATTTTCCTGAACTACCGCAATTTCAGGATTGCTTTTCAGGTTATTTATGATAGGTTGATATTTTGCACTGTCTTCCACATAAAGCAGAGCATAATCATCGATATGTCTTATGATATCAATCTTTGTATCATAGGTCCGTACAAGACCTGATAAATATTCATCACTAACCGCGTTATCAAACAAGACGACGATTTCGCCGCCTGCTTCCTCATATTCCCTATGTATATTGCTACTGATATTATATATTAACTTAATAAATAGGAAATATAGAAGGACTGCGGTTATACAGGCCTTAAATATACTAAATTTACTAGTTTTACAAGTTCTCATGTTTCGTCTCCACTTTTGCCTATAGTATCTGCAGGTTAAGTAAATAGTAAAACATAGAATTGGCATTTATGTGGCAGAATTCGATTTTATCATAGGCCTAATTACCTTTTCTGAATTTAAATCATCCCATAAATTGGTCGTGTAATCTATAGTAATTTATGGTATAATATCAGTAGAAAATACACATAACTGATTATTCTGACAGCAAAAGGAGTGTAAATATGAATACTACAGATATCATGCAACCGAATAATGCTGATCAAAAGGATTTTTGGGACAGGCTTCATTCTGAGATATTGATCTCTAACCGCAAGCTGTCTCACGGAGATGTATTGCCCTTAATGGAACAGAACTTCATGTTTTCTTTGTTCTTTCGTGGTTGTTCCCAGGCAGAACTGCTTGATTTTCAGACCATATTAAATATAAAGGACAATGGTTACCTCATTCTGGTTGAGCTTTCAGCCTTGACAAAATCCAATATTACAGGCATAGATATCGACGATTTGTCCCTGCATCAATATCTGAAGGAAGTACTACATAAAACGAATAACACAATCGGCCCTTTGATTACAAATAGGATAGCAATTCTTATTACAAACGATAACCGGTTATCCGAACAGGAAGCTAGAGAAGACGCCCAAGCCGTTTGCCAGTTAATCATGGAAGCCTTAAGCAAGCGGTTTAAGATTTCTGCTTCCTTCGGGGTGGGTTCTATTCAGAATATAAATTCCTTCCATATTTCATTTATAGAAGCATTGTCCTGCCATCATTATACTGCGCCGGGCAAAATAATTATGATATATGATACCACGAAAAAAGAGGGAGATCTGGCCTTTGATTATGTAGAAGCGGAAAAGCATATGTTTGATGCTTTACGTCTACGCAAGAATGAAGCCTTTGATTATTTTGCTCTGATGATGGAATGGATCCGTCCCATGAATGATGATACAAAGAGGAACAAAATACTGGAAACCCTGGTACTGGCATCCTATGCCATGCGTATCGATAACCCCAGTGTTGTATGTTTTAATTATATGAGCCATGCTCATATTTTAATGGAAGCAACAGAAGACGAGTTAATAGCTTGGGCAATACAAAGCTTTATTAGTATCACCGGAAGCGTAAAGCCTCAGAATTCCATTGACTATACCAACAAAATTGTTCAAGCTACCAAGGAATATTTAGAAAGCCATTACACAGATGATATTTCGCTCGATGATATCGCAGAACAGGTAAATATAAGTCCCCAGTATTTCAGTAAACTGATTAAGAAAACCACGGGCTTTAACTTTATCGACTGGCTCTCTATATTACGAGTGAAAAAAGCAAAGGAACTTTTAACTAACTCAAGTTTAACCGTAAAAGAAGTCTGCTTTATGGTAGGTTACAAAGACCCGAACTATTTCAGCAGAATATTTAAGAAACGCATCGGTATTACCCCAAGCGAGTTTGTGAAAAGCAATACCTTTAGCAATAAGAATTAAATAGCATCCCGCTGTACATTGACGTCATGTACGGGTTTGCATATGCTGTTTTTGTAAGATCCGGATAAGTTACTACCGTCTTGTCCAAATACTCCATCGGATTGATTGTAATCGCTTCCGCCTTTTCACGGACCTTTGCAATGAATCCGTTTTCTCTTGTAAACAGGCTCTCCATTCCGCCATCTTCAGAAGCCTGGACCGCTAAGGCTTCCTCTATGTCAATCCTTCCGTCTTCCATGACCTTGAGCCCACAGGACTCAAGCTCCTCTTTGTATAATTTTTCGAGTCCTTTGATTTCGTTAAGCAATTTCGTTGCACCGAAATGCTCTTCAACTTCACTCATCCTCTCTTTGGCAATATGTATTAAGCCATTAAAGGTATGTAAAAAGGAATCTACACCTTTCATAACTTGAAGTTTATCAGGAACTATTCGTATCCCAATTGGTTCTTCACTTGTCCGATGAAGTGTAATTTGTAATGTATTCTCGATTGAAAATGTATTAGATGCTGTCTGTTTTTTCATTCCGTTTAATTCAAATTCTGCACTGGAAGGTGTTTGCTCCATACGGTTTAGTCCAAAAAATTCAATAATACTCTCCTGAAAAAAATCCTGCTCAGCAAACGAAAAAGTTCTTTCACCCGACCTTCCCATATAGTCCGAGGTTAGTACCAGCTTACTGTATTCCTGCCGGCTTCCTTGTTCGACAGTCGCAGTAATCCCAGGCAGAGATTCATTTAAAAAGTCAGCCATATTATGGATCGTATCCTTATTCTCCAGTCGATCTGTCTGGTTAAAGGACAGTCGGTAGGATTTATCCAGGACATTCGCTCTAAACTCATAACTTCCACTTGGAAGACCTCTGGATGGAAGGAATAATTCCCTTCCTTTATTCACTTGGGCCAAAGCCAAGCCCTGAACCGAGATGGATATTAACTCAGGCAATAAATCGGTATCTTCCTTCATTAATACAGCAGATAATACTTCCTGATTACTAACGGTGGTTGCTTTGGTTTTAAAACCCGAAACTGATGGATCCGTCATAATACCGATTTTCGATTGAATGACAAGTGCCGTTTCCTTTATACCTATGGTATAATCCTGATTCTCTTTGGAAAGATTGATCTTGTATAACGGAGAACGTTTGCTTAAGTTTACAATATTATTATAAACCCGCTTGAGTTCATTCCGATTGTTCACCCGATAATTTATTTCCCTGTTTGGCTGATAGCTCTCGATCAGATAATTATATACCTGGGACATACAAGATCCCTCCTTTCCTGACTTTGTTCTATAACTTAAGCTTATGATAACGGAAAAGTTATGGATAATCTTTTATTCTAGCTTTATCATATATTAGGTTTAGAGTGTCAAAAGGTGCTACGCACTTTTCATGATACAATATATTGATATGGAAGCAAGCATCCATATCAATATATTGTATCACGAAAGTGCCGAAGGTGCTTTTGACACTTTAACCATATTAGGCATATCTGTTTACGAGATAGAAAATCATTAAATTATGATGATCCAATTCGCACCAGCTTCTTAACAGAATTACCTTTAATTAGCGTCTGTTTCATGTATACAGTATCGAGTACCTGCTCAGACGGTTTCTCAATTAATTGAATCAACTTCTTAGCTGCTTCCCTGCCTATCTGTTCTCTTTCCTGCTTAACCGATGTAATCTTTATTCCAACGAGTAAATCCATATTATCAACTCCATCATAACCGGCAACGGAGATATCCTTCAATTGAAGTCCATGTTTCCTCAATGCACTGATAACACCCATCGCAGAGTGATCATCCGGAGCAATAATGCAGGTCGGTATTTTGGTCAGTTTTAAAAGTTTATTCGTTAATTCCTCGGAAACCATAGGATTACGGTAGAGTCCCTCCAGCATAAATTCCTTCTGTACCTCCAGACCACGTTCCTCTAAGGCATCCGAATAACCTCGAATCCGATTTCTAGTAACCATAGTATTAACACCGTGGATGAGCGCTATCTCCTTATGCCCCTGATGGAGGATATAATTGACCAGCTGTTTCATCCCCCGGTAATTATCAGATAGGATAGAATATGCCTTTTCAAATGCATAGTCAATTGTTACCACCGGTATATCTGAATTAACCAGCTGGATAACTTCCTCGCTTTCATAGTTAGCGGTCACAATGCAAACTCCGTCAAAATGACGATATTGGCAATGCTCCAAGTAAGTCATTCGTCTTCTACCGACATGATGCTCTATAAAGGTAATATCATATCCGCTTAAAGCCATTTCTTCTTTAAAGGCCGACAGGATATGGGCAAAATATTCATTTCTGAGACCAAGATTCGTCGTTGTATTAAACAAAACTCCGATGTTATAGGTCTTCTTTAACTTTAGAGCCCTGGCATTGGCATTCGGGAAATATCCCATATCATTTGCCGCTTTGATGACAAGTTCCCTTGTCTTTTCACTGATATCGGTATAACCATTCAATGCTTTACTGACTGTGGAAACCGAAACTCCGCAATACTCTGAAAGCTCCTGTATTGTAGCCATATATCCTCACCCGGCCCTTTCTCATTTATGATATACTAAATATTATTTTATAGCATTATTTGACACAATTCAAGTGCCTGCTCATCTTATTTCTACAAAAAAAGTAAAAAAGATACCATAACTACCAAAATAGTTACGATTAAAACAGCTCAAACCTTCATGAACGGTTTGAGCTGCCAAATAACTTTATTTTAATTCTATAAGGTATTAACATTAGTTTGATAAAAGTATTACTTTATCATATCAATAAGTGTTATGCCTGCTCCAGCTGAATTACCTTAACCGGGCATACCGCAGCACATTTACCGCAATTGGTACACTTGCTATAATCGATATAAGCAATGTTATCTTCTACATGAATTGCATCATATTCACAAGCCTTTACACACATCTTGCATGCGATACAACCAGCCTGGCAAGCAGCCTTAACATCCTTACCCTTATCCTTTGAACTGCAGGCTACTTTGGTTCTTGCACCAAACGGAACCATATCAATAAGGTTGTTCGGACATTCTGCTGTACATTTCGTGCAGCCGGAACATTTTTCTTTGTCTACAACAGCAATCCCATTAACGATATGAATTGCATCAAAGGCACAAACCTTAACACAGGAGCCAAAGCCCATACAGCCGTAGCTGCATTTTTTATTGCCTTTTCCCGGAGCCAGAGCTGCTTTTTTACAATCCTGCACTCCGTAATATTCATATTTCACTTCTGTTTTATCACAGGTACCGGCACATTTTACAAATGCTACCGTTTTCTCGGTTTCTGCCGCCTCTGTTCCCATAACCGCAGCAATCTGGTTATAAACAGCTTGATTTGCTACAGGACAGGCATTTACCGGCGCTTCGCCGTTTGCGATTGCCTTTGCCAGACCGTCACAGCCGGGGAAACCGCAGCCACCACAGTTGTTACCTGGCAGTAACCCTCTTACTTCTGCTTCTTTTTCATCTACTTCTACTTCAAATTTCTTAGCAGCAAAGCCTAAGAATAATCCGATGAACAATCCGGTTGCACCAACCACTGCTGTTGCTATTCCAACACCCTGGAGGCTGAAAGTGCTTAAAAGACCCACCGTATTCGGAAGGATTGTTCCTGCTGATATCATCTCATATAGTATCATATTTCAACTCCTCCTTCCTAGAATAGGCCTGAAAATCCAATGAATGCGATTGCCATTAAACCAGCTGTGATTAATACGATCGGTGATCCCTGGAATGATTTCGGAACATCGTTGAATTCAATTCGCTCACGGATACCCGCCATAATGATAATGGCAATCGTAAATCCTGCAGCGGTACCAAAGCCGTTTACCACGCTGGTTAATAAACTGTAATCACTCTGAACATTAATAATAGCAACACCGAGTACTGCACAGTTTGTGGTGATCAGTGGCAGGTAAACGCCGAGAGCACTGTAAAGCGCACGACTGTATTTTTTTAATACCAACTCAACAAACTGTACCAGACATGCTATCAGCAGAATGAATACAATCGTATTTAAGTATTTTAATTCCATAGGAACCAAAATAAAATTATATACCAGACTGCAAAGTGCAGATGCTATTGTGATAACAAAGACAACTGCAGCTCCCATACCCGCTGCCGTACCTGTTTTTTTGGATACACCTAAAAACGGACATAAGCCAAGGAATTGACTTAGTACAACGTTATTAACAAGCGCAGCGCCAATTAAAATGATTAATAGTTCTTTCATCTAAATCAATCCTCCTTAATTCTTATTTTTTCCTATTTCAGGTTTTGTTGCATCAATTTTATCCCTATTGGTCGTACAAGTGCTTCCGCCACAGTGTGAACAGTCGCCGCCACAGGCTAGACCTGCCTTTTCACCGGAACCATTGGTAGCTGATGGCAGCTTTAACTTATTCTGAACTGCCGTTAATAATGCCAGTACAAAAAACGCTCCGGGAGCAAGTATAAATATGGAGATCGGTTCAAAAGAAGAAGGTGTGATTTTGTAACTAAAGATGGTTCCCGCACCAAGTAATTCTCTGACAGACCCTATAA
This sequence comes from Herbinix sp., assembly GCA_029240245.1. Taxonomy (GTDB): domain Bacteria; phylum Bacillota; class Clostridia; order Lachnospirales; family Lachnospiraceae; genus Mobilitalea. The sequence continues at coordinate 23,288 of JARBTJ010000002.1, forward strand.
TTGTTAACGCCACGGTAAATCCGAGTCCCATACCGATACCGTCAAAGAAGGATAAGCCTACCGAATTCTTAGCAGCATATGCTTCTGCTCTTCCTAAAATAATACAGTTAACAACGATTAACGGAATGTAAATACCAAGCAGTTCATTTACCACCGGTACATACGCTCCCAGTAAAAGTTGAACAATAGTTACCAGGGAAGCAACTACTACGATATAAGCCGGAATTCTTACCTTATCCGGTATTGCCTTCCGAAGAGCCGAAATCAACAGATTCGCCGCGGTTAAAACTACCGTCGTGGTAAGACCCATATATAAACCATTATTTCCGGAGGTAGTTACCGCAAGAGTGGGGCACATACCGAGCATCATGATGAAGGTAGGGTTTTCTTTAAAAACACCGTTATAAATACGCTCTATATATTTATTCATTTGCTCCGCCTCCTAATTCCGTAGAATACTCCTTAATAAATCCTATTCCTGCATTCACCGCATTAACAACTGCCCTGGAGGTAATCGTCGCACTGCTTAATGCATCTATCTGGTTATCCGTAGTTGCACCGGTCTTAGTTACTTCAAACTGCTCTACGTTTTTATCAGAAAATTGGCCTTTAAACTCCGGTTTAACAGCATTCATACCAAGTCCTGCTGTCTCATTGATGGCAAGAAACTCTATTCCCTTCACCGTACCGTCAAGTGAATAGCCGATAGCAATTGTGATATGGTCTTTATAACTGTCTGATGTAGTCACCTTAAGAATATATCCAATCAGAGTACCATTTGAATCAAAAGCCTTATTAACTTCATCTACTACAACGCTCTGAAAATCTGCATTTAAACTTCCTAAATCTGCATCCTTTGCGTCTAAGTTTAATGTTTCATCAAGTTCGTAGGTATCTACCTGGGCAAATACCGACTGATAAGCTTCCAATTGTTTATCTGCCTGCTGCTTTTCAATCGGAGCCTTTGTAATTTCAAATACATAACTTAATGCCAGTCCCGAAATTAAGGTAATTAAGAATAAGGCGATTGCATCATGAAGCAGTGTTGATTTTTCTTTCATTTTACTATTTTCCATCTGCAACACGCTCCATTCCGAAGAATTTAGGAACCGTCGCTTTATCAATGAGCGGTACTAAAAGATTACAGAAAATAATCGCATAGGATACACCCTCCGGTGCTTCCCCTGCGAAAAGACGGAAGATACCGGTAAGTACACCCAGCATAATACCGAATACGATCTGGCCTGTTCTGGAGACGGGACTGGTAACATAATCCGTTGCCATAAAAAATGCTCCGAGCAGTAAACCGCCGCCTAATATATGAGCCAATAAAAACTCCGTATCAAAGCCTTTTTGTCCGAATAACAGGATAAATACAGCAAAGGATACAATATAGCTAAGCGGAATTCTTAAGGAGATCACTTTCCTCATCACCAGGTAAAGGGCACCGAGTAAAATGGCAGCTGCACTGGTTTCACCAATTGTTCCACCGATATTACCAACAAACATCTTAAATAAATCTACCGATTGTCCTGCTTTCATACCTGTCAGTGGGGTTGCACCCGAAACACCGTCAATCGCTAGTGCACCATTTTTTATAATATCGATCACTCCGGTAGAATTCATCTTCTCTACGGTGTAAACCGCCATTCTTGCAGGAAAGCTGATAAGTAAGAATACTCTGGCTGCAAGAGCCGGATTCATGATATTCTGTCCAAGGCCACCAAAGACCATTTTTACAACGAGAATCGCAAAAACACCGCCTAGTGCAGCAATCCAAAAAGGAATACTGGCCGGAAGGTTAAGTGCCAGTAAAAGACCGGTTACAGCTGCGCTGTAATCCCCTACCATGACCTTTTTCTTCATGCCTTTACAATAGACATATTCCGTTAAAATACAGGCAATTACCGTCACCAGTATAACGGATAACGCTCTTAGGCCAAAGTTATAAACACCAAACAAGCTGGCCGGTATTAATGCTATTACCACATCACGCATTATATTTCTGGTCGTAAACGAGCTCCTGGTATGGGGAGCTGTTGATACGTGAAACAAATCGCTCAAAACTTACACCTCTTTCTATATGCTGATTAGCTTACGCTCTTCTTCTCTTAGCCAAAACACTGTTTTTGGTCTGATTAATTGATTGGTTGAGATTTCTTTTCGCCGGACATATATAGGTACAACAGCTACAATTGCAGCATTCTAATCCGCCAAGCCTTACAAAATTCTCTTCATCGGAGCGATCACCGAAAGCTGCGAGCTGAAAGGGAAGTAAGTTGAGCGGACATTTTTCAGCACATTTGCCACAGCGGATGCAGGGGGATTCTTCCACGGCTGCTTTGTCCTTTAAAAACCCAAGTAATGCGGAGCTGGTTTTGATTACCGGTACATTGCAGGTATACAATGCAATTCCCATCAAAGGTCCACCGGAAACCATTTTCTCAGGTCGCTCTATAAAACCGCCTGCAGCCTCTAAAATTTCAGCATAATCAATACCGATTGCCACATTGAAATTCTGTGGATTCCTTATTGCGTCTCCGGATACTGTAACAATTTTACGGATAAGCGGAGTACTCTTAGCTACTGCATTATAAATAGCAATTACCGTATCCACGTTATCTACGACACAGCCGACATCCGCCGGAAGCTTCTTTGAATTTAATTTTCGTTCCGTTACTGCATAGATTAACTGACGTTCTCCTCCCTGAGGATACTTGGTTTTTAATACACGGACATCAATCTTTTCTTCTGATGCAGTTAATTCCTGCATTATCCTGATTGCCTCCGGTTTGTTATCTTCGATCGCAACTATGCCTCTGGCATTCTCAAATAGCTGCATAATTATTTTCAATCCCCCGATAATATTTTCGGGTTCCTCTAGTAGCATACGGTAATCGGAGGTTAAATACGGTTCACATTCTGCCGCATTTACAATGACATAATCAATCTTACTGTCGTCCTTCGGTGTGAGCTTTACATTGGTCGGGAAGCCCGCACCACCTAAGCCCACGATACCTGCCTCTTTAATATAGTTTCTGATGTCTGCTTTGGACAGCTTTGTATAATCACGATTTTCACCAAAGCCTTCCACCTTCTGATATTCATTGTCATTTTCTATGATAATTGATTCTATCATATTCCCTGATACGGTTAACCTTTTTTCGACTGCTTTCACTGTACCGGATACAGAACTAATAATATTCGATGATATCATGCCGGAAGCTTCACCAATCTTCTGACCTATTAAAACCTTGTCCCCTTTGGCGACAATCGGTTTCGCAGGAGCCCCTATGTGCTGTGCCATAGGATATACCAGGTCACCCTTGGGCAGCAGAACCGTAGTGTGCTTGTCCATCGTCAGTTCCTTACCGTCATAGGTATGAATTCCGCCCGGAAAAGTTGACTTACCCATTAGAATTTCCCTCTCTCTTTCTACAATTTTTATCAAAGTCCTATTAAAATGTACCTCTGTAACAAACACGCTTAATTATAACACAATTTTGACATTTTTCCATACCATTTTCTAAAAAGTATCATAAAATACTAAAAAATTATTAAAAACATGAAAAAAAATGCCATGTTCCTCTATCAGCATCTTTGACTTAGCATTATTTTAAGTTATAATCCTATTATAAAACCCTGTACCCCCATCGTCAATATGGATTTCATACCATAAAACACTTATTTTTGTACGTCGTACAAAGACATTTGCATTTATCGATTGACTGCATGTAAAAAGGTATTTCCATACAGTATGATAAACTGCTTAGAAATACCCTTTAAACTTATTCGCCTTTCGTTATTCAATCTTACATTCATCCGCCCAGCATTTGGCAGCCATAAATTAAGATTGTGGCCTACATATTCCAGCCTTTTTAGTTATATCTCGTCTTATGGAGATATTTTTCCTTCGTTGCCAGGCCGCCTCTGATATGGCGCTCTGACTTATTAAGGTCCAAGACTACCCGCGCTTTGTTTGCAAGGGAGGGGTTAATTTGAGCAAGACGTTCCGTCACGTCTTTATGTACAGATTTCTCTATCTGTGTCGGTTATCTTTTTGCTTTTCAATGCTCTGCCCTTTACAATAGGTTCAACCTCTGTATCACAATCACTCTCAATTAATATAGGAAAGAATAGTCCGTTGATTTCATCATCCACTTTAAAGTATACGTGTAGCTCCTGCTCGTTGATTACTACTATTTCCTTTACAACACCCCGCAGCATATTATTTGTTAAGCCATCTTTGAAAGATAAGGTATCAAAGTTGCGAATAAAATTCTTAACACTCTCTTTGACTTTACGTGTAAGCTCTGCTGTCACATCCTTAGTGTGTAGTATGGTTGATATACGTTTGATATCCTCATCTAAGTTTGCTAAATCCGCTGCACCCTCATCTATTTCAAGTATACCTTTCTTCATCATAAGCTTAATTCGTTCTCTCTGCGCTTGTAGGTCTTTTAATTCTTTGTTTAGTTCGTCCAAATTTAACCCTGTGGCGTTTGTAAGGTATTCTTTAATTACTTCACTACATTTAGATTCAATCATTCTAAAAAAGGCTTCACGGTCTTTGATTAATGCGTCAAATAAAAGCGTCAATCCTGTGAGTGCATCTTCTTCCTCAATTCTTATATGTGGAGAGGTACACCTTGCACTACCATAAGTCTGTCTTTTTCCACAGGTCCACCAATAATAGTAGGGACCATCCTCACTATACTTGCGTTTGTAACGCCTATACCCGCCACCACAGGTACTGCATTTCAACATATTAGATAAGACATGGTCCTCACTACGCCTTGTCATTTTCCTTAGTCCGTTTTCGTTGGACGGAAAACACTCTGCATTTTCTTTTATAAGCTTCTGGGCTTTTTCGAACTGTTCATCGGAGATTATACGGAATTCAGGCCTTTCCGTGACATACCAATCCTCAGAGTCTACTGTAAGGCGTGCGCCTGTATAAATTGACTTTATATTCTCCTTGTTATTGATTACAACCCCAGTATATAAGCGATTTTTAAGAATACAAGATACCGTATGCTGTGTCCAGTTGTAGTTGGGTTCACCACTCTTTTTCTTTTTTGTTACTACTCTATTCTTGTACAAATAATCAGCTATACGGCTCATTCCATAGTGTTCTTCTGTGTATAAATCAAATATCTTATGAACCCAATAAGCTTCTCCATCTATATCTGGTTTTAATGTGTATTTATCAATACGCTCATAGCCAAAAACGAAGTTAGGCACTATTCCCCTCTTTTTGCTGATATCTTTACCAAATTTAACACGCTCACTAATTTTAACGGATTCGTTCTCGGCTAATAAAGACATAATACTAAGCGATAAGGAGTCCACATCCTTACCTTTCTCACCCTGTGCTGCTAAGTGTAATACTATCTTACGTTCGTCTAATAAATCCCTCGTAAACTCTATATAATCAAGCTGATTCCTGAATAGTCTTGAGATTTCTTTTGCATAAATTTTCTGATAAAACCCTTTCTTTCCGTCACTTAGCATTTCCTGTAATGCTTTTCGGTTCTTCGTTTTGGTAGCGGATTTACCCTCATCGCAATATATTTTGACCAATTCGTCACCACGGTCTGTAATATACTTCTCGAAGAACTCCCGCTGATTCTTTAGTGATAATGCCTGTTCTTCTTTATTTGTGGAAACACGTATATATGCAACTGCTCTCATAGGTTAATTCCTCTCTGTAACATCTACTAAACTAAAAGCATCCAATAAAACCTCACTGAGAGGATTATATCAGATGCTTAGTAGTGTATCAATATGTATTATCAAGCTGTTTCTGGGAGTATAAGTGCTTCGGCCGACTCAGCAACTATCTTTCTAGCAATACTAAGTGCGAGACTTTCGGCTATCTTTTGTAGAAATTCGTTAGGTAATTCTGGTTGTTGTGGCATACCGTTTACCTCTTTATTTGCTTGTCCTATACTTATGCGCTTTTTAACCTGATTATGCTTATTAGTTTTCTTAACATTAGATATAGACTTCTTTGCTACTCGTGCATCCCTTAGTGACCTGTTTGTCATTTCTCGTATCCTCCATGTAAATTCGCTTATTTACATGAGAGTTGGGATGGGCACACAGGTACGAACCCCGTAGGCATCGGCAATTCGACGAAAATTGTATTTCGTTTTTAGCAGAAACTACTAAAGAGTAGGAAATTGGGTTATCGAACTACCTGTTTGTGGTATAATAGGTATCGGCCTATATTTATAGAAGAAAGTGGTGTAGATACATTGCAAATAAAGCAGTTTACAAGAGCTGAGAAACGGGATTTAGTTATTGAAAGATTAAAGAAAATGCCTGAATTAGGGGACATGGACATTGCTCATAATATTGGGGTAAGTAGGTCATTTGTATGGAAAATTAGACAGGAATTAATAGGACAGGGCGTTCTTAAAAAACGTGAGAACACAAACGACGACAGCTGGAGTAGACATCCTTATCTGGTGGCTAATAAAGAGCTTCTGGCTGGACTGTCAGAGAAGTCTTTAATTGCACTTCGTACTGATGGAGTCTTATCTAAGATGCAGGAGATTGGTAGTTTATCACCACGGTACGCACAGAGGCTACTACATAAGGAACGAAAAGCTGCAAATAAAAGTACAGCGGTTAATATACTTGAGAGTGATGTAAAGGTATTTCAAGCAGATATACGCTCTGGATTACCCGAAATCGCAGACGGCTCCGTACAGCTCTGCTTTGTGGATATACCGTATCACCGTAGGGCAATAGAAGAACTAACCCCGCATATTGCTATGACTGCATCAAGGATACTTTCTGATGGTGGTTCATTATTACTGATGGTAGGTGGTTCTCACCTCAATATTGTACTTGAAAAACTGACACAAGCTGCAGATAAAAGCCTTAGATTTCAGTGGGATATTTTATATGTATGTCCTCGTGGAACACCATTAATACAGGGTCGGCGAGTTACAACAGCAGTGAAACATATAATCTGGATGGTAAAAGGTAAATACTCCGGCCCAATTCAACACGACCTCATATTTGCTCCACCTGACCCTGATAATGCGGATAAAGAACTCTACTACCATGGACAATCAACAGTCGCAGTCCGTGAAATACTGGAACGCTGGTCTTCTAGTGGTGATACAATATGCGATTTCATGTGTGGGGGCGGTTCTGTTGCAGTTGCAGCACATGAGCTGGGCGGTCGCAAGCTGATTTTAAGTGATATTAACCCGGAGGCAGTCGCTATTACTAAAAAACGTATAGCAGAAATACTTAATGCAAATAGAGGACAGGTGCATTGATATGTGCATCTGCCCTTTATTTGAACTATATGAATAAACCCGCATACTACTGATAAAACCTGTTCGGAATCCTTAGGCACTTGTAAAACTGTCCCATATCTGATACAATACGTACATCATATTTTAGGTCTTTCAACCATTCAAAGCCTGCATCCGGGCGTAAATTCCACTACTCTTATCCAATAAAACAAAGGAGAATCTATGATAACCAAGTCTGAGCTACTTTCTATCGACAAGTCTTATTTCACTATTTTACAGGCTTCCAGCTTTGCAATATACATCAAATCTAACTGCACGGGTCACTATTTTGGGCTTCTTGTTGAGGAATATCGCACATTTAAGCATTATCGTGTATATCATAAGCACCATCAGCACAATGAGTATCATCGCCATAGAGATTGTAAAAGCATTAAGGTCGCTGTGGAACGAATTATGAGTCATGATAAATTTCATCTTAACGGAAGAAGACCTGTCACTATATAAACCCGCACAGTTTCCAATAAAACCTACTGCTATATAGGCGTTTTAGCGTGTTGGTGATACAGCACACGGCCTCATACGGGGACAGTAAAAGACAGCTATCACGGGAGGCGGGTAGCTGTCTTTTGAAAGGAAAGAATTAGTATGAAACCGGATTATGCAGGATAAAGCCCGCATTGTCAGGATAGTTGGTAAAATTATTAATCTCACTACGGCCTTTGGATTGGTATGTATTTAGGCGGGAGAGGCGTTGCTATCGGATAAAACCTCTCAATATCCTTGTTACCAAGATAACTTCACGGATTTGAATTATGATATAGTATTAGTTAAGGCCTGAAGTGGAGTCAAATTAGGTAAATTAGGTGAGAATAGCGGTGGTATAGGAGCTGGTGACCCAAAATAGTGGCTGGCCTCCGAGAATGAATGAAAATAAAGTATGTGATTTAGAATGTGAAATAAGAAATTTTAAGAGTATGCTTTTGAATTTGGGAGTAATGTAGAATGTGATTATGGGTATCCCGCAAATAAATACTGGAATTTATTCCGCAGTTTGGGATACTAAGAAGTCATGTGACCTTGGAGTCTGAATACTTAATAATGCTGGTAAAATGCCCTGAATAACGGGGACAGTTGCTGATGATGCATTTAGTTCACGGCCTTCGGTTATAGGTGAAATAAGGCATAAAAGAGAATATTTCAAATAAAATTGACTTACGTATTTAGTATTTTGCATCCCGCATATCAGAAATAATCATATACAGGTGTGAGATAGAATTGTGACTATAAGGTCATGTCAGCCCTCTCAATGCGGGTTATATGGTATTTATGATAACTGGTAAGGGTAAGGGTGTGGAAATGCCTTCATGGAGCTTATATGGCGTTTGAAATAATTTGAAGAATGTCGTTTGGCAGATAAAGCTGCTCTGGGCTGTAATGTATGCATCCCGCAGTATTTTGTGAGACAGTCTTTTACGGTGTGCATCCCGCACAGCTGTATGTCAGTATACGGAAAGGATATAAGGCTGACGTACTTTATGAATGATAAGACGGCATCTATGGCAGATAAAGCGGTTCTGCTTATGGATAAACCCACATCCTTTATGGGGGCGTCTTTTCGGTGACCGTACAGCTGAATGACAGTCATGCGAAATAAATTCTTGATTTTCAGAACACGGTATAATCCCGCAAAATGTGGATATTGTCACAGAACGGCTACGGCTTAGGATACCTGAAAGAACTATCGGTGCGGATAAATACTGCATTGCGGGTATTATGGATTAACTCTGCATTATCATGAGCCGTATACTGTACATAGAATAGTCTCTGAGTAACCCGCCAATATGCAGGGCTAAAAGTCAGGATATGAAAGAACCATAGCAGATAAATACTGCTCCATATGCTATTGAACATAACCCGCATTGTACTGACTGTACACAGAAATCGGCGAAAACCTTTAAAAGCGGGATTATGCTATAAATACTGTGACCTTACATCCGAATTGTAAACAGAACACAGAATAATTAATATTTTAATCCCGCCATCAATATTGAATTATGTGACCGTAGGTAACTTAGCATCATAATAGTAAAACCTGTAGGCAAGTAAAGAAGACTATTTATCTCAGCCATAAAATCGTGGAATGTTTCGCCTTGTGAACGCTTATTGCTCATAAAGTGTACCTCCTGTATATTTGGTTGTGGTTACTATAGCTCTAGCGTGGTCAGGTGTCAACCTGAGGATAAGGCCTCATCATGCAAATATACATCTGTAGGTTTCTGTTAAAGTGGTATTTTTGATTGAAGAAATAGTCTATACAAAAGTCATCAGTAAATCGTGTTAATCCAAAATGAAAATTTCACTCAAAAATGCTAAAACCTATTATATATAAAGGCGTTCCCCCCTTAATCCACTTTTTCTGCTGAAATGACTGTGGTATAGGGCTTGATGGCTCATTTTTAGGGTATTACAATTTAAAAGTGATAAATAACTAAAAGTCAGCAGTTACTGTGGGAAATCCACGACAACTGTTAATTTTTAGTTATTAGGGCTAAACCTCCTGTGGTATATAGTCTAAAGGCTCATTTAAAGTAAAAGAAAAACCCTATGAGTTGCCATAGGGTTAGTTATACTATACTATGTTTGCTATTTTACCATTTCCATCCAAATAAAAACGATATTTCTTGTTTTTAAATTTACGCTCGAACTCCGATTTGCCAGCTTTTCTCGCACTGCTCAGAGCATTGTGGAGACTTTTATAATCAATCATTACGTCGTCAGCAAAAGCTTTCGCTGTGGCATATGCCTTACCTTTATAGGTGATTTGATTGGCAACTTTGAACTCACTGTCGGTGACTACAAGTTTTTTATGCTCAACCAGTGTGTAAGTTCGGTTATCAGACTCAAAACTCTCATCCGGATTAAGATTATATGTAATTTCTTGTAGGTAGTCATAAGTCTCTAAACCTACGGCTTTACAATAAGCTGATAAAGACACATACTCATCACCATTATAGTGTGTTTCTATACTTTTGCTGGTGCGACCACTGTTGTAAGGTTTTGGCTTAATACGGAGATTTTCTTTACTGTTGTCGGAGCGATATTCCTCGCCTATTCTGATATGGTCAATGCTATTTGCACCGTTACCGTTGGTGATTTTATCTGTGTACTTCGCTGGGTCATATACCCACTCAGCAAGGTAGTGACCACTTATATAGTATGGTGGGTCATAATACTTTGTGAAAGGAACATAATACTTAAGACCGAGTTCTTTGTACACTCCTTTGACCGTGGATTTTAAACATTTATAAAGTGCATCGTCCTCCCAATAACAGCGGGTTTGCGAGTCTAACTGCTCGGATATTGAATTAAGACCGAGGTGGATTTGGCTACTGTGCATACGGGCTTTTAGCAAGTCATTTAGCTTTTGCAGTGTGCAGATACTATTATTGTCTATTGCATCAAGGGATATTGTATCAATGGAGTCCTCGGCATCGTAGTCATACTGGGGAGCAATACCAAAAATTTCATTCACGGGGTCTCTGTAGTATCCAATGAGTTTTTCATACTCCGGGATAGCTTTAAGCAACTCGCAGTATTTATTTATAAGCCAATTTAGGACTTTTCCATTTATGGCGGTGAATTTGTAACTGACATAATCTTCACTTTTTGTAGGGATTATCTTTAGATAGGTTCCGTCCTTAGTATGAGCCAATAAATCACCTCTAAGCAGATATGGTGTTGTACCTTTTCCCGCAAATAACAGTAGCAGTTCCTGTATAGTGTGGTCTGAAACTGGTTCTAATGACTGGATTTCTACCTCAGATAAAGATATTTCTTCACACTCGGTGAGTGCTATGGTTGGTCTTAACACATTGAGGCTTTGCTGGATTGGTTTTGTTATATCAAAGGAGGTATCAGCGAGTTTTACTTGCTGTGCAGTGCTTTCCTGTGCATTAAGCAGTTGCTCTCTGCCCGTAGACTCTAGCTCTGGTAGTGGTCTTGTCTCAGTAAAGTATCCTGTATGTACCCGTAGCTGGTGGCGTAGCTCGTCTGCCAGCTGAGAGTAGTCAAATGCCTGAGTACCTGTGTTGTACTTGTACTTCAACTGCTCTGCAAAGGTAAGCATACCATGTATAGCACCGTGGGATAAGGCATCAGAGGACAATACTGTGTTTGGAGCGATGTCGTTTAGGACAATTTGCAGAACGGCCGATAAAGATTGGCTGATGTTGTGATAGTCGTAGTACCATTCCTCGGTGGATTTCTGCTGGTCTTGTACTGCTTCGAAGCTTGTACCCTGTGCCTGTGTAAGATAAATAGCATCAATATCTGCAAAAACATCATCCAAAGTGGCATTATTAGTCATAGGCAATGGTTTGGAGTACGCTTGCTCTAGTTGTAGCATAAATTCGTGAATAAATAGCTCATTTGTATCGAATATATCGACTTCTTCTGTAACTGTAATCGGAGTTGGAGCTTGCTTGATAGCCTTTACGCTTGCTCTGATGAGCTTTCTGACTTCCTCAGTCACCACTTTGCTTTCGAGGGTTTCTGAGATTGTTGCCCAGTCCGCTTCTGGGATACGGTCTTTATGAGCCGTAATTAATGCTATGTTTTTCGGGTTGAGATTATAGTAAGCAAGGCGGTCATCGACGAGCTGTCTGAGCCTGCTAAGCTCTGTACCATACTTAGGCTTAGGTATTGTTACACCATATACAGCTGCAGATGCTTGCTGTGTGAGTGTTAATTGCGTACCGACAAAGGCAGTGAGAGCTTTGTTACCAGCGTCACGCATCGCTTCTACCTCTGCTATAATAGCAAGCACTCGAGCGTCGGTCACGGTGTCTCTGCGTAGCGGAGAGTATGAGCTAAACAAAAAGTCATTAAGATTACTGTATAAATCATCATTTTTACCACTCAAAAAATCTGAAATTTCGGAGTATACTCGGTTAGGTACTGGTGGTAGAGTGTTAGGCTCTGACTCAGTAGGTGTTTCTGCAATATTTCTAAGAAGGCCGATAAAATCCTCGGTTTTGGATGCAAGCTGCACTTGTAAATTGGTGTGGGGTGCAAGCCACTGGGCTACATATTCCTCCTCAGTGAGTTCAACTGCACCATAATGAGGTAATATATAGCGATAAATGGCTGAGGCATACTCTGTAAGGGCTTCGGCACTATATATAAGGAGTGGATGGTTGCCAAAGGTATAGGCATCCTGTCGGCACTTTGCGTCGATGGACTCCAAAGTGGTAAGGTCAAGCAAGGAAAGCATCTGTTCTAAATCATGTCTGCTGAGTGCTACCATAGATTACACCTCCTTAATTACTCGGAACTCGAACCCCATCGGAATCTCCTGCTCGGGGTTAAGGTCAATATTTGGTTTGGGGTCTGTACACAAATATAGCTTTCCACGCTTGCCAGCGGTCAGTATAGTCTCACCATAAAAATCTTGTGAACACTCGGGCTGTTCCTGTACTTTACCTGATAAAAACTCTGCTCTGAAGAGGTCAGCAAGCTTTTGAGGGAGAGGTTTACCATACTTGTCAGTAAACGTGTAGACTGGCTCTGCTGGCTTTGTTACTGTTTCTGTGGGGAAATCAATCTCTAAGCAGTGTAAAAGTAAAGTTACTACATAATTCGGACAGCTATGTCTATTGGTTTCCCAATCCTCAAGACTACGAGTAGGGATTCCATACTTTGTGGCTAACTGCTTTTGGGTTAATTTTGCTTGTTTACGGGCTTTTTTTATTAATTCACCTGCTGTGGCTTGTGTTGAGTTCATGATTATTCAACCTCCTTAAAAGTTCGTGGTTTATGTCAATTATTATACCACGGTGGTCGTGGTTTTTCAATCATTTGGAACAAATTAGTAAAAATAGTGAATTAAGCCCTATGCCATCGAGGTTCGTGAGATATATGCAATTTGTGTAGCTCGATATATAATTACTTTTAATAAATGATGTAGGAGTGCAAGTTGATGCACTCCTATATGAAATCCTTATTCATTGATTTATCTGTTTTGTAGATACCTTGCAGTTTATTCTACAGCTGTCTACTGGCGTTAAAATGCCTCGGAATGAAGTTTGGAGCATTTAGATGGGAGTTGCTATGCCTCGAGCAAACAAAAAGGCTATATGAGGCTTTTAGAGCTTCGAAGTTTTTGGTTATTACATGATTTTTACTCCAAATAGTTTCTCGCTTATAATATTAAGCAAGAAATTAAGCCAACCAAGCAATTTAACTATTAGATTTACCGGGTCTATCGTGATTAAAATAACACCCACAGCTGCAAATGCTAAACAGCGCATGATAAGTCGCCTAAAATCTACATATGTTGTGGTGCTATCCGGGTCCGCATCTGGCATCTCATCCAGCGACCTTACAGCCACGAAATGTCCAAAGCTTACTTTTTCCAGAATATTAAGGCCCAAGTCTAAATTAACATCTAGTGACCATGCCGCTAATAAAACACTTACATATGACACTAGGATGAAACCAAGGATGAGTAGAGCTGTACGAAGTAACACAACTCCGCCACCTCTACGTTCCTCTTTGAGGTCATCATTTATTTGTACTACTGTATTAAGGTCAATGGTTAACAGACCGTCTTCATTCAGCTCGAAAGCATAGTTACCTTTCATCTTTTCGGTCAGAACTGCATTGCTTATAGCGTAATTCTTGTAACCTAAGTCAGATACCGTCTTCGCCCACTTTACTAGATTTGCATTACCGGACGCATTTATCCAATCAGAGAACAAAGCCCGCTCATAAAGCCCGCCGTACAGCGTTATACCATACAAAGGTGTTTTCGGAATGTTGTTACTGTCGGTACTATTTAAGCCGTTAGCCCCGAACATCATAATACATTCGACACCAGAACCGGCTGATATCTGGGGTAAGGTATCACTACGCTCCGAGGATGGGTCACCAGAACGTACTGTACCTGCCTTTTCGAAGCTTGAAGTACCTGCTGATATGAAGTGAACGGCTGCTGAAACATTATAAGAATCAGTAGAAGAATCCTTACTCTTAATAGATAAATCAGAATTGTAAATACCATCAATGTCAAGAAAATCTGTCATTGTAAGTGCTGAGTAGCCTACTTTTGAAGTCCACTCGGACTGAGTAGCTCCCTCACCTACAACATAAGCGATTGTACCTGTACTTGCCGATAAAGCAGAAGAACCGAGAATATACTTTTCGTCTAGCCTGACCTTACGTCCATAGGCAGTAAAAGCGTCTGTACCTACGGTATTAGGGGAATATGCAAGTTCTAAATAGTCCATAAGAAATACCACAGGCATTATATTAGTATCATTTCCCGGAAGGGTCACTTTATTGGAGCTTTTGTCACCTATATGTAAGGTTTCAGAAGGATTAAATTTAGTGGTTTGTGCCACCGTAGTTATGCAGGCCTGGTTGTTATTATCTACATAAACAGCTGTGTTAGGTTTAATTACCACAGAGGACTCAAGGTCAGCTGTGCCGATACTCATGAAAGTGTTGGCGTTACCTATCTGCTCATCCTTGTAATACATAGCACCTGAGTAAAGGTCTATATATGCACATTTGGTTTCTGCAGTGCCTTTATCACCAGTTTTTAAAGTATCTGTGTAAGCTGATGCACTACCACTAAAGATAGAACCCGATAAAGTACCATAGGTAGAACCAGATAAAAACTGAGGGTGTGTGAATACTGGAATATACTTAGTCTTATCTGCAGTCTGCTCAAAGCCTCGGAATACCGCCACAGGATACCGGGTTATAAAGAACTTATTACCTATAAGGACACCCGAGGATAAGTCACCGGCGCTACTTGTCTTGTTGAACGCATCTAAAAGAGCATCTCTATTGAGCAGAAGAATTTTATACCGAGCTACTTCACGGTTACTTTCATTGACAGTCACTTCTTTGACAGAGTAGGCTCTACCTACATTCAGAGAACCATCTGTAAAATTTATTGTCTCTCCTGAATTAATAAAATAGTCAGAGTCCAGTATGTTCGTCTTGCTTATATCTGCTTTGGCTTCGTCGATAGCAGTTTTAAGACCTTGTAATGACTTGGTATCCCCTACTTTATTGGCATCCACATAATAAACTTGAATATCTTTTAATTTATTTATGTGGTCCACCAAGGCTGATATTGTATCATTACCCATATCACCGAACGGAGCTAAAGGCTTTGCTTTAGCAACCGAATATGTAGCAATACCCGCATATCCAGTAGTCTCTATGATTTTCTTAGTGTTATATCCCGAGTATCCATCTATTGGACTCCCATGTGCTTGCACAAATGACTCTGCAATACCTGTCTGAGATAATTCAGTAGCAACAGGAGGAATCGTTGGAAGATTATCACCAAGCATCGTAAGACTACGCAGTACTGAGCCGATAAAATCATTGTATTCTGCACCTATTGTTATAGGCGGAGGAGTTGTACTGGGGTCAGTAGATGTGGTTGTTGTAGAAGTTGTAGTTGCTCCATTGGTTAAGGTTGATGCCGCTTTATAGATACGATTTAATTGCTCATTTAGATTGTTAGCCATCGTATCAGGTATAACCCCCATACGCTGCATTTCTGCTATAAGAGTGGCTTGGCCTTGCAGTTCGCTACTTATACTGTTCATAACTGCCGAATTGGCAAATGCCTTATTTACCATAGAGTTATCTACTTGACCACAACCTGTAAGGCTAATCATTATTGCACTTAGCATTAAAATTACAGTAATTCCTTTACAGGCACTACGGATAAAATCTTTAAATTTATTCCTTATCATTTTATGTACCTCCTTCTATGCAAAACCCTCTGAAATGTATCAGAGGGCTTTAAATCGGTTTGTAAGGATTCTTATATTTTAGTTTTAAGTATTTTGATAAACCCTCTCCGATTAATCTCAGCATACACAATACTATATAGGTGGCTCAACTGACAGAATCCACTATGATTAATCTTAGTAAGGTAGCGCTCATAATAATCAATGTGGTGTATACCAAAAGAACTAAAATAGCGGTGAATTAACGGATTTTGCCACACTTCTTCGGCAGTTGCATACTCTGCTAAAATCTCACCACGTTTTCCTGTGTAACCGAGGATTATGCGGTAGGCTGCTGGACGGCTTAAATCATGTTTGACAATTAGTGGTCTGCCTGTAACAGCTGTAATCTTAGGGTTGCGGTCGCATAACTTATACAAGGCACCCTCGCTTATACCCAACGTTGGGGCTAGACTGCAGATAGTGTATTCGGTCGATAGCCACTCGATGAGCTGGGCTACACCATCAGGAGTTTTTAGTAATATAAGCTTTTCTGGGGTGGGTAGAGATAGGAAATCTTCGGATAAAACCATTCTAGGAACACCTCCTATTCTGTAGGTTCTGTAAGTTGTTCTCTTTCTGCTGAGTGCATAAGCTCCTTTTTTATATTTATTAAATTAAGGGTTGCAATGGCAAAGGCAGTAAACCATAAGATTTTTAGTAGTAACATTTTTAGCACCTCCTAATGATAATGTTTTATATCATGTGTGACTATTAGTCACCAACCGCCACACGTTGCCGAACCACACCCTATGTACCCTTCTGAGCAAACTGAAGCATCGGAATACCAACTTCCATAAGTTATCCTACCCTCAGTGGCTTTAGGTGGTACTGTACCCCAACATATATCAACTGCCTGTAAGCTCGCCACGCCATTATGCACCACTACAACAAGCTCAGACCAGTATTCTTCGCTTTTGTGGTTGCCTGGGCTTGCGTACCACACTAGCTCCTTAATACAGTACAAGCCATCGGATAAATCGGATAAATCTATTTCGTAGGATAGAGTTTTTGGTCGCTTAGCATCAGCATCAGCATCAGCACCAAAAGGGTCTGGAGCTAGGATTAAGGTATCACTATTAATGACAGCTGCATTTTTCACAAATATTTTGGTATCATCAAGATTTCCTCGTGATTCTGCATATGCCAGCCCATCCTCACCTACATAGGCATCCATTCCTTTGGTCGGCTTAAAAAGCTGAAATTTGCCTCGCACCGAGTATACATGTTTTGTACTACTAACATCATTTTTACCTGTGATTTTTAGCGTATTATTTTTTACGCTTACTGAGTACAAATCAGAGCCTAATCCCTCTAAATAAACATCCCAATTTGACTTAATTTTGACTCCCTGCGTATAGTCTAGCCCGACAGCATAAGATGGAAAGCCTACGAGTTCCCATAGATTGCATGGGCGTGGCACCTCCACGCCAGAGCGTATCATCGTACAGTCCTTTGCAAGCTCTTCTTCCCAAGTTTTACCTCCGGGCATGTGTGGGTCATTTCCTCCGTATTTATCCCACTCATTTTTTAAAGTTCTCATGCGACTTTTATCCCAACCAGTCAAGGTACTTATGTATTTCTCCCATGCAGTATCTAACTTAGCTCTGACTTTTTCCACTTCTGTGGTTGTTGCTGCACTAACTGTAGGTGTATGTTGTGGTGCTAGGGTTATTAAGACTGCAAATAAAACTACGAATGATATAATCTTTTTCATAAGTATGTACCTCCTTTGAGAACCCTCTGAAATGTTATCAGAGGGTTTAAATAGGTTTGCATGAGTTGCTATAAATCTTATGGTAAATACTGGTTTAAGGTATTGTATATCTCAATTATGCTAAAATCGTTACTACCATCCTAGCCTTGCTCGTACCTATGCGGTCATTAGTAGCAGGGTCAACGGTGTAAAGATACATGATGCAGTCATATACACCCTTAGGTAAGTCGACTAAAAGCTTACAGGACTCTATTTTGTGCCCTGCTTTAACACCACACGAATAAATCAACTGGTCGGTATCTATGGTGCGTATTTCCAGCATTTGTGCGTATTTGTTGTTCTTACCGTTCGCAAATATAAACTTTCCTTCAGCTTGGCCATCGGCAAATGTTAAACTGGTGCTAAATGCTAAGGCTGCTTCATTTTCATCAACTGCCTGATTGAGGGTTGCTACAATTTCTGCTTCTTCTTTCTTTCGAATATCACCTTCTGTTGTGTCGCCTGCTATAAAATTGATTTTGTCATCATCAACAGGGAGAGAGGTGCTGTCTGCACCCTTTATCCCAAAAAGCAGATAAGCTAAAAACCCTGCCAATAAAAGCGCTAGAATAGCTAGCCCTGCAAACAAAACTTTCTCACGCTTTTCCTTCTGGTTTGTCATAATTTTAGCCTCCCTTAGTCATTCCATCCGATTGTAAAAATCACCTCAGCAACTTGTACTCCAACCATTTCGTCTTTTTGCGCTGGTAACACAGCATCATAAGTCAAAGGTAATGATTGACCCTTTGTTATCACGATAGCACCGCTTGAAAAATTATCTGTGTTTGCACCTGTGGTTAAGATATTAGTAGCAGCAAGATTTAGCGAAAAACCGACGTTTTTACCACCTACCGTTGCACTAGCATTATCAAGGCTGTTATAATCCACCGTACTCCAACCATTAGCACCTTTAATTTCGATGTCGGTGATTTTGATTGGTCCGGCACCGTGATTTGTGATTGAGGCATTATCGGCTACCATTACCTCACCATCCTCGGTCATGGTAATCGGTAAGCTCAGTGGGATAGTTACACGTAAGATTTGGGTTTCGACTGTTAGGTCAACAGGTGTAGTGCCAGCACCAGCTGCTGTAATCTCGGAAGCAGAAACAGGTGATGAGGTTGCAAATAAAAGTGTTAATGAGAGTAGGGTTGCGATAACTTTCTTTTTCATAGGTTGTTTCCTCCTTAAATTTTGATGTGCGAGTGGGTAAACCCGCCCGCTATGTTATTTGGTTGTGAATACTAACCCTACTGGCTTGTTACTGATAGAGTTAAAAGTACTAGCAATTCCGGTAGTTTTCGTATAGCCAGTAGTCGCTGTAGAGTAAGAAAACATATTGGTCATAGTAGGTGTTGGATAGCCTAAATCAAAGGTACTTAGGTCAAGTGTCAATACTTTAGACCCCTCAAACATACTGCTATAATTTGTAACCTGATAAGTGCTAAAGGTGTTGAGGTTGATGGTTGTTGCAGCGGAATTCTTGAACATTGCTTGCAAATTTGTGACGGAGGCCGTAATGAACATAGTCAGGTCGAGTACTTCGGCTTTAGAGCCCTCAAACATCGAGGTCATTGATATAAGTTTACTTGTATCAAAGCCACTTCCAAAATTAATGGTTGTAGCTTCGCAATTCCTAAACATATACATCATGCCAGTGGTATTACTCGTCACAAAATTTGTTAGGTCAAGCGCTTCGACTTTAGCTCCCTCAAACATCGAATTCATATTTAGTACAGAGGCCGTGTTGTAACTGCCGTCAAAACTGATACTACGTGCTTCACAATTCTTAAACATTCCACTCATTGACGTAACTTTACTCGTTTCGAAATTCGTTAAGTCGAGTGACAAGACTTTTGAGTTTGCGAATAAATTCTGCATATTAGTAACATTACTGGTGTTTGTTGCACTTAGGTCAATAACGGAAGCACTAGAATTACTAAAAGCTGCTGTCATATTAGTGACATTTCTGGTATCCATTGAACTTAAGTCGAGCGATAATGCCTTGGAATCAGCAAACATATTACTCATATCTACAAGATTGCTCGTAGAAAATCCGGAAAGGTCAAGTGACAACGCTTGGCTTCCGCTGAACATTTTTGCCATTGTCGTGACGGAGGTCGTGTTAAGGTCAAGTTCGAGGGTATCTGAGCTGGTATTCTGAAACATCTGCTCCATTGTCGTAATATTGGGATTTTCAGAGATAACTCCCTTTATGCCTGTATTTGCAAACATATTACGATAACTAGTGACGTTAACCCCCTTAATCGTAGCTGGCATTATTATATTCTCGGCTGTACCGATGTACATAAATCCACCATCGTAATCGCCTTCAAAATCAGAATCCGCTGCAAGGACATAACCGGCTGGATAACCCGTTTCGGGGTCTGTCTCTCCGGGGTCAGTTACTTCAGGGTCCTCAGGGTCAGGTACTTCGGGGTCGATTGCTGCCTCATCGGAGTACCAGTCGACTGTTATTATCATTTCACCTATTTTTATGGCATTTAAGGCTTCTTTTTGCGGTGAAACTTCTGCATCAAACTCCAATAAAAGACTTTCACCACCGTTAATCGGGGTAGGAAAGGTTAAGGCACCCAGAGCTGGGTCCATACCATTTAGGGTCATATTAAAATGCTTAAGTCCTGACTTATAATTTATGTAATCTGTACTGACTGGGTCTAATGTCCAGCCGTTATCAGGTACGACCTCAAGACTTAGCACCTGTATAGGACCAGCTGAATTATTTGTTATTTGCAAGTTGTCAGGCGTAAATACGTTACCATCTGCGTCTACATATATCATGACTGCTAGTGGCAGGGTGACATTCATCAAAGTCGCTTCTGTGGTTAAAACTGCACTGGTTGTTGCTTCTCCGGGAGCAGATACCTCCGACGCAAAAGCTTGTGTGGTACTACTTGCCAATAAAATCATCACTGCAAGTAGTGTGGATAGTATCTTTCTCATTGTTTTTCACCTCCTTATTTTTTAGTTGCTTGAGTCCATTTAAAGCATTGATTGTAAAAAACGCTATAGTAAGCAACACAATGTTAATGAGATTCTCTAAGATTGTCATTGGTTACGCCTCCTTTATCCTTTTAAACTGCCGTAATTGTTATCGTGCATTGGTATGCGGTCAAAAAGCTTTGCTTGCTCAATCTCGGCGTCCCGTATGTCCTGAGGTGGCTTAAAAAGGCTTGCTAAATAACTGGGCTTTGGTGATTCTTTTGGGGCTGGGGTTGATAGCTTTTTGTAATCCTTATTAATCATTTTTTTGCCTCCTCCTTGGAGTGCATTGATGCCTGTGCTTCGGTACCCAGAACCTGTTCCACAGCCTGTAAATCAAAAAGTAGTTTACCTCGTGGGATGTTGTTCAGTCTGATATGTGGAAATCTTCCAGAATGAGCTCCCCTTCTGAGAGTGGTTACCGAAATTCCTGTTAAGCGAGAAATCTCGGTAATATCGGTGTATTGTGCCATAATTTTTAACCTCCTTTTGAAAAAATTTGTAATTGTTTTTGATTCTTTATAATTCTTTTACCATGCAGGGCCTGATTTAAAATTCAATTCATGAACCAAAAAAAATATATATTTTATTTTAAAGACAAAAAATACCCCCAGAAGGGTCTTTAGGACCTCTGAGGGTTTATGTATCATATTATATTTAATTAGCTTATTTAGTCAAATAAAACGCTATTATGCTATTATTTTACCACGATGAATACGGGTGTCAGTTCGTCACTCATTTCATCATCCGAATCGTCTGCATATGCCTGTACAAATAAAACATATGTACCAGCCTTCGTTATCTTCTGAGTGCTTCCATCTGCATAGCCCCAGAAATCACTCGGTATAGTGTCATACTTCATTGAGTAATCATATGCCCATGCTTCTGTATCAAAGGCGTAGTATTTGTCGGTTCTTGTTACCGTGTTGGTCTTAATCTTTTTAGAGTCAAATGCCATATAAAAATCATAAACTCCGGCGTGTTTATCTCCTTTATTAGGTTGTAGTGTTATCGTTACAGGAGCTTTACAATAGATAACTTTACTCTTTTTTCCGGCGATGGTTTCATTTCCGAGTTTAACTGAGTAATCTTTCGTTTTCTGAGAGGTTACATTGGTGACTTTCACCGTAATAGGTGTTATAGCATCTTTACTAGTATAAGAATTGAATGTGACAGTTTTGGTGCTGGTTTTGGTGGCTGCCATAGCCGGGGATGTTAGGGAAAGGGCTAATAATAAGGTTAATAATACGGATAAAATACTCTTTTTCTTCATTGTTATTCTCCTTTGTTGGTGGTTTTACCATATTTTGCTAAAGTATAGCGCAGATTAATAAGCATTTCAACAGGGCTATAGTAAAAGAGGCAAATAATTCATATACGTCTTCATCAAACTCGTAATTATGAATAAATCTGCCTACAGACAAGACAAAGCACCTCAAAAATTTGTTGAGGTGCTTTGTCTTGTAAATATTTTATAATGTACTGTATATAAGTATGTTTGCCCCTAAATCCTCTGCCACTTTGCATAAAGTGTGGTGTTCTTAGTAACCTTAGACTTGGTAAAATCCCATTTCTTTGTTAATTTGCTATCGGTATACCAAGCCACAAACTTATAACCTTTTCGTGTGGGTGATTTCGGCTTTGTAATCGTTGCCTTTGCTGTTACTGTCACAGCCTTTACGATTGTACCGTGGTTGGAGTTGAAAGTAACTTCGTATTTCTTTGCCACAGGTAATGGCTTAACATAGATAAGAGCCGTCTGTGAATCAACTTTCAGAGTATTAAGCTTGAACGGTTTCGTATAATGCTTATCCAAATAGAGTTCTTTAATATCGAAACTGTAGGTTGAGTTCACCAAACCGTTAAAAGGAAAGTTCTTTACTTCTTTGAGCATTTTATCATTATCATAATCATAAAAGTATAATGAACCATTCCAAGCTTCTTCGTCTTGGTTCTTGATGTCAGGTCCTACAGAATGGTCCTGTGACCACTCAGACATAGGTAAGTCGAACTCTCCCCAAGTTGAGTCAACATAAACCCATCTGTTATCTACATATACTTCATTCCATTCATGTCCGTCCCAACCATACGCATTTTTAGCACCGCCAGCTACCGTTTTAGCTGGTAAGCCAACTGCATTTAATAAATTTTGTGTCGTAGCTGCATAGCCCACACAGGTAAATTGCATATATCCGTTCTTTTCAAATTCCCTAAAACCATTAGAACCCTCATCAGAATAGATACTATTCTCAACTACCCAATTAAATATAGCCTGTGCCTTATCATACTCGTTTGTGATACCAACTGTAATCTTGTTTGCCCACTTTACGTATAACGGGTCATCATAATAGGGACCATACTTATAATAATCAAGTGCATAAGCATCTGTTCTTTCGTTTTTGGTATCTTCTAATGCTTGTTCATACAGACTGTTATCGGCTGCATAAGCTACGCTTGAAAAAGAAAGTGCTGTAAGTACCATAACTGCTACTGTTAATAATATTTTTTTCATACTATAACCTCCCTTAAAAACCCGCTATTGCTGTAAATATACAATATTTAGGGATATATTGCAACAAAATACAATTAAAATCGGTAAAATATTCCACAGGCATCCGATAAAACACTTTTAATTCTCAAATCCATAGTATGATTCAGGTGGTATCTCGGTAGGTGCTGTATAACGCAACCCTTTGAGCCTATACACCTCTGAGGTCGGCACTCGTAGGTGTTGACCTCCACCAGTAACAATACCTTTTATGATTTTGTTGTTGTACCATTCTCTGATTGTTTTTCGGGTCACCCCCAACATAAGTGCGGCTTCGTGGGGAAGTAAGTAAGGGTCTAAATCAGAGGTGTCAGTTGTTACGGTTACATTTGTTACGGTGTCATTTGTTACGGTTACACTTGTTTCATTTGTTGCAGGCATTAAAATTACCTTTACAGATGCACCAAATGCCTGTGCATCTTGCTTCGCCTGAGCTACTTGTGCCTCTTGTGCTTGTTTCAAAAGGTCAACATCAAACAAATCTGATTTACGTACTTTTATATTTGACATATTCGTTTACCTCCTTTGTTTTATAAAATCATTATCTTAATTGCACTTTTTAAATATAAGGCCGATAAAATCTGGTACACATTTAAACCCTCAATATTAACAGAGTCATATTTACCGTTAAGACATCTTATCCACAGGAGTTTGGTATCAACAGGGAGCTGAGCTTCTGAAAGCTGGGTGAGCATAAGCTGAGTGTAAGGGATGCCGTTGATGGCTGAGGTAAAGACGCTCCTATCGCCGTAGTTAAAGTAAGCTTCATCGAAAATACTGTTTACTAGCTCCTCACCTAGTGCATATACGAGTGCTCCATAAGTACCAGCTCCTCTATATAATGCGCTATGGATTCTTCTGTGTTCTTTCCGGGTAACAGGTATGAGATTAACGATGCTGTTATCTTGGCGATTACGATTCAGATGATGTACATCTATTACAGCCTTAGTTATATCACAGTCATACTGTATAGCAGCTCTTCGAAGTGCATCCTCGAATAGATTTCTGTGAAAATCCGATAAAATACTGTTGATTATATGTACTCTACCTTGACGATATAGGGATTCCGTAACTTCCGGGTCCGGGTCTTCGAAATAAACAGGTGTGTAAACATATTCATCGGGGTCGTCGTGACGCTTATTGTGCTTGCGTTGCTTGTAATACGCTGATACTGGGGTTACAATACCTGTGGCCAGGTCTATTAAGCTACTGCACCCGTTAGAATAGGTGATTTTAGATTTAAGAAAACCTAGGGGTGTGACTGCATCGGATGCAGTGAGGGATAGGCAGTTACGAGTTAAAATCATAGAATCTGCTGTTTGGTATGTCATAGTGGTTGTCCTCCTAATATTTTTGTTGGTTAGTGCCCGCCAAATACCGTGGAGTCTGCCTTAAAACAAGGGCTATGATTATTATTCGCATCAACAGATAAATATGTTCTTAAATCTTATGATGGCCGCCCATTTTCGTGGACGGCCGTACTTTTAATATATTTAATCAGCTTTCTTTTCTATCTACGTAAATAGTGTCTTGCTGTGTGTAACAGATAATACAGGGTAATGTATCTGTATTATCTACAATAGTAAATCGAGCCTCCGCTTCATATCTGTGCTTTAGTGTTTCTAAGTCAATGATGGATTTATACTCTACGAATAACTTGGACTTATAAACATTATTAACGCTCACATATTCACGATAGGTTTTGTCATTGGTTATAATTCCATAAAAGGCTGGACCGTTATTAATCTCAAGCATTAAGCACTCTCTAAAGTTTTCATCTTGTCCTTTTGCCAAACTACAAAAAGAGCTTTCACGGCTAGAATTAAGAGTACAGAGCCTTTTCGAGAACCACGGGTCCGCCACAAGCGTAAATCCAAAATAGATAGGACTCAGAGCAATAAGAGTATCAGCTGTTTGTCTAACATCTTCTATGGTATCCAATGTTTCTGATACGTACAGACAAGATATTGTATAAACAGGTGGTTTACCTTTCTTTACTTCACCTCTGGGACTTGTTAACATTTTGCCTACTGACAGTTTGTATTTAAGCATATTTTGAGTTTTCTCCTTCTGGCCACCCATTTCGTGGACGGCCGCACCTTTGTACACACCTAGTGGTTACATATAAACAAATCCTACCGGTATAAGCTCACCGTCTAACTTTTTACACACCGTGACAACGAAGTCCTCGGCTTGTGCTGTGATATGCTTGTACTACTCTATAAAATTCAATCTATTCATACAGCCAGCATTATACCTCTCACTGCTCGACAGGTAGTCACTCTCATCATAGCGGTCGGCAATACATAAGTCATAGTCTGTCTTTAGGCATGCTATATCTTCAAAGTCGATAAATCCCTCTTTCACAAGGCTTTTAACGGTGTTCTCAAAGCCCAGTCCATAAATTCTATATAACGAATCTACTTTTAACATAATATTCTCCTTTACTAGCCGCTGCCCTTTGTCAGCCGTCGCCTTATCTATTCTTGTGTACTATTTACTCTTAATCTGTCTATGTAGTCGGCTAGGGATAATTTCTTGACTTCCTCGTATCGCACTAAAACAAAGTCATCATCGGTGTAGCCAAGAAAATCTGGGTTCATCCAGAGGAGGTCGTTTTGTATATGTTCGACCAAACGACCGTTATATCTAACAGAAAGTTCCTTATACAGAACAGCTACCATATCAGCATCTGTGTAACCTGAAAATTCAGGACTCTGCTCAATAAGTGCATCTCGCACATTGTCAACCCATCGACCGTTCCGTGTATGTGCCACAGCCATAACTTCTACTATATCCTTAACATTAACCCCTAATAACTTGATTTCTTCATTTTTCATAGTCTTTCTCTCCTTTGGCCGCTCCATTTGCTGAGCTATCGTCGTATCAAATAAAATTCTTATAAAATCCTCTGATTTCTTCCAATTCTCTTTGGATAATATAATGACGGCTTTCTAAATCCCCATCTAAACAAAAATTGATTTTCTCCCAGATTTCTGACTCCATAATATCAAATTCATCAGCAGCCTCCGCAACTTCCTCCTCATCAGTTTCGTAATATCTGAAGAACTCTTTCCACCACTCGTATTCATCTTCGCTCATTTCGTGTTCTTCGGTTTCTTCGTTATAGTGTAATGCACCATTATTACCTAACATATCCCGTGTATATTCAATTCCATTTTTCATTAAGCATAAATCTACTAAATCGTGAGACTCTCTAACTCTTATCAACATAGTGTTTTCTCCTTTTGGCCGCCGTCCTTTGTCAGCTGTCACCTTTCAAATAAAATCCTTAGAAACTAGCTTTTCTGCTGAACAGACTACCGAAAAAGGTATTGTGTGTATATTCATCTAAGCTCTTATAGCCGTACTCGTTCATCTCGTAATAAGCTCTACTTGCATCAAAGCGCCCGTCCTCTTGTAGGCGATTGTAAACATATCGGTTGACTACAGATTTGATGGATGTTACAATAGAGTCAACAATTTTTTGAAAAAAGTCAGGGTTTGTCATAATAATTTCCTCCTTGCTGGGATGTGATTTTGGGTGACAATGCTTCGAGATGATGTGCTACGCCAATAGCATACCGTCTCTTTTTTTGTTGTCTTAAATGTTTACTGCTTAATATCATTCGGTGCTTGTACTACATCAGAGCCAATAAAAGCGTCTAAGTCTGAGCGTTTAATACGGCGATGACCACCGGGTGTAGTTACGTACAGCAACTTTTTGTTATTGCAATAGTATCTAATACACTGTGGGGTCACGTGGAGCTGTTCGGCTACCTCTTGTGGTGTAAGATATTTTTCCTTTTCCATTTTGTGTTATCCTCCTTTTTTATAGATTTTTAAATTGTGTTTGCTTTTGCTGTTTTTATAGTATCATAACTTTAATTATCTTACAATATACTCTAATGGAGCACCATTTTTTTAATTGTGTCACCATTTAGCATCATTGTACACTATTTGTCACTATTTATCATTATTTCTACCAGTATATTACATATGTAAATAATATCTAAATTTGTCGTTAATGCCGATTGTATCGGAGCTAATGAATTATTTTCAGATAAATTATAAAATTTTTATAAACATATTGACTTATTTTTATGGAGTGAGTCGGAAATACCTGTGTCACGGATAAAGCTCGACAAAAGGCATAAAAATAGCATCTCGCTATATAACTACTGAGATGCTCTATTAGTCCAATATCATATTATGTTCGTGTTGATTTTGGGCTGTATTTATGTTATCATTGCTTTGTTTTAATAAGCGGCGCGCCGCAAATAATTTAATAGGAGTTTATACATATGAGTCTAAAATGTGCTTCATTCTTTGCTGGTGTCGGTGGAATTGATAAAGGTTTTTCAAAAGCGGGCTTTGAAACAATATATGCTAATGAATTTGATAAGAACGCTAGTCTTACATACAAAGCAAACTTCCCGAATGTGCATATGGATGTCTGTGATATACGTGATTTAGATGAACATAAAGACATTCCAGCCTTCGATATAATGCTTGCAGGATTCCCCTGCCAAGCCTTCTCCGTAGCTGGATACAGACAAGGTTTTGATGATGAAAAGGGCAGAGGTAACTTATTCTTTGAATTAGTAAGAATTATTAAGGCAAAGAAACCTAAGATTGTCTTCCTAGAAAATGTTAAAAACTTGGTTGCACACGATGACGGAAAAACATTTACAGTAATCAGTAACGCATTAGAGGATTTAGGTTACCACGTTAAACCGATGGTTCTCAACGCAAGTAGTTACGGAAATACCCCGCAAACAAGGGAAAGAATATACATTGTCTGCTTTAAGAGTGTTACTCAGTACAGAAAGTTTGATTTTCCTAAGCCAATAAAACTTGAAAAGAACTTGAAAAATGTAATAGACTTTGATACGCAACAGGATAAACGTTACTATTACACTGAGGATTGTGCATTTTATAATCAACTAAGAGAAAATATCAATCGTTCAGATACTTGTTATCAGTGGCGTAGGGTCTACGTGCGTGAAAACAAAAGTAATCTATGTCCAACATTAACCGCTAATATGGGAACCGGTGGACATAACGTACCTCTTATTTTGACTCATGATAACAAGATAAGAAAGCTTACTCCAAGAGAATGTTTTAATCTTCAGGGATTCCCTTATGATTTTATTTTACCCGATACTTTAAGTAATGGTGCATTATATAAGCAAGCTGGTAATTCAGTAGCTGTATCGGTCATCGAAAGAATTGCTAACGAAATAAAAAAGGCCGTCGAATAAAACATTATAACCAAAAGCACCTAATTGTTAGTTGAATGTCTAACAACTAGGTGCTTTTACTAATCTATTATATCCTCAGCATCAGTATTATTATAAAAGCGCTCATATGTTCCAATTTCAGAAAAATCTATTGTATATTGTAAGTCACCTATCTTAGTGAATACAACACTATCAATTCCAAACACTTCTAGCATTGAATATGTAATTAGCGTACCCTCTCTTAATTCAAAAACATTACGCAATAACCATTCACCTAATATCCTGTTCGGATTACTCATAATCGCTTTACCGTCAGCTTGGCAGACTTTTGCTGGAATTGTTGTACCATCAGGTAAAGTAAGGTTAAAGACTGTATCTCTTGGTGGAAAGAAACCTACGGTATTCGCCCTGTCCTCAGCAGGATAAGGGATATAGATTTCATTAGGATTTCTTTCTCTACCATTAGCGTTCCATTGATTTAACCCGCTTCGTTCTGCAACAAATTTAGTTCCATCATGCCGGGTTGAATATAATCTTAAACAAATTCTATTTTCAGTTTCTATCCTATGTATGGTTTCTATAGGTTCAATTACCTGTGTAACTGCTTGTGATTCTGCCATACCCATTAAATGGCTATATGGGTCGGTCATTATCTCAACTTCAAACTCATCCAGCACCTGCATATCTTCAAATAACATATACAAAGTATTCTTTGAATTGCTAAAGTGATATGTGTGCCGACCATCAGAGAAGTATGTATTGTTTACATTACCTCTCCCATCAATAACGGAGATATTATCTAAGTCTATACTATCAAAAGCGTGTTCAATAATCCTCATTGCTCCCGGAACTCTTTTTACAATATGGTATATCATTTCGTCTATGCCATACATATTTTTAGTTATACGAACACGCTCGTTTCTATATTCCGATATTGTTCTAGCAAGTTCATACCCGGTTAAATCTTGATATGTTTCTCTTAGCTGTCCGAACTCAGCCACCTTTTGGTCATCGTTACCTACCCAAGTTTTAAGACCTATTCCAATTCGGTCCTTTTTTGCATCAGCTGAGCAGTCAAAGCGTGCTAAATTATCTGCAATGAAGTATTTACAAAAAATATTTTCATGAGCTCTATAATGTAAGTATGGACTAGCGCTTTCTGAAAATAATTCTGATAAGCTTCCAACTATTGATAACATTCTCTTATATTGCTCTTGCTGTACAGCTGGTTGGTTCTCATAAAACATAGTAACATTACCCCGCAAATATTATTTTGATACATCTATCGTGTAATACAGATATGTATATTACCATTATATTACTTTGTTTGGAAAACCTCAATAAGTATCGTCGGCCCAGCTCGAATAAAACATTAAAAAAGCATCTCATAAATAAACTAATGAGATGCTCTTTAAAATAAAATAATCTTATAAACGTAATTTACAGGGTTTACTCAAATAAAACTACCAACACGTATTGATATTTTGGGTATGTTCATCACAATTTTATTGACATATAGTTCTGAACTTTTCTAATAAGGCTTCTATAGTCTTTTCTCCATTTTCATAACTTAATTCGTAACTGCCGTTAACCATTTCAATAACATTACTTTCCGCTGATAATAGTTTATCAAAATCAAATTGAAAATGATACCTAGCATCGCTGAGAAAATCTTCGATTTCTCTTTTCTTAGTCTCGTTTGCATTTGCGTATATATACATACACGTGGCAACCACAGCAGTATGAGGATTTCGTCTTATAAAATCAGCATCTGCCATACCGCAAGCTCCTCCTCTATCACAATGAAAAACTTTGCACATTATGTACTCAAAAGGATGCGCATAAGCCTGTGGATTAATAATTCTATTTTCCATAAAGACCTCCTTTTTTAGTTTAAAGCTTCTTTATGCTCTGCTTTAACAGCCTGCATTAGTAATTCATCATCCATATCCAGAAAGGTTTTATCCAATTCCCATACTCCTCTTTTATCTACAGGTTTAAGTATTTCTAATGCTCTTAGTCTACTTCCTGCCCATCCTAGTTCCTTTTTAGCTTTATCAAAAGCACTTTCAGGTAAATCCAGGTCAATCATAAGTTGATAGAGCACTTTATGCTTTTCGGCTTTACCTCCAAACTTTTTTAGAGCCACAGCTACATAAGGTAATAATGTTTGATAACAAGGTGCTATCTTTTTCTTCTTCATAATCATTTCCTCATTTCGTATTTTTATTACATTATATACCATCATACGCTATCTATCAATGTTTAACTGTAAATATACTCCATATTATAATCGTATTTGCCTTCTAATGAGTTACGAAGCCCATCATAGACGATAAACTCTAAAACTGAGACTTGACAAATATTGCTTAACCGCTTACTGTAGTGCTACAGTTTTGTGCCCCAATAAGTCGTACGAGGAGGTGTTGCCGTTATAGCAAGAAAAATGGGGCGTCCGACCGATGCACCCAAGAAGAACGAATTGAAGTTCCGCTCAGACGACCGGACAACTAAGATGCTTAGAGAGTGCAGCGAACGACTTGGTGTACCACAGGCAGAGGTCTTGCGTATGGGAGTTCACAGAATCCATGCAGACCTACAAAAAGAAGACAAATAAAAAGGATGTAGCTACCTCCGGCAAGAGTAGAAGCCACATCCACAAGGAACAGTCACTCATTGAAGCAACCGGCCCACATATGATATTGTAGCATACTGTCGGCACAAGCTCAATGGTGGATAACACACACATTGAAAAGGAGAAATGATAGTATGAGTAGGAAAACAAATGAATTTAAGGTTTTAGCAACAGCTACGGAGCTTATAAGTAAGCATATGAATTTAAAGTCATTTGAGCAAAAAGGTACAGCAGAGAGTGCACAGGCACTTATTAATGCTTATAAGACAGCCGAAACATCCTTAATAGCAACTATTCAACAGGAAATACAGCAGATAAAAACGATTGATAGCCTGACCCGTTTTTTCCGGGAATCATGCTATAGTCTTAGTGCTGTATCGCTTCGATATGATTTGCTTCAAAAGATGCTTATAGGAAAATCTAGAACCGGTGCAGAAGCTCTTAGGGAAGCGATTGAGGACGGCGTAGAAGAAGATAAATTCCCAGAATGGGGTGTATGCTGTGGAGATAGTAAGGGATTGAGCTTGAGCAATGAGGCCTTTGATTTAGGTGCAGTAGGAGCCTGTGAAACCGATAAGAGGTCACTTGTGACAATGATTTTACTGGATTATGTGGTGAATATGGGCTATACCGGGCTTAAAGTAGCCAGTGTGATGGCAGACTTAGCGTTTAGTTGTTGTCGGATGCTGATTGATGGTGCTACTAAGGATAGGTCAGTTATCGGCTACTATGAGGAATATGAATATATAATTGAAGGTGCTAATAAAACCTTTATCGAATTGTTTGCAACCAAGCTTAATGAGCTTCTGGCACATAAAGAATCAATAAAGGCACTAGAAATGAAGCAGTATTTGCAGGACCAGGTGATTATGGCTTGGACGGGAAGTAGCATTACTAAGCCGATGGAGGTTTATACTGAGATTGAAAGGTTTATAGCTACGAATAAAACCACTAAGGAAGTATCCACCGAAGTTGTTAGTGATTTGAGTCACAGCAGGGATTTTTCAGTAAGTAGGCGATATGGTAGTAATGGTGTGACATATGAGCTTAATCGTGAAGGTTTAAAATGCTTTGTGGAGCTGCTTAATGCACTTGGACTTAGCGAGTTGCAAGAGGTGGCTATGATATCTAATAAGATTAGAGAAGCGATTGTATAAATGAGATATATACCCCGATAAAAGCATTTCTATGTCGGGGTTTTCTTTTAAAAATGACTGGCCATAAAAGTATCATTTCAAGGTGGTCTATAAAAGTATACAAAGATAGGATATCAAAAACTTACTGCAAATACGGGCATAAAAGCTCACATGGCACTTTGTAGACCAGTCTACGATAAGTGATTACATTGATAGGCTGATTATACCAAATAAAGAAAGGACCGAGATTACTATGGCTATTTACGGCTACCACCGAACCTCGACTCAAGAACAGCACCTCGATAGAGGCGTTAATGCCATTTATGATTATTGCAAAGCTAATAATACTGAGCTTGATGTGATGTTTACAGACCAGCAGACAGGGAAGAATTTCTCCCGGCCGGATTACCAAGCAATGAAACGAGTTGCAAAAGCAGGTAGTTGCATCATAATAAGCGAAATTGACCGCCTTGGGCGCGATAAAACCGATACTCTGAAAGAACTGCGTCACTTCAAGGACATGGGTGTACGTGTAATGATACTCGAAATACCTACTACCTTAGTTGACTATGGTAAGTTAGATAACGGAATGGCTGCAATGCTTATGGAGACCATCAATAATATGCTCATCGAAATGTACGCCACATTCGCTCATGCGGAGATGCTGAAACGTGAAACCCGCCAGAAGCAAGGGATACAGGCTATGAAAGACCGGGGAGACTGGGATAACTATGGCAGACCTGTTGTAATGGACTACAAGAAATTTGCGTCAGAATACACTAAAGTCGTTGATGGCCAGATAAAACCATTTGAGTTAATGAAACAACTCGGAATGGCTAAAGCTACATACTATAAGTATGCTAAGCGATATAAACAGGAGCTACTACTTAACAAAGGAGCGTGATTACTATGGGACTTTATTGCCTTAAGCACAAGGTGTTCGCTTATCGTAATCATAAACCTGATTGTACTATACGTAATATAATCCCCATATCAAAGGAGATGCTAACTGTAGCAGACAGGCTATATGAGTTGGGATTCAAGGTGATGAGTGCATCCTGCTTTTCTAACCCAGTTCAGGATTCCATATACGAGTATCGGATTACTTTAGAGGTGGAATTCAAAATACGTTATTGGGAGTCGATATTAGGAGAATTGCCAAAAGGCTGGAAGTATTATACGGAAACCAGCTCTTTGGACTGCTTCCCTATATCTATATTAGCTTATTGTGAAGTATACATATGGCTGGGCTTTGAAACCGTTGAGGAGCGGGTAAAACAAATTATAGATGAGTTGGTCAGCTATCTGGATACCAGAGATAAGGTGGCCTTAGGAGCTATAATGCTACTGTCGGATAGCTAATTGGAGGTGAGAGTTACGGTGTAAGAATCAGCAGTGATATATTAGTGCTCTCGAGGATTGGATTAGGTGTAAGATGTGGCTGGATTTAAGAGTAAAGTACGACTGGCCGGGTACGGGTGAGGATTTATTTGGAGAAAATCCCGCAAATGAAAACCGCTGTAATCAAAGTAAAAGAAGGGTTACAGCGGTTTTTATAATATAACATTAACCTAAATGGACTATGCTAATAAAAGCGTAATCTTTTTCATATTCGTGATATTTCGTTAAACTTATCGCATATATTATAAATTGTATCCTTATGAGTTTTCCATAATGTTGAGATAATATCTTGTATGAATTTACTATTATCAAGAATGTTTTTAGAATGGTCCAGTGGTAATAACTGTTTCAATGTCTTTTGGATATTTGCTCTCCTCATTCCGGCAGACGGGTGAGTTTCACTACTTTCAATATTATAGAATCTTTCAATTACTTCTAAACAAGATATACATAGTTCTACTCCCAGATACCCGCACATCCAACCATTTAACTTATTTCGGTTATTAGCTAATACTGATTGTACTGCCAAAGCATCTGCGGAGTATTCATCATTCCAATTTCTCATTATTTGATATAATGATGAAGCTTCATCTAAAAATCGCTTCTTTAATTTCCGATTAGGTGATAAGTGGTCAAGTATTATATGTGAATATTCATGAGCAACCACAAAAAGCTCAGCATTATCGTATAAAACACCAGATAACTGTTTGTTATTATCCTTTTCATAATATGTGCTTGAAATATGTAAATTTTCATATGCAAAGTATAAAACCAAGGTTTCAATAAACTTGGCGTGACCACTCTTGTTATTCTCCAAAGCTTCTGATATTACTTCTTCGTTTAAGCTATAAGTATCTTTATCTTTATCCTCATCTGTTTTGGTAAAAAAAGATGCAACTACTCGTCCCATTAAATATATAAAATCAATTAGCCCCTCATTTAACGCTAGCAACATCTGACCATTTGGAAATGGGCACACAAAAGCATTTAGGTCATTTATTGGTAAAGTACCTAAAACTATATCATAATGTAGCTTAAGATTATTTTCTTTTAATACCTTATTCATATTTTCAGAATGTCTATTCAATATAGCATATGCAATTCTATTTTGTTCCTCAATAGGTAACTTTAGTTCAGAAGCTATTTCGTCCAGTTTCCTAAATAATATTTTATTACTTTCATATAAATCAGCGTTCTCATTCCCATATTTATATTTCTGCTGTTCAAAAAAGGTATCAAAGTCTTTAGGCTCTATATTTTTTGTTTTAGTAGTTAATCTAGAATATTCCCATTTCAAATAATCATAAGCATTTTCAATAGCCATATAATACATTCCTTTCAAATTTATTATATTAAAATTATAAAGTACCTCATACTCATTATTAATTTGAATTTAAGCCAAAAACTCTTGTTCCCAGCTTATGTTTGTAAAGGGTTTCATATTTCAACACATCATCCTTCACCAGCGCAGTTGGTAATATTTTTAGGATGGAATACTGGAAATATTTATATCTGTCAGGATATTGCTCTAATAAAGCAATTAGCTGTTGATTACCGCCGTGGTGTGTCTTTGCATATGTGGTCCAACGTCCTAAGATGCCTTCTTTTCCATAGGCGCTGCCTATATATTGGGAACCGGTAACTGAATC
Organism: Herbinix sp.; assembly: GCA_029240245.1. Lineage (GTDB taxonomy): Bacteria > Bacillota > Clostridia > Lachnospirales > Lachnospiraceae > Mobilitalea. Next base: position 58,749 of record JARBTJ010000002.1, read on the forward strand.
AAGTATCAAATACACTCCGGCAACTGAGGTCAACTGGCGATGCCACTCTCGATTGGCATCTTTATTATCTATAATGGTTTTAAGGTCTGCAAATGAAAGGATAAGGTCATCAAATCCGGGAAACTCTTTGGCATATCCTGTCGGTAGTATCTCAATGACTTCTTTCTTAACAAGATACTGATGCCACGCTATGCCTGTGTTACCCCAACTGATTATAAGCCGATTCTTTAGGTCTGACATAAAATCTATTTCTTGTAAATCATAATAGTTCTTGTCGTCCTGATAAAAGTCTTGCATCCCCAAGTCAGGTAAGCCTAGGGTTCTTCTTATCTCTCCAACAGTTGTTTTATCTCCAACCTTATACATCCCAATAAAAACACACTTATCATTTTCTGTTGCAATGAAAGTCATTATGTAATCACAGGTGTCAAATACAGGTTTACCCTGTGCACTCTGATAAGCATTAAGTAATCCTTGCTTATATAACTGTTCTACATCTTTACCTTTCTCTCTTGTATGTCTAACCAACTTAATCGTGCCTTGGGGTTGGTTATCGTAGGATTTCATTAACTGTATCAAATTCATATGAGTGTCTTCCTTTGTCATTATACATTTTTACTTATCCAAAAAAGTTCACTTGGAAGAATCCTTATTAAAACTCTATTTCTCCATTACCCTATCTTAGCGCATATTTAATTGTACATATACTACAAATAATTATCTCACTGTTCATCCTTATCCTTGTTTACATCCTTTTTTAAACTCTCTAACTCATCAGAATTAACTTTTAGAAATTCAATTCCAGAACCTTCACAATTATTAAAGGAGGCGTCTGTTAAAAGGCGATAAAGAGTGTACTTCATCCATAAATAATCTATGTAGTTAAAATTAAACCAATCTGTATCTGTTGAATTTTCATTTATCTGTAAATGTACTTTATTTCGCAAACTTTTTAATTTTTTAATGTATGGGTATGCTTTATGCGATAAATTTATAAGCTTCTTGCTCTCCATTTTCTTTATCATGGAATCAAAATTCATCTCATCATCAATAGGCACTATCTTTTTCAGCATATGTGTTTCAACTTTATACTTTATTAAATCTTTTGAAAACTCATTTGATTTTATTATATTTTCTAGTTCCCATTCTTTTTGTCTCCATAAACCATTTGACTTAAGTAGATGATAAAAGAGTGCTTCAATTATGGATGTTCCGGTTATTATGAAATTCTTATATAGCATTGTAATTATTACATTATGTAGATTTAATTCTTTTAATTGTAATTCCATATGTTGCAAATACATTAAACTGTAGGCTATATTCTTTCTCATTCCTCTTGGCATATTACTAAGAAGTCCTCTACTTACAGCACTTTCAAGTACTGGAACTGTCTTAGGATGCCATCTATTTGAATAAGGTATATTTTTACTCTTTTGTAATGTATCAAATGGTTCAAGGTTACTTGAATTATTCATCATTTATAAATACCCTCCTATATTTATTGGCTATATAAATATTATATTCCTTATTTCAACATTTTTCCAGATAAAATTCTTGAGAGCAGAGGGTTACAACGTTTTGCTATACACCATATCGAATAAAATAGTGTACTTATACCAACTGGCATCACATTGTTATGGTTGACTCCACATAAAATGACCCGCAGATAAAACCGGTTGCTATACAAAAACAGAGCCGGTCACACCAATAAAAATGTGACCGGCCCGATGCTCAAACCATTGATTTTGCTAACTTTTCTAAGTATACTCTATAAACCATTTTAACCGACACAGATTGGTACAACTGTATGTACGGTCGACTTCGAAATGCCGAACTGTTTCGCGGTCTGCCTCACAGTTGCATTATTATCGATGATATAATTAGCGATTTCAACCGCCCGTTCCTCTATATAGCCTTTCATAGTGTCTGCGTTCCATGCCCAACCGGACGGAACGCATTCCCCCTTATTATCGTTGTTGTTACATTGTATGCAGGGGGAATCAGCAGTAGTACTTTGAAATTAAGTGATATTTAATATATCCTGTGCCGTTGATTAATATCTTAATAAAAAACCTGCTTGATGCAGTTTACCGTAAAAGTCACAGAGACATTCAAGGCCTATTGCTACAAGCAGGTGTAAATTCTATCTATTATTAAGGCAGTTCTAACTATGTACTTTGTAGGTTTGATACCAAACTATTCTTCAAAGAACGCATTTAATTCTATCATTCCCTTGGACAGCATATAAAATTTGTCATAATATTTCAGAGCCATTCTTAAGCAGGTAATAAATATGGTGTACAAATCTTCACCTGCGATAACACTGTTTTCGATAAGTTCTGAATATTCAAAGTGTAACTCACCGTCTCTAAAATCATAGGAGAAAGCACCAAGTAATAGTTTGTAATTAATGGTGCAGGTTGCTACAGCAGCTTCCGCCCGTCTTTCATCCTTGATATTAAACGGGAAGGGGATGAGAAAATATACAACAGAGCCGCTTCCTTGGAATAATACCTTAATCTTTACATTGGTTCCATCAGAGGTCAGTCCGGATTCTAACACCATACGTTCTTTATCAAAGTTGTAATTAAACTCATTTTTGTCCAGCTCATCCATCAGAGCCTGCATTACTTCCATTTGTTTTTGTTGTGAAGTCATTTTATTGTCCTCCTATTTTGTTATTTTATATCCCAGTTTGGTTATCAGTTTTAAAGTTTCCATAGCCGTCTGTCTGTCATACAGTTTTTCACTTTCCGGCAGAGATTCATAAGGTATCAGACATGGGTGTTTTTTTAATGCATCGTTTCTTTCCGGTCCAAAGGTCCAACCGTCTTTTATCCTGCTCTGCGCCCATAAGTCATGTGTATTCGTTGCAAGCTCTTCGCACAAATCTGTAAGATCTTGGCTGAGTTCCACATTACTTGTGTTTACCGGCCTTGGTGTATACAAAATACCATCATCTCCCTTTGTAATATCAGATATACTAATAATAATTTTTAACATCCACTCTGTCAAGCATTTATCATAGTTTAAGAAATAGTTTTTCAGAACTTCTTCTTTGCTATTTAGCTCAGACAGATTAATAATCGATGCATTAATTTTCGCTATTTTTAACTGATAGATCTTTTTCGTTCCGTGTGGTGTCTTATTAAGAAACTTGAGCTCTTCATGATAGGCATCCACCTTCTCAAACGGAAATCCGATCCAACCCTCGCATAATTTAAATATATTCCAACGTCGCTTCTCAATATAAACCATATTGTCAAACCAGTTTATATAATTTTTTTCTTCCAGTTCCTTAAGTATGGATTTATACTTTTCGTTATTTTCCAATAGTTCAGCCAGGTTAGCTTCCGCAGGAATGCTATTTAATTGAGTAAATAGTTCTTTATTAATATTAATTTTATAACCCAGATCCCAGATTTTATAAAAAGCATGCAATGCAAATGCTCGGTCGGAACGTCTGTCTATTTCCCGTGAATAACTGCAATCTTCTAATTTTAGACTTTGATTGGTACTCTTCTGATAGGCATACTGTACAAATATGCTCATATTTTCCAGGAGTCCGTCCATTACATTGTCGTAATTATAGATATCCGTGATCTTACCAAACGGATACAAATGGTATTCCTTGCTCAGTTCATCCACTATGATGTATTTCTCTTCGTCTCTGACCATTGGGAATATGTCCGGCTGCAGCACAGTCAGATTACTATCATTTTTATCCAAAACATAATTGCGGATAAACAGCTTGCGGATTTTGGCTGATATATCAATCGTTTTTTCATCGGAATCAAGACATACCACGATATAGTTCACCTGGCTTAATTCCTTAAGCTTCCTATCAAAATCGGAACTATTGACGTCAATGGCATAAAAATGCAATATATCCTCTATCGACTTTATAATACTATTACCTGTGTCATAAAAACCGGGGCAGTCGCTTTCAAATTCCTTTTTCTTTTCCTCGGCAAACAGATCAAATGCATAAATCTCCAGCGAATAATTAAGCATCTGCCCGCACCATAATATTGATTTTAATATCTCCATACCAACGGTTCCGAGGCCTACAATCATTACATTCATTTTCTTAAGCTCCCTGACTTTAGGTGCAAGATAAAGCGGGTGCTTCAGTAATAACTGCATTGCATTTTCATTTGCTTCATGAAAAAGTCGGATATTGAAATTCCTTTTATCCTCAGCCGAAATTGCATCCAGGAATTCCACTGAGTTTTTCAAATTCGAAAATACATGTATATTTAACTTAAGGGGCAGTTTTATATTTCGGTATAAGGTAACGAGCGATAATGTATCATTTAAATTATATTCTTCTATATTTTTGATTAAAAATATAGTTTTAGTACATTTCCCTTTATTTTCAAAGGGTATCGCAGTAATACTTTTACTAAACATTAATGCATGTATTTGTTTTAATTGTTTCTCATATTGATTTTTTAATATATTATCCTTTTGAACATTACAGAAGATAATTTTTACCTTTTTCTTCTTGTCAATAATGCTTAATGCAAGGTGCAGCGAGTTTTTATTTAACTCTGAAAAGTAATAGATATCTTTCCGAAACAGTATTCCATACCTGATATAGTTCAGGCCATCCCTTGCCAACGCAAAAACACCGCTTACCAATAAAACTGCCGCAATGATATACAAAAAACTGATAATGCTTCGCAAAATGATATCAAAACCCGTAGCATCAGAGTTTATCTTCAAATCATCTACACTAATATTGAAAAGAAATACCTGAAACGTCTCATAGAGAGAGGAAAAAAAGCTTGTATTCACAGGATAGGAATTAAAGTTTACATAACAACGATATAATAAAATTGCCAAAAAAACATATCCGATGAATGACCAATATACGATGTTGCTCTTCTTTCTTACTAAGATTATGGTAAACAGTAAAGCTATCAGCAATACTGACCAGCCAATACTAAGTACAATCTGACTCATTTCCGTCTTTGACCTCCTATTTCTTCAGTATACTGTTAATGGATGAGAACTTTGTTCTCATTGCAGCCATAACATCCTCCTTAGCATGATCCGCATTTGAGGATTCAGACGCGCTCTCCGGTTTATTCGGTTGTTCTTCGTGTCGGTTTTCGCTTCCGGCACCGGCTTCAGCTTCTGTCCCGTCTCCGTTTTTTCCACTGCTTTCGCTTCCTACGCCGGCATCTGTTTCTTCATCGGTAACGGCCTCCTCTGTACCGGATTTCTTCTTCAACCCTTCATTAAGAGATCGCAAACGCAATTGCAGGGATTTCATCTTATCCTGCTCCCCATCCGCTTCCCTCTGTGTTTTTTGATCCGCCGACTGGGATATCTGTGCAGCCTGCGTTGTATGCCCTAGTGCAGATGCTTGCAGCATTATTCTTGAAAATGCATCGGTTCCTGAGCCGTTTTTTCCGTCGGTATAAGCTTCTGTCCTGGTTTCCTCCGTTTCCTTTGCCGCAGCAGCTTCATTTTCACTTTCTTTACTATCCTCATTCGCTTTGTTAAAATACTTATTTAACTTCGTGATTCCGACGAGTGTTCCCTTAAGAGCATTATCAACTTTGTTTTTAGATTCTTCGATTTCACCGATTAATTCATCAAGAGGCCGGATATTTCCATATCTCTCCAATGTATCCTCAGTATTTTCATCCTCATCCTGTTCTAAGCCAAAGTCCTTTATAACCTTTTGTATTTTTTGCTCAGCACCGATGGAATTGACAATCAGGAAATCGATTGTGGAACTTCCCTGTTTATTTTCTTTCCTTCCTTGCTCCTGTCCTGAGGTTAGCAGTATTTCCTCAGCAGCTTCGGTACCCTCCATTTTAAGCTCCTTCATGCAGCTTACAAGCTCTCCAAGCATGTCATAATACTTATTATTGATATTTCCGTACTTTACCTTTTTCATGGCGCGTTTAAAATATCCCTTTGCATTATCTGTATTTTCTGCTTTCTGCATCGCCAATTTGCCGCGTTCCAATAGGAACATTACAGTTTCAAGAATATCATCACTAAAGCCATAAAGCTTTTCTCTTTCCTCTGAAAGCACGAGACATTCTTCATATCTGACCATAGCCTTTTCTGCATCGAATTTTGCATAAAATTCCGCTGTTTTACCATAAGCAAAAAGATATTCATCCAATACCCTTTTACTATTTTTCTTTAATTTATAAGCCTTTTCGAACCATTCAAAGGCATATTGCATTTCTCTTGTGAGTTCTTCTTTGTTTCTTCCGTTATAAGCAACATTTACATATTCCAGCATATTTAGATTTCTAAGCTGCATTTCCTTATCAGTAATTCTATGATTCCTTCTTAAAGGTGCCATATGCCAGATTAATGAATCGGCCAGTTTAAAATACTTCAGCGCAAAGTTATCACTTCTTAATTTCTTTGTAATAATACCTATATAATAGTTACAATAGGCCCTCTCATAAAAGGATTCAATAATGGTATCACCCACTCTGATCCATTCCTCACCACGGCATTTACGTTCTACCTTATCCCATAATCCGATTACTTCATTGTAATTTTTGATTGCCATGTCGTTCTCTGAAACCTTTTGGTAATACTTTGCAAGTTCCAGTATGGTATATATGTACCTTTTACTCAGCTCAAGTTTTCTAGGTTCAATATCTCCCAAAATGCTTTTAAATATTTTTTCTCTTATTTTAACTGACTCATCATACTTCGTGATGCCTTCTTTATTCCGATTAAATTCGATATCAATTCTGGCTTGAATGCATAAGATTTCGGCTAATGCATTCAGGCGCTCATTGTCAGCTTCTTTGATTTTTTCCTGCAATACCTTCTTGCAGATATCCATAATTTGATTAATGCACAACAGTTCATTTTTCTTATCGAAGGCTGCCGCCAGCTTATATACCCAAAGACCATAATGGCCTTCCCTGCACATTCTCTCGGCAATATCTAGCAGCCATGCATCCTTAATGTGTTCTTCTTCTGTCAAATTTTCCTGCTTGATTTGATTATATTGATAGACGAGAATGTATTTTAACTGTTTTATTCCGTTTTCAATCAGCTTATTTTCTATGGAACGGTCCAGCTTACATAGGAACTTATATATATACTCGCCTTCCTTTGAAAAAAAAGCATGATACATCATTTCATCCTGATATAGCTTATCATTTTCATTTAGAGTCTTTATATATTGAAAAAGTTTCATATGATAAAGCAATGTACTGTCACTCGCTTGATTTAATTTCTTCTGATAACCCTCACGGATGCAGCGGTGCATAAAGTCAACAAATCCATCCTCCCTCTCAATTACATAAAGGGGCAAGGAATTTACCAGAAAAATATAATCGACCAAACGCCACTCTAATAGATTTAGGCGGAAAATTTCCCGAAAATCGTTCTCGCGTAATCCACCTCTGGATGTGGCAATCAAATTCATAACCTCAGTGGTCAGTTTCTCGTTATAATTATCACCCACATCATCCAAGATATTGGTACAGATATCTGCCAGACTGTCTGGTAATTTTTCAACAATTTCGCAAAAATATCTATTTGATTTGATATGTGCATTTTTATCGATGTTCATTCTGCGAAAATCATCTGAATCAAACATCAAAAGCTTCTGTACAATCAGACTTAAATAAAGAAAATTCTTTGCATCTCTTTTTAGTCTGATTTTTTCAATTACAGTATCCCCAATCTTTTTACCGTATTGTTTTAATATAAAAGGTACAACTTGTTCCACTTCCTCATCCTGCAACAGCGGCAGTTCAATTTCATGCTTATCCTCAAACATATAATCACAGCTATAATCAGTGGTATGCGAAAAGATAAAACTGACTCCGCTTGGTATATTATAAGGCAGCCACTCCATCTTCTTTGCTATAATATCATCTCCAAGCTGGTCGATACCGTCAATAATGATGGCAAGTCGTCTCTTTTGCTTAACATACTCCTCCAAAAGATCCGTAAAATACTTCTTCCATTCACGCAGCTCATTGTTAATATCAATTTTTACGTTATTTTCCGTCTTTAGAGCATCATAATGCTCCTCTATTCCACACAGCAATTCCAACCGGTAAATAAGATTCTTTAGTACATTAAAGCCGGAATAAGCATAATCCTTATTTCCGCAGAAAAAGTAAACCGTATCCATATTTCGGTCACGGCATTCCAACGCCATTTTACTTACAAAGGAGCTTTTACCACAACCGGCAGCACCTTTTACAAAGCAGATATTCCTGTGATCATTTTCAATAAATTCAATGCAGTCCTTTATCTCGTTTCTTCTGCCCCAGAAATTAATACCCTTACAGGATAGCATAAATTTATCTTCCTGAAGCTCACGATTATACCAGTTATCTTCCTTTGCCTTCACATCACCAAAGAAGCCGATAATTTTTCCTGCAATGTATTTTTGAACGCTATCCGGAATGATTATTTTATGTTGTAATTCATCCCACCCGGCATCATAATCAAAGATTTGTTCTTTGCTGAAACTAGCGCGGATTTTATTCTTTAATGCCTCAATTTTTTCACGGTTCTTTGAATCATTCTCTACATAGTTTTCTAAATACACGCTATCCTGCGTACTGATGGGATTACGAAAACAAAACAGCATTTTCGATTTTGTTGTTTCATCTGCATTGCTGATGGCATACTCAATTTCCAGTTGCGTCATGCTGATACCCTGTTTTGCTTCAAATGAAATATTTTTATCATTCAATACATTCTTCACCAGGGTATAATCAGGTATCCAGCCGTAACGATCCCCTAAAAATGCAACAAAATAGGGGGAGCAAGCATCAATCTGATCGAAGCAGGTTTTTAATACGATGTCCTCCTCCGAGCTTGGAATTCCCCATCGCAAATCATAAAAAGTAACCAGTTCACCCTTTTTCTTAGCACTTCTCGTCACAATGGAATAAATCTGTTTGTTGATAACATCCCTTTCTTCCTGCATATCGATAAATGTACTGGATATAAAGACCTTCATGTTTTACTCCTTTATATGCGAAAACCTATATTTCTTTTCTTTTGCTGCATTTTTAAAAATTCATTATCTGCAGTAGCAGCCTTTATATCATCCTCTAGCAGGATACAGTTCTCCTGTTTACTAAGCTGGATACGAAGTGCTGCCTTTGCCCAGATTTTCTCCGATAAATTCCGCACATATCTGGCATTGCTGAAATCCTTTGCCTCCAGCATTTCCTGAGGTAGGGACTCAAAGTACTTCTTTGCTTCGTCTTCAAATCCATCCGTAAAATGAAAATTCTTTGCAATGATCTTGATAAAAATATCATACAGCTGCTCTCTGGTATAATTGGGAAATTCTATACAGTAAGGAATACGGCTGGCAAGTCCTGCATTCACCTGCATCAGATCATCCATCTCTTCCTTATAACCCGCTAATATTACCACCATATCCGAGGAATGGTTTTCCATCTCCAGTGCCAGCGTTTCAATAGCTTCCTTTCCATAACTCTCATGAATACCATCATTATTCAGTGTATAGGCTTCATCGATAAACAGTACCGAACCATAGGCATCCCTGCAGATTTCCATCGTTTTCGGCGTAGTATGGCCAACATATTTGCCACATAAGTCACGCCCAAAATACTCATACAGGTTCCCTTTGCGAAGGACTCCCTTCTCCTTTAGTATTTTTGACACAATCCTGGCTACTGTTGTTTTACCGGTTCCAGGGTTTCCGATAAAACGCATATGTAATACGGGTCTCTTGATTTCAATATCCTTGTTATCGTGATTAAGCTTACCTAAAAATTCTATCTGCGCTATGATCTGTCTGACCTGATCTTTCACGTTATCCAGTCCGACCAGTTCATCCAGCATGTCAAATCCCGACTTATTCGTATTGTAGGTTAAATCAGCCATATCAACTACATCATATTTTTTAATTCGGATTTCTTCCTTCTCCGTTGAATTTAATACTTTTTTATATATAAATTCATTCACGATCTTCTCAATGGTTACAAAACCGTAAAATCTTCCATCACTCTTCTCTTCGATGATGCGGGATGCTAAAACCTCCCATACATCCTCCTCCACCTCGACCTTATAGTTTTCAAATATCCGGGATGCATATTCCGTTAATTCTTCATTGTCGTAGGGTACAACGGAAACAACCTGTACGCTCCAGATGTCCTGAATGGACCTTTGAATTTTTCTAACGATTTCTTTTTCAATGAAGGGTATTTTAAATACCACGATATAATTCTCGCTATAGTCGTACAACCGTTTTAAGAACTTTCTAAACTGGGGGCTTTCTGCGTAATCCAACCAGTTTTTGCAGTCGATACACAATAGCTTATTCTTAAAAGCACCACTTTCTATCTGAGAAATAACACGTTCCGCCGCATAACCGTCCGTATTAGAATCAGGTGCTGCAAGCGTTAGCTCAAAGGTTTTATCTTTATTGCTAAATCCAAATAACCCAAGTGCATCCATTAATTCTGCAAGCATCTCTGCATAAGTGGAGAAACCAAAGCCTTGGTCAATAGAAAACAAAACACATTTTTTATGGATAAGCTCCTTTAAATTGTGCTCGACAATTCGTGGTGCAACTTTAGCAAGTTCATTGGCATAGTCCTTAAATTCGTTTGCACCGATAAGACTGTTGATTTTCTCCAGGACTATTTGCGGTGAAACCGGCTCCTCTTCTTCGGTATTCGTTCCATTCAGAGCGGAAATTCCGGAAAAACGGTCCGTTTTGGCTGGCTGTGTTGCTATAGCCTCTTCCTCCGCTTTGCGGTCCTTCCTGCTATCAGATACCGCTTTATCTGACTCAGAGGATTTAACCGAGGTTTGCACGGTCTCCTCTTTCTTCTGCAAAACCATATCTTCCTGTTTCTTTTCTTCTTTCGCATCCAAAACAGCTGCTGCCAGTTCCGCCTCAGGAATACTTGATTTGTCCAAATCTACTTTTAAAAATACCGATGTGTTAAAATCTTCCCCTTGAACCTGCAGCTTATTTAATAAAATGTCATCCAAATCATATTGAATTTTTTTTAAATCCACATTATTTGTTTCAATAACTATGGAACAAAAGTCTAGCTTTTCTGTTTCAATCGTTATTTTATCCTCATATCCTTCCTTCACATACCGGATGAATTCCTTACAGATGTTAATCGAATATTTTTTTCGGTATTCAATAATCCATTTACTTTTTAATTCTAAGGTAACCTTCCATTTTGCCATTGTTTTATCCCCTTTTTGCATACTCCAAGCCCTAATGATTTATTACTAATTTATATCAAATCTGAGATGATTATGAAAATACTATTATATTCTATTTATATCTATTTCCAAGACAGGTGTCAATAGTGCATGATAAACTTTGTGCTTTCAACGGCTATTTCATTTGTTTGGACAGTCTCATCATATGCCTCCACACCGCTGTTAAGCATATTAAAAATGCCGCAGTAAATTTGATAAACAATTTACTGCGGCACAATTTAATATATTTGATTACATCTGACAAACCTTGCGGGGATTTAAAATGTTTTTCGGGTCAAAGGCCTTTTTAATGCCTCTCATGATTTCAACCGTTGCAGGATCCATAGATTCAAACAGATAGGATTTTTTCGCAAATCCAATTCCATGTTCACCGGATACCTGGCCCTTGAGTTCACGTGCTTTGCCATAGATTTTGTCCATAGCTGCGGTCATACGTTCCTCCCATTCTTCTTCACTTAAATCATCCTTTAATACGTATGCATGGAGGTTACCGTCACCTGCATGTCCGAAGCTCTTAATACGGATATTTACTTCCTTATATAAGCTATGAATATATTCCACCATTTCATTTACACAGCTTCTGGGAACCACCACGTCTACTTCGTCCATGTAGGTTGTGGAGCCTTTAATTGCCTCAAGAAATGCTCCTCTCGCCTTCCAAATGGATTCCTCTCTTTCGTTCGTATCGGAAATCAGAATATCCAGAGCTCCCTGCTCTAAACAGATTTTTGCTACGCTGTCATATGCTTTCTCAATTTCTTCGGTGGAATTACCATCAAATTTTAACAGAAGATATGCATCTGAGCTGTTATCGGGGAATTTCCTGCCCAAATATTTTTCTGCGTCCATGATTACTTCTCTTTGCATGAACTCGATAGCGGTAGGAATGGATTTGGATTTAATAATCAGCGGTACTGTTCCGATTGCCTTCTCTAAGGAAGGAAATGGTATCAGTAAGCTGATGGCTTTTTTGGGTAACGGAAGGAGCTTTAATATTGCCTTTGTGATAATGCCTAAGGTTCCCTCGGAGCCTACCATCAAATCCTTCATTGCATAACCGGTACTGTTCTTTACTACCTTTCCGCCGAACTCAACTACGGTGCCGTTCGGAAGTACTACCTCAAGGCCACGAACATAATCTCTGGTTACACCATATTTTACAGCTCTCATACCGCCGGCATTGGTACTGATGTTGCCACCGATAGTAGCTGATTTCTCACCCGGATCCGGAGGATAGAATAAATCTCTCTCCTGTACGTAGGCGGAAAGTTCCATAAGCAGAACACCTGGCTCTACCGTAATTGTCAGATTATCCTCATCCAGCTCAAGAAAACGATTCATCAAAGTAGTATCAATCATAATGCCGTGTTCCATGGCTACGGAGGAACCTACCAGGCCGGTTCCCGAACCACGGGGTGTAACGGGAATATTATTTTCATAAGCATATTTCATGATTTCGGAAACCTCTTCTGTGGAAGTAACCTTTACTACAACATCCGGATAACTTTGTGTATCGCTTAATTCATCATGACTGTACTCTTCGTTTATTTTTTCTCCGAATAATACTCTTTCCGGATCATTGATGATTTTATTAATAAATGCAAGATCATTCTGATCTAATTTTTTATAATTCATTCTATTAACCTCCATCACGTGCCGCAGCACATATTCTAGATTCTTGGGTAAACGGTGAAACACCTTCTAATGTAATCTGGGCTGATTGATCAAACTGCCTGCTTGCCGGATCTGATCTGACTGATTAAGTTTGGAATGATTTCGTATAAATCTCCGACAATACCGTAATGCGCTGTTTTAAAGATCGGCGCATTTTCATCCTTGTTGATGGCAATGATGTGCTCAGAATTATTCATACCTGCAGCAAACTGAACAGAACCGGATACTCCACAGGTAATGATTAATTTCGGACGAACGGTTCTTCCGCTCAATCCAACCTGGCGTTTTGCTTCCATCCAGCCAGCCTCCATAATGGGTCTTGTACAAGCAACCTGTCCGCCAAGAAGCTCTGCCAATTCCTTTACCATCTGAAGATCTTCCTCTTTTTTGATACCTCTTCCGGCAACGATGAGTACATCAGAGGCCTCTATGAATTGTTCCTTTTCTTTCGCAATGATATCAAGTACTTCTACTTTACTGACTAACTTATCCTCCGCTATTGTGCAGTTAACCACTTCACCGGTTTCCTCTGCATTTCTTTTCGGTGCATCCATAACCTTATATCGTACCGTAGCCATCTGCGGTCTGTTGTTGGGAGTTAAAATCTGAGCCATGATATTACCGCCAAAGGCAGGACGGATTTGAACCAAATCGGTATTTTCCTTGATGTCAAGTATGGTACAGTCTGCCGTAAGACCGGTCTTTACTCTTGCTGCAAGTCTCGGAGCGAGCTGACGTCCCACCGGGGTCGCTCCCATTAAGATTGCTGTCGGTTTCATATTGTTTACAAAATCTTCGAATACTGCTGTATATGGCTCCATCTTAAAGCGGTCCAGTTTCTCATGATCATAGACAAATACCTTGTCCACATTATAATGCAGCAACTCGTGGCTCTGCTCACTCACATTATGACCCATCATAACTGCATATACCGGATGTGATATTTTAGCTGCAAGCTCTCTTGCCTTTCCGATCAACTCATAAGTTACCGGATGAATGACACCGTCTACATGATCTACATAGACAGCAATCCCTTTCCATTCGCTCTTATCGATGCTCTCAACAGCTTCTTCCACATATTCTACGGCACCTTTAGGGCCCTTCTTCACACAGATCTTACACATTTTACATGCCGAATTTATATTAAGCTCACCGTTCTTGTTTTCCATTGCGCCGAACGGACAAAGGCTTATCATATCATCGATATTTCCAACCAAACTCTGATTAATTACTAACTTTGCCATAATCTCTCCATTCCGCCGCCCTAGGCAGCATAATTATTATCTTCTATGCAAACTTTAATTCCTTAAGCTTTGTTACTAATTGATCCGTTAACTCGGTGCCGGTTCCATTCCACATTTCTCTGTGAGAATTCACTTCCGGAGGGAAAATACGCTCAACCTGGGTCGGAGAACCATTTAAACCGTAATTCTTTTCATTCTTATCTTCTAAATCATTCAACGTAATAATTGTAATCTCACGGTCCTTTGTCTCCTGTTTCTTCACATAGGAAGGCAGTCTCGGCATAAAAATGTCTTTGTCTACTGCAAGAAGGCAGGGGAACTTTATTTTTGCAATTTCGATGTCGTGGGTCATATCCATCTCAACCGTCATATCCTCCTCACCGATTTCAGCTATCTTAGATACATTGGATAGGCAAGGGATATTTAACCATTCGGATACTTCCGGGCCTACTTGTGCGGTATCACCGTCCGTTGTTTGTTTTCCGCAGAGGATTAAATCAAAATCTCCTAATTTTTTTATTCCCTGAGAAATGGCATAACTGGTTGCTAGTACGTCTGCTCCACCGAATTTTCTATCTGAAATCAAAGCACCATGGTCTACTCCCATTGCAAATGCTTCTTTAATTGCACTGGCCGCCTGTCCGGGTCCCATGGAAACTGCCCATATTTCGCCACCCGTTTTTTCTTTGATACGAAGTGCTGTTTCAATTGCATATAAGTCGTATGGGTTCATCTTGGACTCCACACCGTTTCTTTTTAATACTCCGGTTACCGGATCTACCTCTACCTTATTGGTATCAGGAACTTGTTTTATACATACTAAAATGTTCATATTGTCCTCCTCTTAATCCCTTTCACATGTTTATATGTTGTTCATTCTATCTGTTGAAATTATCTCATCCACTTCTCCGCCCTGGAGTTCTTACCTCCTATGGCTTCCAGACTTCCTATCAAACTTAACCTAAGATCCGCGAACCGACATAGGTTACTATTCCTACAATAATGATGAAAAGAATAAAATATTTGATGGTACCCTTTAATAAATCACTTTCTTTTCCCTGAAGACTAACGGCTGCCACTGCTACAGCGATGCTCTGCGGTGATATCATCTTAGCTGAGATCGCTCCTGCTGTATTGGATGCTGCAATCCATGCCTGATTTAAATTAAGTGCAATTGAGGTTTCCTTCTGAAGACCACCGAATAGTACGCTTGCAGAGGTACCGCTTCCTGTTACGAAGGTTCCGATTGCTCCAAGGAATGGTGCAAACATCGGATAGAAGGAACCGGTTACCGTAACAAACATAAGTGCGATGGAGGAAATCATTCCACTGTAGCCCATCAGCTTAGCGGTAGCCATAATACAGATGATGGTTACAATTGTCTTCGTTAACTGAACCAAAGTCTTTTTAAATACAATCAGCATTTCCTTGATGTTTGCTCCCTGTAATAATCCGCCAACGAAAGCGGCAAGGATAATCCACAATCCGGGTGTTGCCAGCCAGGAGAAAACATAGGGAGCGGCATTTTCACCGCTATATATATTTACTGAAGTTTTTATTGTGGATAAAAGCTCATTGAAAGGTGCGATTAATTTAGAAGTTGCTAATAACAGGATGAAGATAAAGATAAAAGGACTCCATGCGGTCAGTGCTTTTTTTGCCCCTATCTTTTCATCTTTACTCTGGCTTTCTAAGCAAAACTCTGGATCGATATCCTTCTTTCCCAATACCTTCGAAGCTAAAACGGTACATAGCATAGAACATACGGAACCGATAACTGCAGGTAACTCTGCTCCCAAAAACCTACCAACGAGATATTCCGGAATTAAGAATGAAAGACCGGAAATCAAGGTAATCAATCCTACACCTTTAAAAGCTTTTTTCGTCTTTCCTGTTAAATAAACCAGGATAAAGGGTGTCAAAATAATGAGCGGTGCTAAAATAATAACTGTATTAGTAGATAATCCGATGACATCAAGCCCTGTTATTTTTGCAAGAGTCGTTGTCGGAATACCGATGGAACCAAAGGCTGTCGGTGTTGCGTTTGATATCAGGCAGACAACAGCAGCGAAAATAGGGTTAAAGCCCAGTCCCCAAAGCATACTTGCCGGGATCGCAACCGCTGTACCAAAGCCGGCCATACCTTCCATGAAGCCCCCAAAGCCCCATGCAATGATTAATACCAAAACTCGTTTATCTTTCGTTACATTTGCTAACATTTTCTTGATAACTTCCATATTACCGGTATGAACACAAACGTTATAAGTAAATATGGCTGCGATAATAACAATAATGATCGGCCAGAGAGCCAGTGCTGTTCCCTCGGCAATCGCTGTAAAGCTGTCGAGTAACGGCATTTTCCAAACAAATACTGCCAGTACGTATGCAATAGCTAAGGCAATTGTACATGCTTTAAACCCGGGAATTTTTAAAAAAGTTAGTGCGACTATCAGCCAGATAATCGGTAGTAAAGCTAAAACAAATCCCAATACCATGTTCATTTTTGTTCCCCTTCCTTATCGATGTTTTTCAGTGAAAATACCTTCCAGTAAACCTATCTCTTGATGTATTAAATTGGTAGTACCAATTTTATGGTTAAAAAAATAGGGGTTGCACTTTAATGTGTAGATCTGCTTGCGAAAGATAGAGCCAGTAAATATTTTATTAATTTCAAATATCTATTTTCGCTTAAGTAGATGTGACGGATTGTTATGCAACGCCCAAATTGGTAGGACCAGTTCTGTAACTCTATTATACTTTTTCTTGATACATTCGTCAACAAATGACATTTTTTTAACGAGTGTTTTGTGCATTTTTACTTTTAGTATTAATTATTTCATAGTTTTTCTTTCTTTTTCGCGTAATTTTACGTCAACTATACCAAAATGTTTGTTAATTGCTAGATAAGCAAGCTCTTTATCTCTCGCAATCAGGCTTTTTACCATCCCATCATGTGCTTCATTCAGAATCAATCTACTGTCCTCCGTCATAAGAATATCTCTTCTAAGGTCAGATATGAACTGATCGATTAATTCCGAAAGTGCTTGCAGGATACTGAAAATCAAAGTGTTTCTCGAAGCCAATGCTATGTTATAGTGCAGTTGTTTGTCTAATATAACATTGATTTCTTCTGTTTCATGTTCCAACTGGGCGTTAATTTTTTTTATCTGCTCGATCTCTGCATCTGTAATGTTGTCGATTGCAAGAATCAGTGCCTGCAGCTCTAAACCTCGCCTTAACTGACTAATCTGTTGATAATCAATCTGATTTAGTAAAAACATCATCGTCATGGATTCCACCAGATTATTTTCAAAATTACCGGATATGTAATTTCCCGCACCCTGATGGCTGGATATTACACCCATGATATCTAGTGTTCGGATTGCTTCACGAACCGAGTTTCGGCTGACCCCCAGAATTTCAGACAATTCCCTCTCAGCCGGAAGCCTGCTGCCAGCTTTAAGCTCACCTTCCCTGATTTGCTTTTTAATATATTCAATCACTTTAACATAAGATTTTTTATTGGTTGCGCTTTCTTCCATAATTGTTCTCCTCCACTTAACATTATATCCATTTTAAAGGCTAGTAGTATAAATTGCAATATACTCCGCACTTGCAATGGATAAAAGGCCAAAAGAAGGAGCTTTCGCTCCGCAGTTTTACCTGCCGGCAAAAGCTCCTCCTGATCATTGTGTATTTACTGGACGATTAAGTTAAACCCTGATTGAAGCAGGAACGGATCATCCGCTTCAATATTTCGCATCACGAGATTTCGGAAGGTTACCGTACCATTTCCGGTATAGACCATGACGGCTGCACCCTCATGGGAAACGGTAAATCTGGAACTCGTAATCGGATCCAGGCCGGTTCCATCAATCGTTATGTTATTAAAATTGATACCGCTGAAGCCGCCACCATAGCCGATTTGAATTGCATCCCTCTGAGAATTGTAAATCTGGATATTCTCAAAGGTAATATTACGGATTGCACTTCCGGAGGCTTCCAAATCGATGGACCCTCTTTCACCTCCATAGCAGTCTACGCTGGTACCACAGTTAATAATAATATTGTTACTGAATTTGATCTCAGTCGTATTATCAAAATGGTATCCCGGGAAGGTAGTATTTAAACGAATACCGGAACCCTTAAAGCAATCCTTGATGTAATTATTATAAATCTGATGGCCATCACCGCCAAAGATCGCAATGCCTCCTGCGCGCCAGTTATTCTCTATGGTATTAAAGGAGAACGTATTGTTCACACCCATTGGTGCACCCATGGTTGCATCCGGCCATACCGCCAGACCATCATCACCGTTATTTCTAACACTACAGTTTTGGACGGTTGAGTTTTTCGTGCCCTGACAGAAGTTAACACCGTCGGCAAGATTATTACGAATTCGTCCGTTTGCTATCACAAGGCCGCTCGTCGCAACAATCGTATCATCATAATCACCGATCCAGAAGCCGCACTCAAAATGCTCCTGCCAGAAATCATGAATATAGGAATTGGTGCCGTAAGTGTCCATAAAGCACTTATAAATTGCCCGCTGTCCATGACGGGACCGCAGCATGGAGCTTAAATAAACATTACAAAATTCTAGACCGGAACAAGAATCATTACCGGAAATACCGCCGCCACTAGGCTGGGAGGATGGGAAATGAATTTCTGTATACCAGATACCAGCGCCGGTTATCTTTATATTTGAGGCACCAATTCTCCAGATGCCGCCAAGAGTAAATCTTCCTTCCGGAATATACACATCCATTCCGGCTGCATCCGCTGCTGTTACACAATCACTGAAGGCTTGTAAGTCATCCGTAGTATCATTCGGAGTTGCACCGTATTCCGTTACGGAGTATGCATTGGCTGGCTTTGATATTGCAGCAGGAACTGCTTCAATTTCCACAAAATCAACACCATATTCCAGGCTATCACCGTTCGTTTTCTGAATCCTTAACGTATCCCCAACCTGTAACGGGGTATTTAATTTGAAATGTACTTCGTCAAAGCGGAATCTTGGTGCTCCACCAGGTGCATCCGCTGGTTGATCCCCATTAAAATATTGCCAGGACCAGTAGGAGGATAAGGAAATGGTATGCACTTTGGTACCGTTGACATAGACATCAAGAGAACCGGAGAGTCCCATACCATCTGCAGAATCCGGCATAGTAAATCTCATATTTATACCGGCACCAGGATTATTTACGGTCCACTGTACATAAGCCCCATTGCTCGGTAGAGCAACATATTTCTGGTTTGATGCTTCCGAAGCGGTGTTTGCCACATTAAAATCAAGGGATTCACGTAAAGCAGCAGAACCTCCCCTTACGGCCGTTTCGGATTCATATCTTGTGTACGGAACCGTTGCACCATATACGCCAGGCACCGGTGAAGGAACCGGAACCGGGGTAGGTGTCGGACCGGGTGTTGGAGTAGGACCGGGTGTAGGTGTTGGGGTCGGTGTCGGTCCGATTTGTAAATTCTCATCTCTTGTGTTGTTATTTTCACTTGATTCCGCGATCCGGTTCACATCATCCACCCAGGCATTGATGGAGTAACTACCGTTTGCAGCTGTCCAGGATGCCTTATTACTTGGACCTCCGTTTGCAGTTAAAGTTACGGATTGTCCGGGGCCGATCGGTGTGGTATTCGTATCCGACCAGGAGACCTGCGTACCATTTACCTTAAAGGCTACTCCATTGATGACACCGGCATTGCTGATTCCGGTTCCCTGATTCTTAACGACTGCTTTAAAGGTTATCTCATTCCCTGCCTCTGGATTTTCCGGAACCCACAAAATGTCGGTAACGATAAGATCCGGCTGTCCAACCGGAGGTGTTGTAGGAGTCGGAGGATTGGTCGGTGTCGGTGTACCCGAGGTCACAAGATTTTCATTCCGATGATTATTATTTTCATTGGATTCACTAATTCGATTGACATCATCGACCCAGGCATCGATGGTAAAAGTTCCATTTTCTGCCGTCCAGGTTGCCTTATTATTCGGACCCCAGTTGGCGGTTAAGGTGACGGATTGACCGGGGCCGATCGGTGTGGTATTCGTATCCGACCAGGAAACCACAGTATCATTTACCCGGAAGGAAACACCATTGATAACTCCGTTATTGCTGATTCCGGTTCCCTGATTTTGCACAACCGCCTTAAAGGTAACCTGATTTCCGGCCTGCGGATTTTCCGGTATCCACTGGATATCCGTAACTATGAGATCCGGTTGTCCGGTAGGGGTAGGCGTTGGTGGTGTCGTAGGAACCGTTGTAGGAGTAGGAGTAGTCCCACCTACCGTTTCCAGAATCCATTTTGCGCTGGTCCATTCCGTATTAATGGTACCTCTTTGTGCATATCCTGTCTGATTCTCTACATGAATATAATTGTTTGATTGCCAGGAATTACGGATTCTCTTTTGCCCGTCTCCTGCATCTTCAACAAACCATCGAGCGCTGTACCAGTCCATATTAATTCCGGTACATTCAACATTTCCATATAAATGCTCAATATGCATATATTCACCGGAAGCCCGGTTTTTTAATCTTACGGAGCCATCTCCTACATCTAGTAACTCCCAATGTGATTGATAAGTATCTGCCCCAACGTTACCATAAACCACGCTGTCACCGTTTTCATACAAATAGTTCTGCTGCCATACATTCTTTATTCGGACATAAGTAGCTGCCGATGCCTCTTTTGCTGGTGTGTTAGTAATAATTACTTGAGTCAAAATCAGAGCAAGTGTCAAAAATAGCACAAATAGCCTGCTGTGCCTGCAATTAATATACTTTTTCATAAACATACCAACCTTTCTTTTCGATGAAAATATTAACGGGTTTCCCTTGACGCACTTGATATTGTGGATATCGCGAGAGCTCAGATTCTGCCGCTCCACTGCAGAAGAATCCTTCCATACACCAGCCCCTTTCCGCTCCGAATCTATCATGGTAAGCATAATAGAACATAATCTAGTCACCTAAGCTGCTTAAGCAGGTCGATATTTTGCTCAAAGGTTAATGATAAACCTTCCTTATGGGATGGCTAGTTGAATGTTTCCTGGCGTATTTTTTAGTGATTTAATTGTTTGTTAAATCTTGGGAGGAATGTGATGTGTATTAAACGGATTCTGTAGTTGAAAACGAGTACTCTAAATAACGAATGAGTAGTTTGGTATTAAGAAGATTCTGAAGTATCTCGTGGGGTATCTATCGTTTGAGTATACCTATAAAGATTAGATGGCAGCTTGTATGGTCATAATTTCATCAAGTGTAGTTAAACGTTAAACTAATTATAACACTTGTACAAAAAAATTGTCAATAGTCTACTATTCCTAGTAAATATTAACAACGCAGTTGTTACGTTCCATTTATTTCTTTACATCTTTATAATTCGCGCTATAATTAACTGATGAAATTGTATTTGAAAAAATACCCAAAGGAGTCTCCCATGTACTTTCAGATATTTAAAGGAATTTCACAAATCTCTTTGGAAGATTTAGATCCCGAAATTTTAACCGTAGGAATTATTTCCCTGGAGGAACTGGAACAAAGCTATAATTTATTGGGGTTCTCGGATATAACAGTGAATGACTGCAAAAATCTTGACAATCACAATCATGGAAATTTAGAACCCTATAATGATTATCTTTTCGGTATTATATACGGAATTAATGCCACACAGATTATTAAGGTTCAGGACCGGATCGGAATTTATATCAAACGCAATCTCCTGTTAATCGTCATAATTGAAGATGGGGATGATAGCACAAGTATAAAATTATTTGAATTGCTGGAGCATTTGAATGTATCAAAAATAAACCAGGAAAGATTGATTTACGGATTTCTGGAACGGTTAATCAGTGACGATTATACCACCTTGGAGAAAATAGAAACCGAAATCAGTGAGCATGAAGATAAGATAAATGACCGAAATCTGGAGAAGAACTTTAATAACCAGATCACCGAAATACGCAAAAAGCTGCTTTTACTGGATAATTATTATCAACAGTTGATTGCCCTAGGAGAAGAGCTTGAGGAAAACTCAGCGGATCTATTTCTTGAGGAAAACTTGCATTATTTTAAAAAATTTTATGACCGCGCTACCAGACTCAGCAATAATACCCGCATGCTTCAGGACTATAGTGTCCATGTCCGGGAAGCTTATCATGCTCAGCTGGAATACGATTTAAATAAAATTATGAAATTATTCACTGTAGTAACAACCATCTTTTTACCGCTTACGTTAATCGTAGGTTGGTATGGTATGAATTTCACCACCATGCCCGAGCTGACTTGGAGATATGGTTATCTTTTTGTAATTATACTAAGTATAATCATAGCTACAATTTGCCTGATTTACTTTAAAAAGAAAAAATTTATGTAAGAATTCTAAGAATTCTTTCAAAGATATAAGCTATCGCTAAGACGCCTTAATCGGGATACCGTCCGCATGAAAGGGAGGTTTTCAGGATTAAGGCGTTTTTAGTATTATTATAATGAGATAAATCCGGATAATTTCAAGTATGTTATCATCTTTCTCCCGTATAATCAACCGTAGGAATGAAAGTTTTTATTCTATAATTTGATATAGCCATAGCTGTCCACAATAGCTTCTAATCTCTGTTTTGCCTTACATAGGGGGCATTCGTTAATATTATAGCTTTTATAATCCGGAAGGTCCTTTGGTTTAAAGATTGAATTCACTGGTATCCCATCAATGGTGTCCACTGCACTGAAAATTGCATTGATTCCCTGTACAATTCCTCCATAATATTGTATGCAGTCAATGCTTTTTCTAAGGGTATCACCTGTCGTAGCAGATGCCGCGAGCAACAATACATGCTTGCCATATACAGCCGGCTGGTTATTCTGCCGGAATATCATCTGTCCGTTGGTGTTAAACTCCGGTGAAATGATGTAAATTGTTTGATGTGCATTCATAGAACGGATACCGGCTTTTGATAATTCCTCTGCCAGATATGCACCAATTACATCACAACCGTCCAGACAAACAATGGTATCAACAACCACATTGTTAATATACTGCTTTGCAATAACGGCAGCTGCTTCCGCCGCCTCGCTCTGTCGGCTTTTCATCGTTGTTAAGTCGATATACAAATTAATGTGTGAGCTGCTGGTCGCAAAATGTCCGGGCATTACCTTTAGGTTGATCTTTTTGTTCATTGGTGCAGCAATTTTGATTGCTCTGGTTTCCATAAGTATTATCCCCTTCCTGTTCAATACTTGGTTTGAATAGTTGGTATATTATTACAATTTTATTATATAA
Source organism: Herbinix sp. (assembly GCA_029240245.1). Classification (GTDB taxonomy): domain Bacteria; phylum Bacillota; class Clostridia; order Lachnospirales; family Lachnospiraceae; genus Mobilitalea. Next base: position 82,199 of record JARBTJ010000002.1, read on the forward strand.
AATAATTGTTACCGGTGCAAGAGGCAACCAAAGTTTTCCAGTATTTCTAATATCTCTTACGGCATAGACAGTACATAATCCATATGTGCCTTGGCGGATTGCGAAGTAAAATATCCCTACCACGAGATGCGCATCCGGCACAGAGTGCTTTTTAATTTCATAGAACGCAATTCTTCTGAAATGAAAAAGGTTGTCCCTCGAGACAACCCACTTACTCTGATTTATAATTTTCTACGAAACAGATTTACGATTGACAATAATAGGACAGAACCAACGATGGAGATAATAAAACTCCATAGATTAATCCCGGTAGCGGGACCCAGTCCGAAAATACCTACCAACCAACCACCAATAAATGCACCTAAAATACCTACCAGAAGATTTAAACCAATTCCCATCCTGGCGTCATTACTTGTAATTTTACTGGCAATCCAGCCCGAAATACCTCCAAGAATTAGCCAAACAACTATATTGTTGATTTCCGGCATAAACCAACCTCCTTTCCATAAGACCCCGGAAGAATCCGGCATTTTTTATGATTCCTTTTATTACTCTTTTTTTATGCTATTCATATTTTTCATATCCTTCGTATATTCCTTTGCTTTATCTATGATATCATTAGTTTTCCTTAATACCGTTTCCTTCCCATTATCTAAAGTGTCAGATACATCTGCCTTCATCGACTGCATTTTTCCGCGGAATTCAAGTTCATTATCTTCCATGATTTGTCCTACGTTTTCTTTTAATTTTCCTATTGCCTTTTCTTTCCCGTTTTCAATTTTTTCTATCACTTTTGTACCTCCAATTTTTATAAGACTATACTTAACATTTTTCATTCATTAATATTTGCTTTATTTCCTTCGTCTATACTGATTTCATGTAAAAAAGAAAGCAATGCAAACGGTGGATTTGTTCACATGCTTTCTCTTTAACTAATACTTTTATTTTTGAATTTTATTTTTTCTGTATCGCTATTTACTTAGTCCCATGTCTTCCATATCTCCGGTTGAAATCCGACCGTAGCCTTCTTTCCGTTTCGGACTATAGGCGTTTTAAGTAACTGCGGGTTCTCAAATAACTTAGTTTCCCGATCCTCCGGAGATAAATACTTCATTAAGGTTGTCAGTTCTGATGCCGTTGCAGATGCATTTATTAATTGATTAATCCCACCGACTGCTGATTTTACACTTTGGAACTCACCTTTACTCATTCCATATTTAACTACATCAATCGATTGGAATTTCACGCTGCGCTCCTTAAAATACCGTTCCGCTTTTTTAGTATCAAAGCATTTTGATTTACCATAAATCTGTATGTTCATATGATACCCTCCCTGTATTAAGAAACCCTACTCTCACTTTTTAAAAAACCTTCATATACTTTCTCAATTTCATCAATATTCTCCATAAACACTTTAACGATTTTTGGATCAAAATGTTTACCGCTGCCTTCCCTAATGATCCTAACAGCGGCTTCAAAAGTAAAGGCTTCCTTATAAGGTCTTTTACTGGTCAGAGCATCAAACACGTCCGCTATAGCCACGATTCTGGCACTTAGAGGGATATCCTCCCCTTGTTTGCCGTAAGGGTATCCGGTTCCATTCCATTTTTCATGATGGCCTTCTGCAATATCAATACCCATACCGAATAAGCTTTTATTTTTTTGTGAAATATTATATTCCGCGGCCCTTAAAACCTCCGCACCATAAGTGGCATGCCTTTTCATTGCCTCAAACTCGTCTGTGGTTAATTTGCCGGGCTTCAACAATATTTCATCTCTAATTCCTACCTTGCCGATGTCATGTAAGGGGCTGAAGCGTTCAATATTTTCAATATATTCAAGCGTAATTTGGTCCCTGTATATATTGCTCTCATATAACAATTCTGCGATTACCCTCGAATAAATTCTCATACGTTCAAGATGATCTCCGGTGTCCTCATCCCTAGCTTCCGCAAGCTTTGCCAGTGCTAGCACACTTCCATATAGCAGATCGTTGATGAAGATATTTTGATTTAAGCTGATGGCCATACTATTCGCCAAGGTTTTTAATATTTTAACATGTCCGTTATTATAAACATTTTTTGTCTTGCTGGAAAAGAAAATAAACCCTACCGGCTCCCCTGATACCTTTAGCGGTAGCGTTATGGATGCTCGGATACCTGCCTCCAAAATGACCTTATTATATGGCTTCAGAGGTTTACCGGCCGTATACTCAGTTAAATCATTAATTATTCTTGCATCACCGGTCCGTAATAGCTTATCAAGACTGGTATCGTGAATATTCCAGCTTGCCCCCATAATTTTTTCGGGAAGTCCGTTCACAGTACCATCGGATACTCCGTAGGAAGCCCTGATACTTTTTTTATTTTTATCAATTAATGCAATACCAATATAGTTATAAGGAATGAAGGAAGAGAAGGTATGATTGATATAATTTAAAACCTCCATAAAGGAAGCATTGTTAGTGATATTTTCAATTAAGGTGATCAAATCATTGATTTTTTTAAAGGTATCATTGATTTCCGAAACAATCGGAGTAACCTTCCTCCTGGTTGGCAAACCGGGTTTCAGCGGATATTTATCCAGGCCTATCTCGGATATTCCCTTATAAAGCTGATGAAATGGTATAACAATGTTTTGTAACATATGAAATAGTGCCACAAAGATTAGGATACTCATGAATGCGATTAAGCTGTAGAAAATACCTCCCCTTATTTTTCCGCTATAAATGGCATCTTCCAACACAAGATCCAAAATATCATCACTTAGCTCTAATAACTTTAAATTATTATCACTGATATATAGGACCGCTTGTATTACCTCATCTGAGATTACGGTTGAGGTAATCATAGTTTCCACCGCTTGATCAAATTCTAGCCATAAGGCATCAATATCTGATAAATATCCATTAGCATTTAGAATGGATTTATGTAGAGTAATTTTATCAGCTTCTATGTTCAGTTCTCCCTTATGCATGGCTGCCAGTATGTCGGAAAAATCTTTACTCGCTCTGGATAAATTTTCTTTCGAGGCTTCAATTTTTTTCACCACCTCTTCCTCGGAATTATAATTAGCTCCCGAATTCAAAGACAGCATCAGAGCATATAGCAGACTGGCATCCTTACTCATCTGCTGGGTATACATTCTTTGCCTGCCAAATATATTTATAACTAACTTGTCCTCATTTTCTTTCTTTTCGGATTGATACAAAAGGTAAGTAAAGGAGATCAATACGGTAAAAAATGCAATTATTATGAAAAAAAATATTTTTCTGATCGGTCCTAAAACATGTTTTGATTTCAAAGCTGTTTCCTCCTGTCTTTCGTAAATCAGCTTTTTGTTTCTTATGTACTATATTTTATCTTCCTCATTCTCGTCTGATTTTCAAATTTATTATATATAATTGACAAACTGGTATCAATAAGCAATAAATCCTGTATTTGCATTATATCATTGAAAAAATGAAAGAACAACCTTCCGACTGAAAAGGGATTGATATTTTTCCGTAAACAGAATATGATAAAGAAAATTGCACTAATTTAGGAGGTCTTTTATGAATTATCTCGAAGCAATGGAATTACGATGCTCCAGGCGCAGCTACCAAAGCACTCCAATAGATGGTAAAAGCCTTAGAATATTAAATGAGCTCACGAATAAATATAATAAAGAAAGTGGTCTTTCCATCCAATTGATTGAAAATGGAAGCAATTCCTTTCATGGCATCTTAAAAAGCTACGGTATGTTTCATGGCGTACAAAGCTTTTTTGCCATGGCTGGCACGGAAGAAGATCCTCATATGAGAGAAAAAATAGGATATTATGGTGAGCTATTGGTCCTCGAAGCAACAAAACTGGGACTTGGAACCTGCTGGGTGGGCGGAACCTTTGATAAAAAGAACTGTCCCTGCAGCCTTAAGAATAAGGAAGCCCTGGTCTGTGTCATTACAGTAGGTAATGTCCTAGAGAAACAGAGCTTACGCGAAAGAACCATCCACAAATTGACTCATACCGGTACAAAGTCTCTGGAGTATTACTACACATGTGACGCTCCCGTACCGGAGTGGTTTTTAAAAGGTATTCAGGCTGTCAGTCTTGCTCCTTCCGCCGTCAATCGCAAACCGGTACATTTTATATTGAAACATGGTATCGTCAGCGCAGCTGTAAAAAACACCAATGGATTTCAATTGGTGGACTTAGGAATTGCGAAACTGCATTTTGAATTGGCAACCGAAAGACATTTTGAATGGGGTAATAACGGCAAGGCACCTGCAAATAAATCATAATTCTTTGCGGGAGTCACCCTGGCATTACTTATAAAATACTATAAAAAACCGGATAATCCAGACTTTTCTGGCAGCGTTCATCAGGATGCTTCGCTTATCACCAGGAAATATCTTTATTATCCGGTTTTCCATTATTCTATTACGGTAAAACCAAGCATTTCTTCCTATTCATCATTCCTGTAGTATTTTTCGTAATATTCACCTACTGGAAAGCCTGAACACGTATTCTTCAGATGTTCGGCAACCTTTCGGTAAGTTCAGTAAAAAAATTTAACGGTCCCACTTATCGCATAAAGAATTAATCTGTCCGGTCAGCTTAGCCAAATCCTTATTTGCTCCGCCTTTGTTATGCTGAATAACTACCATTAACCGTTTACCTGCATGAACCAGACGCTCAAACACGGAATCCACTTTAGCAGCTTCAACCTTCTTTTCTACCGGTACAATTTTACCTTCTTCAACGCACAAGTTTCTTTTTAAGTCATAAACTGCTCCGCTGTATGGAGCAACTGCAGGATAACCCAGTTCATCCCTGATATAATCGTTAAAAATCTCACAAACCTGATCATCCCCATGAACCACAAATACTCTTGAAGGCTTTTTATCAAAACCTTGCAACCATTTTATTAGTCCATCACGGTCGGCATGCCCGCTTACTCCTGCTAACTTTCTAATTTCGGCCTTTACCTGAATCAATTCACCAAACAGTTTTACCTCAGGCGCTCCATCCAAAAGCATACGTCCCAAACTTCCTACCGACTGATATCCTACAAACAGAACGGTACTTTCGCTTCTCCACAAATTATGCTTTAAATGATGCCTGATTCGTCCTGCGTCACACATGCCTGCAGCCGATATAATAACTTTGGGTTCATCATCAGAGTTAATCGCCTTGGATTCCTCTGAGGTAATGGAAACTGTAAGTCCTGGGAACGAAATCGGATCAATTCCCTTGTGAATCAATTCCAATGCTTCTTTATCAAAATACCCAAGCATATTATTTACGTAAATCTGCGTTGCTTCTATTGCAAGGGGACTATCCACATAAACCTTAAAATGATCGTGGCCCGTTACCAGTCGATCCTCCTTAATCTTTCGGATATAATAGAGGAGAACCTGAGTTCTTCCGATAGCAAAGGAAGGTATGACAACATTCCCTCCTCGGTCAAAGGTCGTCTGTATTATGTCACTCAATTCACCGATATAATCCGGCATTTCACCGTGGTTTCTGTCACCGTAGGTGGATTCCATGACTACATAATCTGCTTCCTTCGTGTACTGCGGATCATTGATCAGTGGTTGATTGATATTACCGATATCGCCGGAAAAGACTATTTTTTTCGTAATGCCCTCCTCAGTAATCCACACTTCGATACTTGCAGACCCGAGTAAATGTCCTACATCTGTAAATCGAACCTTAATACCGTCATACAAATCAATTATTTCGCCGTATTCATGTGACACAAATAAACGGATTGTGGAAAGAGCATCCTCCATATTATAAATGGGTATAAAATGGTTTTCACCTGCGCGCTTACCTTTACGGTTCCGCCATTCCGCCTCAGCCATCTGTATGTGAGCGCTGTCACGAAGCATGATATCGCATAACGCACTTGTCGCTCCGGTCGCATGTATGTGTCCACGAAAGCCTTCGCTGTAAAGCATCGGAAGCTTACCGGAATGATCCATATGTGCATGGGTCAATAAAACAGTATCCAATTCTGCTGAAGAAACCGGTATTTTTTGATTTTCAAAGGTATCTCTTCCCTGCTCCATACCGCAGTCGATTAATATATTTCTTCCGCATGCCTCCAAAAAATAACAGCTCCCTGTCACTTCATGTGTTGCTCCTAAAAATGTTACCCTCATAAAACCCTCCATTCTGCTAAAACACCCAAATTTCGGTGTCAGCACAAATTTATCGTGTGAAAATTTGAGATTCTTTACACTACTTCTTGATGCCCAAAGTATCATAAGAAACCCGTTTCATGCTTCTGATGATTTCCTTGGTTTTTAAATCCACCTTTAAAGATTCCGTGATTTTCTGCAATGCCTTATTATATGTGAAATCATCCAAATTACAACGTTTTAAGTAATCCAGAGTTTGGTCCGGAAAACTGGTATAATATGTGGAGATTGCCCAAGCCACTGCCATTTTCACATAATAGCCTTCCTGCTTTATGTTATCAAATATAGTAAAAGCCTTTTCATAATACTCCGGGAGCACGTAATATCCTAACAGCATGACTACCCCAAAACGAATATCATATTCTTGATCCGAATTGAAATATTGCTGAAGAAACTTCCAAACCCTTTCCCTATTATCCTTTACTATTTTAAGACTTCCGCAGAAGCTGTCACAAACCGACCAGCAGTCAATCTTCGGGATAAACTCCTCTGTAAGCTTAAGAATAACCTCAATGTCTGTTTTTATGGTTCCAATTACCATACCTTGTAGCATTACCTCTTCCATGGTATCATCCTGAGCCTGGTTCAAATAATCCTGCCAATCACCTTTGGCAATGCGGACTGCCAATTTACGTAATAATGGAAGCCTCACTCCAAGAACATTTTCTTTTCCCGGTATTAAGGATGCAGAAAATATCCGGTATTTTTCTTCTGCAAGTTCCTTCAGTTCTTCCTTAATGGATTTTGCATCCAACAATCCTTTTTCTGATGTCTGTTTCATTTCATCCCGTATATTCCAATGAACCTTGGTCGGGTGCTTGGATTATATTTTCCTTTCTACCCATCTGTAAATGTATCCTTTATTGCGCTGACAGCGTATCCAACTTCTTTTTATCTATGATTGCAATTGCACCTCGATTTAATTCCACCATACCCTCACTCTGAAAATATTTCAGCATCCGTGTTACTACCTCTCTGGCTGTTCCCAAATGATTCGCAATCTTTTCATGAGTGATTTCTAATAGATCCGTTTCATTTATATTTGACTGCTCCATTAAAAAATTAGCGAGTCTTTTATCAAAACTAACAAACAAAGCTTGTTCCATGATCCACATGACCTCAGAAAAACGGGAAGCCATTAAGTCATTCGTATAGCTTTGAACCGCAAGGGATTCCTGCGTCAGTTTCCGATAAACGGGGGTTGGTATTAAATAAGCCTGGGTATCCTTTTCTGCCTCAATAAAGATCTCAAAGGATATGTTTCTCATCATACAGGAAGCCGTAAAAATGCAGACATCCCTGTCAAATAAGCGGTATAGCGTTATTTCCTTTCCGTTTTCCGAAACAATATATCCTCTGACCTGGCCGCTCTTTAACAAAAAGATACCGGAACAGTTATCTGAATCTGTGTGTATGGGCTCTCCGCTTTTAAACTGTTTCTTCACAGTCATCTGCAGCAATGTTTTCTGTTGTGCATCGTTCAAATCCTTCCAGAATTGTAAGGTATTACGGATATATGCAATATCATCTTTCTCAAGCAATATACTCCCTCCAATGGCGGCTTAAAATAAAACTTATCTGTACAATATAAAATGCAGGTTCCGTAATAAGTATACCACTTATATTACGGTCCTGCATTCATTTATTTTATGGGATAATCCTTTATTTTACTTCCAACATTCTAAGTATATCCTTTTTGGGTCTGACACCAACGGCAGTAGCAGATACTTTCCCGTCTTTTACTACCATCAAGGTTGGAATGCTCATGATACGAAATTGATTTGCCAACTCAGATTCTTCATCAATATTAATTTTACCTACTTTGGCACTTCCTTTTACTTCTTCTGCGATTTCATCCACGGTCGGTGCCACCATACGGCACGGTCCGCACCAGGATGCCCAGAAATCTAATAATACGGGCTCCTTTGAGTTTAATACTTCCTGATCAAAATTACCTTTTGTTATTTTAATAGTTGCCATATATATTCCTCCTCAAAAATACTTAAATTATTTTATGAGCTTACTATAACACGATACGCAGCAACCATCTGTGATGTTATCACATTTGACTAATTAATTATTTATTTAAATGAATGATCCTTTATCTTCTATCTTTCCTCCCTAAAATAATTCACACCGCAACCTGCCGGTTGGGAGCCTTCCTTCGATTTACGCATGGAAGCTAGTATTAAGACAAAGGTTGTAATTAAGAATGGCAGCATAACATAAAAAGCATTCGGAATCTGTATAATATCCTTCGGTACGTAAAATTGAAGCACACTGAAAGCACCAAATACAAGGGATCCATAAATAGCTTTCATCGGACTCCAGCTTGCGAATATAACGAGTGCCACGGATATCCAGCCCTGTCCGTTAACAGCACTACTGTTATTCCAGATACCACCGCCGTTAATTAAGGATAAATAAGCTCCGCCGAGGGCACAGATACCTCCGCCAAGCATGATATGGATATATTTAACCAAGGTAACATTAATTCCGGCAGCATCCGCAGCGGCAGGATTTTCTCCTACTGCTCTCATATTCAGACCTGCTTTCGTTCTCATTAAATAAATACTGCAGATAACAGCTATTATTACAGCGATATATACAAGCGGGTTATGTGAAAATAACAGTTTTCCGAGTACCGGAATATCTCCGAGAACGGGAATTGGTTTTTCTGATATGGTGGTCATAAATGAATCGGCCAGCTTCGGTGAGCCTCCGGCTTCACGAATCATGGATTCTCCGAAAAATTTAGCAAAGCCAGTGCCGAATATGGTTAAGGTCAGACCGGTAACATTCTGGTTCGCCATCATGGTAACAGTTAAAAATGCATAGATAAGGGCCGCAAATAAACCAATTGCAAAGGCAGCCAATAAAGCCAAAGGAAGACTTCCGGTATGGAAGCCCACATAAAAGCCCAAAAAGGCACCCATATACATCATACCCTCAACACCAAGATTAAGATGACCTGAGCGTTCCGTCATAATTTCACCGGTAGTACCAAAAAGCAATGGCGTACCAGCTTTGATAGCCGCATATAAAAAGTTTATAATCATAAGCTTACCTTGCCTTTCTGAATACGAATCGGTAACGGGTAAAGAAATCAAAGCCTAAAATAAAGAACAGGATAATACCCTGCAGAATACCGGATACCGCAGAAGATAATCCGAAGGTGCTCTGCATAACCGAGCAGCCCTTATCCAGCATACTAAATAATACAGATACCACTAAAATAATCACTGGATTCAGTTTTGATAACCACGCCACGGTAATTGCGGTAAAGCCAACACCACCTGCAACTCCCTCGCCAAGCGTATATGCTGCACCGGTTACCTGAGTCATACCAGCAATGCCGCAAATGGCTCCACTGATGAACATGGTCCGAAGCACAATTCTCTTAACATTCATTCCTGCATATCGTGCTGTATTGATACTTTCCCCGACAACACTGATTTCATAACCATGCTTGGTATATTTTAAATACACAAACATAACAGCAACCAGAACAAGGCCGATCAGCCAGCCGGCATGAACACCAAAAATCCGGTCCAGTCTTGCATTTTCACTGAAGGTTGCTATCTTAGGAAAACCTGAGGAAGCAGGATCACGCCATGGCCCCTCTGTAAAAAATCTGATCATATATAACGCAATGTAATTAAGCATTAAGGTAAACAATGTCTCATTCGTACCAAATCTTGTTTTAAAGACCGCGGGAAGCAGTCCCCAGATTCCACCGCCCACCATACCGGCAACAAACATTAATAATAATAAAATGCCATGTGGCAAATAGTCAAAATTGAGAGCAAAATAGGTTGCAAAGATACCGCCCATAATAATCTGGCCCTCTGCTCCGATATTCCAGAATTTCATCTGAAAGGCCGGGGTAATTCCAATTGCAGCAATTAATAGAGGGATTGCAATTTTAATGGTACCTTTCGTAGCAATACTGCTTCTCCATGCGCCTTTTACAATTGTTATATATACATCAATAGGGTTTTGACCGATTGCTAATATGAATACTCCTCCGGCCATAATCGCTGCAATTAATGCAAACAAAGAAAGTAAGAAGGTCTTACCGATGGATATTTCCGTTTTTTTCACCACTCGGATAAATGGTTCTTGCTTGGTTCTTGATCCTAAAGCACCCATCAGACTCCTCCTTTCTTTGTACCAGCATCGGTCATGAGTAATCCCAACTGCTCTTTCGTAATATGTTTCGTATCAACATTACCGGTTACTCTGCCATGGCATAATACCATAATACGGTCACAGAGCTCCAGCATAACATCTAAATCTTCACCAATGAAGAGAACACCGACTCCCTTTTTTTTCTGTTCATTCAAGGAATCATAAATCGTATAGGAGGAGTTGATATCAAGACCGCGTACTGCGTATGCAGTAATTAATACGTTGGGTTCAGATTCTATCTCTCTGCCTAAGAGCACCTTCTGCACATTTCCGCCGGATAATCTTCTAACCGGAGTATCCACACTCGGAGTAACAATATCAAGCTGCTCCACAAGTCGTTTTGCAAGCTCTCTTGCTGATTTTTTACTTACAAAAGGGCTCTTTCCTTCGTTGTATTTTTTCAGCAGCATGTTATCCACCATTCCCATGGAGGCTGCAAGTCCCATACCAAGGCGGTCTTCCGGAATAAAGCTCATACTGATTCCCATTTTTATAATTTCATTCGGCGTTTTGCCGACAATGTTTTCGTTGTGATATAAAATAGCACCTTTTTTTACAGGAAGCAGTCCGGCTATAGATTCACAAAGTTCCTTCTGTCCGCTGCCTGCCACTCCTGCCACTCCGAGGATTTCACCACGGTTTAAATTGAAGCTGATATCCTTGAGCATATTGATGCCTTCCTCATCCTCAACCGTCAGATGATGAATTTCGAGTAGATTCTCATCAAAATAAGTTTCCGGATGCTCAATGGATAACTCCACCGGTCTTCCAACCATAAGCTCCGTCAGTTCCTGTGCATTGGTCGACGCAGTATTCACCGTTGCAACGCTCTCACCCTTACGAAGGATGGTTACCCGATCACTAATTTCCATAACTTCATTTAATTTATGGGTAATGATAATAACCGCACAGCCTTCCTTCTTCATTAAAAGTAATATTTCAAATAACCGCTTTGTTTCCTGTGGAGTTAATACCGCAGTCGGTTCATCCAAAATCAAAATATCCGCCTTACGGTAAAGTACCTTCAGTATTTCAACCGTCTGCTTTTCACTGACGGACATCTGGTATACTTTTTTCTCAGGGTCTAGATTAAGACCAAAACGCTTAATAATTTCTGCTATTTTTTCCGATCTGGATTTTTTTAAGAAAATTCCTTTATCCTTTACGCCTAGAATGATATTATCAGTTGCAGGCAACGCATCCACCAGTTTAAAATGCTGATGAATCATCCCTACGCCAAGTGCAATGGCATCCTCAGGAGAATTGATGGTTACAGCATTTCCATTAATTAAAATAGAACCGCTGTCAGGTTTATAGATACCCGAAAGCATGTTCATTAAAGTAGTTTTACCTGATCCGTTTTCGCCAAGCAGAGCCAGAATCTCCCCCTGCCTTACAGACAGGTCTATTTTGTTGTTTGCAACAACCGTCCCGAAGGTTTTCGTAATCTGTTTCAGTTCGATTGCCATTGCTTCTTTTTTCATATTCTCCACAATGCCACCAGCCTAATTCATATTCTTTCTATCATAAATCTTCTTATTGATACATAATAATACCAGATTTGCATTTTTACGTCCATAGTTTTTCTACAATACATTTTATGGTAAATTCCTCTTTAACTTACCGCAGGAACCAGTTTATGAAAACCGGTTCCTGCTTTTATTAATAATTATGTTATAAGAAATTATGTTGTAAATAATTATTTTACTTCAACGGTCTTGTAATACCAGTTCATAGCACCTGTAATATCAGCATCTGTTAAAGCCTCACCTGCTGCACAAACTACATTCCCCTGATTATCATACAGTTCACCTTCAAAAACTTTAAAGCCGTCAAGTATTCTCTGTTTTGCTGCATCAATTGCGTCTTTGGTGCCTTCTGCACAGTTATCGGAAAGAGTGGATACATCTACAAAGCCCTCAGCCAAACCGCCGAAGTAATTCTCGCTCTTCCAGGTTCCTTCCATTGCATCCTTAGCAGCTTTCGTGTAATATACACCCCATTTCCAGACCGGAGCAGTTAAGTGAGCCTTCGGAGCATCCTTTGTCATATCGGAGTTATAACCAACACCCCATACTCCTCTTGCTTCTGCAGCCATCTGTGGAGCAGTTGAGTCAGCATGCTGTGCAATAACATCACAACCCATATCTAGTAATGCTTCCGCTGCCTGCTTCTCTAAGGTAGGGTCAAGCCAGGAATTTGTTACCTTTACATATACCTTTGCGTCAGGATTTACTGATTCAACACCTAATGCAAATGCATTAATTCCGCCGGTAACCTCTGAATTATCAATACCCATAGCCGCTACATAACCGATCATGTCAGACTGAGTCTTTAAGCCAGCAGCGATACCGGATAAGTAACGTGCCTGATAAATACGGCCGAAATAGTTGTTAAAGTTAGTTTCGTTACTCATGTAACCGGATGCATGGGAGAAAATAACATCGGTGTATTCTTTCGCCATCTCATCCATGGTATCCATATAGCCCCAGCTGGTACCAAAGATAATATCTGCACCCTCTTCAATTGCTTCTTCCATTGCTGTTCTGATTGCAACTGCATCCGCATCATTTACATTATTTTTGCGGATTACCTGATCATCAGAAAGTTTTAATTCTTCCTGCATAGCTACGATACCCTGGTCATGAGCAAACGTATAACCGGCACCATCTGCAGGATCACCGATATGTATTACAGCTACCTTAAAATCAGAATTGTTTCCTGCCTCGCTATCATCCTTCTTTGTACCGCAGGCGGTGAATGATAAAACCATAATTGCAAGCAGGCATAACGATAATAATTTCTTTAACATTTTTTCTCCTCCTTATAATTTGGGGATTTCCATCAACGGGAAATCACTCCTCTTTTGGAATCTCTTCCATAATTTATTTACAGGGCTTGTACCCTTAATAAATCCTAGTCACGAAAAACAATACCGGTATCTTCATTCATGGAATCTATGATAGCAAGCGATTCCACTCTTACACCACTTAAACGGACGATTTCGCCGCCCTCCTGAAAGCCCTTTTCAATTACGATTCCGGCCCCAACCAAAGCAGCTCCGGCATCCTTTACTAATTTTGCCAAACCGAGCAATGCACTTCCGTTCGCAAGAAAATCATCGATAATTAATATCTTGTCCTCCGGTTTCAAAAATTCCTTCGCCACAATAATGTCGTAAACACGACCATGAGTAAAGGATTCTACCTTACCGGTATATACATCACCAGCAATGTTTTTTGTCTGGGTCTTCTTAGCAAACACAACAGGGACATTAAAATACTGAGCAGCAATGCAGGCTATTCCTATTCCGGAAGCCTCGATTGTCAATATTTTGCTTACTTCTCTATCTGAAAATCTCCGTTTAAATTCCTTGCCGATTTCTCCAAACAGTTCGATATCCATTTGATGGTTTAAGAAACTGTCCACTTTCAAGACATTACCAGCCCTTACTTTACCGTCCTTCACAATTCTGTCTTTTAACAGCTTCATTCTTCTACCTGCTTTTCTAATTTTAGTATTTAGGTATTCAAGGCATCCCTTTTATTATCAATCAGTACTTATAACGTTATATTATCGAATAACATACCAATTTACAATTTATTAATTTTAATGAGATTTATTAACTGGATTAATAAGAGCAGGAATAGAAAGTATAATTAAAGAAGTATTTAACATTTCAGTCAGAAAACTGATACATTTCATCCCAAGCCTCAGATCCCATAAGGTTTTGAATTTCATAAACCCCTAAATAAAAAAAGAGATACAAACCCTTGTATCACTCTCGTTAATTACCTATTCATTTTATATATATTCATCAGCCCTGTCAAGCAGATCCTCCAAAAGCTCAGGATCATCTAACCAACGCAACTCCTCCCGCTTATGAGCATCCTTCGAATCATCAATATCTACATTTACCATTTCTGCCATATCTTCCTCCATATCATCCTCGATATCCTCATGGTGATCATGATAGCTATCGTCCTCGATTTCTTCATAACGATCATGATAGCCATCGTCCTCGACTTCTTCATAACGATCATAATAGCCATCGTCCTCGATTTCTTCATAACGATCATGATAGCCATCGTCCTCGACTTCTTCATAACGATCATAATAGCCATCGTCCTCGAAGTCATCAACGATGTCCTCCTCACCTTCATCCTCTGTTTCATTATATAACGCTCTGATATCCATAAGTTCCTCTGTTCCTTCAAATAAATCTAGTATGGTATATCTGTTTAACACCTTTAATACAACTTTTTTAATAATAATTTCACCTCCCTGACCCTAATTATCTTTGGCCACCCGAATAACTTCCTACATGGATATTGTAATAAATGAATGTAAAATCAATAACCATATCCTTGTTAAATGTTTGTAAGTTTTTCAATTATTTTCACAATATGTATCACTGGTTCATAAACGGTTCGATTTTATGCCACACTAGAAAAGAGGTGCTTATTTTATGGAAATCAAATATATGAAAAGAGCGATGGAACTGGCTGAAAAGGGTATCGGATTTACAAATCCCAACCCCTTGGTTGGAGCCGTAATCGTGAAAGACAATATAATAATAGGAGAAGGATATCACGAGTTATATGGTGGACCCCACGCAGAAATTAATGCCTTTAACAATGCAACAGCGGATGTAGCTGGCGCCACGATGTATGTTACTCTCGAACCCTGCTCTCACTTTGGGAAAACACCGCCCTGCGCGAAAGCCATTATTGAAAAAGGAATTTATGAGGTAGTAATCGCTATGGAGGACCCAAATCCATTCGTGTCGGGTAAGGGGATTAAAATGCTGAAAGACAACGGCGTCAAGGTGACTGTAGGTGTGTTACAGGAGGAAGGGAAACGCTTGAACGAAATATTTCTTAAATACATCACTACAGGCTTGCCCTTCTGTCTATTAAAAACCGCCATGACGCTGGACGGAAAAATTGCTACTCACACCGGTGATTCCAAATGGATTACCAACGAAGAATCCAGAGCCTATGTACATAAGTTAAGGCATCGGTTTTCTTCGGTCATGGTTGGGATCGGAACTGTTCTTCAGGATAACCCTTTTCTAAATACCAGACTGCCGGACCAAAAATGTTCTGATCCAATTCGTATAATTGTAGATACTCAGGCAAAAATACCCTTAAACGCAAATGTGCTTCGCATCGATTCTGCTGCACGGGCAATTCTTATAACCACTGAGCTTGCCCCGAAGGATAAGCTTCATCAGCTGGCTGATCAAGGTGTCGAAATCATCACGGCACCCTTATGGAAGGAACAGGTTGATTTGATTTTTTTAATGAAAGCACTGGCTGAACGAAATGTTGACAGCGTTCTACTGGAAGGTGGAAGTGAACTAAACGCTTCTGCTTTACAAACCGGAATTATTGATAAGGTATCTTTCTTCATTGCTCCTAAAATTGCCGGTGGAAGCCTGGCAAAAACACCGGTTGGTGGACCTGGCATCAAACTGATGAAGGACGCTTATCAATTAGATGGAATTAAAATACAACGTTTCGGTGATGATATTATGATAGAAGCCAATGTAAGAAGGGAGTGAACGTAATGTTTACAGGATTAGTAGAGGAAATAGGTAAGGTGTTTTCGGTTCAAAAATCCGCCAAATCTGCCAAAATATCTATCTATGCCAATAAAGTCTTGAATCATGTAAAACTTGGTGACAGTATCTGTACGAACGGAGTCTGTTTAACCGTAACAGAATTTGCCTCCAACCGCTTTAGCGTTGATGTAATGGCTGAGACCATGCGAAGAAGCAATCTTCATCTTTTATCTTCCGGAGATGCCGTCAATCTTGAACGAGCTTTACTGGTAAATGACCGCCTGGGAGGACATATCTTAAGCGGACATATTGACGGAACCGGAAGGATTACCAATTTTCTTAGTGAAGAAAATGCTGTGTGGGTGAGTATTTATGCACCACCGGAAATATTGAAATATATTGTTTTCAAAGGTTCTATCGCAATTGACGGAATCAGTTTAACGGTTGCTTATGCTGATGAGCGACAATTCAAGGTTTCCATTATTCCGCACACCAAAAACATCACAACCTTACTTCATAAGAAGGTCGGGGATGTTGTAAATCTGGAATGTGATATCTTAGGTAAATATGTAGAAAGGCTTCTCTCCTTTGGAGGCCTTCCTATGCCCGTCATTGGTAAGGGCGATGAAAAACCGGATATTGACATGAATTTTTTACTGAGACACGGGTTTATTTAGAGCAAGGAGGATGTTGCATGTTTCAATTTGATTCCATAGAGGATGCCATCGAAGATATTAAAACTGGGAAAATGCTGGTGGTCGTGGATGATGAGGACCGGGAAAATGAAGGTGATCTTGTCATGGCAGCGGAAAAGGTTACTCCCGAAGCGATAAATTTCATGTCGAAGTATGGCCGGGGCTTAATCTGCATGCCAATTGTAAATGACAGACTAAAGCAATTATATTTACCACAAATGGTGGAGGAGAACACGGATTCACACCGTACTGCATTCACCGTATCGATTGATTCTGCCGAAGCCTCCACAGGAATATCAGCGCATGAACGTGCTCTCACCATACAGAAAGTGATCCATCCCAATTCCACAGAAAAGGACTTTAAGCGGCCCGGACATATCTTCCCATTAGAGGCAAAACAGGGAGGAGTTCTAAAACGTGCCGGACATACGGAGGCAGCGGTGGATTTGGCCTCCTTAGCAGGCTTATTTCCGGCAGGTGTCATTTGCGAAATTATGAATGAAGACGGTACTATGGCAAGAACTCCCCAGCTAATCGATTATGCGAAACAGCATCATTTAAAATTTATATCGATCGCTGATTTAATCGCTTACCGGCGGAAGAAGGAACGATATATCATCAGAGCTGCCCATGCTAAAATGCCGACCAAATATGGTGATTTTACCATGATTGGCTACGAAAACAGCCTGAACGGTGAACATCATGTTGCTTTAGTCAAAGGGGATGTAGCTAATGACGAGCCGGTATTAGTACGGGTTCATTCAGAATGTTTAACCGGTGATGCCTTTGGCTCTCTTCGCTGCGACTGCGGGGAGCAATTTGCCGAGGCAATGAAAAACATCGAAGCAGAGGGGAGAGGAATTCTATTATATATGCGCCAGGAAGGCAGGGGTATTGGTCTAATTAATAAAATACGGGCTTATTCCCTTCAGGATCAGGGTATGGATACGGTAGAGGCGAATCTAGCCCTTGGTTTCCCGGAGGATTTAAGAGATTACGGTATTGGTGCGCAAATATTGGCTGATTTAGGAGCAAAAAAAGTAATGTTGATGACGAATAATCCCAAGAAACTCAAGGGCTTATCCGGATATGGAATCGAAATCGTCGGCAGAGTTCCTATTCAAATGAATCATAATGAGAGAAATGAATATTATTTAAAAACGAAAAAAGCAAAAATGGGCCATATGTTAGATTTTAAGGAGGAACCATAAGGATATGAGAATTACAGAAGGAAATTTAATCGGGCAAGGCTTAAAATTCGGAATCGTGGCAGGCAGATTTAATGATTTTATCGGTGGAAAGCTGATCTCAGGTGCACTGGATGCATTAAAGAGACACGGTGTCACAGATGAAAATATCGAACTATGCTGGGTACCCGGTGCATTTGAAATACCCTTAGCAGCGAAAAAGCTAGCGAAATCACAAAAGTACGACGCTGTAATCTGTCTTGGTGCAGTGATACGTGGTTCTACACCGCATTTTGATTTTGTTGCAAATGAAGTGTCTAAGGGTATTGCCCATGTGACTTTGGATACAGAGATTCCGATTATCTTTGGAGTATTGACCACAGATACCATCGAGCAGGCGATCGAACGTGCTGGTACCAAGGCTGGAAACAAGGGTTATGATGCCGCAGTAACAGCCATTGAAATGGTTAACTTAGTAAAACAACTATAAAGGCGTTTGCGAAACAATATAGTTTTTGCTATTGCACACACAACGCATACTATTCCTTCGCTCCAACGCTTCCTACGGGCTTAACTTCCGCTCCGGAGTAGCATATGTTGTGTGCGCAATTGTTACAGAGTATGAGTTTCGCAAACACCTAAAACAACTATAACATTGGAGGGGTGAGATGATACCTTACCATAAGATCCAGACAATTTTTTTTGATTATGATGGTACGCTTCACGACAGTATGCAATTATATGGTCCCGCATTTCGTAAAGCATATGATGTCTTGGTAAAAGAAGGTGCTGCAGAAGATAGAACCTGGTCCGACCAGGAAATTGGCTACTGGCTTGGTTATAATCCCAAGGATATGTGGCAAAGCTTTATGCCTGACCTAGCAGATAATATAAGACAGCAATGTAGTAACATCATCGGGGAAGAGATGATTTCGTTAATGAACCAGGGGAAAGCCAAGTTATATAAAGGAGCCTTGGAAATGCTGGATTATCTCCAGAGACTAGGGTTACACCTTATCTTTATCAGCAACTGCAAGGTTTATTATAAAGAGTGCCATAACCGTCTTTTTCAGTTGGACCATTATTTCGAAGAAATGGTATGCTCTGCTGAGTATCAATTTATTCCCAAGCATGAAATACTTGGTCAAGTGATGAAACAATATCCGAAAGAGATGGTCATAATCGGTGACAGAAAGCATGATATGGAGGCCGGGAAACTGAACCACATCTATACAATTGGCTGCAGCTATGGCTTTGGTCAAAAAGGTGAACTGGATAATGCAGATCTCATCATCAAGGACATCAAGGAATTATATCAATATTTTTAAGTAAAAAAGCCCAATCATAAGTTGATACACTCCACAAAGCAGAAAATTTATAAATTTGTCTGCCATATTCGGAGCAAGCTACTTGTGACGGGGCTTTTCTACAGGTGAAACAACCTCTCGCGTAACATTTTTACTATATAGCATTTAACAATATACTATTGGACGAAATCCTATCAATTATCCTTTTCCACAAAGGTTTTCCGCTTTCTACTTGTTATATAGAATTCTTGCATCATTCCATTAAAAAATCTTAATAAATTTTTCGTAGGTACTTTTCTTTTTGAGTATTCTATGCTACAATATCCGCAACAAAATATCTGTTTTATAACAATATTTTTGTTATAAATACATAAAGGAGTCTTGCCGTTGGAAAAACATACCAAGATGGACTTGGATGATACAAAGAAAATAACCCTTCTTGCAAAAGCATTATCCGTCGATACAAGAATTGATATTCTAAAGCTTCTATGCAAGCACGAGTTGAATATCAATGAAATTGCCGATCGGCTTAAGCTTCCACAATCCTCCGCTGCTGCCCATGTAAAAGCGCTGGAGCAGGCCGGTTTAATTAAGACAACCTTAAAGCCGGCTTCCCACGGCTCCATGAAGGTATGCAGTAAGCTTTTAACCTCCATCGAGATAGACCTATCTACTTATTTGGAAGATGAAGCAAAAATCGTCAACATGCCAATTGGTAACTATGTTGATTATAAGGTGGAATCACCCTGCGGAATTGTCAGTGAGTTTGGTCCGATTGATGTGGAGGATGAACCCAGATGCTTTTATAATCCGGACCGGACCAAGGCAAAACTCTTATGGTTTGCAAATGGATATGTGGAATACCGGTTCCCAAATTCACTACTCACTAACCTTCAGGCAAAACAGGTAGAGTTGTCCATGGAGATATGTTCGGAGGATCATGAATACAATATGGATTATCCTTCCGACATCACTGTATGGATCAATGGTATTGAAGCCGGAACCTGGGTCTGTCCCGGTGATTTCGGAGGTCGGCGCGGCCGATTAAATCCACAATGGTGGCCGGATAAGAATACCCAATACGGCATGTTAAAGACATGGAAATTAACAACAAGCGGTACCTATATCGATGATAAATTGGTAAACCCCTTGCCAATCCGGGTATATAACCTGTCGGCTCATGCCTATATCTCAGTAAGAATTGGTATAAAAGAAAACGCGAGACATACCGGCGGTTTGAATTTATTCGGAAATCATTTTGGAAATCATGCACAGGATATACAGATGAAATTTATATTCGATTAAAAGTTGGTTCTGATAACACAAATCTTCATAGAACAATGAATGATTAAAGTCTATGTATTATAACTTACAAGATCGGAACACAAGCTATTTCTCAACGAAAAACGGAGGTTATTATGAAAAGTAAATTATTACAGAAATTTAATGAGGTTTTTGGGGCCGACGGCGAAGTTCGCCTGTTCTTTGCACCGGGACGTGTGAATCTGATCGGTGAACATACAGATTATAACGGAGGTCATGTTTTCCCCAGTGCGCTGACGATAGGAACCTATGCTGCCGTACGTTTAAATCAGGATAAAACCCTAAGATTTTATTCTATGAACTTTGAAAATCTTGGTGTAATTACATCAAGTGTGGAGGGACTTGTTAATAAGACAGAGGACGATTGGGCGAATTATCCAAAGGGTACTATCTGGGCCTTTAAACAAAAAGGCTATTCCATCGAACAGGGAATGGATGTGCTATACTACGGTAACATTCCGAATCAGTCCGGTTTATCCTCTTCTGCTTCCATCGAAGTACTTACGGGTTATATCCTAAAGGAATTATTCCAATTGGATATCGATCTTACACAGATTGCACTGATAAGCCAGTTTGCTGAAAATAAATTCATCGGTGTAAGCTGTGGCATAATGGATCAATTCGCAATTGCCATGGGTAAAGCAGACCATGCCATCTTCCTTGATACCAGTGATCTTTCTTATGAATATGCACCGATTAAGCTGCCCAATGCAAAAATAGTTATTGCCTGCAGCAATAAAAAAAGAGGGCTTGGTGATTCCAAATACAATGAACGTCGTAAAGAATGTGAGGATGCACTCAAGGATTTACAGAGCGTTGTTAAGATCAATTCCCTCGGTGAATTAACGGAGGATGAATTTGAAGCTAATAAAGGAGCGATTAAAAATCCGGTTCAGTGCAAACGTGCAAAGCATGCGGTTTATGAAAATCAAAGAACCATCAAGGCAATTCAAGCACTGAAGGAAAATAAGATCAAGGAATTCGGTGAATTAATGAATGCCTCCCATGTATCCTTACGTGACGATTACGAAGTTACCGGTATTGAACTTGATACCCTCGTGGAAGCTTCCTGGAAGCAGGATGGGGTTATCGGTTCCCGTATGACCGGTGCAGGCTTTGGAGGTTGTACGGTTAGCATCGTTGAAAATGATAAGGTTGACAGATTTATCGAAGAGGTTGGCAAAACCTACGAAACGAAAATCGGTTATAAAGCAGATTTTTATATCGTTGATATCGGAAACGGTCCCTTTGAATTAGTGTAAATATAAAAAATGGCAAGGAAGAAAGGCAGGTATATAACATGACAGTATTAGTATTAGGAGGTGCCGGTTATATCGGTTCCCATACCGTTTATGAGCTAATTGATGACGGCCAGGATGTTGTAATAGTAGATAATCTTGAGACCGGTTATATGGAAGCAGTACATCCGAAGGCACGCTTTTATCAAGGCGATATTAGAAACAGAGCATTTATAGACAGCGTATTTGAGAAAGAAACGATTGATGCGGTGATCCATTTTGCAGCTAATTCTTTAGTTGGCGAAAGTATGACGAATCCCCTGAAGTATTATGACAATAATTTATGCGGAACGAAGGTATTATTAGAATCCATGGTTGCTCATGATGTTAAAAAAATCATTTTCTCATCCACGGCTGCTACTTATGGTGAACCTGAGCGTATTCCGATTAAGGAAACCGACCGCACGGAACCTTCCAACGCATATGGAGAAACAAAGCTCTCCATGGAGAAGATGTTTAAATGGGCAGACCATGCTTACGGACTTCGCTATGTGTCACTCCGCTATTTTAACGCTTGTGGAGCCCATAAGAGCGGTTCAATCGGTGAGGCACACAATCCGGAATCCCATCTAATTCCATTAATTCTTCAAGTACCCAATCATCAGAGAGAATTCATCAGCATTTACGGTGATGATTATGATACCAAGGATGGCACCTGCATCCGTGACTATATTCACGTAACTGATTTGGCGCAGGCTCATATTCTGGCAATGAAATACTTAATGGCTGGGAATGAAAGCAATATCTTTAACCTTGGTAATGGAATTGAATTCACCGTAAAGGATGTTATTGATGCAGCGAGAAAAGTTACAAATTCCCCAATCCCTGCAAAAGTAACACCAAGAAGAGCCGGTGATCCAGCGAAACTCGTTGCTTCCAGCGATAAAGCGAAATCTATCTTGCACTGGGAACCGAAACATGAGGATATTGAAGAAATCATTGCTTCTGCATGGAAATGGCACAGCACACATCCAAATGGCTACAAGAATGCTTAATGCCGTTCTATACTTAGCCCTGATTTTACAAAGGAAATGAGGATTTTATGATTAATCAATATATTACTGCACTTGTGGATTATGGTTTAACTACGGGACTGATGGCAGAAACAGATCGAATTTATGTCACCAATACCTTACTGGACTTATTTAATTTAGATGAATATACAAAACCAGATTCCTCTGTAGACAGCATGACTCTGGAAGAAATATTAAAGGGAATGCTGGATTATGCCTTTGAGCAAGAGTTAATCAGTGATAATAGCGTCGTTATGCGGGATTTATTTGATACCAAAATCATGGCAGCACTTGTACCGAGACCCTCTGAGGTTATCTCAAAGTTCGAGGCCTGTTACCGTGAAAATGCAAAAAATGCTACCGATTACTATTATAAGCTCAGCCAGGATACCGACTACATCAGGCGTTACCGCATTAAAAAGGACATAAAATGGGTAACAAGTACAAAGTACGGTGATCTTGATATTACAATCAATTTATCAAAGCCGGAAAAGGATCCTAAGGCAATCGCAGCGGCAAAGCTGATGAAGCAAAGCGGTTATCCGAAATGTCTCTTATGTAAAGAAAATGTTGGCTTTGCCGGCAGCATCAATTCTCCTGCCAGACAAAACCATCGAATCATTCCTATCCGGATCAATGACCAGGACTGGGGATTTCAATATTCCCCCTATGTCTATTATAATGAGCACTGCATTGCTTTTAATTATGAGCATACTCCGATGACGATTGATAAAGCAGCCTTTCGTAAGTTGTTTGACTTTATTAAACTGTTTCCTCATTATTTTATAGGTTCCAATGCGGACCTGCCGATCGTTGGTGGTTCCATCCTGACCCATGATCATTTTCAAGGCGGAAACTATGAGTTTGCTATGGCTAAGGCTCCTGTAGAAACCCCCGTTACCATCAAGGGCTTTGAGACGGTAAAGGTCGGAATTGTTAAATGGCCTATGTCCGTACTCCGCTTACAATCAAAAGATACTGAGCCCTTAATCGAATTAGGTGATTATATTTTAAATCACTGGAGAAGCTATACGGATGAAACCGCCTTTATTTATGCTTTTTCTGATGCCGAAGGAAAACTACTCTCCTCCCAGCAGCTATGCTCCCTCTCAAAGGAAGAATTAAGCAGCTTAGAACCGCATAATACCATTACTCCGATTGCCCGTAAGGTTGGCGAATATTATGAACTCGACTTAGTACTGCGTAACAATGTGACCACTGAGGAGCATCCCTTGGGCGTTTATCATCCCCATTCAGAGCTTCACCATATTAAGAAGGAAAACATTGGCCTGATTGAGGTTATGGGTCTAGCCGTACTCCCTGCCCGATTAAAGGACGAAATGGAGCTTTTAAAGAGTTACTTATTAAAGGGTGAAGATATCGCCTCCAACGAAACAATTAACAAACATAAACTATGGTCTGATAATATAAAAGAAAAATATAATAATATCTCTAATGAAACGATTGATACGATTATTCATGATGAGATAGGACTAGTATTTCTAACCGTACTGGAGCATGCGGGAGTTTATAAATATACTCCGGAAGGAAAAGAAGCCTTTCTGAGATTTATCAATTCCATGAATGAAACGTGATCCAATCCCCTGATAATAATCATGAAATAGCAACACAAATGGGAGCATTCCGACGAGACTATCTCGGAGTGCTCCCATTTTGTATCCATTACTTATGAATAATTCTTTTTATGACAGGTGGCTACCGGACTTTCGTTATTCACAGGTGTTTATTTTCCGGTTATTTATTTTTGAGCCTTTTACTAAAGCTCACTATAGTTGCAGATGTTCATCTGATCCAACAAACGGATGAATAGCCCGCCCTGTACCGTACGATTTTGGAAGCCGCGTATTTTGGCAGTTTTGGTATCATACCAATCGGTCATAGGAACACGGGATTCAGAATTATGATAGGCAGCATACAAAGGCGCTATCATTCGCATAAAATCTGTTTTTGAATTCATTAAAGCAGCGCACCACACCAACCAGTCGGATTTGGTGTAATCAGCCCGGTTATCCAGTGGCATACCAAATTGATTGGACCGTGTCAGATAGGAATCTAGCTCCTTCTGAAACTGCGAGAAATCGAATACCTTCGTGCCCCATAATTTATCCCAGATAAGATTATATTTCATACTATAGCTGTTCTCCTGATCAAAGGCCAGACGAAAGGTACCGTCCGGTTTCGCTGCCATAACCATCCATCGCTCTGCCATTGTCTTAGCTGCCTTAAGAAGCTCCTCCGCCCGGTCGTATTCCTTATTCATACGGCATAGTAATGAAAAGCCGGTAATACCCATGATCGCTTTTATGGAAAGATTGCAATTATGAGCAAGATGTCCTGCAAAGTCATCGGTACATAATTGATTTTCAGGGTCCATACCGGTAGCTAAGAGATAATCAGCCCATTTCTCCAGATGTGGCCAATGCTCCAGTGCAAAGGATAAATCCTTTTCAATGATACTGATCGCCGTAATTAGAATTAATATATTGCCGCATTCTTCAATCGGCATCTGATCTTCCAGTCGGTTATCCGCATATACCTGTCCATTAACCTTAGGATATTGTCCGGCATCATGGGGGGCAAAATTATAAGGCCATTCCGGCAAAGAGGCATAATGAAAAATCGGACGAAGCATTCCTTTCACAAGCTCAGGATTGTACATTAAAAATAAAGGTGCGGAGGGATAACTGACGTCTACCGTCGCAGCGCAGCCATTACTAAAGCACTCCTTCGAAATAAAAAGCAGTTTACCATCCGGTCCAGTGCAAAGCTTATGGGCTGCAATTGCTTGCCGGTAAGCCAGGGAAAGAAGCTCCGCATATTCCGGTCCACCATAGAATTCTGCTTCCTGACTCAGAGTCTTTGAAAACTGATTACAGCGGTCTAAGAGATCATGAAAATCATTCAAGGCTACGTTGATAGCAGAATGTATATCCCGAATATCCGATGTTTTCCAAGTAGGTTCTAAGGCTTCCCCAAAGTACTCCATAGACTTAATATCATCATATGCAACGGCAATTAATGTGTCAGAGGAGACCGTTTGGGAATATTTTATTGTCAGTTCTAACTGTCCGCTCGATGTTGCTGTTGCTTCCTCAGACAAAAGCTTCGTAGTATGTGCTTTCATGGAGCTATCCTTCTTTACTGCCAGATAAAGATAACCCCAGTCAATGCGCAGATCATCTCCTGATTTATTCAAAGGATTCTGTATCACACTTCCCACACTTCCCCAGGTATAGTTATCCGTATCTCCATGTTGAAATTCTGTATCCCACTGTTCTTTTCGGTCCAGGCATATTTCATCATCTGCAATGATCCGAATAGTGAATTGATGCTCCTTACCGTCCAGGGCCTGTATTTGCGTGTGCAAATATGTAATTGGTCTTGAGCAAAGAGCCGGATCCTCGAGTAATAGAGGGGTAACAAATTCAACTTTTAATTCAATACCAGGAATGGTAAAGACATATTTTGTAGATAAGGCATCGATTTCAAGACTTTTCTGCTTCATGGAGGTAAATGGTGACAATCCCATGAAACAATACGATGTGTCGTCCACCTCCAAAATACCGGTGAGCCTGTGCTGCTTGCCTGTCCAATGGCGAGTTACATCTGCATTAAGTTGATTATGCATGGACCAAATACTAAAATAGGGATCAACTGTAATTAAAGGAACTGCTGGTGCACGTAATTTCATTTCTAATTCTTCCTTTCATGTAATGATTTATTTAAGGCAATTGCGAAACTCATATTCTGTATAAATTGCGCACACAGCATATACTACTCCGGAGCGGAAGTTAAGCCCGTAGGAAACGCTTAAGCGGAGGAATAGTATATGTTGTGTGTGCAATAGCAAAAACTATACTGATAAATCTAGTATAGAAATACCTGTATATGTCGACCTACCCATACCAGTCCGCATAGACATACTTGTATTATAATGCTATAATTAATAGAAATACATAGAGATAATTGATAAACAAGTGGAGATTATGCGCATGAAAGAAGATATTGTCAGCTTTATACAAGAAGATACCGATGGTACCGAATTACCGTTTTTTATCGAAATGACCGGTATTTCATATTGTGACGAAACTTATCGGATCGCCAGAAAGAAAAGTCCAATTTATGTATTCGAATACGTGTTGGAGGGTGAAGGAACCGTAATAACAGATGGGACTTGCTTTACACCCAAAAAAGGCGATGTTTATATCCTTCATCGCCACAGCACCCATGAATATTATTCGAATTCTACAAACCCCTGGACCAAAATCTGGTTTAATGCCAGAGGACAGGTCATCGATCATTTAATGCAGATTTATAAGCTGAATCATACCAATCATATTGTTGAATCCAATGTATGTTCTCTTTTTTATGATTTACTGAATAAAGCACGGCAGGCGAAAAATAATAATACCGATTTTTTAAAGGAAGCTTCTTTGATTTTTTATGAATTACTGCTTTCCCTCTATCCTTACGTTCATAAAAACAATACGGAGTATTCACAGGAAGCGATTATTTTAAAGGATTACATTGATAAAAATAACATGCGTAAACTTGATTTAAAACAACTTAGCAATCTAATATACCATTCGCCTTCCCAGACAATACGCATATTTAAAAATGCCTTTGGCGTCACTCCATATCAATATCTTATGTATCAAAAGCTCGAGATCGCAAAGCTTTTATTATTAAATACCAATAAAGGCATGAAAGAAATTGCTGCAGAATTAAATTTCTATGATGAGCATTACTTTTCCAATTACTTTAGTGAAAAGGTCGGACTGTCTCCTCTAAAATTTCGCAAATCAAATCAATAGACCTGTTATCATGATTTTATTAAGTTACGCATTATTTTGTGTTTTGTGTAAATAATACCATTAAAAGGAGGTATTGCATGGAACATAAAGATTATACTGATTATAATATAGCTGATTTACCGGAGGATGATATTTTAAATATCATGGAATTAGAAAATACTTTAAGGAAGAAAACGAATAAGGAAGTCGTGTTAATCGCTTACCAACAGACCAGTAAGGCAGAGCAATAATATTCTGTATCAAAAAGGGCTTTTGCAAAATACAAACATACACTTGAGTAAATAACTTACCCCTCTCTAAAATATGTTTGCATGTTACAGAAGCCCTTTTCCATTTAATCATTTCTGTATCTTCATTAAATCTGCTTTAAATATTCACAGTCATTACGTATGCAATCCCACATAGGTTTATCAAATTCTTCATGTTCTACAATGAAATATTTTGTATACTGAGCCGCTTCTTTTACCTTCTTCATATCAATGATACCGTCTGCCACGTCCACATTTGCCTTCTTATCATCGATTTGCTTAATATGAATTAACTCAACCTTCTTACCCCATTTTTTTATGTATTCGATCGGATCGATTCCGGCATAAAGAACCCAAAAAATATCAAGCTCAAGAATTACATTGCCATTGGTCTTCTCAGCAATAAGGTCAAGTGCATAGGTTCCATTAATGGTAACAAACTCATGGTCATGATTATGATATCCGACCTTGATATTCTCACCTGCCGCTATATCGCCGCATTTATTTAATACCTGTACCAGATGATCCACATCCTCCATAGTATCTACCTTCGCCCAGGGGCAAATAATATATTTGGAATCGATTGATTGATTGAAGTTTAAGATCTCTGAAAAATTCACTTCAAAGTCTTGAATACCGCAGTGTGAACCGACCGAATAAAGGTTATTTTGTGCTAGCAACTCCTTTACTTGATCTGCGGATAAACCGCCGTAGCCTGCAAATTCTACGCCTTTATAGCCGATTTTGCTTACTTCCTCGACTGCTTTTTTAAAGTCTTTGCTTGTTTCCGAATTAATTGAGTAGAGTTGTAACGAAACTTCCATTCTGTTATCCTTTCCTAAACCATTTCCTTCTTTCCACTGTTATGTGAACGATAGGCTGCCTCCATGAGTCTTGTCAGTACGATAGAATCCTCTATTCCAAAGGTAACACCCTCTTTATTAAATTCACCATTCGCCCACTGAACAACAGGGGAGGGAAGAGCTTCCGGTAATTGCTCCGGTGCTACCCATTTGCCATCGGTTTCCTTATTTGCATAACATACACCGTCACGGATTAACAGGCAACCCTCCGTACCACTGATTTCTAAAGTAGCCGGATTATAGACGGACACAAAGCCTGTTTCGGAAACTCCTATCGCTCCATTTTCAAATTCAATAACAGAAACTGCATTATCCTCTACACCGCGACCTGTTATATCGGTAAATACGGATTGAATTGTTTTAGGCTCACCAAGAAGCCAGTTAAGTAAATACATCGGATGAGCGCCTAAGTCAATCATAGCGCCTCCACCGCACTGCTCTTTACTGTAAAAATGAGCCGGAAGCCAGTTTCCTATGCTACCATTATGAACATTGCGCATTCTGGCATAGGTTACACGGCCAAGGGCACCGCTTTCCACCATATTTTTCGCGAACAGAAATTCACTACTGCATTTCTTCACTAAAGAAAGGGTTAGATCCTCACCGTTTTTCTGTAAAGCCTCTTTGATCTCCAAACAATCTGCTGTGGTTATCTCTAATACCTTTTCACTAAATACCTTTTTCCCTGCATGAATTGCTTTTAGAATGAGCTCTTTGTGTACTGAGGTTGCAGAGGTTATAACTACTCCACCGATCGATTGGTCTGCAAGTACCTCATCATAGCTTGAATAGAATTTAACTCCGAATTTCTCTGCATATTTCATTCCGCGATCTGCATCCTCATCCCAGATAGCAGTTACCTTGCTGCTGGTCTTTTCGATGATGCTGCGGGTATATTCTTCTGCATGTACATGCCAATAACTGATTATTGCTACATTCATTTTGTTTACCCCTTCTCAATAATTAATCAAAATAAACCGGCTGTCCTGTCTGTGCTGATACATAAATAGCTTCTAATATCTCGGAAACAACACAAGCCTGTTCCGGTTTTACAACAACCTCGGTGTCATTCTTAACCGCATTAATCCAGCGTCTTGCTTCAACATCTGCTGGGCTGCTGGAAACTCCTTCAAAGAAGGCAACTCCGCCGCTTGCCATGTCCGGTTTGATTTCTATCAAACGGTTAAATTCCACCTTATTGATGGTTACACCACCCTTAATCTGTGCTCCTGCATCGCTTCCGCATAATACGGTGCTGCCTTCGCCGATCGGTTCACTGGTATTTAATGCCCAGCTTGACTCAAGTATAATCGTTGCGCCATTTTTCATAACGATGAATCCAAACGCAGAATCCTCCATGGTGTTTTCACCGGGTGCCCATCCGCCCCAAGGATTACCGCATTCCGGGTTGTTCACTTTCTTATATTTGGTGCCCACAACCATTTTGGGTTCATAATTGTTCATCAGATACAATGTGATATCTAAGGAATGGGTTCCGATGTCTATTAACGGGCCACCGCCTTGTTCATATTCATTTAGGAATACACCCCAGTTCGGAGTTCCTCTTCTTCTTACCGCAAATGCTTTTGCAAAATAGATTTCACCTAAATCACCGCGCTCGATGATGCTTTTTAAATAAAGAGCTTCCGGTTTATGTCTATGCTGATAACCAATCGTAAGCTTCTTTCCTGTTTCCTTTGCTGCCTGTACCATTTTTCTTGCATCCTCAGCAGTTTTTGCCATAGGCTTTTCACACATAACATGCTTGCCTGCATGTAGAGCATCAATTGAAATCGGTGCATGGGAACGGTTTGGTGTACATACGTGTACTACCTCAATATCAGGGTCCTTTAATAATTCCTGATAATCGCTGTAAACCTTAGAATCTGCTGTGCCGTATTTTTCTTTCGCCTTTTCTGCCTTCTCAGGTATAATGTCACAGAATGCAACCATCTCCACATCGCCTAGTTTACTTAGGGAAGGCATATGCTTACCGTTTGCAATACCTCCGCAACCAATGATACCTATTTTAATCTTCTTCTCCATCAGTTTTATCTCCTTTTCTTATTTAAAATCATAAAAGACGTTTGTGAAACAGTATAGTTTTTACCATTGCACACACAACGCATACTATTCCTCCGCTCCAACCCGTTAACTCTTTTCCTTGTTTCATAAAAAGTAAATTATTTGATATCCGAAGCTATCGTTAATGTGCAAAAATCCGATTCGCAATTCAACCTCAGATGTAAGCTTGAACTACTGTTTCATTTTACTAAAACATAGCACAAACAACTTTGATATGATATAATTATTCTATAAAAAAATATCATTTTTTTGTCATCGGGAGGTTTTTATATGGGACATGATTATTACGTAGAGAAAAGAAGCATCAATGGAGAAATACCACTCCAATTCAGTGCCCATGCTCAGGAAACCCTCGGAGCTACCACAATGGCGCAGGCACATATTCATGATTATATCGAAATCATCTATACATTATCCGGTGAATATCAGATTTTACTTAATAATAAGGAATATAACTTTCAGACAGGGGATATGGTTTTAATTAATTCCAATGAAGTGCATAATATCATTTCTCTGCATACGGGCATGAACAAATATATTGTTATAAAATTTGAGCCGGAGCTATTATATACCACCTCTCAATCCGTTTTTGAAATGAAATATGTCATGCCTTTTATACTAAATGAATCGACCCATCAAAAGATATTTGAACGAGAGGAAATAGAAAAAACGGTGATCCCCGATATTATTGATGGGATTTATCAGGAATATACAGCAAAGAAGTACGGTTATGAACTCGCCATAAGAGCAAATATTTATAATTTATTTTTGTTTATCCTCCGTAGATGGAATATACAAAATGTTGATTTAAACATAAATCCCGATATTCCCAAGGATATCGTTACCCGACTGCAAACTGTGTTTGACTATATTGAGAATAACTATCAAAACGATATTACCGCTCTTGATATGTCCAATTTAAGTCACATCAGCTACAGTTATTTCTCCAGGCTTTTTAAAAAGGTTATGAAGAGAAGCTTTCGCGATTATTTAACCTATGTAAGGATTTCAAAGGCAGAAAAATTACTGACCACTTCAGAATTAAATATCACAGAAATTGCACTCGCGGTTGGCTTCACTACCTCCAGTTATTTTATCCAACAGTTTAAGCTATATAAAGAGATTTCCCCAAAGCAATTTCAATTGAAGTACCGCAAGGCATAGACTTAAATGAAATAAATAATCTTTAATTTTTTAATGTTTTAGATCAAAATATGAATACCCATATATTGCAGTAAGAAACTTCACAATTTCTTCACAAATGCAGGAAATACTAGTCTAGAAAGATAGTGTATCTGTTGTATATTCGGAAAGTGAGGAAGTAGAATGTATCAAGCGAAATTATGTTTTTTTGCGATTGCCTGCATGGCAGGACTTGTCGGCTTCAGTCCGGTAGTAACACTTGCAGCTGAAACAGATACGGAATCGGTAACACTGTCAGAAAAGGATAGAGATCAAAAAGATAATAAATCCGCTTATAAAAAGAAAATGAAAGAAGCCAACCAAAAATGGGATACTCTTTCATCAAAACAAAAGGAAGAAGTATATGCTTTGATTGAAAATAAGATGAAAGCAGAAATTAATATCATGGACAAATTAGTTGATTACGGTGTTATGACAAAAGAAGATGCCGATGCCATTAAGAACCATATGACTGCTAAATTTAAAAAAATCAAAGATAACGGAGAATTTCCCTTGATGAGAATGAAAGACAGGGAAAAAAGAAACTAACATTAACGTTCGAGTTTGAAACTGTATCAGATGGGTTACAATTGTAATAACAACGGATTACGCTGACTTTCAAATGAAATGACCCCTAGTTCTTACACTGGGGGTCATTTCATTTTGAAGGGTGATTTTATGAATAAGAAAAATAACAAACTTTTTCTGATAAACTAAGCATTCAGGTTCTAGTGGCTGGATTATTCCTCAATTTTAAAGATACTTATAGAAGCTTCTAAATACTTCGCATCTTCACTTAATTGCAATACCACCTCATTTAACCGATGAACCTCATTTAATTGATCACCTGCCGTAACTCCGAGCTGATTTGCTGCAGCCGTGGTTTCCTCCGTCGCTGCAGATATGCTTTCGATGGAACCTAAGGTAACATCCTTTGCTTGCTCAATTCCCTCAACCCCGATGGCAATCTGATTCAAGTTTTCCGTTAGGCTTTCTACATGTTTATTAATATCAGTAAACACCTTTACCGTGCTGTTTAATGCACCTTCCTGGGATAATACGATTTTTTCAGCCTGTTTTGCGGATACAACGGTCTTCTTCGTCTGCTTTTCTATCTTTTCGATAATCTTTTCAATCTCTTTAGAAGCCTCCAAGGACTGGGTTGCTAATTTTCTAATTTCCTCCGCAACGACGGTAAAACCGCGTCC
Organism: Herbinix sp.; assembly: GCA_029240245.1. Lineage (GTDB taxonomy): Bacteria > Bacillota > Clostridia > Lachnospirales > Lachnospiraceae > Mobilitalea. The sequence continues at coordinate 115,390 of JARBTJ010000002.1, forward strand.
TGCCTGCCCTGCTCTGGCAGCTTCAATGGATGCATTCAATGACAACAAATTAGTCTGCTCCGCAATTTCGTTCATGGTTCCGATGATTCCGGTGATAGCACGTGATTCCTTCTCCAGATTCTCGATATCATTAATCACGGTCCTTGTTATATTCGTAGTATCCTTTGCCTTATCCCCGAGATCATCTACAATAACAATACCATTACCCACTATTTCCTTCGTATTGGAAGCAATGTCTGCGATATTTCTTGTACTGCAGTATACCTCATTGATTTTACTTGCCAGATCTGACATTTGATTCAGGCAGTTTTCAGCATCCTCAGCTTGTTGAGTTACAACCTGCTCAATATCACTGACTGCATCCGAAATATTTTTTGTTGCATCCACTAAAACAATCGAACTGCCCGATACCACAGAAGCAGATTTTGATACTGTTTCACTTACCCCGGTAATCTTTTTAATCAGACCCAGCATACTGTAAATCATATCATTAATATTTTTACTGAGTGTATGGAACTCATCTCTTCTTCTCACTGAAATTGTCTTTGTCAAATCACCCGATGCTGTTTGTTGAAGTACAGCGTTCGTCTTGTGGATGATATTACTAAAGCCCGAAGCCATAAAGGTTCCAAAGGCTATTGCTATCAAAGACGCGACAAGCACAATAATAAAGGTTAATCCTTTTACTTCATTTGCCTGCTTAACGATGACGGATTTCTCTATTGCTGCACATAGCATACTGTCATTTTCTTTTATTTTCGAATAAACAAAAATATACTCCTTACCTTCTATTTTTATATATTCAAATCCTGTTTCATCCTTTTTATTCTCAATTGCTTTTTTGTAATAACTCTGATCAATAAACTTAAATTCAGCCGGTATGGTGCCATTTATGATCTCCCTACCGTCCTTTGTAATAAATGCACTAATGCTCCCCTCCGGTAGGCCGCTTTCTGCCAGGGTATTCTTAACAAAGTCAGAGGATACGTCTATGATGATATAGCCGTTGGGCTTATTCACAATACTAAGTAGTTGTCTCATATAGCTGACAGCATAGGTATCCTGCGCAAGACCCTTCTTTGTATCCAGATATGGGTGTACTCCAATCCAGGTTTTACTTACCTTTGATGAAAGTAAGTCACTCATCCCGCTTTCAGCCATAAACTCATCATAAAACCCTTCCATTAATGAGCCATTTCCTGAGATTCCAACTCCATAGTCACTGAATAAATAGATATTGGCAATGTAGTCCTCTAAAAATACGTTAGAATTGATGAGTTCTTGTATTTCCCGAAATCGACTCATCTCTTCCAAATCATCTGATTTATAAAATCCTGAATAATAACTTTTTAATACTTTATTTGAATTTAATAAGTTCGCTTTTGCAGTCACTGCCTCAAAGCCAAAATTAAGATACTTCCCCATATTGGATAAATTTGTTATTGTGTTTTTTTCATAGCTGCCAATTAAACCCGATGAAGATTTCATATAAGAAAAAACGCCTAAAATTATGATAAAAACCACCGGTAACAAAAATGCCATGATTAATTTCGCTCTGATATTATACAGATACTTTATGTACTTTCTGAACCCCTTCAGTAAATCCATCTTATTTCCCTTGTCTTTCATGTACATTCTCTCCTTCAGCATTTAAAAATACTAGAAAGTTTATTTCACAGTATGGAGATGCAATATTATTTTATGAAAACAACCGGCGCAAAGCCGGCTGTTTTCATAAATTGTAAATCAGTACTATTCGTAAAATTAATTAATTATTTCTTATTTGTAGCCATACTCTTCACAGTATGCAGCCCATTGTTCTTTGAAGGCATCACGACAGGTAGTAAGACCGGCAGCTTCTGCTTTTTCTAAGAATTTTGCGATCTCTGCTTCCACATCATCTACAAGACCAGCCTGAATCGGTGCAAGGTATTGTCTCATAACGTCAGAAACAGCTGCTCTCTCAACTTGATATTCATCATAATTCTCTGTAAAGTTAGAGTAAATATTTACATTAGGGAATTTAGTCTTATCGCCGATTTCAGCATATTTAGCGGACATTTCGCTTAACAGTTTATCACTTTCTTGTTTCAACTTGTAATCGTTATTTCTTAAGTTCCAGGTGTTAAAGCCTTCATATTTGAAGTTTTCGGATAAGTTCTTGTAATATCCGTTTGCATCAATTTCATAATGAGTTCCTTCAATACCAGCCTGAACTAAATTATTAAGAGTTTGATCGGTGAACATTAAATCAAGTGCCATTAATGCTCTTTCCGGATTTTCAGAATCACGAACGATTGCTGTTGCATTCTGAATTGCACTTGCAGGATAAAGAACGCCGGTTACCTCACCATATGCTAAATAAGCAGATGTCCAATCAGGATTTTCTTTAGCAAAATCTGTTACAGCGGTGATATGTTTATTCGGGTTCTGACCAGCTACTTCAGCTACGCAAAGACCGGTCTTAAAGGATTCATCATTGTTCGGATCAGATAAAGCACTTCTTGACCAGAAGCCTAAATCAGCCCATTTCTTCATTAACTTCATGTCTTCTACGAAGTCCTCGGAATACCAGTAATCATAAACATCGGCAGGAGTATTATAATCTGCTGCTAAACCGTAAGGGAAAGCATTGTTTGTGATCCAGGGATATTTTAAGTTAAATACGTTAGCCGCATCAAATGCAGTAACTAAACCGGAGCTTTCTGCTGTTGTTACGGTTAAGAGTCCCTGATTAGGATCTTTTTCTTTAATACCTAATAAATAAGCTTCAAAGTTCTCTAAAGAATTCGGAACCGGAAGATCATATTTAACTCTTAAATCTTCACGATATTTAATACCATTAACGGTATATTCCGGCCATGTACCGGGAATTGAATAAAGTGTTCCGTCAACCTTACACATATTTAGAAGACCTTCATCAACAGTAGCTAAAATATTAGGTGCATAGGTAGGAAGTAACTCATCAAGTTCAAGGAAAGCACCCGCTGTAGCAAGTGTACCATAACTATTCCAGTTTGCTACATAAATCATATCTGACTGTCCTGAGGTAAGCTCTAAATTATATTTCTGAGCCCAGTCAGTCCATGTGGAGAATTGGAAATCAATCGTTGCATTAATTTTTTCCAGTAAAATTTTGTTAATCTCTTCTTCTACTAATACTTCATCAACCGGAGCATCCCCCATTACATAGAATACTAAATCAACTTTTTCAGATGTATCAATTGCCGGTTCCTCTGTAGGTGTGTCTGTCGGATCATCTTTGCCGTCGTCTGTATCATCTTGATTACCAGTATTACCAGAAGGATTCTTATCATCATCCTTCTCTCCTCCCTTACTGCCGCAGGCCACTAATGAAAGCACCATGCAAAGCATAAGGATTACGCTTAAAAGCTTTTTAATTTTTCCCATATTTACCTCCTAATATGTTTATACTTTTATACCAAAGCATAGCTTCTATGCTCTAATATCATCCTTTTACGGCACCGATTGTGATGCCTGAAACAAAATATCGCTGTACAAATGGATAGAACAATAATACCGGACCGGTAGCCACTACCGCCATCGCCAGCTTCACCGATTGGGTCGGAAGGTCCGCCGTTGATATACTTGTATTCTGTGCCATCTGCTTCAACGCCTGGGTTGCATTTAACAAGTCATATAGATAAAACTGCAACTCCCACGTCTTACTGCTGGTACTAAACATGGAAGACCGGAACCAGTCATTCCAATAACCGAGTGCAAGGAAAAGACCTACTGTTGCAATTCCGGGGCCTAAAACCGGCAGTACTATTTTAAAGAAAATAGTCATATGCCCTGCACCGTCTATTTTTGCTGATTCTGATATCGCATCCGGAACCGAGGCTTTGATAAAGGTCCTCATTAGTATGATCAAAAACGGACTCATTAAAGCCGGAAACCAGATTGCAATCATGGAACCGCCGGTGGTCTCCTTTAATCCAAGTACCTTAGAATACATCAGATACCAAGGAATGATACCACCACCAAAAATACTGGTAAAATAAATCATGAAGGATATATTATTCCGGTATTTAAACTCCGGTCTGGAGATTACGTAAGCGGTCATGGTAATCATGATAAGACCCACTGATGTACCTTGAATTGTATAATAAAAGGTCATCATATATGCCTGCAGAATATCCTGTGGGGCTTTAAATATGGTTTGGTAGGCGGCCACTGTAAAATTCTTTGGTAAAATTCCGTAGCCTTCCGTTAATATCGTATGATTATCTGTAAATGATCCGGATATGATAACAATAAACGGGAAAACACATATTAGCGCACCCAGTGTTAAAAGTGTATATATTACGATTTTAAATATAATGGTAGATTTTGAATCTCTAATTTTCATGTTGGTCTCCTCCTATTAAAACAGCGCATAATCTGGATTCTTTCTTTTCACAAAGAAATTCGTTACCAAAATAACGATAAATCCAAATACCGCCTGATAAAGACCTGCTGCCGTACCCATACCAATACTCAAAGGCTGCGTCGTCGTTATACGATATACAAAGGTATCAAAAATATCAGTTGCGTTATAAAGAACTCCATTGGTTCCAACCAATTGGTAGAACAATTCAAACTGGCCTTTCATAATACTTCCGAGAGCATATAGGAATAAAATAATAAAGGTCGGTTTAATTAGTGGTAAGGTGATGTATCGTATCTGCTGGAGTATACTAGCACCATCCACCTTTGCTGCATCATAATATTCATCGCTGATACCCATAATTGTAGCCAGATAAACTACTATGCCGTACCCTATATTTTTCCACAGATAGAATACAGTAATTAAATATGGCCAATAGGACGGTTCATTATAAAAATCAATTCGATCCAATCCGAGGGAAACCATCGCTGTATTAATCATACCGGATTGATATTCAAATAAATTGTAAACAAGTACCTTAAGAATAACGAAGGAAACAAAATAAGGCATAAACATTAACGTCTGTGAGGTTCTTTTAAACCATTTTATGCCCACTCTACTAACAAAAATAGCAAATGCAATTTGTAGAATATTACCAATTCCAATAAATGCCAGATTGTAAAGAATCGTGTTTTTTGTCAATTTAAATAAATCAGCCTTGAGCAAATGTTCAAAGTTTTTAAATCCGACAAAGGGACTTGCCCACAAACCGTCTTTAAAGTTAAAAGAAGTAAATGCATAATAAACGCCTACCATAGGGAGATAATTGTTTATTATTAAATAAAGGAACGTGGGTACTAACATAAGGAACAAAATCCAGTTCTTTTTTAATTCATACAGAAATCCATGCTCCCTATATAGAAGTCTTTCTTTACTTTCAACCAGTTTAATAAAAATAAAAGCAATGATCGAGATGATTAATATCAGATAAACTGCCGGTGAAAGTACAAACCCGGTCATACCGAATTTCGAATTAGCAAAATCTATATAGATAATTGTTGCGATACAAAGTATTACACTAAAAATCATGGCTGGATGAGCAGCTGAATATATGCTCAAATTTCCCTTAATATTTTTCTTCTTAATAATACGTAAAAGAAATACAAGATTAAAATATAAAGCAGCAATAATAAGAAACAACAATATCATGGAATACAATCCTATGCTTCCTGCTCTAGTATGCTGCACAAACGATAATATATTAAATAGACTGTAATTTGTTTCAAGAAGAGCAATTGCTTTCTCCTTTACCTTAAGCGTTTCGTATAAAGATTCGGTATTTACAACGCTGATCCACCGAAATACGGGCAAATATAAAAGTACAGTAATTATGGATATCATCATTGAAATCAGAATAGCGAGCTTTTTCCCGAAATACTGTTTTTCCAGCATTCCTTGCAGGCTGCTCAGCTGGCGATTAGCTTTTCTCTTCATATAAGTACCACCTTTAATCTGTTATGAGTTTATAAAAACGTTTTTATTTTTTGTTAAAATATTCCGTTTCTTCTCTTATATACACCATCTCCATTCCTTAATCCTATTTCATTATGTTAACTCCGACTGTTGTATGACCGAGTTAATGTATATAGATTATACAACAGAAAATGTGAAAAATGACAGGGTTAATGTTTGTCATATGGTTAAAATTCTATACATATTGTATTCTAAAATTTATACTTTAGTATAAAAATTTAGCTATTTGTTTGCTTTATGACAGAATCAATGGTATAATAATTGTAACAAACTTCTAATATCAATACTTTTGGAAATATTTATGAACTAAATCAGAAAGGGGAAATCTCGTGAGAATATCATTGAAACATATGAAAAAAGAAAAAATATTTTTTTCTTATCTGTTCTCCTATCTGTTTGTTGTTATAATTTCATTAGTATTGTCCATTATTGGATATACGAATAGCGAAAATATTGTCGAAAAAGAAATATTATCCTCTCAAACATCTATGCTTACCCAGCTCCATTACAATTTTGATAATTATTTACGTACGGTCATCAATTCCAATCAGTCTTTATCAAATAATGAAAATATAAATTCCTTAATGTACAATAGTGATTTTTCACAAAATCAACTATTAAAAATTACTAAATTAAAAAGCGAATTGAATAGTTATAAAAAAGGAATGGATATATGCACAGAAATCGCTGTTTATTTTTATAATAGTGATAACTTTGTGACCAATAACAAGCGCTATATGACAGAGATCAGTTATTTATATCCTAAAAAATATGGCTTTACTCATGATGATTTTATTGAATTCATCGATATTCCTGACTTCCAGGGCTATCGGATTATAAAAAACGAAACCAAAACCGATCTTCTATTTATGCAAAATATATACAGCTACCAGAACAGAAGCAAGCTCGCCACGATTATCATCGTTGTACCTTGGGAAAACATTGCCGAAAGTATTGCCGCAGATGATGTCGGATCGGTTTTCTGGATCAATCAGGAAAATCAGATGTTACACGGAATTACTGAGGACGATTTCTCGGTTACCTATAAATATAGTGATTTCAAGGCTGAAAATGAGCTGATTTTTACCAAGACAGACAACATAAGCTATGTAAGCTCTTATAAGCAGTCAAAGTTTTTCGATCTTAAATACTGTATTTCCATGCCCAAGAGCACCTATTTCCAGCAGCTAAATTACATGAAACTTATAATTATTGTACAATTGGCAATCACATTGCTTATTGCAGTGGGAATTGGTATCTATTATTCCTATAAAAATTATCATCCGCTTTCAAATATTATGGATTTATTTCAGAAATATAATAAAATATCTGGTGATCCAATTAGTTTAGATAAGCTGGAAACCAATCTGCAAAAATTATTAGCTGAAAATACGAATTTAAATGATACCTGTCACCAATCAAAAGTAGAACAGGCTATTTCCGGATTTGTGAAGGGATGGCATTCTGACATCTCTGTTGTCCGTGAAACACTTACAACCACTGATTACACATCCTTGAAAGAGGACCGGTATATCTTATTCCTTGCCACCTATCAGGATGTTTCAAAATGCAAACTAATCACTGATAACACCACGAAGGAAGAAGCCGAGGTCTATCAATTACTCAAATATATATTTAAGAATGTATTTGACGAAAAAATATTATCCAAATATAACGGTCTTTTGTGTAATATTGATGGGATACATCTGTTTATCCTCAATATCAATGATCAGGAGCTGGATGAAGCCACTTTGACTAATGATATTAATGAATGTGCCAAGTGGTATATGCAAGCTTTAAATTTGAAAATTTTTATCGCCGGAAGTAATATACACAATCGCTATGATGATCTCACCAAAGCTTACAATGAAGCTTCCCAGGTACAAAACTATCACTCTTTCTGGGGAAATGAAAATGAGTCCTTAGTTTATTATGATGAATCAGGGATTATGGAGGAAGCAAAAACGGGCAATGAGGTCCAGTTTTTAGATAACGAAAAGCGGCTTTATAACCTGCTTGTTGCAAAAGAATATGATAACGCTTATATTTTACTGGATCAGATGATGGATGAAATGTTTATCCGGGATATTAAGTATATGGAAATCAATCAATGCCGAATGTACAGCCTTATCAATACAATATTTATCTGTTTGAATGATATTGTGGGCAAGAATGATGAAATGTATATTCAGAATCTACAGCATATGAAGAATATGTTTAAAGCAAATTCCATTGAAGCAGCCAAATCCGTCATGAAGGATATCTTTAACGAAATCATCGGTTACATGGAATCCAACTTAGCGGAAGAACAGCCTAAGTGGATTATGGATGTCATCAACTATGTGAATGAACATTATACGAATGAGAATTTGAACATTTCCACAATTGCCGATACCTTGAATATGAACTTATCCTACGTGGGGAGAACCTTTAAAAAGCATGTGGGCTATTGTTTAACTGATTTTATTCACATGCAGCGTTTAAAGGAATGTAAACGACGTCTTGAAGCAGGCGCAAGTGTAAAAGATACTGCAGAAGCCGTAGGCTATTTAGATTCTAAGACATTAATCCGCATCTTCAAGAAATATGAAGGCATTACACCGGGACAATTTAAAAATAATACTGAATCAGTAAAAAAAGCATAAAAAAGGAGGGAAAATGAAGTACCTCACCGATGTTAGTCTAATACTAACATTGAAGCTGTACTTCATTTTCTCTCCTTCTTTAATGGCATTTACCCAATACTATTACATTTACAAATCCGATTATGATGATTCATTACCTAAACATATTTATATAAATCACATCGGTTGAATCAGTGAAAACAATTATCTTTCAGATGCTTTATCGATTTCCTGCCGCATCAGGTAATGGAGTCCGAGTAATACGGAATGCTCTTTATTTTCCGCAACCCTAAACTGTACTTTTCCCCATGGTGTCCAAGCATGTTCATGTACATATTCTATGATAGGTTTTAATAAATCCTCACCGAAATTGACAATTCCGCCGCTTAGAATAACAATTTCCGGATCATAGGCATAAATGAGTGCGATAATACCCTTGCTAAAGCTTAAGATACACTCCTGTAGTATCTCCTGTGCAACCAAATCTTTTGCTTCGGCATACTTCTTTAGTATCTTAAAGTCCTTTATTTTCTCTTTACTTAATCCACTCTTTCTATAAAGCGGGTGCTCACTAATAAGCTTCGGCAATGCCCAGGTGCTTGCATAGGCCTCTACGCAATCCGTTCCCGGGCAGGTGCATTTTCTTTCCTGCCTGCCAATGGGAAAATGACCGCCCAGGCATCCGGCCTGAAAGTGTTTTCCTCTTACTATTTTACCTTCCATTACCGCTGCTGTACCTACTCCGGTTCCGAGGATCATCATAACAGCATCCTGACTCCCTAAGCCGCAGCCATAATGAAGTTCTCCAAGGATTGCGGCGTTTGCATCATTTTCAAGAACGAAAGGAAGTTGAAATCTTTCCCATACCCACTTACTGATATCAAAATCAACTGCATCAGAGTGTTTACTGTTGCCTTGAATCACACGTTTTTCCTTCCAGTTGACTAAACCGGGGTAAGAAATACCTATTCCGACGACTTGATCCAGCTCCTGTGCGGAAAGCATATTTCTTATTTGTTTCTCTATGTGATCCAAACTATCCCCAAAGCTGAAACCGGGTATAACATCAAGCATCGTAAATTTTATCACTTGACCATCCTCGGTTAATCCTATCTTGATTCTGGTACCCCCAAAATCGATTGCAATGACCTTCATATCGAATTCAACTGCCTTCCTTACATAAAACTACCGGTTTTCCATCCACATTCACCACTCTGGCTGTAAAACCATTCTCTTCAATGCTTTTGTAATCATGTCCTGCATCGGAGGGCCAGCAAGCTCCTACTGTCAATACCGTGGTTCCCGTATTTACCAATCGGTGCGAAGTATTGCCGGGAATATAGTGAAGCGATCCCGGAATCACCTGCTCCGCTCGAATCGACCCCGACTCCTCCATAAGAAGCAGTAAACCCGAGCCCTCAATACCCCAATAATATTCTGCTGACTCTCGTCTGTTATGGTAATGACCTTTCGTCATAAAATATTCATTTCCAACCTGTCCGGGATGAATATAACTGGTTCCGAAAAACAATCCACCCGCCGTTCCTTCCGAAACCATTGCCTGGGAATCCACTTCGTATACCAAGGTTTTGGGATCCATTGCCCCAAAGGCTTCCCGGTCTTCAAATACACCTTGCAACTGCTCTAAATATTTGATACCGTGTGAGACTTTCTCCCCACGGATACCTCCTCCGGCATTCACTACAGCTTTTGCCTGTTCCACCATGATCTGATACATAGACTCAGCTCCTTTCCTATCATCATTTTCTATGAAAATGTATTCATGCTTCCTTGCCTTACTTACTCCATTGAACTAGTGTGAACCAGATCCGTCAGACGTTTATGCCATTCCACATCTCTCCACATACCCTGAAATTGAGGTCCACAGAAATTACTGGTCGCAACTCCGGCCCATCTTCCTGTTGACAATGCTTCTTTTACGCCAACTTCGCACATATCCTTTACCCAGTCCCAGTGAAGCAACGGCCAATCCTTATAATCAACCACTCCCCAGCACTCGGTAGTGATTATCGGCTTACCGGACTTTCTTGACCATTCTGCTGCACGCCTGATATTGTCCTTCAGGCATTGGTTCCAGTATTCGGGTTTTTCCCGATAAATACGTTCTCCGTTTAACATCAGATTATTATATCCGGTATCATCAAATCTTTCATAATGATAACCCACCAGGTCATAATAATTGCTGCTCTGAGCCATCCAGATGTGCAGCTCCAGTAAATCCATAAAGCTGACATCCTCGTCCAGGTTATCAAAGGGTTCTACAAAGGAGAAGCAGATCGGAATTTCCGGATATGATTTTTTAAGCTGTGCACAGGCACGGCGCATCCAATCCATACTCTCCTTGCTGTCCCTCGTCAGTTCTTTTCCATAGGCCTGTTTTAAAAATGGAGCCCAGCAATCCAGCGGATATTCATTGCATAAATCAACATAGAAAATTAAATCAAGTAGTCCCCATTCTTTGATATAATCAAGTGTTTTTACCCAGATATCACCATGGTCCTCCGGTGTTTTAATATTCATCAAAGTTCTGTCTTCATCAATACGAAACCACGTGGACAGTGCTACCAGAAAGCCATGTCGTTTACATGCCAGTAAAAAGTTCTTTAAGTTATCATATAAAACAATCTTATTGATGGAACGGCTTCCCCAGTCCTGAAGATTCCATACCGGATAGAGCGTCCATTCCTTATGGGGATCTGCTGCCATCAGATGGGGAAATGCATCCATACGGATTGCATCATAACCTCTTTCCTTTAACTCTGAAAGAGCCTGATCCCAATCCTCATAACCCGCGCCGGGCCAGCGTCTTTCGATCCAGGAAAATTCCCACATTGTGATTGTAATCGGCTTTGTAATATGAAATTTATCCTTCACATATTCTTTCATTGATTGATTTGAACTCATAATACTTCCTCCAATATTTTATGTTTACCATCTGCACCTGACGAAAATGATACTGTGAGCAAGTGGTAACACCTATTTTACTTTGTTACTCTCACTTGAAATTGAACTAATTGTGTATGGAAAAGGAATAGTAATACCGATCACTGCGATAATAAGATAGGGTATATTCGATTACTTCACCATTTCTATCATAAGAAATCCTGTTTCTTTGTAAAACCGGGTCACCCTTAGCTATCTCAAGCTCTGCAGCTATTTCTTTATCTGCTTTTGCCGCGAAAAACTTTTCATCGACCTGGGAGGGTTTCCCTATTCCATTCTTTTGCAACAACTCATAGATGGATCCCATATATTCGTCTGAATTCATAGGCAGCTGTCTTTTGCCTGAAAAGTAGGAAACAAAATATACGATAACAATACCATTGGCAGTACGGGATCTGCGAACGCAGTAAACCGGATCCATGATATTGCAATGGAAAATACCCGCTAGAAGCTCATCCGCACTTACCATTTCGATGCTGGCATCTTTCGTACCCGGAACCATGTTACGCTCCAGCATTTCTTCCGTAAAACTGCGTATTCGTGTAAGGTTTTCCACAATTTTATCCTGAAATATGACGATCGTACCTTTTCCTCTGGCTCTGGTGACATAACCTTCCCTCTGTAACTCCAAAATAGCCTGCCTTACTGTAATACGGCTTACATTAAATTGCTTTTCGAGTTCAAGTTCACTCGGCAGAATATCCTGGTAGGAATATTCCTTCTTAACTATTTTATCCTTAATGTAGTTCTTGATTTGTAAATACAACGGTATTGCTTCTTTCCCGTAATCAAGCATGCTCATTCCCCCTTTATTTTTATACTCTTAGTAAGGCGCTTGCGAAACATTGTAGTTTTTGCTATTGCACACACAACACATACTATTCCTCCGCTCCAACGCTTCCTACGGGCTTAACTTCCGCTCCGGAGTAGTATA
>JARBTJ010000085.1 GCA_029240245.1 Herbinix sp.
GCAAAAGGGTGTGATTATGTCGATGCCTGGACAATGCATCCTTACGGAAAGATATCGGTCTTTTGGGAAAGGGTGGATGAGGATATTGTGGTTAAAATACAAATCCCGCCCAATACCACCGGTGTTTTTATTAATGAATTCGATGCTGACGCTGAGCTGTGGTTGGGGTCGGGCGAGCATAGAATTCGTGTTATGCACCATACCTTATAAAATTATTGTAATAGAATGGAGGTTAGGAATGATAAAATTGGATGATAGTAGAATACAGTCATATCTGACACCCTACAAGTATTCGGAGCCTGTGCTTGCAGGCTCTGGAGAACTGGGCGCATTTGATGAAAAAGCTGTTGATATCCCGTTTGTATTTTTACATAATAATCAGTTTCATATGCTGTATACGGGCTTTGATGGAAAGGGGTATCAGTCGGCACTTGCGGTCAGTGAGGATCTGCTTCATTGGAAACATAAAGGGATTATACTTGGACGGGATTTGGAAAGCAGCAGCTGGGACAGGATAGGAGCAGCCGCTACATGGATGATAAAAGAAAGTGATAATTTATATGATACTCCGAGGTTAAAGAAGATAGAGGGCAGATACTGGCTGGTATACCACTCGTATCCGTCAGCCGGTTATGAGGAAGGTCCTGCCATGATTAGTTTGGCTTGGACAGAGGATGAAGAACTTCTTGACTGGCACCGTCTGGATACACCTGTTTTTTCCTGGGAGGGCGGAAGGGACTGGGAAAGAGGAGGATTATATAAGGCTTGTATTATTAACCATGATGCTACCTGGTATATGTTCTATAATGCGAAGAATTCTGAGAAAAGATGGATTGAACAGACCGGTATGGCAAGCTCCAAGGATCTGCTTCATTGGGAGCGCTGTGCGGGCAATCCTTTATTAAGAGTAACGCCCGGTGCCTGGGACGGGCGTTTCCTGTCCGATCCCTATATTGTTAAGGATGAGAATCGCTGGCTGAATTTCTATTTTGGATATGATCAGGGACATGCGCAGGAAGGGCTTGCTATTTCGGGTAATCTGGTTGATTGGGAAAAGGTTGAGTTTCCGATTATCAGTCATGGAAATCCGGGAGAACTTGATGAAAATCATGCCCATAAGGCTTCGATTTTCTATTATAATGATCGGCTCTATCATTTTTACTGTGCCACAAGACCGCACCGGAAAAATGATCCGACCGAGGTGTTTGGTGAATTCCGTACCATAGCAGTGGCATCGAATAAGCCCTTCGATAAAATATGAGAAAAATGCATACAATCATAAGAATATTTCATGGGAATTTATAGCTTAATATGCTATTTTATAAGAAAATGAGCTTTATCTCTATTAAATATAGGTGAGGTAATGTAAAAATATTTATGCAGCAACAGTGGCGATAGAATAATTTAGATAAAATGAGGCGAATGCATGTTATTAGACGATGTAAATGCAAGATTTTCACAGCTCAAACCGGATGAAAAACTGATAGATAAGCTATTGGAAATCGAACAGAGTAAAAATCAAAAAAAGTTTGTCGTGTTAGACGATGACCCAACCGGAATACAGACTGTTCACGATGTATTTGTATATACGGACTGGTCAGTGGAAAGTATCAAGCATGGGCTGTTAGACAACAATTCCATGTTTTATCTTCTGACGAATTCGAGGGCAATGACGGACAATCAGACGACAAAAATCCATCTGGAATTAACAAATAACGTAATAAATGCCGCTCTTGAAACTGGCAAAGGATTTATGATTATCAGTCGGAGCGATTCTACGCTTAGGGGACATTATCCTATGGAAACCGAGCTGGTGAAGCAGGTAGTGGAGAGTAAATCCCGTATTGTCATTGACGGAGAGATTTTATTTCCGTTTTTTAAAGAAGGCGGAAGGTATACCATAGATGACATCCATTATGTAGACGAGGGAGGAACCCTGATTCCGGTTGGTGATACAGAGTTTGCAAGGGATAAGACTTTTGGATACCAATCTTCGAATTTATGTGATTACATTGAAGAAAAAACAAATGGTGACTATATGGCTGAGGATACCATATCTATTTCTCTGGAAAGCCTGAGGCGTATGGAACTAGATAAAATAACCTCTCTTCTCTGCTCGGCAGGAGATTTTACCAAAATCATCGTCAATGCCATTGATTATATTGATGTAAAAGTTTTCTGCATAGCTTTGTTCCGTACGATGGCATCCGGGCGCAATTTTATGTTCCGCAGTGCAGCTTCCTTTGTCAAAGTACTGGGTGGAATTAGTGATCAACCTCTACTTACCAGGAAAGAAATGATCAAAGAGAACCATTCTACCGGCGGTATCATTGTAGTAGGCTCTTACACGAAAAAAACGACCAGACAGCTGGATCAGCTGAAAAGTCTGGTAAATATTCAGCTAATTGAATTCAATCCTGAGAATTCCGTGGAGCCGGAGGCCTATGAAAGGGAGATTATACGGGTAGTAGAAGAATCGGAAGCCTGTATCAGAAAAGGTATTACGGTAGTAATCTATACCAATCGAACCCTGCAGAACATTACAGGGGAATCAAAAGAGGATACTCTGCTGCGGTCTGTCAGATTATCGGAGGCAGTGTGCCAGATCGTTGGAAGATTAGCAGTGACTCCAAGCTTCGTTCTGGCAAAAGGCGGCAATACCTCTAGCGATATCGGTGTTAAAGCACTCAGGGTAAAGCGCGCAAGGGTTCTGGGTCAGGTCAGGCCGGGTATTCCTGTTTGGGAGACGGATAGGAACAGTAAATTTCCTGATATTCCCTTTATTATTTTTCCGGGAAATGTAGGAAATGACATGACATTAAGGGAAGTTACGGAGATCCTTTTAAAAGATAACGGATAAGTCAATGGGATGGCTTCCTTTCCTGTTTATTGGCTATCTGTATAGAGAAAGATGACTTTTTCTGTTATTGCTTCACAATGACAGTAGAGGTCATCTTTTTATTTGTAGCAGATGATCAGCGTATTAATATATCTTGATTCAGGACAAGTGAATCGGTTTGCCAGGGTAAATTCTATTCTATCAAATAGCCTTGCTGGACAAAGAAACTGCCTGATTTGTTAATAAAACTCTGAGGATATGTAATTTTTATAAAATTGTATGTAAAAAAATCATATCAGACTCAAAATGTATACAGATATTGCATAAAAAGTATAAGCAATCTACATTCAAAACTATGTAAATGTACCATATAATTATTTCATCGCAGAAGAAACCGCTAGTTGAACGATTTTGGGCAGAGCAGCTGAACGGTGGGTGCAAACAATACTGGAAAGGAAAATAAGTATGAAGAATAAAAAAAGCAAAGCGGTGAAATCCAAACTACCGAACGTGCAGAGAATGAACAGATTTTTTAAACTGACATGGAAACAGAAGGAGTTGGTTATCTTAAGCTTACCGGCCGTCATTCTCATCGCTTTATTTAAATACTATCCTATGTATGGAATTCTTATCGCTTTAAAGGATTATAAAACGAAAATGGGCATCTGGGGCAGTCCCTGGGAGGAGCCGCTGTTTCATAATTTTATCCGTTTTTTTAATTATGTGGACTGTGGAAATCTTATTTGGAATACCATCAGGATCGGTATTGTTACAATGCTTTTTACATTCCCTGCGCCTATTATATTTGCCCTCCTGCTGAATGAATTGAGAGGAAAGTTCTTCAAGAATGCGGTGCAGACAGTTTCCTATATCCCATATTTTATTTCTGTAGTAGTAATTGCTGGAATGCTGAACAGCTTTGGTTCTACGGATGGTTTGTTTAATGTCATCCGCCATTTCTTTGGATTTGCTCCGGTTAATATGAACGCAGGTGATAAATACTTCCTGCTTATGTATGTGGGGTCCGCGGTATGGCACGGAGTGGGTTGGGGTTCCATTATTTATCTGGCTGCCTTATCCAATGTTGATACCACCCTGTATGATGTTGCAAATATTGACGGTGCAAACCGCTGGCAGAAAGTTAAGAATATTGCTTGGCCGACTATAATGCCAACGACTACAATCCTGCTGATTATGAATGTGGGTAATGTTCTACAGTCGGATTACACGAAGGTACTGTTAATGCAAAATGATACGAACAGAAGCTTAATTGATGTTATTGGTACCTATGTATA
The DNA here is from genome assembly GCA_029240245.1 of Herbinix sp. Taxonomy (GTDB): domain Bacteria; phylum Bacillota; class Clostridia; order Lachnospirales; family Lachnospiraceae; genus Mobilitalea. The sequence continues at coordinate 4,135 of JARBTJ010000085.1, forward strand.
CCGGATTGGTGTTTTGCAAGGACAATTTGAATATGCCACGGCCGTTAACTTATTTGTATCAATCGCAAGCCTGATTCTGGTATATGGCTCGAACACTATTACAAGAAAGCTTAACCCGGAAAACAGCCTGTGGTAAAGGAAAACATGGAGGTAATATAGATGGTTAACAGACAGAACAATAAAGTGAGAAATAAGATACATATCGGAAGCTATACCTTCGACGTTATTCTTGTAATCTTAATGATTGGTATTTCAATTATCATGATCTATCCGTTCATCAATGTCATAGCTATTTCACTCAGCAGCAGCAAGATGATAAGTATGGGTGTTGTAACCTGGTGGCCAAAGGAATTTAATTTTAAAGGATATGAAGTTGTTTTTGGACAGAACAATGTCTGGATAGCGTATAAAAATACGATTATCTATGTAATTGTGGGTACGGCTATCAATCTGCTTCTAACCTCCATGATAGCATATGCACTGATGATTAATGATTTTGTATTCAGAAAACCAATAACCATTATTTTACTGATCACGATGTTCTTCTCAGGAGGTACAGTTCCAACCTATCTTGCGGTGCAGAAATTTCATATGATTGATACCTTATGGGCTTTGGTACTTCCGAATGCAGTTTCCGCTTATAATGTCTTCGTTTACCGGGCATTTTACAAAGGAATTTCATCGGAAATACGGGAAGCTGCAATGGTTGATGGTGCAAGCAATTTTAGGATTCTGTTTAAAATATATATGCCGCTTTCGAAAGCCCTTTATGCAACCTTTGGTCTGTTTTCGGCAGTAGCAATATGGAACAACTTTTTTGATGCGCTGCTCTATATTAAAGATAGTGCAAAACAGCCAATCCAGATGATTTTACGTCAAATATTATTTGCTTCGGGTGCAGCGGGCGGAACCTTTGACGGTGTTAATGAAATGATGCAAAAGGGCATTATTAATCCGAAAAATGTGCAATATGCCTGCATTATAGCGACAATTGGACCGATCCTATTGGTTTATCCGTTCATTCAGAGATATTTTGCACAGGGCGTACAGATTGGTGCAGTGAAAGGCTAGAACTACCTGAACCTGTTTACAAGGGCAGGCTCATGTAAAGATTTTTTGCAAAAGAAATCGCATAAATATGATCGAGATTAGAAAGGAGAAAATTATGAAAAAAAGAAGAATTTTCGCATTACTGATGCTGGTAGTTATGTGCATGACATTTTTTATCAGCTGTAAAAGTAAAAGTGAAGAGACCACCCAGCAGACTGATAATGCTGGAACAACGGAGGAAGTAACAAACGCACCTGAACAAGGTTCGGAGGGAGCATTACCTGAATTGCCAAATAATACGCTGTCTATTACGGTTAACACAGCTAATTTTGCCACAGATGCCCAGGGAACAAAGGTGCAGGAAGAATGGCAGAGGATGATGGAAGCTTATCTGGGCTGCAAGCTGGACATCACCTGGAATATAACACCTTGGCTGGATTATAAAACAAATGAGCCTGTATTGCTTCAGTCAGGTGACCTCCCGGACGTAGCTACATATTCACAGGGAACGCTGGTAAATGAATACGGCGCTGATGGTGTTGTACTGGATATTTCCAAGTACCAACAATACATGAAATATTATCCTGAGTTTATCAAGAATACGAACGGCGGGGAGAAATATGCGTTTACTGCTAATGGTTGTGCATATTACTTCATGGATGGTTTTGTAAATCCGGAAAATATTGAAGGTGCACAATCCTTTACCGCATTTGCTTATCGTTTTGACTTACTGAATAAGTTCAACCTAAAACCTGCCACAACCCTTGATGAATTTACTAAATTATGCAGCGACATTAAGGCCTTAATTGATCAAGGTAAAATTGATGCAAAATATGTTATGTCCAACTCTGATAAGAACTATGCGTTCTACCGCGGTTTCGTAGGTATCTTCCATACCTGGGATACGACCTACTGGAACGAGGAACAGTGGTCCTTCGGCCCTATCGAGGATAATTTCAGGGAAATGTTAAAGTATCTGAACAGCTTGTATACTGCAGGCTATATTGATCCAGAATTTGGTACGGATGACGGAGGCACTGCAACAGAAAAAGCTGTCAAAGGAAGTAATGTAATTCAGCCTACCCTCTGGTCTGGTATGGCGCGTATGTGGAATACCCAGTCTACAGTAGACGGTATGCAGTGGGGTCTTGCTTTCCTTCCTGAGAATGATAAGTATGGTACACCTTGGAAGTGGGGTTCCAGACAGCCTGGAAAATCCCTGAACAACAATATGGGTATCATTATCTCCGCAGATACAGAATATCCTGAATGGGTTGTCAAGATGATTGACTATCAATACTCCGATGAAATGATCGAAATGATGAACTGGGGTATTAAAGATGAAACCTATACCGTTGATGCCGGCGGTGACCACAGTTTTACAGATACGATCTTAAAGGCTGAGGATCCCGTACAGGCAGCCGCTAATTATGGCATCATGTCCTCTTCCGCTTGCCGTACCGGTATTCCGTTCACACCATTGACCTTTGAAGCTATGACAGAACAGATTCCTGTAGAGCCTTGGTGGAATCCTGCGGATGGTTATTATGAAGGCAAGTACTGGTATGAGTCCGGTAAGATCGGCGGTGAAGATTCCGTATCTCCTTTTGACCGTCCTCCGGTACTTAATCTGACAGACGAACAGGCTACAGAGAAAGCTGAGTTAACTACAAACTGTGAATTATTCGCTAAAGAAAATGGATTAAAGTTTATCACAGGTGAATTAAATATTAATGATGATACTGCATGGCAGCAATATGTAGATGGTGTTAAGAGCCAGGTTTCTGATTTCGATGAAAAATTGAAGATGCTTCAGGACAATTCTGATCTTTCCTCTATCGGAAAATAATTATTTGAACATGATTTTGTTTAAGGGGATGCTTGAAAA
>JARBTJ010000038.1 GCA_029240245.1 Herbinix sp.
TCGGATGCGATCGGCATGGTGAATTATGATAATGATGATGATGAAGTATTTATTGGCAGAGATTTAGCCCATACAAGAAGTTATAGCGAAAATATTGCTAATCGGATTGACGAAGAGGTAAGGTCAATTATCGATGACTGTTACCGAGAGGCTAAACGTATACTTACGGAAAAGAAAGCTGTTATGGAGGCATGCGCGGATCTTTTAATGCAAAAAGAAAGAATTACCCGTGAAGAGTTTGAAGCATTATTTACAACCGGTGAAATGGTATAAATATCCAAAAAAAGTAAAGGATAAGCATGCTATTTAACAAATGAAAAGCTTAAAATTTGACATAAATGTGTATTATTTGTGCAAATGGCCGAAAAAAAATAAAATATTTTGTAATGTTTGTGCACACTTATGTGAAAGAGCATGGTATACTATGCATGTAAACCCCAATACATTATATAGTTTTTGCTACACCCCCATAAGTAACAAAATACCTTCTCCGAAAAAGGACAGTTTCATGGCTGTCCTTTTTTACGTTATAATGATTTTTTTACGTTATTGATTATTTACGTTATTGATTATTTGCGTTATTGATTATTTACGTTATTGATTATTTACGTTATAATCATTTTTTGCGTTGTAATAGTGGCTCGTTGTCAAGTGTTGGGTAGAATTCTGTTGAATCTGGCTTCCATTGCTGTATTTTAGAACTTTTTTATACAATTTACGATTTTGTAAAGCATATATAAGGTTATGCTGTGATAATTTGTTTTTACAGGAATTTAAGGCGATTTCATGTAGTTTGTGCCATTGATGAAAAGCAGATATAAACAAAAATTAAGTGCGTATACTGATTCATAGAAAAACCTGTCCGAAACGAAGGGATTGTTTCGGACAGGAATTCAGGGAAAGGAAATACGTATATGCAGCTATTATATAATAAGACATTAAAATATACGCTTCTTTTTTTATTCGGCGGTTTTGCTTATGGGGCCATCGAAATCTTATTTCGTGGTTATTCCCATATTTCCATGTTCGTTGCCGGAGGAATCTGCTTTATCCTCATTGGATTATTGGATCGGTTGTTTTCCTGGCAGCTGTCATTAATCAGTCAAATGGTCATATCCGCAGGGATCATAACAACGGTGGAATTACTGGTAGGCCTTATTGTTAATGTCTGGTTAAAATTAAACGTGTGGGACTATTCCGATATGCCGTACAATTTTATGGGGCAGATTTGCCTTCTATATACCAATATATGGTTTTTCTTGTCGTTACTTGGCATATTTGCTGATGACTATCTGCGCTATTATATACTTAAGGAGGAAAAGCCCCGTTATAAAATTTTTTAAGGAACCAGGACACAGTATTTGTCCAAAAGCTGCACAGGATGGTAGGATAGCTTCGAGGTACGAAGTCCTTCGTCTCCCACATCCTCTTCCCGATTGATGTATTGGATGTCTTCCGTCACGGTAGCCCCGGCAAATTCCTTTACTATCATCTGGTAAGCTCCCGGATATTCCCGGTTTGCCTTTTCGATGTGGCAATACAGAGTGTCATTCACAACTTCACCAACAGACATGGCAACAATTTTACCATCGACTTCGATAAATCCGCCTGGCAATTTAAATTTATGAAGATAAGGCATTAATTCCAAAGATCTTCGCAATTCTTCCTTCGCTAAAGAAGCGTCTTTTCCGTGATGCTGTTCAAAGTCTTTTAAAAACGTGATGACTCTATCCGAATTCTCAGGCGTGATTGCGTGATAGCTATAGTCGGGAAACAACTTTTTAAATTTATTAATATGGTTTCTCTGACCGCTGTAATGTCTACCGGCTAGCTGAGCCAAATCCACTGCGTTATATAAATAATCGGCCCAGTCGCGACTCGGCGTACCCGGAATGGTACCGTGATACTGATCAACAAGAATGGGAAGTGCTTCCTCAGGTACCGTACAGAACCATAGGGGCAGATTATTACTATTACAATATTCTTTTAGTGCATCCATAGCCTTAGTTAGAGAACCACTGCCCACAGGTACAGTAAACGAAGTCCGGTGTAAAAATTTAACTTTATATAAAAGCATATCATCATAGATAGCAAAGCTGGTATCATAAAAGTCACGCCACATATACATGGCACCAATGGTATAATCACTGGTCCGGCTGACTTTATACTTAAAAAACTCAGCTGCTATCATAATGTTATCTTCGTTGATTCGTTCAAATGATAACATAAGTTCCTCCCAAAATCAGTTTAGTATAATAGAAATCAATATAGCACATGATATTTCATCTGTCTAGACGACGAAAGTGATACAGATAAAATATATTATTCGTTAAATCTTATTTTTTTATAAAAGGGTAGCTTGATTTGATGAAATTATGTTAAAATAAATTAGTAAAGTACCACATTAATTCTATTAATATGAGTAGTAGATTCATTCTGATGGACTTGATATTGATGAACCAGCAGACGGTGTAACAACATCACTTAATAAACAAAAAAAGAAAAATGCATCTGATATAAAAGTGCAGTGGAGATTGTATGAAGATTTTACTTGTTGCAGTGAATGCCAAATATATTCATTCCAACCTTGCAGTATACAGCTTAAGAGCATATGTGAAGAAATACCGTAATAATATTGAGCTGGCAGAATATACCATTAATAATCAAAGGGAGGATATATTAAAAGAAATATATAAAAAAAATGCTGATGTAGTGGCATTTTCCTGCTATATTTGGAATATCGAAATTATCACCCAGGTGGTAGCCGAATTAAAAAAAATACAACCCGAGGTTAAAATATGGTTTGGCGGTCCTGAGGTTTCCTATGATGCTAAGGCGAGCTTATCAAAGATAAGTGGTCTGGACGGTATTATAATTGGAGAAGGCGAGCAGACCTTTTTGGAACTCGTGGAATATTACCATGGGAACGGAAAGGAATTGAAGCAGATTGATGGGCTGGCATTTAAGGAAAGTGCAGGAATAAATCCTAAGACGGTCTGTGAAACGGATACTGCTGTGAATTTGGCTGACAATATCACTGTTACATCCGACAGAAGACCGCTGTCGTTGGATGATATATTGTTTCCCTATGAAGAAACGGAAGCTTTTAAAAATAAAATCATCTATTATGAAAGCAGCAGGGGCTGTCCTTTTTCCTGCAGTTATTGCCTTTCCTCGATTGATAAACGGGTTCGGATACGTAATATTGACCTTGTAAAGAAGGAACTTCAGTTTTTCATAGACCACAGGGTTACTCAGGTAAAATTTGTGGACAGGACCTTTAATTGTAAGAAAGAACATGCCATACAAGTTTGGCAATATTTAAAGGATAATGACAATGGCTTTACTAATTTCCATTTTGAAATTGCTGCAGATTTACTGGATGAGGAGGAGCTTGCATTGCTATCCTCTCTGCGTCCGGGGCAAGTGCAATTAGAAATAGGAGTACAGTCCACCAATCCGGCTACGGTTCATGCAATCCACAGAAAAATGGATTTTAATCGAATCAGCCAAAATGTAATGAGAATACGTTCCGAGCATAATATACATCAACATCTGGATTTAATTGCCGGCCTACCGTTGGAGGATTATCATTCTTTCGCAAAATCCTTCAACGATGTGTATCAACTAAAGCCAGATCAACTGCAGCTGGGATTTTTGAAGGTATTAAAGGGCTCCCTCATGGAGGAAGATACAAAAGCCTATGGGATAGTGGCATATGATACACCTCCATATGAAGTGCTAAAGACTTCATATCTTTCCTTTGGAGAGGTTTTGAAGCTTAAGAGTGTTTGTGAAATGATAGAGATTTATTATAACAGTGGGCAGTTTGTTTATACGATTCAATTCTTGGAACATTTTTTTGATAAACCCTTTGATTTATATCAGGAGCTCGGTGAATTTTATGAAAAATCTGGACAGGAGTTGCTGGCTCATTCCAGGATAAAAAGGTATGAAATACTACTGGATTTTTATATTAACAATGTATTAAAATTAATACAGGAAGAAGAAAAGCAGGACCTCATTGCCGTATTCAAAGAAATTATGGTAATGGACCTTTATCTGAGAGAAGATTTAAAAAGCAGGCCGTCCTTTTCGCCAAATCCATTGAAGTATAAAGACCTGCGTGACCGCTGTGATATCCCGGATATGGACCGAAAGGATATTCATATAGAATTCTTCCATTATAATATCGCAGCGTCCTGCGAGGCCGGACGGGCGATCAAAAAAGATGACTTATTATTATTTGATTATAGTAATAGAGATCCGCTTAGTCGTGGAGCTAAGTTAGTGCCTTTATCGTTATGAATGATTGAGAAAGGGGGTCAGTCCTGAATGCGAATGTCCAAGAAGGAACGGGAGAGGGTGGACAGGATTATAGAGACCTTAAACCGGGAATACAGTACCCAGTATCGGTGCTTTTTGAATTATGAAACACCATGGCAGCTTTTGATTGCTACAATATTAAGTGCTCAATGTACCGATGAACGGGTCAATATAGTTACGAAGGATTTATTCCGAAAGTATCAATCCCTCCGGGATTTTGCGGAGGCGGATCAGGAGGAATTAGAAAGGGACATCCATTCCACCGGTTTTTATAGAAATAAGGCAAAAAATATTATAGCCTGTACTCGTAAGCTGTTAGTAGATTACCAAGGCGAAGTTCCGAAGGATATCGAGGAGCTTACGAATCTGGCTGGAGTCGGTAGAAAAACAGCCAATGTCATACGGGGTAATATTTATCATGAACCAAGCATTGTTGTCGATACACATGTGAAGCGAATTTCAAACCGGTTAGGATTTACAAAAGAAGAAGATCCTGAGAAGATTGAATATGATCTTATGAAGGTAATTCCGAGGGAACAATGGATCTTATATAATATACAAATCATTACCTTAGGAAGAAGTATCTGTACGGCCAGAAATCCGAAATGTTCGGAATGCTTTTTAGCGAAAGACTGCAGCTTCACGAATAAACAAGAGCAGAAGAAGAAAAAATAAAACAAGAGAATTAATGATTAATTCTCTTGCCAGATTCAAATATTTCTTGAAAGATTAAGTAAAATGTCATAAAATAATTTACACACTCTTGATTCTATTCAATTCGTCGATTACCGTATCCGTATGGAGCAACTTTACATAGGAAAGGATATGAATTAAGGTATCGATTTTTTCAGGAGTATTGTGTTCCTTATAAATAATGGCTAAAAGTTTATAAGTTTTACTCACATCGCTGTTGCAGGAGACAGCATATTCCAGAACGGCTAATGCTTCAGGTATATTATTCTTATGATACAGTGCCTCGCCCCATTTATGAAGCATACTTACCAGGGTAGTATAATTATTATCGCATTCTGATAATGAATTTAGATTTGAAACACCATATTTAAGTTTTAATTCGGTATTGGTAATGCCGGTCAGGTTAAGTATTTTTTTATCTGAGAGCTTATGTATAATATCCCTGTAGGAATTTATCGTCGCATCCGTGTGATCCGACATAGGGAGTTTATCAAGAGGTATGGATATGTAGTCCAGATTTGAAATGTCCAAACGTCTGGTAAGATTGGACTGGTTTTCCCGCTTCCAATAATCTTCTGTTTTTTTATTTGCCAGCCTTTTTGTCTTTCGTATTTCATATTGCAGCCAGAGCGCAACGATGAGGATGATAAGGATAGAAGGTATATTCATATTAGCGGACGACCTTTCAAATAATAATAATAATGAAAAAGAGGTGAAAAACATGAACTTTTACAGCAAAAAATCCAGAAGAATTATTTCAACCGTAATTATAGTCCTGCTTATTTTGGGAATGATTATACCTACGATTGTGAGTGTGTTTAATTAGACTATACATAAATATAGCGGAAATGTCAACGAACGAAAGATTTTCTTGAATAATCCCTGTTTTATGTTACAATAGGAAGAAGTTACATAAACACGAAAGAGGAAAAAATTGTAAAATATATTGTAAACTTTAAGGGTATCATGGAAAAGGAGGATGAATATGAGAAGAAAAATTGTATTATCCGTGGTATTTTTATTTGCGTTATCCTTTGCATTCTTTGGAAATGCTTCAACAGCATATGCAGAAGAAGCGGACAACAGGATATGTCAAGGTGTATTTATAGATGAGGTTGACGTAAGCGGGATGACAAGAGAGGAAGCTGTGGATGCAGTTAATGATTTTGTCAATAGTTTGCGTAAAAAAGGGATAGCCATCCGTGTGGATGATGATGTAGTTTATACAACGTTGGGGGATCTGGGTTACAAAGCAGAGCCATATGACTATATCGAACAGGCATTAGACCTTGGAAAAGCTGGAAATATAATAAGAAGATATAAGGATTTAAAGGACATTGAACAGGGTAGAAAGGTATATCCTCTGACCTATTCCATAGATGAAAAAAAATTGAACAAATTAATCTCAAAGGAAGTTAGTGCATATAATGATGCACCGAAAAATGCTTCTGTATCGAGAAAGAATAATAAATTTATCTACACCGACCATGTCATAGGCAGAAAAGTAGAAGAGAGTCAGACTGCTCAGGTCGTAAAAGATGCGATTTTTGATAACTGGAACCGTACAGATATCGTTGTTGAGGCGGTAATAGAAGATGATATGCCGATGTTTACAAGGGATATTGTTGAACTGTGCAATACCAAACTGGGTTCCTTTACTACAGAATATACCAGTTCGGATGAAGATCGTGCGGGAAACCTTGCAAACGGAGCGAGATTAATTAATAATACGGTACTGTATCCGGGTGATATGTTCTCGGGTTATGAATATTTGCATCCATTTTCGGTAGAAAACGGTTACTTTATGGCACATGCTTATTTAAACGGCAATACCATAGACAGTATTGGTGGCGGTGCATGCCAGGTTACAACAACACTTTATAATGCCGCATTGTTTTCTGAGCTGGAAATCGTACAGCGTAATCCTCATTCCATGACGATCTCTTACGTCGACCTTTCAAGAGATTCAGCGATAGCCGGGACCAGTAAGGATTTGAAATTTGTTAATAACACAGATGCCCCTATTTTAATTGAGGCATATACGGTAAATAAAACAATTACCTTTAATATCTGGGGCCATGAGTCGAGAGACGCTCAAAACAGAAGAGTAGAATTTGAAACCAAGGTAATCTCGGAAACCCCTGCACCGGCGGATGTCATCACAGAAGATCCGACAAAGCCGGAAACTTTCCGTGACGTGACTCAGTCAGCACATAACGGATATAAAGCGGAATTGTATAAAGTTGTATATGAAAATAATATAGAAGTAAGCAGAACTTTAGTAAACAAGAGCTCATATGCAGCTGCACCACGACGCATTACCATCGGAACCAAGAAAGTAGAGAAAGCTCCTCCGAAGAAGACGGATAAAGATAATAAGGAGGATGACAAAGAAACAACACAGACGAACAGCCCGGATGGATTAATAGAGGGAAATTCCATCGCACCTATAAACCAAACAAATCCCCAAAGCCAATTACAGGTAGATCTCTGGGATCTATCGAGGGATTTAAACGATATTGAAGATTAATAGAGCAGAAGCATTTGGAGATAATAATGAACCTTGGTAAAATTTCTGAAACAGTCCTAAAACGGTCTGTATTTAATCAAATAGAGCATAGGCGTATGGAGGTCTTAGTGGGGCCGGGCATTGGAGAGGACTGTAGTGTACTTGAAGTTGCCGAGGATGAAGTAATTGTATTGTCCACTGACCCGATTACGGGGACGGTGCAGGACATCGGAACTTATGCTGTTCATATCACAGCCAATGATATTGCATCCAATGGTGCTGAAATTATTGGCATCATGCTGACCATTCTGTTACCGGATAATACGGAGGAACAGGAGCTTAGAAGGATGATGCAGGATATGGAAGCAGTCTGTGCAAAACTAAATATAGACATTATCGGCGGACACACAGAAGTTACCAAGGCAGTTAACCAGCCGATCGTAACAGTAACCGGCGTCGGGAAAATGAAACGAAGTGATATGATTAAAACAGCCGGAGCAAAATCAGGTCAGGAAATTGTCATGACCAAATGGGCCGGTCTGGAAGGAACAGCAATCATAGCTGCGGCTAAGGAAGCTGAACTGTTAACAAAGTATACTCCCTCCTTTTTAAACGGAGCTAAAAATTTAATAAACAACCTCTCCGTTGTACCGGAAGCGATGGTTGCACGAGCGGTTGGCGTGACATCAATGCATGATGTCACGGAAGGCGGAATTTTTGGCGCTCTGTGGGAAATAGGCGCTGCATCAAAGGTAGGCTTAGAAGTCGATTTAAGAAAGATCCTTTTAAGACAGGAAACGGTTGAAATTTGCGAATATTTTGATCTAAATCCATATATGTTGATATCCAGCGGTTGTATGTTGATGGTTACGGATAAGGCAAATCTGTTAGTAGATCGATTGAAAGCTGAGGGAATACCGGCTGCAGTAATAGGACGGATTACGGAAGGAAATGACCGTATAATCATAAATCAGGAGGAAATCCGATTCTTAGAGCCACCGAAAAGTGATGAATTATATAAAGTGTTGTAACATTGTTCGTAACTTTATTATGCAGGGAAAAGTGAGGAATATAGTATGAGAGAAGCGATCTTAACCGCAATTGATAAGAATAGTAAATTATCAGTATCGGATTTAGCAATCATGTTAGGCTCAACAGAGGAAGAAGTAGCCACTGTTATAAAGCAAATGGAAGACGAAACCGTAATATGCGGTTATCCTACTTTAATAAATTGGGATAAAGTACATTGTGAACGGGTCACTGCATTAATCGAGGTGAAAGTTACCCCACAGCGTGGACTTGGTTTTGATAAAATTGCAGAACGCATTTATCAATTCAATGAGGTGCAATCCGTATATCTTATGTCCGGTGGATTTGATTTGACGGTTATTATTGAGGGGAAGACGATGAGAGAGGTCGCCAATTTTGTGTCAGAAAAGCTGGCGCCTATGGATGCTGTACTTAGTACCGCTACACATTTCGTATTAAAGAAATATAAAGAGCACGGACTTCCACTCGTTCAACCAAAGCAAGATGAAAGGATGTTGATTACCCCTTGAGAAATCCATTATCAAAAACAGTTATGGGAATACAACCCTCCGGTATTAGAAAATTTTTTGACATCGTAAGTGAAATGAAGGATGCTATTTCACTCGGTGTTGGTGAGCCTGATTTTGATACTCCTTGGCATATTCGTGAAGAGGGTATTTATTCCCTGGAAAAGGGAAGAACATTTTATACATCAAATGCAGGCTTAGTTGAGTTGAAAAAGGAAATCTGCAAATATTTGAAGAGAAGATGCCAATTAGAATATAATTACGATAAAGAAACAATTGTAACGGTGGGTGGAAGCGAAGCAATCGATATCGCGCTTCGTGCAATGCTTGAGCCGGGGGATGAGGTATTAATTCCGCAGCCCTGCTATGTTTCTTATCATCCGTGTGCTGTTTTAGCAGGTGGTGTACCGGTAATCATTGAATTAAAGGGCGAGAACGAATTTAAGTTGACAAAGGAACAATTGCTGTCAGCAATCACGGACAAGACAAAAGCACTTATTTTAGCTTATCCGAATAATCCTACCGGAGCTATCATGGATTATGAAGATTTAAAAGACGTTGTTGATGTAATCATAGAAAAGGATATCATTGTAATTTCCGATGAGATCTATTCCGAGCTTACCTATGGACGAAAGCACATATCGATTGCATCCTTTCCGGGTATGAGGGAAAGAACAATCGTAATTAATGGTTTTTCGAAATCCTATGCTATGACCGGATGGAGACTTGGTTATGCGGTAGGACCGGCTCTGATTATCGAACAAATGATTAAGATCCATCAGTTTGCTATTATGTGTGCACCAACCACCAGCCAGTATGCAGGTATAGAAGCATTGAAAAATGGGGATGCTGATGTGGAAATGATGCGTGATGCCTATGATAAACGCAGAAGATTAGTTGTTCATGCATTTCGCAGCATGGGTCTGGAATGCTTTGAGCCATATGGCGCATTTTATGTATTTCCGTGCATTAAAAGCCTTGGCATGACCTCGGAGGAATTTGCAACAAAATTATTAAGCGAGGAAAAGGTAGCAGTTGTTCCAGGTACTGCTTTTGGAGATTGCGGAGAAGGTTATTTGAGAATATCTTATGCTTACTCCATAGATAATCTTAAAGTTGCACTTGAGAGAATAGAAAAATTTGTTGCAAGACACGCAAAAATAGAATTGTAATAGTTGTAATATAGTCAGGTTATGTGTTAAAATGTAGATATGACACATAGGAGGTAAGCGTAAATGGCCACAATGAATGTAGAACACATAAACCCGTTCTTGATGGCTTCGACGAAAGTACTAAAAGAAATGTGCTACGTTGATGCTCAAGTAGGAAAACCGTATATAAAGGACCCTGCATTTCACAATGACACTTTGGTAATATTTATAGGTATTACCGGTGAAATGAAAGGCCAAGTGATGATTGCTTTAGATAACCATGTAGCTTGTGATATAGCATCTAAGATGATTATGATGCCAATTACGTTAATGGATGAGTTTGCACGAAGCGCCATTTCTGAGCTTGGCAATATGATTATGGGAAATACAGCCACCATATTCTCGACCAAAGGAATAAAAATTGACATAACACCTCCGACTGTGGGTAACGGAACGATGACTTTTACAAATAATTATGCACAGAATATTTGCATACCTCTAGTTTATGATACGGATAAAACAGTGAATATTTATATAGCAATTAAAGGTGATTAAATCACCTTTTTTGTTATTTGTAACTATTTGTTATCTCTTATTGGCGTGTAAAGTTTGTTGAAAATAACTATCTCAGTGAAAGGATCTTAGGAAGGAAATAAGATCAGGAAAAAAGAAATTATATAGGAATGAGGATAGGAAATGAATATAGTCTTACTAGAACCGGAGATACCAGCGAACACCGGGAATATCGGTCGTACTTGTGTTGCAACCGGAACAAAGCTTCACTTAATTAAGCCATTGGGTTTTGATTTAAGTGAGAAGGAAATTCGTCGTGCGGGGCTGGATTACTGGAAAGATTTAGAACTTAGTGTTTATGAAAATTACGCTGATTTCATAGAGAAAAATGCTAATGCAAAAGTTTATATGGCTACCACGAAAGCACAGAAGGTTTATACGCACGTAGAATACGAGCCGGATTGCTTTATAATGTTTGGAAAGGAAAGTGCCGGCATACCCGAGGAACTTCTTCTTACGAACAAAGAGAATACCATACGCATTCCGATGGTAGGGGATATAAGATCTCTTAATTTGGGAAATTCGGTTGCCATTGTGCTCTACGAGGCACTCAGACAGAACAACTTTGAAGGTATGAAGCTTCAAGGGCAGCTTCACCGCCACAGCTGGGATGAGGCCTGATAGAGTTTAATAATTGGAACAACAATATTTATTAATTCTGCTTTCTCACGATTTTATATTCATCATTAAATTGAAAATGGGGACAGTTATCGAAGGAATTACGCAAGAACTTTACCATCTCATCTTCATCTAAGTTTATTTCACATTCATAATAGTCATAATCGTCGTTATATACAAAGTTTAAGCAATAATCACAGTTAGCATTACTATTCATGTTTCCTCCCATTCTAATGTAGTTGCATTCTTCTTAAGACCGTTGCCGAATCGCTTCATAAAACATGACGGTAGCAGCGCAGGCCACATTGAAGGAGGAAGCTGAGGAGGATTCCTTCATAGGAATGGTGACTAACCGGTCGCTGCGTTCTTTGAAGGCATGGCATAATCCGTCGGTTTCATTTCCAATCATGAAAAGCACCGGTTTTGTTAAATCACAGTGATAAACCGGATGTTCTTTGTGCGCAGTGGTACCCACGACTTGAAAGCCGGAATAGTCTATTTTCATCTGATCCAAAAATGCAAACAATTGATTATTGTCAGATACTCTTATCACCGGTACATGAAAAAAGGAACCCATAGAAGAAACGATAACCTCGGGATCATATAAGTCTACCGCATGCCCCGTAATAATCAAGGCTTCAATTCCGAGTGCATCACAGGAGCGGATTAGGGTACCTAAATTGCCCCGATTGGAGGGACGGTCGAATAAAGCAATCACAGGATTATCGGACAAATGAAGTTTCGATAAATCATCTTCCCTCATCCGCACCACTGCCATGAGTTCAGAGGTATCTTCTTTTCCACTTAAATCATTCATCAAAGCATAAGAAAGCTCATAGTTTTGATCTGTTATAACAGAAGATAGTATATTCTGTGCCCATTCCGACATAGGTTTCTCCCGGGTATATAAAAAGGAGCAAATATGCCACTTGTTTTTGATTGCTTCATTGATGTTACGAACGCCCTCTACAAAAAATTCATTGTATTTGTAGCGTTTATTTCGATTAGTTTTTAAAACTTCGAATTTTTGATAGGCTGCATTTTTCGTTGATATTTTTTCTTGTCTCATTTGTCCACCTTATGTTTTTGTCAGTTATTCTGCAGATTTTTTTAAAGAAAAGATAAATTCAGTTCCGACACCTTCCGTTGAAATGACATTAATGTTCTCGTTATGGGCTTGGATAATTTCCTTCGCGATGGATAAGCCGAGTCCGGTTCCTTTTTTGTCCTTGCCGCGGGAAGTATCGGTCTTATAAAAGCGATCCCAGATTTTTTTAATGGAGTCCTTCGGGATACCAATGCCATAATCCTTAATGGATACGAAGACCTTGTCTCCCTTTTCCTCAGTGGAGACCTTTATTTTAGAATTAGTATGGCTGAATTTAATAGCATTATCAATGAGGTTATATAATACCTGTTGTATTTTACCCACATCAGCATCCACATCTGTTTCTTTTGAGGAAAATACAAGATTTAAGGTAATTTTTTTATCGCGGCAGGCACCCTCAAAGCTTTCGGAGGTTTTCTTAATAATGTAATTAATATCAAAAGATACGATATCAAGAAATGCTCCGTGATTTTCAAAGCTGTTTAATGTAAGCAAACTTGAGGTTAGCTTATTCAGTCGTTCGGTTTCAAACAGGATTATATTTAGGTATTTATCCTGCATTTCATGAGGAATGGTACCATCTAGAATAGCCTCGGCATAGCCCTTAATTGAGGTTAGGGGTGAGCGAAAATCATGGGAAATGTTTGCGACGAATTTCTTCTGGTAATCATCTAATTTATCAAGCTCACCAGCCATGAAAGAAATGGCATCACTCAAATCCCGGTATTCGGAAAGCCCCTGCAAAGTGAGAGCATAGTTATAATTACCGGTGCTGTACTCCTTGGCGGCTTTTGACAACCTTTTTAATGGAACAGCTGTAATGTAATGAATATATACAAATATAATAAAGAGTAACGGTAGGAATACAATAAAGCAAAGATTTATAACATCCAGATAATATACGGTTTCATTCTGGATACTCCGTAATGAGGTATGCAGTACGATATAACCACGAACCTTTAAACTATAAGATACGGCTTCGTATACACTCAACATGGGTTCTCGGAAAATACCTTCAAAGTGCATTCCCTCATATACAACATGATCAAAGAAATTTGGGTCCAGTTCATTGATGTTGTTGTTTATGGCATTACCTGCATCAGAGGAATCCGCTATAATAATACCGTTTTGATTGACAATCCATACTCGGATATTTAAATACTTTTCGATGGATTTAAGCTGGGAAGATAGATCGTTTAGTGTTAGCTTCTCATTATAAAAGCTGGACATATATTCGGATGATATCAGTCTGGCTTCGCTTAAAAGTAAGTCTTGCTTGTCCTTTTTTAAGCGTGCCTCAAGATAATTCATGCCATATGTATTGAGAAGTAAAAATATCATAATTCCGGCGAACAGATAACATATGATAAGTCTTGACCATATGGTCTTTTTCATGAGGTTCACAGCCTTTCCATCAGATAGGTCTTCATCCATTTTCCAAACATAAAACCAGGCAGTAGCCGCCTTATCTATTGGCCTTGATTCACTTCCGTCCGCTCTTTACTTCAAACTTATAGCCAATTCCCCAGACAGTCGCAATGCTCCAGTAGGTATGATCCTTTATCTTTTCTCTCAGACGTTTAATATGAACGTCAACGGTACGGGTATCACCAAAATATTCATAGCCCCAGATGTGGTCTAAAAGCTGTTCTCTGGTAAATACCTGATTGGGATGTGAGGCTAAGAAATATAACAGCTCCAGTTCCTTTGGAGGCATTTCTATATTTTCTTTATAATACTGTACCGAATAATTACTTAAATTTATAATAAGGTCAGGAAAGGAAACATAATCACCGGTCTGCTTCGGAGCTTCTTCCATGGGTTTTTCCTCAACCGGATGAAATCGTCGGAGTACAGCACGGACTCTTGCCACTAATTCTTTCGAATCAAAAGGTTTAATTACATAATCGTCAGCACCTAGTTCTAAGCCTAAGACTTTATCAAAGATCTCACCTTTTGCACTTAGCATTATAATCGGTACGGTAGAGGTTTTTCGTATTTCCCTGCAGACCTCGTAACCGTCAATTCCGGGGAGCATCAGATCCAACAATACCAGGTTTGGCTGGTAGGTACTAAACTGCTGTATTGCAGCTTCACCGTCGTGAACGATGAGCGTATCAAAACATTCTTTGGTTAAATATAAGGATATTAGTTCAGCAATATTTACATCGTCATCAACAATCATGATCTTCTGCTTGGCAATCATATATAACCCCTTTCACATTATTAAGGATACCTCATTCATAACTACTGAAATTCCACAATGGTAACACCATGGTCACCTTCTCCAAATCCACCAACTCGATAAGATTTCACATATTTGGTCTTTTTTAAGTGAGCGTGAACTGCATTTTTTAATGCACCGGTACCCCTGCCGTGAATGACGGTAACTTGTGGAAGGTGTGCCAGGTAGGCATCATCTAAATATTTATCAAGTACAGATAAAGCTTCATCTACGGTTTTACCAATCAGATTAATTTCCGGATGAATAAAGGAGGATTTCGATAATTTAATTTTACCACTCTGCGTTTTATTGAAGCTTGGTGCGGAGATAACTTCTTCATCCAACAGCTCTAAATCGCTGACATTGATAAGAGAACGAAGAATTCCCATTTGGACATATAAATCTCCCTTCGCATTGGGAAGGGTACTGACGGTACCCTTTAGGCCCAGACTGATTACATGAACGGTATCACCAAGCTTGAGGTTTTTCAAGGAGGGATTTTTACTCTGCTTACGTTTCGCTTTGTCTGTGACGGTTCCGCTTTCACTTAACCGTTCCCGGAGCGTGTTGCGTTCCTGTTCCATATCTTTAACGCTACCGCCCTCCTGAAGCCATTTATTATATTTTCGGATACTCTGGTCCGCAAATTCCTTTGCGTCCTGCAGAATCGATGCGGCCTGTTCCTTTGCTTCCTTTAAAATGCGGTCCTTACTGGTGTCAAGGTTCTCGTGTTTCTTGGCCAGATTCTTTTTTAACTGTTCGATCTCTTCTTTATATTTTGAAATCTCATTCTGTTCCTTTTCTATGGTTACACGGTTTGCCTCTAAATCACTGATTAAATCTTCGAAGGATTTATCCTGTTTGCCAATTCTTTCCCGGGCATCCTCAATGATATAGTCCGGAAGGCCAAGCTTTGAGGAAATGGCAAAGGCATTACTCTTTCCCGGGATACCAATTAACAATCGGTAGGTTGGTCTTAAGGTTTCCACATCGAATTCACAGGAGGCATTTAATACTCCTTCCGTAGAAAGAGCATAGATCTTAAGCTCACTGTAATGTGTAGTTGCCATGGCACGAATACTGCGTCTGTGAAGGGATGACAGAATTGACATTGCAAGTGCGGCACCTTCGGTAGGGTCAGTTCCGGCACCTAATTCGTCGAACAGAACTAAGGACCGGTCATCCGCTTTATCTAAAATGGAAACGATATTGGTCATATGTGAGGAAAAAGTACTTAAGCTTTGTTCAATGCTCTGCTCATCACCGATATCTGCATAAACTTCTTCAAACACAGCCAGCTCGGAGTTGTCAAAGGCCGGAATATGGAGTCCTGCCTGCCCCATCAGAGTAAGTAGGCCAACTGTTTTTAAGGATACCGTCTTACCACCGGTGTTTGGTCCGGTAATGATTAGCATGCTGAAATCCCTTCCGAGCATGATATCGATGGGAACCACTTTCTTTGCATCAATCAGTGGATGACGGCCTTTCTTTATATTAAGAATACCTTTTTTATTAAAGGAGGGCTCAGTACCTTTCATCTGCTTGGATAGGCTACCTCGGGCAAATATAAAATCAAGTTCCGTAAGCGTATTGAAATCATATTCCAGGTTTTCTGAAAATTCCGCAGCTTGATTACTTAGTTCGGCTAATACTTTCTCGATTTCTTCCTGTTCTTTGATGGATAATTCCTTTAATTCATTATTCAGTCGAACAATAGCCATCGGTTCAATAAACATGGTGGAACCAGTCGAGGATTGATCATGAACCATGCCATTAAACTGGTTCTTATATTCCGAACGAACGGGAAGACAGTACCTTCCATTACGCATGGTAATGATATTTTCCTGCAGCATGGTTCTAGAGGAATTTAATATTTGGGATAGTTCGCTGTGAATCTTGTCATTGGTATTGTGAATCGCTCGTCTGACACTTTTTAGGGCTGGACTGGCATCATCAGCGATCTCCTCCTCCGATATGATGCAACGCTTGATTTCATTGTTCAGCGGAGTCAGTGGCTCTAGGCCCGCAAAATATTCCGTTAAAGAATCTTCGGTCTGTTCAGTACCGTCTTTTCCGGTATATCCTCCATAGCTTTTTACGCGAAGTGCAGCGTCTAAATCGGAGCTGATATGAAGGAGTTCTCCGGCGCCCAGGGCGGAACCTACCTTAAGCCTCATAATGGAAGGACGGATATCATGGATTCCGTTAAAAGAGATGCTTCCCTTTCGCAAAATACGGGATAAGGCATCGGATGTTTCCTTTTGTAATTTTTGTATCTTCTCCAGATCGTTTATCGGCAGTAGGCGGGCACATAGCTCCTTGCCGTAAGCGGTACCTGCCAAAGCACTCAGTTTATCTATGATTTTATTATATTCTAAGGTTCGTATTGCTTTTTCGTTCATGGTTGTTACCAGGCCTTTCTTTTTGTTAGGGTATGTCCCGGGAATTGACACAAGTTTATTCTGTTCATAGTGAAAGTCATTAATATTTGATTTCGTTCACAAATGGGACAAACGATAGTTTTTCAGTATCTATTTTACCTTATCTTGTAAGAAATTAAAACACTTAATTTTAAATATTGATTTAAGTGAGTAAAGCACCTTCCTTGCATTCCGGTATTATTTATTGCTATAGAAAGCTTGCTTGCATATTTGATAATAAAGTTGAAATATGGAATATGATGTTGTATACTTTATGGTAATTATTGCTAGTTGGTTAACTTAAATAGAAATTAACGATAGGTAATTTGCTTTATACACATTGGTATGAAAAAGTAGCAGAATTGGTAGGCCTACAAGGGGGTATTTCATGTTTCTATTTCGATGGATAAAAAGGGATATAATAATGGGAAAGTGGAAGTTAATAATTATGACGTCGGTCTCCTTGTTTTTCATTCTATTATTAGCGCTTTATACGAAAATTCTTAATGAATATAAAATGGACCTGGAGAATGTTTTCGATACAACCGAGGTTCATGTATTGCTACTGAGGAGTAACAATGATTATTTAAATCTTTCCCCAAGTGAATTAACAGAGTTAGAGGAAAGCATGTATTTTAAGGACACGGTTTATAAAGCGGGATTTGAATATGGAACCAATTCCTGGGAGTTCTATCCGGATTTTCCTGAGGTTGTAGATATTTGGGCTTATACACAAATGGATTTGTATATGTACCTTAACCAAGGGATAATTGGGGATCAGAGTAAAGACTTGGCATATGGGGAATGTATTGCAGGAAACAGTTCAGCCATCCGAAAGGAAGACGGTAACATTAAGGTGATGATGCACCCCGAGAGGAATCAGTTTACTAACAATCACTTAAGTGAGCCAGAGTTAAAACCAGGTATTTTGGTGGATCTAACAATAAAGAAGCAAATTAGCAATAATAATATTTATTTAAATTATAATCATTTCGTTGATATATGCAACAGTCTGAATATTCCGATTGTCTTATATTCAGCTGAATTTGTGATCAAGGATGCGAGAAATATCTCGAAGGTACATGAATTTTTAAGTACCTGCAGGCTGTTCCAGTCGGAACATAATTACAACGGATATACCTATCAAATTTTAGATGGGATTTTAAACGATCGCATGGAACCAATTAAGCTCAAAATAAAGATTATGGAGGGTTTAATACCGTTCATGTATGGCCTTGTTGGGGGACTCGGATTTCTGATTTCCTGTTTATTAGTGAAATCCGATAAACATAACTTCTATTTGATGAAAGGGATCGGAACACCCCAGTACTTTCCAGCTTTTTTATTCGTCCTTAAGCGGACTATTTGCTGCCTATTCAGTGCGTTTTTCGGGTTAATTCTAATTCCCGGCTTCCACATTCTACTCTATATCGTTTGTTATATGGGAGGAAGTTTGTTAGTAGGATTTAAGTTATTTACTAAAAAAGGCATTGAACTGGCATGGGATTAAACAAAGCAATTTGAGTCTTTTTGTATTTGAATAACAATGGATTGGAGGGAATGCATCGATGCTTCAAGTAAATGATGTACACTATTTCTATAAAACCAGATATCAGAAGGTGGAGGCTCTTCGGGGAGTAAATTGTACCTTTCATCAGGGTAAAGTTTACAGCATTACGGGTAAAACAAAGAGCGGGAAAACCACACTTTTAAATTTGCTCGCAGGGCTTGATAAACCGGCACATGGCAGTATACAGATGGATGGAGTTGAGACGCCAAAAATCAACCGAAGCCGCTTTCGTAGAGAACACATAGCTATGGTTAATCAAGGCCTAAATTTATTACCGCTTCTATCGGTTTTAGAAAATATTATGTATCCAATGGAATTAAATCATATCTCTAAGGCGGATGCGGAAAAGAAAGCGTTGAATTTATTAGAACAAGTAGAGCTGCCCGCGGATTATGGGAGGAAGCTTGCGAGTAAGTTAAGTGGAGACGAACAGCAAAGGGTTGCCATAGCCAGGGCTCTTGCTATGCCTGGTAGAATTATATTGGCAGATGAGCCTACGAGCAATTTAAATGCGGTAAATACAATCAATGTAATTAACTTGTTCTCGGAACTTGCCTACCGGCAGGATTATTGTGTTATTATTGCTACCCAGGATGATGATATAACAAAGCGTTCTGATGTTGTGTATGAGCTTAAAAATGGTGAAATTGTTACCTCCGGATCATCGGAAGGTAAGATAAGTACCGGATTTGAATATTCCTATACCTAAGTTGATAGTTTCAGTACATTTATTTCATAGAAGGAGTAGAGTACAACATGAATTACATATGGAAATCAATCCGAAGGTCGCCGTTAAAATCTTTGTTATATTTCATATTAATAGGTATGATTTCAACGTTGTTCTGCATAGGCCTAAATTTATATACGATAACGAATAGAAATAATGAGAGAATACAGGAGGACTGCCATATTATCGCAAGTCTTCGTTCAGAGTCATTGAAAACAGAGGAATGGCAGGCAGAGTTAGAGAAAATCAAAGCACTACCTTATGTATCAATTTATGAGCCGTCCGAAATAACGGTATCGGGTGATAAATTGATGGATCCCAGGAATAGTTATCAGGAGACTTTTAATTATACGGTTGAAGGTGATGCTGGGTATTTTATGGACAGTAGAGAAAAAATGCTGGTAACTTTTACCTACCTGGGTGATTCCTTGATCCATATTGAGGACAGCTTATATGGAGTGGTGGATTGTGAAGGAGAGCAGGTGGAAGTAAAAAATCAATCCTCATATTCGGGGACTTTTGAGCGTGGAAAAAAATATATTGCCTACGGTAAATTTACTTCTTATCTAACCGATACAGGTTATTATGTGGGAGGAATTAGTATTGTTGAGAGCGGCAGCATCTTTTGGATTTTAGACTATTCACAGACTCAATATGTGGGCACAGGAGAAAATTTTTTTGAAGCATTAGATGCATCGAAAGGTTATAAATATAATTCCGTAAATTTATGCGGAGTAGAACCTTATGACAAAAAAAGTGCATATTGGGATGATATATTAAGAGTTCATGAACTTTCACAATACTCTATGATTGCCATGTCGGTAGCGGACGCCGAACGGTTGACAGATTTTTATAATGGGAATGCGCAATTAATATACGGTAATTATTTCACTAAGGAAGATTATGAAGCGGGTAAATTTAAATGTATGATTGATCATCAATCAGCAATAAAAAGTAAGCTCAAGGTTGGTGACACCATAAAACTAAATTGCTTCATTAGCATAAACTTTGGATTAGAGGGGCTGGTTAGCTCTGATTATCTGCCCTCCTATCCGGATTTTTGGGGTAATGATTTTGGTGAAGTTGAATTTGAAATCATCGGTATATTTGATCCGAGTAATAAGGGACAGAGATTTTTTTATAATAGTGGTATACCGGAAGATGGCATGATGTTAATTCCTGAGAATACAATGTCTGCCATCCTTGGTGAAAAAACGATGAAGGAATTCCGTCTGGGCAGGAATCCAAGACAATTAAAATTTTTATCGATTGAAGTAGAAAAGGAACATCTAAACCAATTTCTTGAAGAGGTAAACGTATTAAAGGAAATTGAAGTTACCGTATACGATCAAGGTTATTCTCATTTTATCCGGCCACTGAAACATATGGAAACGTTTACGGATATGCTTATTGTAATAAGCCTATTAGGTATGGTTGTATTTGCCGGAGTATATGTATACTTTGTACTAATGGGAAGACGAATAGACGCCATTACTTGGAATATGCTGGGGTTGGGAAAAATAAAAATGGTTGTATTTTTATTTTACGCAATTTTTATGATATCAATACCAGCATCGTTAATCGGAGGAATAGCCGGTCATATCATAACCAACGATATAACCTCGGAGTTTCAGCAAAAGGAGGAGGAGAGTAAGAGCGCGGTTGCGTATGCACAGTATTATGGGGAAAGTAAAACACTTGATATTGAAATTAATTATAATGCGGATGTCCTAAATATATTGACAGTTATAGCAGTATTTCACTTCTTGTTAATACTATTTGGAATGATGGGTGCATTTGTTATCATCAGAAAGACGAAGATGAGAACGGTGGATTCAAGAGGTCGTATCATAAAACATAAGTGAGCGGTAATAATAAAAGCATAGATAACCAATATAACCCATACGCTGGTGTGCTCGGCGCCTGCTTGAGGGTTATTTATCGGTTGCTTCTACTTTATGGACATATGAGATCAAGTTATGACTCAATGTCATGTGCAGTTTGTGATAGTTTTTAGATAATTATTAATTTTTCTATTGACTTTGAGTAGACTCGAGGGCTTATTTTAATATAGTAACATGATTACTGAACACGGGAATAAGACAGGTAAAAGTTAACATACTCATGAAGGTATAGCTTCAATGAGAAATAAAGGAGGAGCAATATGACCTACGTTGCAAAGGATAATCGATATGACGCGATGAAATATAATAGAACCGGTAAGAGCGGTTTGAAGCTGCCGGCTATATCGCTGGGGCTATGGCACAACTTCGGTGGAATCAATGTATATGAGAATATGAGGGATTTGGTTAAGACAGCTTTTGATTTTGGTATCACTCATTTTGATCTCGCAAACAATTATGGACCGCCGGCAGGTTCTGCAGAAGAGAATTTTGGACGGATATTAAAGCAGGATTTAAAGTCTTATCGGGATGAATTAATCATTTCGTCCAAGGCTGGTTATGGAATGTGGTCCGGACCTTATGGTGATTGGGGCTCAAGAAAGTATTTGATGGCGAGCATGGATCAAAGTTTAAAAAGAATGGGACTAGATTATGTAGACATTTTCTATCACCATAGAAGGGACCCGGAAACTCCATTAGAGGAAACCATGGGTGCTTTAAGCGATATGGTTAGACAGGGTAAGGCTATCTATGTTGGTGTATCTAACTACAACGCAGAGGATACCAAGAAAGCAGCGGAGATACTTAGAAAGCTGGGAACACCTCTTTTAATCCACCAGCCGAGTTACAGTATGTTCAACCGTTGGATCGAAGACGGTTTACAGGAGGTTCTTGAGGAAGAAGGCGTTGGCAGTATAGCATTTTGTCCCTTGGCACAAGGATTGCTTACCAATAAATATTTACATGGGATTCCAAGTGATTCACGGGCAGCAAGCAGTTCCGTCTTCTTAAATACCGACAATATAACCGAAGATAAGTTGAATCGGATAAAACAACTGGATGAACTGGCACAGAACAGAGGACAGTCGCTGGCACAGATGGCATTGGCCTGGGTACTTAGGGGCGGTAAAGTAACATCGGCACTGATTGGCGCTAGCAAGGCTGCTCAAATTATAGAGAATGCTAAGGTAATTGATAATTTAAACTTTACAGTAGATGAGCTTAACCGAATTGAAGAAATTCTTAAATAACACGAGGGATGTTACATCTCGTGATTCATTCGAAAATTAAATAGGAGTTATCTATGGGGATATTTTTGTTTATCAAGAATATCCCTATTTTTTTATATGCCGGGTAAGGTTTTTCCCCACGAAAAGCAGACAGGCCATGGAATCAATAGCAATAGCAGTTATTCCTCATGATTTGTTCCCAATAAACATAGGCGGAAATAAAATAGTTTCGTTTGGTGGAGAATTATGGTACAATAATATTTATCGGCTGTAACACAGAAAGGAAGCAAAAACGCTGGGTTTTTTTGTCGCTTATATGGATGTTTTTGTTTACAAATAATTCATATTGTGTTCATATATCGATGCTAAAATAGGACTAATGTATTATCTATAAATTTGAGGGTTTGTTGCTAATTTTAAAATTTATAGTGTAACATCCCTTTCTATACCATTTAGTGAAATCTTGCATTAGATAGATACTTCTGTAAGGAGAACAAGAATGTCTGAGAATAAGAATGACAATAAAGATTTCGAATTTATTCGGGAGCAAGTAATCGAAAAGAAAAATAAAAAGCTTAGAAAATGGTTTGGACCGTTTTGTATGATGATTTTTATGGCTGTTATTTTTGGAGTAATAGCATCGGTAACCTTCTGCCTGACGGAACCAGGAATTTTTAAGTTTTTACATAAGGAAGAAGATAATACATCACCGCTTACCTTTCCTACAAAATATCCCGATGATACCAACAACCAGACGAATCCTACTATTACGGTTGCCCCTACACAAGTACCGGATGAGGAGGACCCGGCGGATGAGCCGGACGAGCAGAACCCTACTCAGGTGATTGTGGAACGTTCATTAGATGCAGATATCGATGATTTTTTGAAAATATATGACGAAATTAAGAAGGTTGCAAGTGAGACCAATAAATCGATAGTGAAGATATCCAGTACTCAAAATGTTGAAGATTGGTATAATAATCCGGTGGAATTAAATCATAATACTACCGGCGTAATAGTAGCTAATTATAATAATCAGTTTTTCATATTGACCAGTTTAGATCGAATTAAAGATTCAAACAGAGTACGGATCCTTTTATCAGAGAAGACCTCAGTAGATGCGGAAGTACTTGATTTTGAGAGCGATTTAAATCTGGCTGTGCTAGCGGTACAGATTGAGGATATTCCTGAATTGTTCAAAAGCAGTATGATGGAAGCTACACTTGGTGAATCTTATACGGTAGCTGTGGGAAATCCTGTGATAGCGCTCGGAAGTCCGAATGGACATCCCAATTCCATGGAAATCGGTTATATAACAAGCAAAGGAAGCTATATCGGCATCACCGATAACCGGCTTGACTTATTTAACACTAGTATTAACGATAATAAGTTTAGCGATGGAATTATCGTTAATATGAAGGGTGAGATTATCGGACTGATTACTCAGACACTCAAGGAAGGAATCAATGAGGAGCTTAATACGGTAATCGGTATCAGCAAAATAGAATCATATATTGAACAAATGGCAAATCAGAAGCCACGTATTTACTTTGGAGTTAAAGCAGAAGATTTAACAGAAGTCGCCAAGCAGGAGTATCATGTGGATAACGGTATTTATATTGATGAGGTTTTGGCCAATTCGCCTGCTTTTGATGCAGGAGTTAAAAATGGGGACATTATACTTCAGATTAATGAACAATATGTATTGAATTCAAATCATTTTTATAACACCATTTCGCAATATGAACCTGAGGAAAAGTTAAAGGTCAAATTGAAGAGAACCTCTTCTTCACCGGAGAGGGAAATGGAAATAGAAGTAACGCTGGCTGCAAAAGAAAATAAAAAGTAATAGAACGGACTGTCACTATTAAGTTTACTTAATGGGGCAGTCTTTTATATTGCCGCCTCAAAAGCTTGGGGAGGTTAATATTAGTGAATTTTATGGTACTTTTGTGGGGTTTTTATGCGGACAGCCATAGGAAAAGGCTTATATATTGAACCTCTGGGTTATAGGAATAGAAATAATAAAATATTATCCTTTATATATCTTTTTCCGTAGGGTATAATATGAATATTATGAAAGAAGATATGAGTGTCGTAACATGTATTTATAAAAACGTTATATAAGGATTCGTTATCGTTATTTATTGGTGTATTTCAAAAGACGTTTACATTCATATCAAGAACACTTCCGTACAGGATAGAAAGGTAATGCAGAATGAGGTATATTAAGGATTTAAAAGAAGGCGACAAGATATCAAATGAAATCTATCTTTGCAAGTCAAAGCAGACACTGACCACAAAAAATGGGAGGAACTACGATTCCCTGATACTACAGGATAAAACGGGAACGATTGATGCAAAGATATGGGACCTGACCAGAGAAATCGGTCAGTATGAAGCAGTGGATTTCGTACATATCGATGCCATGGTGATAAATTATCAGGATTCTCCACAGCTTAACATCAGCAGGATTTATAAAGCCCGTGAGGGGGAATATTATCCTGAGGATTATTTCCCGATGTCGAATAAGGATATCGAGGTGATGTACAAACAGGTGAAGGAATACGTAGCTGCAATCAAAGATACAAATTTAAAGACTTTAGTGGAACATTTCTTTATTCAGGATGCCACATTTGTCAAGGCTTTTAAAAATCATACGGCTGCAAAGAACATTCACCACAGCTTTGTTGGCGGACTTATGGAGCATACCTTAAGCGTGGTAAAGCTTTGCGAATAT
This sequence comes from Herbinix sp., assembly GCA_029240245.1. Lineage (GTDB taxonomy): Bacteria > Bacillota > Clostridia > Lachnospirales > Lachnospiraceae > Mobilitalea. Next base: position 25,349 of record JARBTJ010000038.1, read on the forward strand.
TATGCCATCAATTATCCGGTGATTAATAAAGACTTACTAATTGCAGCAGCACTATTTCATGATATTGGAAAGATGGATGAACTATCTTCCTTCCCTGAAAATGATTATACCGATGACGGGCAGCTGCTGGGGCATATTTTTATCGGAGCGAGCAAGGTGAAGGAACAAATCAAAAAGATGGATAAGTTCCCCGCTAAGCTGGAAAATGAATTGATTCACTGTATCCTGGCCCATCACGGTGAATTGGAATATGGCTCACCAAAGAAGCCGGCAATTATCGAGGCATTGGCACTGCATTTTGCAGATAATACGGATGCCAAACTGCAGACGATGACCGAGGTCTTAAGTGCTGCAGATTCAAAATCAGAGTGGATGGGTTATCAGAAAATGTTCGAGTCAAACATCAGACGAAGTACGAAGACGAAGGAATAGGCAGAAATATATAGGTATAAGTGAATAAGCCAAGGGATAAAGGCTAATGAAAATTAAATGCAATTTAATCGAGGCGGGAGCTGATGCTGCTCATATACTCTTTAGGAATTTTTCAATCAACAAAATATGTAATTGATTGCATTATAAAAATTCGATTGTTTACGATAGGTACGGTGGATACGTGGATACAGTAGTGAAGAAAAATGATCAAGTGGAAGTTATTATAGAAGATATCGGAGCCGACGGAGAAGGTATCGGTAAATACAAGGGGTATACCTTATTTATCAAAGATACCGTGGTGGGTGATCATGTATTGGTTAATGTAATGAAGACGGGCAAAACCTACGGTTATGCCCGTCTTGTTAAGCTAATCAAACCCTCCGATGTGCGTGTGGAGCCAAGATGCCCCATCGCCACGCAGTGCGGGGGTTGCCAAATTCAACATATGGATTACCGGGAGCAGCTGGTATACAAGGAGAACAAGGTAAAGAATTGTTTGCAGCGGATCGGTGGTTTTTCAAATTTTACTATGGAACCGATTAGCGGAATGGAAGAGCCTTATTATTACCGTAACAAGTCCCAGTTTCCTGTTGGACGGAATAAGGACGGTAGTGTTGCTATCGGTTTTTATGCCGGACGCACACATTCCATCATGGATACGGATCATTGCTACATCGGTGCTAAGGTAAATATAGACATCGTTAAATTTATACGCAACTTTATCAGCGATTATAAAATAGAGCCCTATGATGAGGAATCTCATAAGGGATTATTGCGCCACATTCTGACCAGAGTCGGTTATTCGACCGGCGAGGTTATGGTCTGTCTGGTTATTAACGGAAAGGACTTCCCCCGCAAGGCGGAGTTGGTGGAAGGACTTAAGAAAATTCCGGGGATGAAGAGTATTAGCTTAAACCTCAATAAGGATAAGACGAATGTAATTCTCGGAGAACGTATCGTTCCGGTTTGGGGTGAGCCTTATATTACGGATTATATCGGTCCCATACAATACCGGATATCACCATTGTCCTTCTTTCAGGTTAACCCGGTGCAGACAAAGAAATTATATGAAATAGCTTTGGATTATGCCGACTTGCATGGGGATGAAGTGGTGTGGGACTTATACTGTGGAATTGGAACCATATCGTTGTTTTTGGCTCAGAAAGCAAAGATGGTATACGGAGTAGAAATCATCCCTCAGGCAATTGAAGATGCGAAAACGAATGCAAACATTAATGAGATTAAGAACGTAGAATTTTATGTCGGAGCAGCAGAAGAAGTGCTTCCAAGAAAATATAGGGAAGAGAATATCAGCGCTGACGTAATCGTCGTAGACCCTCCAAGAAAGGGCTGCGATCAAAGTCTTCTCGATACTATCCTGGCAATGGCTCCGAAAAGGGTGGTTTATGTATCCTGTGATCCCGCAACGCTTGCGAGGGATTTAAAATACCTTTGTGAGAAGAATTATGAGTTGGTGAAGGTTAGGGCGGTGGATCAGTTCGGGCATAGTGTTCATGTGGAGACATGCGTTTTATTAACTCGAAAAAATGTGTTGAAATACTATAAATAATGATATTAACTAATTAATAATGATATAAGTGCTAAAATGTATAACTTTCCCCCTCATGATTAGTTGCAATTTGTGCAAGTAATTTGAGGGGGATTTTTATGCCTAGAAGTAAAATAACTTAATGAAAGAGAAAATTGCTAAAGTATTTAAATAAGAGCAAAGACAAAATATCTTATTGTGCGTAAGAGTAAATTGAATGCAAAGATGCAGTTAACTATAATGAGAAAATCAAAAAGCATAAGAAGTTAATATCGAATGTGTGGTAATAAGATTTACTGTCTTTTTCATTTTAGAATTATATTTTAGATTGGTATTTCTTATATAAATTTATAGAAATTTATGTTTTGTTTAGTTGATTTTAGTGGTAAAATATGGATAGTGAAGTATTATTATATCAAATAAAAGCTGAACAAAAAAAGAAATGGACTATTAATTATAGCAATAATGTGCAGTTAATATAGTAAAATTCTAATAATAAGGATACACAATTAATTTTTATGGAGGGTAATGAGAATGATAATAATTTTATGGCAAATTGTATCAGTTGTACAAAGCTTTTTATCCTATGGAACAGCATACAGACTTACGAAAAAAGGCGGCGACAATGGAGTATCGCTTTTCGGATGGTTCTTTGTACTTAACTTAGCTTCAATAATTCCAGGTCTAGGTATATATCTGTGGTTTAAGTTCAAAGATGAATAAGTTGTACATAGTAAGATTGACTCGCTATTTTTTCAATTACGAAGCTAAACCGACTTTCTATTATGTCTATTAGAATGACAAAATTGTATAAAGAAAATTGATTCACAATAGTTAGTAAAGTCGAAGGAAAATACAGTGATAAACAGGAATGGGTTCACCTTTTTACGTTGATTTATGATATATGAGGTCAAGAAAATTGATAAGTGAAATTGTATAATGACTATATTGCTAGCAGCAAATAGTGAGGTGAATTGTATATGGATCGAGGTATATTGGAGAAGGTGTTGGCTTATGTTGATGCCCACATCTGCGAAAAAATTAATTTATATGAATTATCGGAAATAGCCGGATATAGTCCTTTTTATTTTAGTAAACTGTTTTCTGAGGCTATGGGGATGCCTGTTACCGGTTATATTCGGATTCGTAAATTGCAATATGCGCTCGTATCGTTACTGGATGGACATAAGGTTCTTGATGTTGCACTTTTGTATGCATTTGATTCTCACGAAGGATTTACACGAGCGTTTACTCAACTTTTCGGTTCAACACCAA
>JARBTJ010000003.1 GCA_029240245.1 Herbinix sp.
CTATTCCTCCGCTCCAACGCTTCCTACGGGCTTAACTTCCGCTCCGGAGTAGTATATGTTGTGTGCGCAATTAATACAGAATATTAGTTTCGCAATTGCTTTTATACTCTTAGTAAGACGTTTGCGAAACAATATGGTTTCTGCTATTGCCTATTTAACCTCTTACATAAGCTTTGATGACACCTATGGTTTCCTCCGGTTTCGTTCCTCTTATGATATAGCTTCCGACACTGGCCGGGATGATAAAGGTCTCAGCATAATGAACGGTAAACGGTTCAAATGCATTTACTGGGCTCTCAACCACAGCTTCACTTCCCTCAATCAGATTCAGCATATTGACTGTGTTCTGAGTATCCATGGAGCAGGATCCGTTGATCCAATATCTTCTGGTCTCAATAAACTCAAGTTCATGAAGTCCCGTATGCTCTTCCCTATAATCCTTTGTCTCCTCTACCGTATAGATTTGATTCACAAGATTTTCTTTCACCCAGGAGGTTCTACGGTCCCACTGTATTACCTTCTCCCCATGTTCGATATGGATTGGTCTGGGTCTTCCATCCAGTCCCAAACGCCCCCAATCCCATAATTTAAAGGTAAAAATATACGGTGTTGCGCTGATTTCCAGCACCATGCAACCTGACCCGGAACAATGTACGGTACCTGCAGGTATCAAAAAATGATCGTGCTTCTTGGCAGGAATTTGATTTACATATTCTTCTGCTCGGAATTCTGTCGCTTCCTCCTGTGCTGCCTTTAAATCCTTTAACATTTGCTCCGGTTTCACTTCATCTTTAATTCCAAGATACACATTAGCCTCCGGCTGTGCATCGAGTATATAATAGCTTTCATCCTGTGTATACTGCATTCCAAACTCATTATGGATATAATCGGTCAAAGGATGTACCTGCAAGCTTAGATTCTGTCCGCCCATCGTATCGAGAAAATCAAACCGGATTGGAAACTCTGCACCGAATCGGGTATATACCTTCTCGCCCAGCAATTTTTTCGGCTGGTATAATACCAGATTCATGGCCGGAACCTCAACGGTAACAAGGTTAGTCTGCAGATACAGACTGTTTTCCTCCGGAACACCGTCAAAGGACCAGGCAAAATTCTTAGCCGTAGGTTCTAGATTACATACTTCCTTCATCCATTGTCCGCCCCATACACCCGGGTCAAAATAAGGAACTGTCCGAAACGGCTTATGGGCGGTCTGCAACAGCCCCTCCCGAAAGGCTTCACCGGAAATCATCTTTGGCTCCTGGGGACGGTTGGTATCCAGATAATAATCAATACGGTCAAACAAATTTCTTTTGTGCTTATCTGCAATACGCCATTCCACAAAGAAACCTCGTTTGTATTTCTTTAGAATATCCTCGTCACCGTTATCTGCCTTATAATTACCCATTCCTTTCCGAAACCGCATCTGAATCTCCCAGCGTGCCATGTCACAGTAAACCAGGCAATCGTATTCGGTAAGCGCAGCCGCACCAAAGCCGTATATAATCGTAAGTCCCTTGGTCTCTGAAATCTTCTTTTTTTGTTGATTGCAAATCTCCGGGTCCATAAAATCAGTGATGCTTCCAAAGTACATTTTACCGAAAACTCTGTCCTCTGTAAGATAGTATTTCATCCTCTCGTTGATTATCTCCTCAGACTGAAAACAGTCCATCATATTAATAAAAAACTCCGGTTTTAATCTCATTAGCTCCGGGATTATTTCCTCATCATTTACACCGGGGTAGGTATCGACAACCAGGATAAATCTGTCTTTTTCCAAATTGATCTCATGATGAAAGGCATCTATAATGGAGGTATAACCCTTCCACCCATGTTCTTCATAACCGGATATGGCAATCCGGGGATATTTATCATAATTGGCTTTCGTTTCTCTGTATTTCATATTGGTCTCCATTCCATTTGCAGAAGTTGTTACGATCTTGTTTTCGCTGTAGATAGCCTATATTTATTCTTTTAATGTTCCATAATGAATTTCCTTTATCAGCATTTTAGTTTTTGTCATTCATCAAAGGATTCCCTCGATCAATTCCTTACGGCTCATATTGTCCCCATTCCTTTTCTTTACACTGGGGCTGTGGAACAAATTCAAATAAGCTGGGATTTATCTGATACTGTTCATAAATCGAAATTCCCGGCTTTAAACCGAAATCCTCATAGATTCTGGCACTTTTTACCGTCAGGCTTCCATTTACATAATGGGGATTTTCCTCCCATATTATTTTGTCCCCCTGCACCTTGGGAAAGAAAGCAATCCCATGATGAGCCTTAACTGCCCGGTAATCAAAACCATAGTCTCTCACGCACCATGCTCCGAAGACCATATTTTTATTAACATTGGCGTTTACTGTGGCATGAACCCATCCCGGCGGTACAATTACCACGTCACTTGCTTTTGCATATACTGCATAGCATTTGCCCGGATTATCCTCGCCGCTTTCCTGCATGTAAATGTAGGCTTCACCGTCCCATATTTCATATACTTCACAAGTAGAGGAGTTACAGGACTTTGAAATAGCATGGATATGTCCCTGGGAACGAATTGGTTCCGATCCTAACTGACCAGCTGAATAACTAACCACTCCATACAAAAGATTTCTATTAATAAGATCCCTATGATCTTCCTTTTCTGCAACATCCATAGCAATGCAATACAATTGATCAGGCCCAACACAGTCCGGTTCAGCCAAGGACCCTCTTATATCCTTAAGGTATCTGATCTCCGGAATCGGACCGGTCATATTCTTTCCATATATAAAATTCATTGGATTAAACTCGATACCGATATCTAATCCTGGATTAAATTCCATTTAAATCACCCCTAATTCCTATTTAGTACCATATTCTATGAAATATTTAAAATCAATATAGTGTATAATAATATAATGTTATATCATTTAAAGTGTACCATGACTTTTCTTTCCTGTCAAATGCCACTCCATATTTATATATAAATTTATACCTTGTAGGAATTTTACTCCTTTCCTAGCAACTACATTATAGTAGAATTATATAGAAAAAGCAGGTACCCTAGATGTGTAAGCTAAGATACCGGCTTTTCATTTCATGTATTTCATCTGCTTATTATTTCTTTGATATTTCTTCTTGTTATAATTTCGTCGATATTTCATATTGTTATAATTTCTTCGATATTTCTTCTTGTTATAATTTCTTTGATAAATCTTTTGACCACCGCACTTAGTTTCTTTGTTATTTCTTCTTGACCACCACACTCATGGACTTATAATAAGTTTTTCCACCGCCTTTAAAGGTTACAACGATGTTTGCTGTTCCCGCTTTCTTAGCAGTAATCGTCCCTGTTTTGCCGACAGATGCCACGCTGGTGTTTCTTGATTTATATGATACTGTATAGCCGGTTGCATTCTTAAGGCCGATTTTATAGGTAAGTTTTTTATCCGGACCGGACAAGTATAAGGTTACTTTTGATTTGGTCACGGTGGGCACGCTAAGCGTTGCGTTCTTCCAGGTATAAGTATAGGTTGCTTTCCCTACACCGTTAATTACGATGAATGCATTCAATTTCTGTTCTGCTGTCCCTTCCGGGAAGGCCTTTTTCGATTTTAAGGCAATCGGTTCTGTAGCCCCTATAAAACTATTACCCTTTGTATCAGTGATTTCACTAAGATATTTTGATGTTTCCGCATAAAAATGTATGGATGGTGCTCCCCATTTATCCGATGTTGCCAGAACCGTGCTGCTCCAGTTATTCATTTGAAAATATTCTCCAGAAGCTATGAAAGCTGCCGGCGAATCCCAGTTTAACTCATAACGTACGCCAACACCAAAATGATCCTCTACATATTCGCCGAAATACCTCTCGTTGTATACATAAAGATTGTTTTCCAGTACTTTGCTTTTCGTCTGTTCACCATTGCCATCGTATATGGTTTTTGTATCGATACATAAGGAGCCATCGAAAAAACGACTTTCAGAATAAGTGTATGGGTCATGCTCGAACTGATACCCTGTCAGATACCAACCTTTTTCTGCCACCTTCATATTATAGGTCTTTGCTTTAATTTCAATTATAGGAGCTTTCCATACATAAGTATATATGGCTTGTGAGTCTGCAAATGTCGAATTGCCGAAATTAACAATCAAATACGCAGTATCCCCATTTACAGCCTTCGGAATAGCCTTTTCCGTTTTAACTGTAATCTCCTCTGAACCAACACCAAATTGATTATTTCCACTAGAATCCAGGAACTTATAATCATAAGTATCTTTTATCGTCTTTAAATTAAATCTGGCTGAAATGTAACGGCAGCTCCAGGACTTATGTGATATCTCCAAATTTGATACATTCATAAGTTCTATTATCGTACCTTCCGCATAATAGTCCTCCGGAGAATCCCATGAAATCGTCTGGTCATATCCACAGAGGTAATCCCCCTTTTCGCTATATCTGCCGTAGCTCAGCCTGATATCATTTTCAAGATCAGACTCGAGCTCTTGCATTTCGGTTCCTTCAATATCATATATACTTAAAATATCGGAGTAAGAACCTCCCTGCATAAACGACCCTGTTGTTTTCTTTGTATTAATTACCAGACTGTAGTCTGTTAGATACCAACCTGCCGGATCTTCTGTCTCAACATCATCCGCCTTTGCTGTTTGAGGCATAAATCCAAGTGAAGTTATTACCATAACGATTGTCATTATATGACATATGAGTTTTTTATAATTCTTCATAAGCCGTCTTACCACCCTCCAAAAATATTGTAAATTAATTAAATCCTAGCTACTACTAAAATAAATACACTACTAAACACGTAGTAACAGATTTGTTATTTAATTAATTTTTATTTATATAACTATTTTAGCATAAACTCTCAGCATTTCCCCTTATTGACAGGTGAATGTCAATGACAATTAACTGTCAATCATACTCCATCGAGGTTATGAAAGAAACAGATGAAATTTACACAAAAAAAACAAACAAGAAACTGCTGTACCTGCTTCTTGTTTGCTCCTTCGGATTACTTATGGAAAATTCCTTTACCTTTAGAACTCTTTATACATCTCTTTCTTAGCGCCGCAAACCGGGCATTTATCCGGGGCCTCATCCACAATTGTGTGTCCGCAGATCGGACAGACATAAACGGTGGAATGTTCAAAATCTTTTCCTGCCTTAGCAGCCGCTTGTGCCTGAGCAAATAACTCAGCATGAATTTTTTCGGCTTCTAATGCATAATGAAACGATCTTTGTGCACCTGATTCATCCTGAAATTTAGCAGTGTTCAAATAAACCGGATACATCTGTTCTACTTCATGTAATTCTCCGTTAATTGCCCCCTGCAGATTATGGACCGTTTTACCGTTACCAAAGACAGCTCCTGCCGTTACCGTCGCATCCGCTGTTTCACCGCCGATTTCACGAAAATGGTTATTCGCATGAACACTCTCTGCATATGCAGTTGCCTCAAAAAGCGTTCCGATGTTTGGGAAACCTTCTTTCACCGCTACCTGCCCCCAGTAAAGATACCTCATGTGTGCCATACTTTCTCCGCCGTATGCGGAATGCAAAAAATCTGATGTCATTGCATTTTTAACTGCCATTGTTTACCTCCTTAGCGAAATTCATTTAATATTTTATTTAGTGCATCCGGATGCTCCGCTCTGTCTACGAGTGGTATTCCGGATGTAAGAACCGGATTTTTCTGATGGAAGGAACGTCTTTCCTCCCGGTAAAGTACTCCAATCGGTATCTTTTCTTCAAATTCCATAGCAGTAATGAGTGCCGTTTGTTTATCCGAACTGTCATAATCAGGAGCAAGCTCATATACCCTCTTATTATAATAAGCAAAGGTGTTTATCTTATTGAAGCTGACACAGGGCTGCAGGATATCGATCAGTGCATAACCGTTATATTCAATTGCCTGCTTCATAACCGAAACAAGGTGTTCCTTCCTTCCGCTGAACGCTCTTGCCACAAAGCCGCCACCTGCTGCAATTGCCACCAAAACAGGATTTAGCGGCGTGGTCGTATTACCATTTACCTGTACTTCAGTCACCATGCCCTCCATAGAGGTGGGAGATGCCTGACCTTTTGTCAGACCGTAGATTTGGTTGTCATGAACAAAATGCGTAATATTTACGTTGCGCCGGATATTATGCAGAAAATGATTTCCTCCCTCCCCGTAGGAATCACCGTCTCCGGTATCCACGATTACCGTCAGCTTTTCATTGGCGATCTTTGCGGCAACCGCCGCAGGAAGGGATCTTCCATGCAGACCGCAAAAGGAATTTGCACTGATATACTGAGGAAGCTTTGCTGCCTGCCCGATCCCGGCAACCATGAGCACCTCATAGGGGTCCTTCCCCAGTTCCTCAAGTGCCGTCTTTAGGCAGTCCAGGATATTAAAATTACCACAGCCGGGACACCAGGCCGTCGTATAGGTTGAAAAAGTATCATGACTCATGTTAGTTACCCCCTTTCAACTTTTGTACTATTTCTTCACCGGAAATTTGTCTGCCGTCATATTTTAGAATGCTTACGTTACAAGTGATGCCGGTTTGCTCCCTGATTAAGTCCGCTAATTGCCCGGTGGCATTCTGCTCTATATTAATGATTTTTTCCGCTTGTAAAGCCTTTTCCCGAAGCAGCTTCTGCGGCAACGGGAAAATGTCTCCGAAAATGAGCGCTGCATATTTCCCTCCATTTTCATGGTTTAGAATCTGAACTGCCTCCAGGATTGGACCATAGGTAGTACCCCAACCAACCAGCAAGGTATCAAAATTCGCTGCTCCGAAAAATTCCGGTTCTACTAATTCCAGCTTAAGCTGTTCTAATTTTCCCATCCGCTTATCCATCATGCGGTTCCTAATCTCGGCATCCTCCGTGATAAAGCCCCGTTCATCATGTTCATCGCTGTCAGCCGACACATAATTTCTGGTTTTGCCGGGGATAAGCCGTGGTGAAATACCATCGGGGGTAAAACGGTAACGAAGATATTCCCCTTCCTTACTATCAGCCGTTTCCAGAGGGTCCACCCGGGTAACCTTTGCTAAATCATAGGCCTCTACTGTAGCATAGGAATCACCGAGATACTGATCACTTAGCACAATAACAGGTATTTGATACTTTTCAGCCAGTGCAAATGCCCGGGCTGTCTGATAAAATGCATCCGTATGATTTCGCAGTGCAATCACCATTCTTGGAAATTCGCCCTGAGACGCAGATATCACAAATTTTAAATCACTCTGCTCTGTTCGGGTCGGAAGTCCGGTCACCGGACCGGGTCGTTGTACATCCACTACCACAAGAGGGATTTCTGCCATTCCTGATAATCCCAAAGCCTCCACCATGAGAGAAAAGCCACCGCCTGAAGTACCTGTCATCGACGGAACACCGGCAAAGGAGGCTCCAATCGCCATATTAATCGCAGCAATTTCATCCTCTGCCTGTTCCACCACTATACCGGTCTCATCACTTTTCCCGGCAAGATATTCCAGGATGGTTGTGGAAGGGGACATGGGGTACGCGCTGTAAAACTTAAGGCCTGCCGCAAGGGCACCGAAGGACAGGGCCTGGTTTCCGGTAAGCATAATAGAATCCCACGGTTCCGTCTTCTCTTTTAAAAATCTGCTTTCCACTAGCTCATATCCCTTTAATAATGCCTTTTCATTGATGTCGATGTATTGTTCCTTAATAAATTCTTTCAGCACTTTATGGGTATCCTTAAGCTCAATTCCAAAAAGCTTTAATACCACACCTACAGCAACGCTTCCGGTCACACGCGGATTACCCAACTCCTTACCAATAACAGCCATCTCTACCGCTATGGTTCTTGAATCAGCGGTAACAAATTGACTATCACCAAGGATAAATCCCTGCTCGGAAAGCTCGTTATTATGTAGTTGAATCGTTTCTTCATTGAATGCTATGATTCCGTCCAGTTGGTTACTGTGTGAATACAATGGCTCTTTACCAAAACGTAGGAAAGTAAAATTATGTCCTCCCCTGACGCGGGACATGAAATCCCTGATAGCCAGCACATGATAACCCTGATTTTTCAGAAATTTCTGCAATATCACTGCAGTTGTTTCAATACCCTGACCGGCAGCACCACCAATTAATAAATTGTACAAGGAACACCCCTCCTCTATAATTAATGTATTATTTTAATAATAGTAACTATTACCATTATAATACATAATTTTTACTTTTCAAGTAAAACTTTAATTTTTCTTAATTAAAATGTAAAAAGCACCTTCGGTGCTTTCATGCTACAATATACTGATATGTAAGCTTGCTTCCATATCAGTATATTGTAGCTTGAACAGTGCGTATCACCTTTTGACACTTTAACCAATATTATGTTTACTGGAAATTATATACTTCAATCATTTATTGGTAATTTTATTTTTTTATTGTATAATAATGACAGACTTTCTAAATCTGGGCAGCTATGTATCTGTGAATATCATTGAAAGGCAAATTAATTCCATTATGAATAAAATATATTCTCTGTCCGTAACCGTTATACATGATCCCTGGGATAAGATATTTATAAAAATTTTTAAGGAGTTGAAATTGAATTAAATGAAAACAGCTAACCGGAAATCCAGTAAAAAGGTTCAGAGGTCTAGAATTACTAAGCAATCAGTATTGAAACGCATTATAATAGTTCTCACAGCTACTATATTATTATGCACCACCATATTAATGATTGCCCCTTATATAGCGCTCCCCTTGTTTCTTAACCGCCATGTCAATTACCGGGGTTATGCAACCTACGACTATCCTTTGCAGGATATCTATTATGCGTCGGATTATGGACTGAATGAAAAACAGCTGTACCTGACCACCGAAGATGGTTATAATATCTGGGTATCCGAGATTTATACAGAAAAGCCGAAAGCTGTCATAATATATTTAAGCGGTATCGTTCAACCTTCCGTTACCTATTTTTACGGACATGCGAAATTCATGCAGGATAACGGATATTCCTCAATTCTTCTGGAAGTCCGGGGTCACGGTAAAAGTGATGGCAAACAAATTTGTCTCGGTTATGAAGAAGTTAAGGATGTTCAGGCAGTTGTCGATTACATAAACAGTGACGAAAAATATCAGGGTGTTCCCATCGTACTGCAAGGGGTATCCATGGGTGGTGCAATCGCTGTAAACTCTTTTGGGCAAATCAATGATATTGATGCGTTAATCGCTATGTCTGCTTACTCCAGCTTTGAAGATGCCGCTCTCGATATTATGAGTAACTATTATGTACCTGAGTTCATAAAACAAATAGAAAAACCTTTCCTGCGATCCGCCTTACATATGATATTCGGGAAAGAAAAAGTAGATACTTTGAAACCGCTTAAGCAAATAGAACATGCCAATGGACGTCCTGTGTTTTTAATTGCCTGCAAGGATGACAAAGGTGTTCCTGTAGAAAGTACATACCGGCTTAAAAAAGCTTATGAAGAGGCAGAAATTTGGATTCGTAACTCCTGGGAGCATTTTATCGTTCTAGGCTGTGATTTCAAGAATATGGCTCAGGACACCGAATATTGTAATAAAATTCTTGATTTTTTGGAGAGAAAATTGCCATAAATAATGGTAGATATATCTATTATTTGATTTTATAACTACGCAATGATAAAATAAACATCGCTACCATGAAGATATAATGGATTAGTTGCAAAAATTCAAAACTATATATTACATCAGAAAAGGAGTTTCTGTTTATGAAACCAAAAAAACATAGAATATTATACGGAATCTTTACCTCCGTTTTTATAGCTGTTCCGGCTTATTTTTTAGGACAGCAGTTTAAATTAATCGGTGGCTCTGTTTTTGCCATTCTATTAGGTATGCTTCTTGCTTTTATCAAAAGACCGGAATTCATGGAAGCAGGCATCCGATTTACTTCAAAAAAAATTCTCCAATACTCCATTATCCTGATTGGATTCGGAATGAATTTAAAGTCCATATTGGACATCGGCAGGCAGTCTATTCTTGTTATGCTATGTACCATATCCGCATCCCTTCTTACTGCCTACTATCTCGGAAAACTTTTGAAGCTTGAAAATAATACCCGTACTTTAATCGGAGTAGGAACCTCCATCTGCGGTGGTTCTGCTATTGCTGCTACTGCTCCTGTAATAGGAGCCGACGATCAGGATATCGCTTATTCCATTTCAACCATCTTTTTATTTAACATTATTGCTGTTTTTATTTTTCCTTTCTTGGGGAGACATTTCGGATTAAGTGACACAGGGTTTGGGATGTGGGCAGGAACCGCCATCAACGACACTTCTTCCGTAGTAGCAGCCGGTTATACCTTTAGCGATACTGCCGGTGATTATGCAACCATAGTTAAGCTTACCCGCACCTTAATGATCATTCCTATCACTCTCTTCCTGGCAATTTACACAGCAAAAAAAGGAAAGTCTTCGGGTAGTCAATCAAATTATAACTTCACGAAAGTTTTCCCTTGGTTTGTCATCGGTTTTCTTATTGCCGCAGTTATTAATACCCTAGGTTTTCATCCCTCATTTGTTCCGGACTTCTTAAATTCACTGGGTAAGTTCGGAATCATAGTAGCCATGGCTGCCATTGGCCTTAATACCAATCTAAAAAAATTAATCTCCAATGGTGTAAAACCGATTGCTCTTGGACTTTCCTGTTGGTTTGTAGTATCCGTCATATCCTTGATCGTTCAAAATCTTGTTGGTATTATTTAGATATTATAATTCCAAAGGTCTCTGTATGTAATTTCATCACAGAGAATTACATGGTCTTATGCTATTCTACAATCATCACTAATGTATTTATTTGATAGGCATACAAAGTGTACTCTATTAATTCCATATTCCTTGAAATCCTTTCGATACAAAAAGGACACAATTATATGATTAAATTAATTTATACTCATTGTTTGCTTATAATAGAGGAGATCAGGATGAAGAAAATAATGCTACCACTTATTGTTTTGACTATAGCAGCCCTATCATTGGCCGGTTGTTCCGTAACAAAAGGGACTACGGACGAAACAGAAAATCTAGTAGATAATCCTTTAGAAAATGGTAAAAGCGATGATTCTACAGAATCCATTGAGGGTGATAATACAGAAACCTCGCCACAAGTATTTGAGAAAATCACCGCCGAAAAGGCAAAAGACCTTATGGAGGAATCCGAGAAGGAAGATTTTATACTTGTCGATGTCAGAACTCCGGAAGAGTATAATGTAGGACATATTGAAGGTGCTCTTCTGATACCTGATTACGAGCTGGCTGACCGGGCAGAGGAAGAATTACCGGATAAAGCGAAAACCGTTTTGATTTATTGCCGTAGCGGTAATCGAAGTTCAAAAGCCGGAAAAGTCCTACAAGAGCTCGGATATATGAATGTCTATGATTTCGGCGGTATTATCGATTGGCCCTATGATATAGTGACGGAGTAAATGTAAGTTACACTATAATTTTTCTGTCTGTTTACCATAATTCATGCACCTATCAGAAGCCTACAGAATCGTATTTATTCACTTACACGCAATCCTTCACCTTCCTTGGTATTTTATATTATACAAGAAACAATCGGATTAACGTGAAGGTATCACACGCAATTCCAAATTAACTTTAGGCTTCCATAATTAACTTGACATACAGTTGTCATGTTTCCTATGTTATCTTTATTTCATGATGGAGTATTATATCATTCAGAAGGGAAATGAGAAATGGATAATCAGTTTGTGAACCTTACATTAGATAATATTTATGAAGAACATTTATGCTGTGCTATTGCAGATAAAAAACACCAATGCGGTGTTGATGCAAAGAGGGAATGGTTAACGGAACGAATAAAAGAAGGACATGTATTTCGAAAGCTAAATCAAAAAGGTAAAGTCTTTATTGAATATGCTCCGCTGGAAAATGCATGGGTTCCCATTCTTGGAGATAATTACGTATATATCTACTGTTTATGGGTATCCGGTTCCTTTAAAGATAAAGGATTTGGCAGAGAACTTTTAGAGTATTGCATTCAAGATTCAAAGCTTCAGGGAAAATCGGGTGTCTGTATCATTAGTTCAAATAAGAAAAAACCTTTCTTATCCGATAAAAAATATATGCAAAAGTATGGGTTCGTAACCGTTGAGACCATTGATAACGATTATGAGCTAATGGCTTTATCCTTTGATGGAAGTATTCCGCATTTTACCGAAAGTGTTAGAAAGCAAAGCATTGAAAGCACAAATCTTACGATTTATTATGGAAGTCAATGTCCATATATACCAAACTGTATCGAACAGATTGATAGCTACTGTAAGGCAAATCAGATTCCCTGTAGCTTAATTAAGGTGGATACCCTGGAAAAATCGAAATCCGTTCCTTGTGTCTTCAATAATTGGGCTGTATTTCATAAGGGTTCCTTTAAAACACTTCATATATTGAATGAAGGTTATTTGATAAAGCTTCTGGAACAGGAATAAGCCGTTCGCCCTGCTTTCATGATCTGATGGAGTGATTGGATTTATTTTGTATTTGGTTATAAATATCACTTCTTATTGATATTTTTATATAAGTTTAGACATAAACACCGTCCATAGACGGTGTTTTGTTCTACCCCTTTTTAGCGGCTCTCATTTGTTTCATCATAATAACTCGATTCACTAACGAATTAGAATCATAAAATTTACAACCACAATCAAAATAATTTCTGCCAGGAACCTTTTGTGCCCTGATTACTTCCCCAAGCAAATGGATATTTAAACCTTCAAAGTTATAAAGTATGCTCATTTTTGAACCTACTTTAATTTCTCTTTTAATAATAACACCCATTCCATTTACAGAAATATTTTTTAAAATTCCTTCGGTCACAATTTTAGATCCATTAATTGATGACACCCTAACTTTCACAATCTCTCCTATAAATACCCTATAAGCCTCCCTTCTGTTCTCTTTTTCCACATTTTCGTCAGAGGTCATCACGTATGAACGCATTTTATTAAGTTCTGTCGTTTGAAGGTTACACTTATTAAAGGTATATATCCCGTCCCTGACTATATATAACAAACGAATATTTTGCATTGTGCTGGGTTCTACGGTTATTCCGTTTTCAAGAATAGCCGTTATTATTATATGATCTTTCGCCTTCTGTATTATGTCAACTAGCATGCTATACTCTATCTCTTTATAAATAAATTTAAGCATCAGCTTTTTTCCATTTTCTATTTCTGAGATAATCACAGGTAATTCCTCCTTAAAGTGAAAGCTTCATCACTTCTATTACATATATTACATTACTCTGAAATTGTTATAAATTACCAACTATAACAGTCTACGTCTTCTTTACCATTACAATAAAGTAAAACCTATTAATCGATTTTGTCCGTCAATTATGTAAAAGTTATAAATGAGACCATGTACCTTGTTACTTTAAACTTCTTGCCCTGATACTATTTTAACATTTATTTGTCGCTTTTTACAGAATAAACTGTATCTATGATATAATTAATATATTTTTTCCATGTGGAGTATCTCTTTTCTTAGCGGTAAATAGTAATTCCATTCAAAACCTAAGCACCTATTGGTAGTTTTGACGTTTGATAATTACTGATGAAAAAACATGGTTAATTTTATAATACTATAATTCACTGACAAAAAAGTGACTAGATACTAGTTTTTGGTTTTTCTATTCTCTCTTAATAAATATGTAATGATGATTATGGAATTGATACGTCTTAAGATTATCCATGAGCATTATCCGAAGTTGCTTTACTTCACAATGTGAAAAAGGCACCTCCGTAGCTAGGGGTGCCTTTTTATTATTGTTGTAAATAAACAGAAAATATAGTAACTGGTTTATTATCTATCGTAATGAGAAAATAATCTTCTAATACCGCACCACTAAGACTTTTTCTTATCTGTGAAATAATCTGATAACCGTAATCGTCATAATATTGATTTGGTATATATCTGGTTACGTCAGTAATAGATCTAATAATGTAACCGTCATATTGCAATATTCTGATAGCCGCAGGTCCATCAATACCAAAAGATGTAATTCTTATTTTATCCGGTATACCATTATTTACATTATTAAGAAATCTAAAAAATTTGTCCGTATTATAATTTCTATTATAATCATATAAAACGTCATTATTATTAATAGCCATTTTCCTAGTATAATCTCCTGGTAAAGAAGCCAATTCTTCTTCTGGTGAATATTTGCCATTATTATGAAAATTCATATTTTTTATAAAACCTTTTTTTTATTATATTCATAGTGCTATATTTTGGCACTTTAATAATTTACATGAGTTAGCTTTATAAGCAAGAGTAAATGTCAAGAATGTTCTCCCCGAAAGCTGTGAATTGTTGTATATATGTTTAACAAGCAAGTTAGGGGTTGTCTGGAGGGTGCTTCCATTTCCGGCCTTTGCAACGGCCAGAGAAGAAAATAGGCCATTCTTTCTAAGTATCGGCTATTCTACTTGTCATTGGTATCACGTTGGACAATGGCACCAAGAGGATTTAATTGGTAATACATAATAAGACGATAACTGCTTTAAGCCCATATTATATATTTTATTATTGACACTATCAGAACAATTCTTTACAATAATACTATGATAGTATTATGATAATATTTTGATAAGGAGTGGTTAACATGATAAATATAAGACCCGTATCAGATTTAAGAAATAAATTTCCGGAGATAGAAAACGTAGTTCGTGAGGGAGAACCTGTATATTTAACGAAAAACGGTTATGGAGTTATGGTTGTTATGAGCCTTGAGAAATATGCTGAACTAACAGATGATGTAGAAATCAAGTTGGATGAAGCAGATAAAGCAGCAGCTATTGATAAGACTCGATATACTCATGATGAAACTTTTTCAAGATTAAGGGAGAGAATTAATGGCGGAGAAGCTTTATAAATTAAGATATTTGCCTTTATTTGAAAATGATTTATCCGAAATAATTAATTACATCATCTATCAGTTGAATAATAAGCCAGCTGCTAACGATCTTCTTAATAAAATAGAAACAGCTATTATAGATCGATTAAGAATTCCCGAAAGTTTCGAGCCATACCAATCTGCAAAAGACAGAAAACATCCATACTACCGCATATATGTGAAAAACTTTATAATTTACTACGTTATAATTGATGACAGTAATGATGAGTCTAAAATAATGGAAGTCCGACGTGTCCTGTATAGTAAAAGGGATAAAAGAAAACTGGTATAATATTTGATTTAATAACAAGAATGGATACCCTATTAGTGGGTATCCATTCTTGTTATTAACTGCGTAGCTCTATCCTATAAAGACCGTACGCAAATCGACTTAGGTTTGAGTTAAATCTCACGTGCCTCATACTCGAAAGGTTCATCACATGAATAAATTTCATTGAAAAAACCCTTATATGAGATTTCATCCTCCATACGAGCCTGCTTTGAAAGCGGGCTTTTATTTGCGTTTTTCAGATTTTATCCTCCAAGGGCCGATTTGTTTTTAGTTTAAGTCTACCATATGTGGTGTCTTATCATTTAATTGACAAATGGAAAACCTTGACTTATAATTATGATATCTTAACGAAAAGGGGCATCAAATATGACAGTAGTTCTTAACTAAACAATTTAATACTCTTACCAGTAAGAATGTATAAACCTATGCAATAGATAGGCTTATTTGTTATTTTTTTCTTACGGGTATTAAAATATTAGTTAGGAACATTGGAATATTGCATCCTTCAAGCGATAAATCCGTGCCATAACTGCACGGTTTTTTTATGCTTGTTAGGCAAAACTTAAAAGCATAGTGATTGAAATTTCACGTTCTGTGATAACGTATACTTTATTAGTGATTTCAGTTACTATGATTACTAATAGTTTTGTCTATTATAGACCATATATAAGGCTGCGATTGGACATTTGTTCAGTCGTAGCTTTTTTATTTCTGAAAGGGGTGAGTCTGGTGGTATATTAAGCATTATTTCGACTGTTTTTGTGATAATATTAATCGATTTGGAGGAATTAAGTTATGAGTAGTATTAAAAAATTAACAGAAAATGATATTAACGAGTCAACTAAAATCGGCACAAATGCTTACCCAGGTTATGGCGTTTCGCAGGAGGCTATAGAAGGTAGGAAGGAGTTTGCTGAGATTATTATAAAACATCTCTCCGACCACGAATCTTATGGCCTATGGAAAGAAAACAAACTACTGGGTTCAATGTGCTTAGTTGATTATAAATTTAACTTACATCAAACTAAAGTATCTATTGGAGGAATAAGGGGTGTTGCTGTTGACCTGTTGCATAAAAAGGAAAAGGTTGCAATGAACTTAATTAAATTCGCTTGTAGTCATTTTGCAGAAAAGGATACATGTGTATTAGCACTTTATCCTTTTAAGTCTGATTTCTATAAGAAGATGGGATTTGGATATGGTACAGTATTGACACAATATAGGATTAAGCCTGAATACATTCCAAATTATCTATCAAAAGAACACCTTGTATACCTGGACAGAAATGACAGTAAAACTATTACAGAGTGTTATAACGAGTTTATGGAAAGCAATCATGGTATGTTTGTGAAAACTGGTCCTGAATATCACAGACTATTTCTTGATGACAGGCGTATAGTAGGCTACAAATGGGATGGAAAGATACTGGGGTATATTAACTTCTCATTTAAATCAGAGCAAATTAACAAAAACTCTTTGGTTATCCATGAGTTTATTTATAATGACGTTAATGCTCTACGTGAGTTATGCACTTTTTTACATACTCAGAAAGACCAATTTGAAAGGATTATATTCGATACTCAAGATGAGCATTTCCACTTCCTGTTTGATAATCCGTCAAACGGATTTTATAGCTCTTTTGATTCGGAATATAACGAATACTGCGTGTCTGCTGTGGGAATGATGTATAGGATTATTAACGTTAAAAGGTTTTTTGAAGTTCTATCAGCTTATAATTGGAATAATCAAACATGTAAGTTAAAGATAAATATTATTGATTCCTTTTATGAGTCAAATCATGGAAGCGTAAATGTCAACTTTAGTAATGGAAGCTCAACTATCAGCAATGAAACCAATGATTTTAATGTAGAAATAACGCTTGGTATCTCTGAATTTTCTTCTCTTGCTATGGGATCGGTAAACTTCAAAAAAATTTATCAATTTGGATTAGCTTCTATTTCAAATACAACCTATATTGAAAAAATAAATGAACTATTCAGAGTTGATAAGAAGCCCATTTGTACCACATTTTTTTAAGATAAGATTATTAATTTATAGCAAAATGTGAATATGTTTATTTGTGGAAAATTAAAAATATTAAACGAGGTGGAAATATGAGTAAAGAATCATTGAAACTTGGAAAGCAAACTGACCTGTCTATTTTTACGGGCACAATGGTTGAAATGACTTGGACCGAGGTGAAAAAGTCGGCTGAAAACGGAGAAGTTGTTTTATTTCCTATTGGAATTATAGAGGAACATGGACCTCATATGGATCTAAGTCCCGATGTTTACATGGCTTACCTATTTTGTAGGTTTCTAAAACAAAGTTTGGAAAGAAAGAATATTCGCTCTATTATTGCACCTCCCTACTATTGGGGTATAAGCGAGGAAGTGAAAAATTATCCTGGGACTTTTTCTGTTAGACCTGAGACATTTAAGTCAATGTTGATTGATATATTTAATTCATTGAGTTCATGGGGATTTACCACAGTGTTTATCATTAATTCTCATGGAGACCATACTCATGTAAATATAATAGAACAAGCCGTTAAAGAAATGCGTGACCATAAAAACATGCAGATATACAATTTGGGAAGTTTGAACA
Source organism: Herbinix sp. (assembly GCA_029240245.1). GTDB lineage: Bacteria > Bacillota > Clostridia > Lachnospirales > Lachnospiraceae > Mobilitalea. Next base: position 17,844 of record JARBTJ010000003.1, read on the forward strand.
TGGATGTTGAGAATCCTCCAGTTTTTCCTCTACCACGGGATGGAAAATTTGAGCCAGATTTTCATGCTGGAGCTAACGAAACTGCGGCAATGTACACGTTTTATCCACAGAAAGTCAATGTGGAGTTGGCAAAAGAATTAAAACCTCAAAATAGCTTTCACCCATTAGGATATTGTGGAGACCCAGCCAGCTTTTCGATGGAAAGAACTGTTATTGAGTATTATAAGGCTGATTTAGAAATGGACACATTAAAAATCGAGGCTGTACTAAAAAAGAATGAAGAAATAAATAAAAATCACGGTGGAGAGACAATGCAAATTGAACCAATGAGTGACTTTTTTACAGTTCGTTTGGAAGGTTATGAAGACGTTATGCTAAATAATGTTGGGAATAAAGACGGCTATACAAAATTGGCAGAACTATTGCCACAAAAAGTAGGTGAACTTTTAGACTTAGGTTGTGGTACTGGGCTGGAACTTGATGAAATATTTAAAACAAGACCATTCATCAAAGTTACAGGGATAGATTTGACGCAAGCCATGCTTGATAAGCTACAACAAAAACACCCAAAAAAAAATCTTACGCTAATAAATGCGAGCTATTTTAATTATGATTTTGGCATTGAGAAATACGACGCAGCAATATCTTTTCAAACAATGCACCATTTTTCACATGAAGATAAAATCAGATTATATTCCAAAGTATGTGCGGCATTAAAGTCAGGTGGTCAATATATAGAGAGTGATTATATGGTAACAAGCCAAGCAGATGAAGATTTTTTCTATAGTGAATACCAGAGATTACGAAACGAACAGGGTATTCCAGATGGTGAATTTTATCATTATGACACTCCATGTACTGTTGATAATCAAATTTCAATGCTATATAAAGCAGGGTTTAGCACTGTAAAAATGGTTTGGAGAGTTATGAATACAACCATAATTGTTGCTCAGAAGTAAACATATATTTCTTTAAGTAATTCACTGTACATATCATATTTATTTAAGGGTTCCGTATATACGAATATGGAGCCTTTAAATTTAGATTCCATTCTCTTTAAAGTTTTGATGTCAAACGGTTTATTCAGATAAATTTAATAAACTAAAACATCTGACTTTCGCACAATGACAAGGTGCGAGATTTTATATGTAGGTAGATTTATCGAAAGACCGACCCTGAGTCCAAAAGAATATAAACAACAATATCCGTCGCTGTGTGTGACCTGATTTTCTGGACAGGTAAATCCAGAAAATCGATTATATTTCTTAGAGTTGTGGCGTTTGGGTGTGCCTTTGTCTGATTATGTAGGAGTGGAAATGTGAATGTTGGTGGGCATTTTTACAGGAATGTAGACGGACAGGGACTTGACGGATTTTTTTAGTTTGCTTATATGCTTGAGAGAACGTATATGTCCGCATATGATTGGCACTACTGTTTATTTGAAAGATAATTGTTACTTGACGTGGAATTGCCCTCCCTCATCAAGATAGACAACCTTGCCTATCGTATCAATGGATAGTCAATCAGATAAAATAACACCTTAAAGTTAGCAATCTATTTTTCTTCAATTTAAATTTAATAATAGTTCCTTTGTATTTTATAATTTCCGCTCCATATTGATATAATAATTATATAAGTTTATATGATTAAAATCCAACAATAAGGAGTACAAAGATGAATACAACCGAACATGTAACAAATAAAGGTCAAGGTACTACTAGAATACCCAATAAATTATTAAATGAAAAATCCCCCTATCTTCTCCAACATGTTTATAACCCGGTAAATTGGTATCCATGGTGTGAGGAAGCCTTTACAAAGGCCAGAGAAGAAAATAGGCCAATCTTTCTAAGTATCGGGTACTCGACCTGCCATTGGTGTCATGTAATGGCCCACGAATGCTTTGAAGATGAAGAAATCGCCGAAATGCTCAATAACAATTTTGTCAGCATAAAGGTGGATAAAGAGGAACGCCCCGATATTGATACTGTCTATATGACCGTCTGTCAGGCGACGACCGGACATGGTGGCTGGCCTCTAACCATATTAATGACGCCGGATCAAAAGCCCTTCTACGCAGCTACCTACATTCCGAAGGAAACACGGTATGGAATGATTGGTCTCTGGGATTTATTAAATCAGGTGAATAGGCAATGGAAGTCGAAACAGGAAGATTTAGTTCGTACCGGCGATCAACTCGCCGATATCATGAAGCGAGAATTTGAATGCAGATCCGATTCCGGTACCGTATCTAAGGATCTGATCGACTTAGCCGTAACCCAGTTTAAGCAAAACTTTGACCATGATTTTGGTGGTTTTGGCAATGAGCCGAAGTTCCCTACTCCTCACAATCTCATGTTTTTGCTTCGATATGCCAGTCAGACTGCCGATGAGCAAATACTTTTCATGGTGGAAAACACATTAAAGCATATGTACCGCGGTGGCATTTACGATCACATCGGTTATGGCTTTTCGAGATATTCAACAGATGCGAAATGGCTGGTGCCACACTTTGAGAAAATGCTTTATGATAATGCTATGCTGACCATCGCTTATCTTGAAACCTATCAATATACAAAGAATCCTCTCTATCGGATGGTAGCAGAGCAGACCTTAGAATATATTCGCAGAGAAATGACCGACCGGGAAGGCGGCTTCTACTGTGCCCAAGACGCTGATGTCGAAGGCGTCGAAGGAAAATACTATGTATTTACTCCGGACGAAATCAATGCCATCTTGGATAACAAAGACGGTTCCTTCTTCTGTGATTATTTTGACATCACCAAAGATGGCAATTTTGAAGGTGCCTCCATACCGAATCTGATTAAAGCACCGGAGCTAAAATCGAACAATGAAAGAGTTGAGCATTTATGCGAAAAGGTTTATTCGGAAAGATTAAACCGTTATAAGCTGCATAAAGATGATAAAATATTAACCTCCTGGAATGCCCTTATGATATCCGCCTATGCAAAAGCAGGACAAGTGCTCCAAAAGGAGGAATATATTGATGTAGCAAAGAGAGCGGTCGAATTCATCAATACAAGATTAACCGATGAGGAAGGAATGCTTTATATCAGATACCGGGAAGATAAAAAGGCATATCTGGGGCTTCTCGATGATTATGCCTTCTACTCCATGGCACTTCTTTGTCTTTACGAAACCACGTTCGATATTGATTACTTAAAACGAGCCGTTGTCTTAACCGACAAAATGATTGATCAGTTTTGGGATTCGCAAAGCGGAGGCTTTTTCTTAAATTCCAAGGATTCCGAACAACTCATTTACCGACCGAAGGAGGTTTATGACGGAGCGATCCCCTCCGGAAATTCCGTAGCGGGCTATGTGTTACAAAGACTATCTAACTTAACAGCTAATCCTCATTATAAGGAATATGCTGACAAGCAATTAAGCTTTCTTGCAGGACAGGTGAAGGATTATCCGGCCGGCCACAGCTTTTCCTGCATGGCAATGATGGAGGCATTGTATCCGTCCAAAGAAATAGTTTGTATTGCTGCCAGAACGAATTCAGCCTATGCAAATAACCGGGCGGCAGGTATCCAGGAGGATCATCAGGAGCTCCTTGATTATCTGGCAAATAATTTCGAGCCGAATACTGTAGTATTACTAAAGAGCCCTAACAATGAGGACGAATTAATTAAAATAGCGGATTATGTCAATAATTATCATATTATAAATGATAAGACCACATATTATATCTGTGAAAACCACAGCTGTCAGGCTCCAAGAAATGATCTTCCGGTGGTTGAAAAAGTGATTCAAAAAAAATGAGATAAATTCATTGGCCAATTAGCATATCGTATCATAAGCTGCTCCGAGTAATCCGGGGCAGCTTATTTATTTCATTCATTTACTTATATAATTACATAGCAAGTAAATATCCTTTATCCTAGAGCCAGTATCCCGCCAGGAATTTATGAAAATCTGAGTATTCCCTCTTGACGCATATATCACTCTGATATATAATATATCAGAGTGATATATTTATTTTAAAGGAGGTTTCCTATGGCCATCAAAAATAAAACCAAATATGCTATCCTGGGTGTACTATGTTTGAAGCCCTGCTCAGGTTATGATATTAAAAAATTCTGCGATAAAACCATTTCCCATTATTGGAGCGAGAACTTCGGACATATTTACCCTGTATTAAAGCAGCTTCAGGAGGAACATTTTATCCAACCGTCCGAAGACAAGGCTTCCGCTAAGCGTAACGTCTTTCAGATTACCGATGAGGGTAAGAGGGAGTTTGTAGAGTGGCTGATGCTTCCGCCCGAGATACAATCACCCCGCTCAGAGCTCATGTTAAAGCTTTCCTTTGGTAATTATATTGCGATTGAGCATGTCATTGCGATGCTAGGAGAAGTAAAGGACCGTAATATTAGAAATCTCGCGTATTACAGAGAATTAGAAGGCTCTTATCTTACTAATGATGCGGCCAAAAAAGACCCTGCCTTCCCCTACTGGCTGGCTCCATTAAGGCATGGAATTTTAACATCCGAGGTAAACATACGCTGGTGTGAAGAAACTGTCCAGAATATAAAACAATATGCTCCAAGCAATTTAGAGGAGGATGCTTATGTCTAACATTTTATTTGTGAATGGAAGCATACACGGCCATATTAATCCTACCCTTCCTGTCGTTAAGGAATTGGTCCGCCGTGGTGAGGAAGTAACTTATTTTTCTACCATTGATTTCAAACAGAAAATCGAAGAAACCGGTGCAATCTTTATGGATTACGGACCGCAGCTAACACAGTTTTTTCAGAATTTCCGCCCTCGTGGAAACCATCCCTTTTATTCATTGATTGAATTCATGCTCGCTATGGACAGAGTGGTAATCCCTATTGTTCTTCAAAAGACAACCAATATAAAATTTGATTATATAATACATGACGTCATGTTCGGCGGTGGAAATATACTTTCGAGGTTACTGAATCTAACAGCAATAGCCACCTGTAGCTCGTTCGTTATGGAGAGGCTGCCGATACCTGACCATATGTTGGAGCCTGGTTTCCATCCCCAATTGGATTGTTTTTTTCAGGAATTTGAAGCGGCAAAAAACGAATGGGCCATAGGAAGTTATAAGATCACCGATCTGTTTTTTAAGAAAGAAAACTTAAATTTTGTATTTACATCAAAGCTATTCCAACCCATGGGTGATTCCTTTGATGATACCTACCGATTTGTCGGCCCCTCCATTTCAGATCGTGATGAGGTGCCCGATTTTGTAGTAAGGCAGACGGAAGAGGAGAAAATAATTTATATCTCATTGGGGACAATAAATAATCAATACATTAGTTTTTATCATCAGTGTATGGATGCATTTCGAGAGGAATCTGTCAAAGTCATTATGTCCGTCGGTACCAAAACTGATCTCTCCGCACTACATCCGATCCCGGATAATTTTGTTATCCGAAATTATATACCTCAGCTTGAGGTTTTAAAGCAAGCGGATGTATTTATCAGTCACGGCGGACTAAACAGCGTCAGCGAGGCTCTTTTCTACGGGGTACCTGTTATCGCCATTCCACTTGCCAATGATCAACCGATGGTAGCACGAAGACTCACGGAATTAAGAGCAGGCTGTGAACTTAAGATGACGGATATCACCCCTGAGCTGTTAAGAGATACTGTTCACAGTCTTTTGTCTGATCAAGCTTATAAACATAGTACGATCAAGGTAAAGGATTCTTTCCTTCAGGCGGGAGGATATGCAACAGCCGTAAATGAAATACTTCGTTTTATATCCGATTTACAGAATTAGGGTCAACAGAAAATCCTTTCCCGCTCCTTCTATTACTGTGATTTTAAATTCAACAAATTAAAGTGTTGCTTGATTGATAGCACCGAAAGCTGTAACAAAGCATCTCGGTTTCTTCCACTAAGCAACACTTTATTAATTGAATATTATCTTTCTTCTTGCTGCAATCCTATTCCAGTTTCTAGATGAAGCGAGAATTATACAAAGTAATACGCAAAAGCAGGTACCTGTTGACAGCTAGGTTTAGATACTATTCTGGCACTTATTCGAGTACAGGTATCGTATTAATAATTCTGGCAATATTTAATCCTGATTCAGATATTTCTTAAGTGTACTTCTCACAGCGCCTTTACCCTCAATTAATTCAACAAACATTCCCTCAATCTTTTCACCAAGTCCTGCCTCATACAGATTAACGGAAAATATTTTTTCATTGGAAAGAATGGGTTTTAACTGCTCATGAACCGATTTTGTAACACCCAATGAGATGTCCTTTATATATTCCTGCAGTTGTATAAGCAATGGGTCCGGGCTTGGAGTAAAGGGATTACCTTCATCATCAACACCCATTAGATATCTGCACCAGGCAGCTATCACAAGTGGTATCAGGGTTAGGTCACTTGCCTTAAGACGGTTGCTTTTTTCATATGCCTTGATGGTCTCGCCAAAGCGAACCGGTAACTTTTGCGAGGTATCGGTGGCTATTCTTTGTGGCGTATCCGGCATAAATGGATTAGGAAAACGAAGTGTAAGTACCGCCCTGATAAAATCCTCCGGATTAATTACTCCGGGATGAACCACCACCGGCATACCCTCGATATACCCAATTTTGTGCACTAATTGATTTAAATCAGGGTCCTTCATCTCTTCCCAGATGGTTTTATAGGAAAGAAGACAGCCAAATATGGCAAGCGCTGTATGCAAAGGATTTAAACAGGTGCACACCTTCATTTTCTCCACTTTATCAACGGTCTCCCGCTCTGTAAAAATGTAACCTGCTTTTTCGAAAGGTGGTCTGCTATTCGGAAAGGCATCTTCTATAACCAGATATTCTGTTTCCTCAGCATTTACGAAAGCTGATACGTAGGTATTTTTACTTGTAACAACCAGCTCCGCATCCTCAAATCCCTCCTGCAGAAGTATTTTCTGTACCTTTTCATCCGGTCTCGGTGTTATCTTGTCAATCATGCTCCAGGGAAAGGAAACCATATTTTTATCCAATAGGTAATCCAGAAATTCCTTCTCGATTAAGTTGCCTTCCACCCATTTCTCAGCGTAGGTTTTTACCGAGGCAAGAAATTTGTCCCCATTGTGAGAACAGTTATCCATGCTTACCATAGCGATCGGCAAACCATGGTTGGAGCTCTTTATTCCACTCTGATATCTCTCATACAAAAGAGCTGTAATTTTTCCCATCAGATGGGACGGGTGCTCCATACCCTCTTTAAAGTCCTTTTTGACACCCTCTAAATATTCCCCGTTCATATCGGTTAAGCTATAACCCTTTTCGGTAATTGTAAAGCTTGCCAGCTGTAGGGAGGGATTACAAAAGATTTCCTTTAGACGTTTCCAGTTGTCCTTATGATAAGGATCTGCTACCAAAGTTTCTGCAACGGACCCGATTACTTTTTTCTTAAGGCTACCATTTGCTTTTAATTCCACCAATAAGCTAAGATCGTTGAACGGTTTATATACCTTATCAATCACTTCATAGTCATGGCCTCCACATACAATAACGCCTTTATCGTAGCTGCCCTCATTTAATAGCTTTTCCAGACCTGCCGCCAAAAACGCTCGAAAGATATTTCCGCCTCCAAAATGAATCCAGGCAGGACTTTTCCTGGTATTATTTCTCATCTGCTCCCTGTCATATTCGGGTATTTCATACCCTTTCTCCTTCCAGGAAGCATCATAATTAATCAGCTTCATGTAGAACTCCTATCTGCCCGGTTCGGGCTTTTATCTAACGAGTAGATTTACTTACTGATCTTCTTGTTTATTCATTCTCTTATAACTGTTCTCTATATTTAAACCACCTATTAATTAGTTCGCTAATTTACTACCTGCATTAATACCACTTTTATTAATTACATCCCTTACCGATCGCTTCCCATAAGCCGTTCAAATAGACCGCTCCAAGGGCACGGTCGTATAAGCCATAGCCGGGTCTTGCCACTTCACCCCAGATCATTCTGCCATGGTCCGGGCGAATGACACCATCAAATTTAATTTCATATAAAGCTTTCATAATCTCGTACATATCGAAATTGCCATCGGAGGATAAATGTGCACTCTCATGGAACATATCTTCACCCTCATATTTTATATTTCGAATATGAGCGAAATGAATTCGCGGGCTGATTTTCGGATTTCGGATAATTTTGGGTAAATCATTCTTTAAATTGCTGCCCAGTGATCCGGTACACAGGGTAAATCCGTTATACATGCTGTCATTTAACGAAGCGATTTTTTCAAGTGCTTCTTCACTGGTTACGATTCTTGGCAGTCCAAACACACTCCAGGCGGGATCATCCGGATGGATTGCCATTTTTATCCGGTGTTTTTCACACACCGGCATAATCGCATCTAAAAAATACTTTAAATTCTCCATCAGCATTTGGGCAGTAACATTCTTATATTTTTCAAAGAGGTCCATAATTTCATCTTTCCGGTTTGGTTCCCAGCCTGGTAAGACGAAGCCGCTGCTGCCCTTTTCGATCCGCTCAAACATGGTTTCCGGGCTGATACCCTTGATGACTGCCTCATCATAGGCAAGAGCGGTGGAGCCATCCGCAAGAGGCATCGCCAGATCCGTCCTTGTCCAGTCAAAGATCGGCATAAAATTATAACAGACCAGATGGATGTCTGCCTTTCCCAGATTTTCCAGAGAAATTATATAGTTTTCAATATATTGATCCCTGGACGGTAAACCAATTTTTATATCTTCATGGATGTTAACGCTTTCAATTCCGGATAGCTTTAATCCGCTGTCTTCTACCTCTTGCTTCAACTTATTAATATCCTCAAGGCTCCAGGCTTCGCCTGCAGGGATATCATGAAGAGAAGATATCACACCGCTTACTCCAGGAATTTGTCTAATCTGCTCTAAGGTTACACTATCATTTCTGCTGCCAAACCAGCGCAATGTCATGTCCATAAATACTTCCTCCTAATGTATTAAACTGTTACCTTAAGTATTTCATTTTATGATTCATTTTGCAAGTATTTCTAAGTATTTTTCCAAAGAAGTCCTCAAATATTGGACGTTTCTTGCATATGATATACTAACGCTTACCATGAGGTGCCAAGAATGTTGAAAAACTGGGTTTATGAACCGCTGGTTTCGTATTATGATTCACTTTTGTTTTATAATTCAATCAGTCGGTATAAAGACCCATATTCCTATAAACCGATCGCTATCGCAAAGCGGGAAGAAATAGGTCTCAAATACCGCTTTTTATGTGTTGCTGTCCCTAAGGAAGCAACGCAACCTACCTCCCATTTTGCTTTAATAGAAATCTATAAGTCCGAAAAAGGTATGCCTTATATCACCCGTTTACATAGGATTTCATCGGATCATTTCCTGGATTAATGCATTCGCTTCCTGTTACCTTTTCACACGATAATGATTCGTCACACCATGAATGAATTACATAGTAATCTATGGTTTATGTTATTACAAAAAAGAAGGGATTGGCTGATTATTTGCCTTCCCTTCCTTTTTGCATTATATGGCTTATTTCTTTATACTCATTACTTTTTTATACTGCTTCGATTAAAAATCCATATTTTTTATAAAAACAGCGGCCTTAGTCACCATAACCTGATGAGCTTTTTTTACCCTATTCGTATTATGATTTCTGCTGTTCTTAAAATGCAGATCCATAACTCCACTTACTCCATTATTTTTAACTGCATCTAGATTATATCCTCTGCCATAACCACCACTTCTTGAACTGACTACCTTTTCTGCTCTCTGGCTGTCAACACCTGCATGTGGCATAGCACTCATGGAGCCTGCGATAATATAGTCATCGACTTGCACGATAACTGCGCGCCGTGTCCAGGTCCAGCCACCCCAGATTTCTTTAATCATCCTTGCATCGTCTTTCGTTAGGGGCTCCACGTCAGCATGATTTGTACCATAGGTTCTTCGCAATTCAAATGATTTTCCCGTTTCAACATCAGTTACTACCGCATCCATGCCTCTTTTCCAGATATACTGTACTGTATCATACCAATCAAAAGAACCTGCCTTAGTGGCAGTGGCGGTATTCATTATGGAAACCCGTTCTAATGAAGAGCTTTTTCCAACGGAATATAAAGCACTTCTGGTACTTTTTCCAACTTTTCCGTCTGCCGAAATGCTGTAATCTCTCTGAAAACGCTTCACTGCACTTTCTGTTATGCTTCCGTAATAACCTGTTATTTTAGGGTATGTATAATATCCCATTTCTTTTAGTGTTTTCTGAAGTTTCGTTACTTCGGTTCCACTGGAACCTCTTTTTAAGGTAACTGCTGCAGAAGCCTTTATCGGTGACCAAGCCATAAATACCACAAAACATATAATTGCAATTCGCAGTAAACTTTTGTATCTCATAATCAATCTCCAATCCTAAAAATTTATAGCGCAATCCTTATTTTGTTATCTTTGGTATTTTGTTATCTGTATTTATTATATTACGCAATTGTTAATATGTCAATTTGTTATTTAATATTTCCGTAATATATAATTTATATTTATGTAATATTTGGCAATTAATGTATGATATGGCACTTCTGTATAAAGTTGGTTACGCACCCATCCTGTTATATACTAACCGAACCCGGAATTAATCTGCGAGCCATTAAATTACCGGTATTAAGCATACAAATCTAAACATTCGACCAATTGTTTACAAAGCTTAGTGTCAGTATGTTGACACTTTCGCGCTCGATCGGATTGCGAAGCAATCATTTTCCTTACCGCGAGATAAGCCTCCTGCGTGGAGATTTTTATTTCAAAGGGCGCTATTTCCAGGTATGAAATGAAAAAGCACATTCACCCGATATCTGTGAATGTGCTTTCCTTATTTATTTAATTAGAATATGAAGAACGGGTTGAGCGTCTTGCCTGATTTAAATAAACTCTTGTATATTATTTCGCTTCTTAACCGGCTTATGCCTTCTTGATATAGGTAATGACACATGCACCCGGTCCAACATGGGCACCAACGACACATCCTACCGGATAGATTCCATAATTTTGAATGCCGTATTTCTCGATTACCTTCTCCTTTAGCATCAAGGTTTTGCTGTCCGTGGCAGTAAAACCGAAGTTTACCGGATAAGCTTCATCAATTTCACCGAATACATCCATACTTTCTAAAATCTTAGCGATGCCCTTATTACTGCCCCGCTCCTTACCTACCACACCGATGGCACCGTCCTTTAACTGAATCACTGGTTTAAAATTTAACAACGATCCTAAGATAGCGGAGGATTTTGATAACCTTCCTCCTTTATGCAGGTATTCCAGGGTATCTACCATTGCAAGCAACACAATTCTATCCTTTAGTTTTTCCAAAGTATCATAAATATACCGTGCTGCCATACCTTCCTTTCTTAATTTCACCGCCTGCTCAACTAAAAGCCGCAGTCCGGTAATCGTATTAGAACTATCTACAATATAAATATCTGAATAATCTGCCATTTCCTTTGCTATCATGGCACTCTGAACCGTTCCGCTTAATTTTCCGGCAATTAAAATAACAACAACACTGTCTCCTGCTTCTTTTGCCTGCTTAAAATATTCCAGGAAATCGTCCGGAGCGGGCTGGGAGGTTGTAGGCAACTTATCTGCTTGTACCAGCTTCTGATAGAAACCGTCAATTGTGATATCAATGCCCTCCTTATATTCTTTATCACCAAAGATAACTTTTAATGGAACGATTGTAAGGTTCATCTCCTTTGCTTGATCAAAACTAATATCCGAGGTAGAATCTGTTATTATCCGAATCGCCATGAGTCTATGTTCCTTTCTTATACCATTATTTCATCCACTATTTTTTTTATCATTTTTTCTAGTAAGTCTACTTCTTCCTTAGAAAACTTATTTTTGATGCCATTCATCAAATCAGAATTAAAGGTAGCCTTAACACCGTAATTATTTAAAAATTTATCTGTAACTTCCAGATTATATTCCCGTTTGTCCCTCTCAGAAACAATCTTTCTAATATAACCTTTATGAATTAGGCTATTGATTCGATACGTAGCATTCGGCTGAGAAATATTCACATAATCAGCAAATTCTCTTACGGTTGGGTGGTCAAGCAGAAAAATCACCTCAACACAGTAGGATTCGGTTGGGGTCAGGCTTTCATCCTTTTCATCAACACCGGAGAAAAGATTTTTGCAATAATTATCCCGAAATTTAAAATATAGTCTTTCGAATTCATTTTCTAACATTGGTAAAACTCCTGACGCTTAAAATATTTTAATTAAATATTTTTAATTAATTATATGAATTCTAGCAAATTTTATATACTTTGTCAAATAGTTTCCTTTCTTTACTTTTTTAGACACTTTTCGGATTATCATAATCACATACATACGGATTGACATTTCCCTATATAATTTATAAACTGATGATATGGATAACGATTATGGTAGGAGGTCCTCTATGGATGAAAACAAAAACAATCAAAATATAAATGGAAATTATAATCAGAACCCGTACGATCAGAACAGTTCCTATCAAAACCAAAACTTCAATACGAATGCGAATAATACAAACATGAATCAAGCTTATTATAGGAACCCAAACAACAACCCCTATTACTATAACAATCAGCAGCAATATTATCATCCTTACCCAAACAGCAGACACTTTGATCCAAATAGCGTACCAATGACAGTGAAGGACTGGCTAATCACAATGCTTCTCATGATGATTCCCATTGCCAACATAGTACTAATATTTGTCTGGGCTTTCGGAAATAATGTGAACAAAAGCAAGAAAGCCTACTTTCAGGCTAGCTTAATCCTGGCCGGTATAGTGATAGCTTTATACCTTGTTCTAATTCTTATTGTGATTGGAGTTTTTGCTTTTACATACAATCCTCACTATATTTAACGTATAAGGCGATTGCGAAACTCAAAATCTGTATTAATTGCGCACACAACATATTCTACTCCGGAGCGGAAGTTAAGCCCGTAGGAAACGCTAAAGCGGAGGAATAGTATGTGTTGTGTGTGCAATAGCAAAATCTATATTGTTTCGCAGACGCCTATATAACCTATAAAAGAAAGGAGCTTTTATCATGGGCGAACTTATCTCTATAGATCAAATCAGCTTTATTTTAGTTTTTATCGAAGGTCTGCTATCCTTTTTTTCCCCTTGCGTCATTCCCTTAATACCAATTTACATGAGTTATCTTGCCGGAAATGCAAAACAGGTAGGGGAGGACGGGGTAATTTCCTACCGTCAAAGCAAGGTTTTTTTCCATACGATCTGTTTTGTAATCGGTATTTCCTCAGCCTTCTTTCTCCTTGGGATTTCCTTAACTACAATCGGTACCTTCTTTCAAAGCAATCGGCTGTTATTTACCAGGCTCGGTGCAGTGTTCATTCTGATCATGGGGTTAATTCAGGTAGGCTTACTTGATTTTAATTTCTTGCAGAAGGAAAGAAAAATACATTTGAACCTCTTTGAAAAGAATATGAATCCCTTGATCGCAGTTCTGTTGGGTTTTACCTTTAGCTTTGCCTGGACACCCTGTGTCGGACCGGCACTGTCCTCCGTACTTATTTTAGCCTCCGGAACCGGTAATAAAATGGTCGGAAACCTTTTAGTACTTCTTTATACCTTGGGCTTTATTCTTCCTTTTCTGCTACTCGGATTATTCACAGCACAGACTTTAAATTTTCTAAAGAAGCATCAGAAGCTGTTAAAATATACTGTTAAGGTTGGGGGTGCTATCCTAATTTTAATCGGTATCATGACCTTTACCGGATGGATGAATGGTATTACCAGGTATTTAAGCTCCTTTACACCGCCCTCTCTTTCACAGGAGGAGAAAGATAAACCCGAGAATGATACTTCTGACGCGGATAATTCGGACAGCAAGCCCGGAGATATAAGCGATGATGGCACCGGCAATACGCCCGATGAGATTGTCGATAATTCTACCGACAATACCACCGGTGAGAGTAACGAAGCAATTTCCGGAAGCAATGAAAACGATAGTGCCGACCCAACCACCGATGATCCTGAGCCTACTCCGATTCCGGCCTATGATTTTACCCTGACTGATCAATATGGTAATGAGCATACCCTGTCCGACTACAAAGGAAAGGTTGTTTTCCTTAACTTCTGGGCAACCTGGTGCTCACCCTGTCAGATAGAAATGCCGGACATTGAAGAGTTATACGCGGAATACAATCAAAATACTGAGGATGTTATCATACTCGGTGTCGCAAATCCTGAAAGTCAGGAATATCCTAAGAATGTGGATATTTCGAAAGAAAAAATCATAACCTTCCTGGAGGATAATAACTATACCTTCCCGGTTGTTTTTGATGTGTCGGGTGAAATACTTAAGAACTATTATATTTCTGCATTCCCTACTACCTTTATGATCGATAAAAACGGCAATATATATGGATATGTATCAGGCATGCTCACCAAAGATATCATGCATAATATAATCCGCCAAACCATGGATTCTACAGAGGAATAAATATTTATTTACCTTTAAAGTATTTGTATGCTTCCTTGTTAAATTTTATTTTCATGATGAATTATTGTAAACAACCCTTAATTATGATTTCTATTCTCGTATGGACCCGATGAGAGATTTCCGTTTTAAATTTCCTTTTAAAATTTCCATTTAAATTTCAACAAAGATTTCCACTTTGTAGAAATTCCCCTTTACACCGTAAAAACATTATGCTACAATGCTTTTGCTGAAACAATAATTACGATTTATTTGAAAGGATGGTTTTGATGTCGGTATTAACTGTAAATGAGGTTTGTGCTAACTAGCACTTAATTAAACATTGGTGAGGTACGCATTGTCACCGCTTCTTATAAGAGCGAAATGGAGATTCATTTCCTCCTGTTTGCTGTACCCTCCTTCTACCTTTACAGTAAATACTCACAAACTGTCCTGTTCTATAGATGGAATATGTAGGATTACCTGCATGTTATCCGGATAAACCAGGCATAACAGTTTACTGTTATGCTTTTTTTATATCAGGCATGAGCGCCCACAGGGAGTATTCTACCCATTTGTAATGGTAGATTTCCCTGTGGGCATTTTATATTTTTAATTTAATTTAAATTTAAAGGAGTGTTAAAAATGACAGAGAAATCCATGCAAGCATTGGAATTTGATAAAATATTAAGTATGTTAAGTGAAAATGCCATTTCTAATATGGCAAAGCAAAAGCTTTTAACTTTAAGACCGCTTCTTGGCGAAGCCGAAGTAAAGGCTAAAATTATGGAGACTACCGAGGGAAGAAAAATATTAGACCATATCGGCTCACCTCCACTCGCAGTGATGAAGGATACCGAAATGAATCTGGAGCTTGCCGAGAAGGGCGCTATGCTAATACCGGAACAGCTGACCTCCATCGGACTGTTCATCAGCTCCTGCAAGCGCATGAAAGCTTTTTTAAAACGGGCGGAATCCTTAGGTGTAGGTATCGCCGGCTATGGCGGTTCCATCAACGAGCTAACTGGTCTTCAGACTGAAATTGAAACCGCAATTCGTAATAATACAGTCGAGGATAGTGCCTCAAAGGAATTAAAGGATCTGCGCCGTAAGATAGCTACCGTCAATACAGAAATAAAAACGAAGCTGGAGGGCATGCTTCGCAGTAAGAAGGAATGGTTTGCCGACGGTTATGTATCTTTGAGAAACGGCCATTATGTCCTCCCGGTAAAACGAGAATTTAAAAATCAGGTAAGCGGTTCCGTACTTGATATTTCCTCGAGCGGCTCTACCTATTTTATTGAGCCTTCCTCCGTTGCTAAATTAAAGGAGGAACTTTCCATCCTTGAAATAGCCGAAAGTAACGAAGAACGCCGTATTCTTTATCAGCTGACGGCACTCGTTACCGATTATGCTTCCTCCATTCGTATGAATATGGAGGTCATGGTAGCACTAGATTTCATATTTGCGAAAGCTAAGCTGAGTCTGGATATGAAAGCCGTTCCACCAGCCCTTCATACCAATCGGTATATCAAAATTGTGAAAGGCAGACACCCGTTAATTAAGCCCTCCGAATGCATCCCCCTCGATCTAATTACCGATGAGAGCGTTCAGGGTATCGTTATTACCGGTCCGAATACCGGAGGAAAGACAGTCTCATTAAAAACCATCGGTTTATTACAGCTCATGGCACAAAGCGGTTTGCACGTCCCCTGTGACGAAGCACTGCTGCCCATGAACAACGCTGTATTATGTGATATCGGAGATGGACAGAGCATTCGAGAGAACTTATCCACGTTTTCATCTCATATCTCTAATATTATCAACATTTTAGACCATACGGATGGGGAAAGTCTGGTATTACTTGATGAATTGGGGTCCGGTACCGATCCCGCCGAGGGTATGGGCATTGCGATAGCAATTCTGGAGGAGTTAATCCGTAAAAAATGCCTGTTTGTTGCTACCACCCACTATCCTGAGGTGAAGGAATATGCGAATCGTACAGCGGGCTTAATTAATGCGAAAATGGCTTTCGACCGGGAAACCTTAAAACCCCTTTACCGACTTGAAATTGGGGAAGCCGGTGAAAGCTGTGCTCTGTATATTGCCAAACGGCTTGGTCTTCCGAAGCGGATGCTGGAGCGGGCTTATACAGAAGCCTACGGTAAAGAAAAAGGAACCGAGCGGCGTACCATAGATGCTTCCTTTCTATATAATACCGAGGAGGAAATGGTCGTTTCGCCTTCCGATCCTGTTATGATGGATCGCATTAAAAAGGCTACACAACCAAAACCGGTAAATACCCGAAGCCAACGTTTTCAACTTGGTGACAGTGTTGTAGTCTATCCTCAGAAGAAAATCGGTATTGTATTTCAAACGGCAAATGAAAAGGGTGAAATCGGAGTTATCCTCCAAAAGAAAAAAGAATTCTTCAATCATAAAAGGATACAATTAAAAGCACCGGCTTCTGAGCTTTACCCACCGGATTATGATTTTTCCATCGTATTTGATAGCGTTGCCAACCGTAAAGCAAGACACAAGATGGAAAAAGGGTACCAACCGGACTTAGAAATTATCTATGAGGATGATATCAGCAGAAAATAAAAAATCATGCAGAGGGATATATCTAACTACAATAATATAGAAAGATTAGACGAATAAAGCAATGTAAATTATTTCGTCTGTATTTCAAAATACAGACGGATATGCCTAATTGTAATAATGTTGAAAAATATATCAGAATAATGCGATGATATCGAATATGTTAGCTTAAATTATGTACAGAAATGCCAAAACAAATAGATAGTAAGTAGGCCAGAAAAAAGTAGTTTTCAAAACAGAGTTACAGTATACAAACCTGTTTTGTAATTCAAATTAAATTGCGGGAACGTGTAATATCCAACTCGGAATATTTTGCAGCAAAAGCTATTAATGAGCCCAATGCTGCTTGTAATATCGCGACAGGGATAACCAGTTCCCGCAAGTTATATTTTATTGAAGCAATATTTAAGAATTTATCTTTGATTATGTTTACACCTTATATCGTTATACCCAAACCGGTCCATTTTTCAAGTATTTGATACATTTCCTGATAATCCTTCTTTAAACTGACCGGTTTAAAGTCCTTTGATACAAAGCAATGCTTGGATTCCCCGACTGCTCTTAATTTCTTGGACGAGGCATCCAGGACCTTATATTCGATGGTCATTTTAATACCATTGAAGAAGGCAAGTTTTGGCAATATGATTACATTATCGTGGAATCTGACCGAAGATTTATATTCACAGGTAACAGCCAGTACAGGTGAATAAACTCCTTCTGCTTCAATCCTGTCATAGCCAAGACCAATCTGCTCTAAAAAGTCTACTCTGGCTTCTTCAAACCACCGGATGTAATTCGAATGATGAACAACTGACATCTGATCGGTTTCATAATAGTTTGTTAAATGATAATACGGTTTCAATTCCCCAGCCATATAAATAGTTCCTCCTGCTATTCTTAATTCCTCTAAATAGGTAATTTAGAAGATAAGAGATAAAACCTACCTGCTGTTTCTCTTTCATAAAGGAAATATTACACCTAACTATTATTTAATGCAAACATTATTATTCCGTTCGCTTATAGCTTATTACCGCATTCTCCGCAGAATCTGGTCTGTGGCGGATTTTTAAAACCACATTTCGCGCATACATACTGGTTCTTCTGACCTAATTTCGCACCACACTCCTGGCAAAACTTCACGCCCTCCGGATTTAAAGTGTCACAGTTCGGACAGGTACGGGCCTCTAGATCTTCTTCCATTGCCTTATTCTTTTCACTCTTTTCCTTTTCTGCCAGTCTTAACAGTTCCTGAGCCTTCTCCTGTCTATACTGGTTCTGCTGAAGCTCATATACAAAATCGGAATACTCCGGTTGATTACTTATACTTTGATAAACCTTACGTCCGATTGCAGCATAAATCTCTACTTCTTTTTGCTTTAATTCATTTAACTCGTTTGTTGCAGTAAAAACCTTAGTATCCGGATCATCCTGAGGCATAAAGGAAGTCAATCCCTTCATAAATCCGCCAAAACCATTTAAATTAAACATATCTGCCATACATTTTCCTCCCAAGTTTTAGAAAATCATTTATTTAAACTTTTGTACCGCACTCTCCGCAGAACTTTGTTCCTGCGGCAACGCTGGCTCCGCAACTGGGACAAACATTTTTCGAAAGATTAGCACCACAATTATTGCAGAACTTACCTTCTCCGGAAGGCTTATTGCATACCGGACATACTAACGTTTTACCTTCTATCTTTCCGCTGAAAAACTTACCGTTTTCCGCCTTTTCCTCAATTTCCTCCATCATGCGGTCGGATCTTGCTTTTACCACTTTAACATTTACTCTCGGTGCACATTCCACACACAGCCCCTCATCCTCATTAAAGTCCGCATCACATACCCACAATCTGCAATTATGACAGCGGTTGTAATGTTGTCTGGCTTCGTTCTGCGCTATTTCAAAGGCCTTATCATGTTCCTTATGCCATTCGGGGCTCATTCCGGTAAAACGTTCCGATAGAACATCCCCGCCATGGGAAACACTCCAGCCTAAATTCCCAAGCTTACTGCCAAATAGATTACCTACCACCCTTGCTCCGCCGCTGATTCCCCTGATTAAGGAGCCCTTCTTATAGGCTTCAGACTCAATAAAGGTCGTCTTGAAGCCATCCTGACATAAATCACAGTAAAACGTAAATTGAAAACCTGCTTCCGTACTATTATCTTCATAATTTCGTGTAAAAGAATTCAGCATTAAACTTCCACCTTTCTAGTTATTTCTATTCCTATTATCCTTTCGCCTTCTTTATCTTTTTGCCGCAGGCGGTGCATTTCACGGCATCAAAAAATTGATATGCACCACACCTGGGATTTTGACAGACAATCATCAGATTTGCACCACAGATATCACATCTGCCCTGTAGAAAGGTATTGCCTTTGCATACAGGACAGGTGATATATCACATTATTCCAGAGATATAGTTATCTGCATGCCTTTTTCATCCAGATAATAATACATTCCGATATAGCATTTTTCATCCAGATATGCTACATACATCAACATTTCATCAGAGTTGGTCTCGAAGGCTTCTTTATTAAAACCTGCTTTTTTTACCTCTTCCAGATAATTTTTATACTCCTCAGGTTCAACCTCCTCAACCGTTAACAGACAGCCGGTATTTAAATTCATGCAATAGGTAACAACACCTCCATCGAATTTCGGTATTAAATCTGCCGCTAACCCTGTCGGCCATTCATTGTTTTCACTAATGGTCATAACTTCGCCGTCTTCACCCGTTATGGTAAATTCGCCGTTGTCATCATCATAGCTCATACTGCCTTCATCGGTTTCCATGTTGAAGTCCCCATTATTATCATCATCAGAAATCTCATCATCATAAGCAATACCGTCTTCCGTATCAGCGGGAAGATCAGTACCATCATAATAAGTCGTATCCCCATCGTTATCTTCGATGGTCATGTTACCATCCTCTGCATCAAAGGTCATGTTTCCTTCATCACTTTCAATCGTAAAATCACCGTTTTCCTCAGTATTAAAGGTTACATCCCCATCCTCTGAACTGAACTTGATACTTCCGTCTTTTACATCAACGTCCACTCCTTCTTCCTCACCAATTTTATTGAGGATACCTTCCGTAATGTTTTCTCCAATTTTTTTATTCAGATTGCAACCTGCAAATAGCATAAGCACTGCTGCAGTGATTACAATGACTATAAACTTTCTTGACATAACAAACCCTCCATGATTATACACGATTACTTCAAAGATCCTTTTCTATTAATCATAATTAAAGAATGACTCTTTATTATGCCGTTATTTTTCTTCATCCACTACTATTTTACCGTTATCAATTCCACCGCTGGTTTCAATGGTTAAACCTGCTGCCTCAAACATTTGAATGGCCTTTTCCTTTGTCATATCCTCTTCCAGCTTAAGGACTTCGAAATCGGTGCCCAACGCTGCTGTCGCTACAACAAAATCATACTGATTCTTACCGTTACGCACAAAGGTAAAGGAGGTTGTTAATTCCTCTTCATTCCGGTAATTTAAGGTGTTCCCGTCAAGTAAAAAGCCACTGATATCACCGTCATCCTCAATACTTAGTTCTGTAATGGTTCTATTGATTACTACGCTCTCTCGCTCCGTATAATCATCAGCATAATAATGTCCTTCTTTTAAGTCGCAATTGCCGGTTTGGACCTCCTTATCACCCGCTTTCATACTCGGGGAGAAGCCATCCTCTTCCCTCACCTCTTCATATCCAAACGTGAGCTTCGAGCCATTCTTTTCAACAAAGGCAGGAAAACCGGCCAGCATAAGTTCTCCCTCAAAACGTCCTTCTTCATTGTAAAGATTTAGCATGTCATATTGTACTCCGGAAACAAAACAGGTCCCAATCAGGAATAATTCCATAATCGGCATGCCCTCGTAATTATTTAACGCTTCGGAATTGAAATCAAATACGTAGTTCCAATATTCCGAAAAATCGACAATGGTCTTCAGGTTTTTATAATCTGCTTCATCAGAGTCAGATGATGTGTTGTCGTTTTCTCCGGAAGCTTCGGAAGTATCTTGTGCCGGCTGAGTATCCTCACCCATAATATCCTCCGCATCCTCTACGGGATCCGAAATTTCGTTATCAGAATCCGCCTGCTTGGAAGGCTTGCCGCATGCGGTGATAAATACTGCCATGCATAATAAGAAAGTAAAACGTACTAATATCCTCTTCATAAAATCCTCCTAAAATTAATATTTGATAACCCTCGGAGGGTCACACCTCCGAAAGGAACCTTATTTGATCAATCGGAATCTACCTATAAGCGGGAGTTCCTTTGCCTTACCTCCAAGTCCGTTGATTAAACCGATGATTGCTAAAACTAAAGTTGCTATGGAAAAGAACGGTAATAAGAACCAGCCTATAAATGGTATCAGGCTTAAAATAATACTTCCTCCTACTCCCAATATAAACAGTAAGAGTCCCTGGTTAGCGTAGAATCTTCCGAACTTGGATTCCGGGCAGGCGATTAAAGGCAGAAAGAAAATAATAATCCCGAGACCGGCCATGGTCTTATTTTTCTCGATATCTGCCGGCTCAAAGGTTTCAGCTGCATTCCTTCCCATCATGTTGTTGTTCATTTCTGACATACTTGTTTCCTCCTCATACAAATTATGATTTGATGCTCTGCATCTAAGCCCATTGTATTCTTTTATCCATATAATGGAATTACCCCTGGGGTGATTTTGCCTGTGAACCGGTATCACCCTTAGGGTGATTTTAAAATTTTAATTGGAAGAATTTCTCATTTATGCTATAATCTACTTGACACAGATATAATTTCCTAATAGAACGATGATTTTTGTCGATTTGTTTCATATGACGTGAATCATGTATTACCTTACGTATGAAAAGTCACAGTTGTGTCTTTTCATTTTTATTAATATCAATAAATTTTACACAAAGTGTTAAATCTGTTGTTTAAGAAAGATTAATATAATAGGTTAACAATGGCACATGGGGGAGGGTATTTTGTTCTATGAAAAAAAGAAATATTGTCATAATTGTCACCTCGTTATTGGTTCCGGCGATTCTTCTTACCATCGGACTCATATCTGTAAAAGATGAAAATCCGGTCACACTTACTTTATGGCATAATTATGGTGGGCAGCTGAAAGAAAAAATGGATGTAATGATAGAAGAATTTAATGGGACGATCGGTGCGAAAGAAGGAGTAATCATCAGCGTAACCTCGATTTCAGGCTCAGCTACACTTCATGAAAAGCTTACTATGGCAGCAAATCAAGATCCGGGAGCACCAACTCTGCCGGACATCACCACCGCATATCCTAAGACGGCATTGATTCTAGAGGAAAAAGAGTTATTGGTGGATCTTGAAAATTTGTTTACCGAAAAAGAACTGTCCGCTTATATTCCCCGGTTTATTGAGGAGGGACGGTTATCGAAGGAAAAGCTTTGTGTGTTTCCGACCGCCAAATCAACGGAGGTACTTTTTATTAATCAGACGATTTTTGACCGGTTAGCGGAAGCAACCGGAGCAAGCCTGGAGGATTTGCAAACCTTTGAAGGTATTATGAAAACCGCTGCCTTATACTATGAATGGACGGACAACCAGACACCGGAGATTAAAAATGACGGAAAGACCTTTTTTGTTTCAGATTCCTTGTTTAATTATACCTTAATCGGCTGTCGACAATTAAAGTCAGATTTCA
The DNA here is from genome assembly GCA_029240245.1 of Herbinix sp. Lineage (GTDB taxonomy): Bacteria > Bacillota > Clostridia > Lachnospirales > Lachnospiraceae > Mobilitalea. Next base: position 40,612 of record JARBTJ010000003.1, read on the forward strand.
TGAAAGACGATGCCTTTCATTTTTCAGATCCCATCGTTAGGAAGGTTTGGGAAAGCTATTTTAATCCTGCCACAAAAGGTCAGTACGCAATCTTTGACGGCTACTCCGCTGATCTTGCAAAAACCGGTGATATTGTCTGTTCCACAGGATCTACCGCCGGAGTTTCCTTTTACTCTCCCACGGTAACCTATTCAGATAATACAACCGAGCCGGCAGAAATGACCATACTCCCTTATCCTGTTTTTGTTGATGGTGATAAGGTTGCGGTTCAGCGCGGAGCAGGTATGTGCATCATAAAATCCGATAAGAAGAAAGAAAAGCTTGCCGGTCTATTCTTAAAATGGTTTACCAGCCCAGAGGTTAACCTCCGTTTTGTTTCCTCTACCGGTTATCTACCGGTAACCGAAGCCGCTTATGGTGATATTATGCAGGAGGAAATCAATCATATTTCAGATCCTAATGTAAAAAAGCTTCTGGAAGTATCCAGAGTAATGCAAACAGAATATGATTATTATATCTCACCATTATTTGATGGTATTGATGAGCTAATGGATTCGTATAATACACACTTAAAGACTCTTGCCGATGCGTCAAAGAAAACCTATTTGTCCTTACTTGATACACAGGAGGCAGAACTTGCATTTAACATAATCATCGAGAGTAAATATGATGAATTTACCTCCTATTTCAAATAACTAATTCCATCCTATATTATTACGAATATGTAGAAAGGCCTGCGATGCGATGAATAAGCTGCAACATATGTTATTGCATAGAATTAATAAATCAGGTATGCCCAGCATATCCATGCGTCTGAGACTATTTCTGTTTTTATTGGTTCTGGTTTTGACCATGATATCCGGAATTATCGTCATTTTATTGGTCAGTGGAATTTTTACAGCAGGATTAAGTGAAAGTAGCCAGATTATAAAAAGCGAATTGGAGCATTCGTCTCAGGAAATTTCAAACCAGTTCGGTCAGCTTTCTTTACAGGCAGTTGAATTTTCAGAGGAATTGTCAAAACAGTTTGAAGATACTTTGAACCATATGAACCTAACCATTGACAAGCTGTCAACCAACCCGGATAAGCTGGAAGAATTAATATCTGAAGTATATGATCTTACATACTACTCACTCGAAAAAGCTGATTGTAGTGGAGCATTTATTATACTGAATACTACGGTTAACCCTGCACTAAGTAATGCTGAATTTTCCAGAGCTGGACTATATCTTAAAAATATGGAACCGAATATTATCAGCTCCTCAGCACCGAATATGACCGTGCTTCGCGGATTTCCCAGTATCGGCAGGGAAAACACCATAGGTCTTCATGCTCAGTGGAGTATGGAATTCGATATAACCGAAGCAGATTATTACACGATTCCCCAGAAGGAAGCACTACATAATCGACGGTTGTCTATGTCGCGTTTATACTACTGGAGTGATCCTTTGATTCTCCCGGATACCAGTGAAGAGGTTATGCTGTGTTCTGTTCCTATTCTTGATTCATCGCATAATCTATACGGTGTCTGCGGATTTGAAGTCAGTGCCATGTTGTTTAAACTTTCACATATGCCTTATAACCATACCTTTAGTCGCATGTTCTGCATGCTCTCGCCCCTTCAGGAGGACATGGTCGATATCAACCGCTCCCTGTTCGCCGGTAGCTATTCCGTTAAAGATCTGGTGGAGGAAGTTACTTCCTTAAAGGTGGTACCAGATGGCAAATCCTTTACTACCTATGGTATTGAGAATAAAAATATCTATCTGGGTTATCACTCTACCATTCAACTTTACCCAAACGATTCCCCGTATGCGGACGAAACCTGGGTGTCTGCTGTTTTGGTGCCAAAGGATGATATCGTTAACTCAATCACCCGAGTAAATTTAATATTGGCTTCTCTGCTGACTCTACTGTTTACCTTAGGAATCATCATCTCCATTGTCTTTAGCAACAAGTACTTAAAGCCGATCTCCGAGGGTATTGAGATCATTAAGTCCACTGCTCCGGGTAACGCGCCAAAGACAAATGTACAGGAAATTGATGATCTAATTAATTTTCTTTCCATCTATAAAAATGAATTGAATCGTAAGGTGGAGGAGGATAAATATCAGTTAACCGTTCTGGAACAATTTGCGGAAAAGACGAAAATCCTATCGCCGGCAGAGCGTTCCGTTTTTAACCTTTATGTCCAGGGGTTAAATGCAAAGGAAATCGCAGACCGAATGTTTTTAAGTATAAATACAATCAAAACTCATAACAAACGGATTTATTCAAAATTAAATGTTGCCTCCCGCGAAGAGCTCCTATTATACATTAATATGTTAAAGGAAATTGGACGCGATCTTTCATAAACAGAAAAAGGTGGTATGCCAGCCAACCGATTTCAACGGTCGGAGCTTAGGCATACCACCTTTTATTCATGTTAACTCATTTTCTCGCGAAGCAAGAAATTTGTTGATTTAATATTCGATACGGTTTCTACCGTTATGTTTTGCCAAGTACAGCTTTTTATCTGCGGCATCGATTAATTCCTCCATACTTAAGTTCCTTTCCGGACCCATGGTACTGATACCGAAGCTCGCAGTAATATAGAATTTAAATTCACCACAGAAAATTTCGCTGGTTTCCAGCTTAGAACGCATTTGCTCGGCTATCTCTGCTGCCGTAGATAATCCCGCACCCGGTAGGCAGATTAAAAACTCTTCACCGCCATATCTGGCAACCCAATCGGATTGTCTCTTTAAACAGCTCTTTAATACATTTGCAAAAAAGATCAAAGTGCTGTCACCCACCAGATGACCATATGTGTCATTTACATTCTTAAACAAATCAATATCCGCCATAATTACAGAGACACATTGTTGTGTAAGAGTTGTATTAACTATATTGATAGGCAATCTTTCATTAATATAGCGCCTATTATAAATTCCTGTCAGCGAATCCACCAATGCCATGTTATGTATATTGTCGAGCATGGAATTAACTTCTGTCCGCTGCTCTATCGTCTCCTTTTCCACAACATCAACCGACATACTGTTCGTTATATTCTTGATAAGCTCGAGGACTACTATTCGGTTGTTCAATTCGATTGGTATTGCTGTTACCATATAAATTTCATCATTTGTATATTCCATCTTTATAAAGGTATCATTTTCACGGTAGGCCCGCATGGAAACACAGTTATCGCATACTTTATTCTTGCGCCAGAAATGATAACAACTAAAGTTCGTTTCATTTACGATCTTTTCTTTATACTCAACGATTTTTTTTGCTATCGGATCGATCAAGCGAATTTGGTCATAGGCCCTCTCAAAAATGTCTAATTTATCAAGGATGTCCTTAATCTCATTATCATACATAGGATACCTCCTTTGGGTTATTTTATAGTATATCGGAAAGTATCCTGTAATTACTTAACATATTTCTTCATTTTTTTGTCATGTTTGTAATATTGTATATTATTTTCTAAAGTTGATTCATTTTAGGACTGGATTATGCTCATTTAATTTTAAATTTGTGAACTGTATTGATTAGCAGTTCCTTTCTAACCTTTACCCTGTGGAAAAATTATATCTGTAATTATGCTATTATTTATCTATTTATATCTATTTTTATAAGATACATCTTTTCATATATTACCGGTTGTGCACTACATTTTCTATCTTTAATTTCTATTTTTATTATTATCTATATCCTTTTTTAATTGGGATAATATAAAATATTTTGAAAATACTATGTTTGGAGGTGTTTATCATGATTACTAATATTTCTTTAACAACAAAAGAAAGGTATCTCTTAGAAGATGCTCGCAGCCACGAAGAACAATGTGTTTTAAAATATTCCAATTACGAAAAATTAGCTACGGATACCGAATTAAAAGCAGTTTTCCGTACAAACGGCCAAAAGGAGCAGGAACATCTTGAAACCATTAACCAACTATTAACAGGCAAGGTTCCTTCCATGAGTAACTCACAGAGTGGAGGTACCCAACAGCAGCAACAACAGAAGCAATCGCAGCAAAGCCCTCAGGCTCAGCGGAATACATCCCAGCAAGTTGGTGGAGCAACCGGTTTTAACGCATCGGATAAGGACTTGTGCACAGATATGCTCAATACAGAAAAATATGTTTCTCATACCTACGATACAGCAATTTTTGAATTCAAGGATGCTCCGGTAAGGGATGTTTTAAATCACATTCAAAAAGAAGAACAAAAACACGGCGAAGCAATCTTTATGTATATGACAAGTAAAGGTATGTATCAGCCAAAATAGGGGTTAGATTACCCGATCACTTACAATGAGAGAGGAGCTGTTCCGTTCCATTATTATGTGAACCAGCTCCTCTCTCATTCTATTAATTTTAGTCAATTACGAAACAATTTATTTTTGCTATTGCACACACAGCACATACGATTCCTTCGCTAAAGCGCTTTCTACTGGCTTAACTACCGCTTTTATAATAGAAACAATGCCACAGCAAAGGTTGCCGCAAAGCCGATTACGACCGGTAGAAAATTCTTTTTGGCTAACTCCATGGGATTTACATTACAGATAGCCGCCACCGGAATTAACCCCCATGGGATAATGGTTCCTCCACCAACCCAGATCGTAGTTATCTGACCCAACGCTGCAAGTACCTCCTTGTTCACCTCGATAGCCATGGAAAAGGTCTGTGCAAGTGAACCAACCAATGGCAGCCCTGAAAAGCCGGAGCCGTCTAAACCGGTAATAATTCCAACGATCATCTGTATCAAAGCCACCGGAAGCTTAGACAGTGTTATGTGGTTTGCAAGATAGGTACCCAAATCCGATAATAAGCCATTCGCATCCGGTCCCAGTATTTTCTGAGCCATTTCCTCACTTCCAAGAAAGAAAAAAGCACCTATTATAATAACCGGAGCGAATATTTTTATCCCAAAAATAAAGCCTTCTTTTATGTATTCGGTGATCTTCTCTAAGCAGTCCGTACCCTTATGTTGTACCATAGCCACAAAGCACATAATTAATACTGCTGTTCCGCCGACGAGTGCTGTTGCCTCCCCGCCTTTTAATTGGTATTGATACATAATGAAAATATCAAGCAGAAAGGCCAGTGGTGTTAACACTGCTACTAGGGTTACACCGAATCCTTTCTTCTGTATCTGTACCGTTCGTTGTTCTTCCACCTTTTGTACCGATAAGTGCAGTTTTCTCTCCCTTCTCATAAAAAAGAAGCTTGCTGATACCGTAACAACACTCATGGTCAGCCATAAGGGAAATACTGCTTTGCTCATCGCAAGGGAATCATTCATTCCTGCCGCTTTCGCTGTAATCACCGGAGCCCCCTGGATGAAAAAATCACTTGATAGAGCTATTCCGTGTCCGAAAATATTCATTGCCACTCCTGCCCAGACAGGAGATAATCCTGCTTTTATCGCAGCCGGGAGCATTATGGCACCCACTAAAGCAACCGCCGGTGACGGCCAGATGAACCAGGAGAAGAATAGCATGATTGCTCCCAAGGAAAAAAATGCTATTGTGGGATTTATCATCAACTTTTTCATCGGCAGCATCATCAACTCATCCGCACCTAAATCACGTAGAGCTTTTGACATCGCAAGAACCACGGAAATAACAAGTATAATTCCCCAAAATTCATTGCCTGATATAATCAATGCCTGATAGACTGTCTGAACTCCTTTTATAAAACTTCCGGAGTAGATTGCTCCGATAACAAAAATTCCGAGTATACAGGGCAATACCGTTTCCTTACGGAATGCCATTGTAATTATGACCAACAGTACAAAAATAAAGTAGACCAGATGCAACAACGTCAGTTCAGCCAAAATGATGTCCTCCCATTGAATATCCGCTCATGACGGATTATATTAGTAACCGTATCTGTTATGCCAACTTTGTTTGAAAAATGTCCTTTACACCCAATTTAGCAGCCTTCTCTGTGATAAAAGGAACATCCACCGTATATAAATTCTTTTCTATCATACGTTCAAAATATACCGAACCTGAGAAGGTGTATTTTTTACCCATTCCCTCCTCCGTCAGCATTGCTTCCTTTACATAGGCAATGGCATCACCAACAGCCAAATCTCTGGAAAGCTCTAAAAGCTCCATACCCAGGGCATATCTGACACTGTTATGCCCGGCTAAGGTTCCGGTAACGATTGCTTCCGTGTGACCCACCAAAAGCCCCACCTTTTCTCCGGCACAGAACAGGTTATTAACCCCTTCTACCTTTAAGCAGTTATCTCTTGGTGCAATGTTAAAGAACCGCATAGAATTGCCTTTTCCACCGGCATATGGATCCTCATAGCGAGCATTTTCAAAGCCGGGTATTTTTCTTAGTCTATTCAGGTCATAGAATGGGGTCATCAGCTTGGCATGACCGGTATCTAATAATATTACGTTATCCGTAAATGCACTTAAGGCATATTGTTGGCAGGCCTTAACACTCAGATGATCTTCCTTTAACTCCTCCGGCACCGGAATAATCGCCACCCCTTTGGTGTTTAACTCCTCTTGAATCGCCGGTGATAAGGATTCCTTATACAACTTACAGGAGCCGCTCATAGCACCGAAGCTGCCATTGGCTTTTTTACCAGTCAATTCCTCCACACCGGTCAAACCGGTTACACTGACTCTTCCGCCATAGCTTAAGCAGCGTAATATACACATTGCGCAGCCATTGCCGTACTTACCGCAGTTATTCATTGGGCCAGCGGTACCTGTGGTATCAATAAAGACATCCCCTTTAAATTCCCTTCCCTGCTGATCCTTTACTGCGGTTAACATTTTATCCTTCATCACCACTTCTGTGATTCTGGCTTCCATGACAATCTGTACTCCCAGGTTAATTAACAGCTTTAATACCTCTCCCGGAGTTTGCGCGATATCGTAAAGCGAGGCATGCTTATGTCCTGGAAACTCGATATTCTTATGCCTGGCTGTATTATCACATATGATAAACAGATCTCCGCCGCCCATTGCAATCATTTCCTCTGTAGCGGTATACCTTCCGTTATTTCTCATGATTCCGCCGACGAGTCCGGTTCCTAAAAGCATATCGGTTCTTTCAAGTAAAGTAACCTTAGCTCCGGCTTTTGCTGCACTTACTGCTGCTGCACAACCGGCCCATCCGCCGCCGATGATTATAATTTCTTTCATTATGTCTTCCTCCTTCGGTAACAAGTTTCAAACAAGAAAAAAGCAATTGACTATATGCCAATTGCCTGGATCACAAATTTGATTTATGAATTCAAACAAGATAGCACTCCACCATCGGAATTGGTGACAATTGCAAAGTTGTTCACTTTACAACCAGATAAGAATTGTCGAGAAGCAATTCAATCTTCGGTGCTATTCCCTTTCCCTAAGCTTTTACGACTTCTCTATAGTCTCCACTTAATTACTTATGTCAAGCACGCCTCTATCCACGTAAATTTATAGAATTATCATAACACAGGTTGTGATATAGTGTCAATTAAAAGACTTTTGTGAACTATTGGCAAGGCATAATTAGACAATACTTTTTATAAAATATCATCAACCTATTCCTAGTAATCAAAGCTGGAAAGCGACGAAGTAGCATGAATTATATTGTAACTATCTTCGATCAGTGGTATAATTTGTATATAACGGTATAAAATTTACAAGCTTTTTACTATGATTGCTATCGATTATTTACCCTTGTATTGACACAAATATTCGGAGGTAATGATTCTAATACAATACAAAGAAAGGCATCAACTATTATGTTTCTTAGCAAAGATAACAGTAAACTGAAGACTTTAATCGGATTTATTATGACTACCATATCCGGTCCGGCCGGATTAATTATTGGAGGAATTGGTGATGACTTATTATTCAAATTATTCGGCAGCTCTGTTCAGGTTATTACCAATATATTAACCAATTATACATATGACTCAATGAAAAAAATAAGTAAAGAAAATAATTCAACGAATCAAGATATTGAGAAATCTATTTTAATGTCACTGGCTAAAAGTGTTGTGAATTCGCAGAATCATCCCAGTATTATTTATTATAAGGATAAATTGATTAAACGCACTAGAAATGATGATGATGATTTACTGAAATTTAAATATTTCTTTCAATATTGGAAGGAGTTTACTTATCCAAATAATATTTCCACAGAATTATTAAGCTCCTTTTTTTCATCTATTAATATAAATTCCTTTGATATCAATACAGTTAACCATCAGGTTCTTGAGAACAATTTATGTACTATCATTTTCGTTAATTTAAATAATTCCCAAATCTACAATGAATTAAAAACATTATTGCATGGCATTATATCTCCTTTGTTTAAGCAAGAATTTCTGCAAACAATTGAATCAGACAACCTACATAAAAACACTCTTCAAACGATAGAACATGACCTGCTTATACAATTGGATGAATATCTTCATCAAATGGAACAAACGATGAAGGATCAAAACAGTGATATGAAGAAGCTGATACAAGAAGGTCAGGACATTGTTAATACAAAACTGGATGAGTTTGAAGCATTTTCAAAGGAAACGAACGAAAGGCTTTCCGTTTTAGAAAATAAGATTGACTCCCTACATGAAAAATTAAATAAAACCCTGGAAGAGAAAAGCAGTCTATCCACAGCTAACCTTGGCACCATAAATCAGGAATGTTCACCGACCCAATGCAGTGATGAGGTAATTGACGAAATTGATGAGAATAAAGTTTTACCAATAAAACTGATTCATTCTCATAATAGGAAATTAAAAGGTGAGGTCTTTGCCATTGAGCTGTTAAAAAAGCCGATTCGGATTTCCTATGATAAATATAAGGGTCGGTACAACGTATTCATTGACCGCAGGGATGTTGAAAATGCCATTATCAGTACCACAGCAAAAACAGAAATATGCAGAACTTATGTAGAAAACAACAGGGACCGTCTAATTCAATTAGATCAGGAGATACATCAATTTTTATTAGGAAATACAAAGCAGGAGGAATTTATTATCGATTTGCCTGAGCTGGGCATCCCGCTTAGATGGGCTTCCGGTGGTGTATTATCCGTTATCAACCTGTGGTGCAATGACAAACGGGAACAATGGACTCCGTTTTTTTTCAGAGATATCAACCCCTGGGGTTTTAATATTGCTCTTGGAGCCTCCGAACGCCAATTTGACAACAGGAAGAATTGTATCAAACCAATCGAATATGAATTAAATTATCCGCCCTCCTTTATTTACCGCGAATTCATGGAGGAAATGCTCATACTGGAAAGTCCGCCAAAGAGAAACTCACCCGGAAGATTTAAGCGTTTTTATTTTGATGAAAACCGGGCGGTAGAGCAGCAACGGGAAGCAAACTTTTTTGCCCAGGAGCATATAAAAATACGTAATGAGCAGGATCGCTTGTTTATTAAGGCAGCAGAGCTTGCGGATGGTGGCTTTGGTAGTGATGTTATACAGATCCTTGATGTGTTTGATACAAAAATTGATTTGATTGTAATTGATAAAGATGGAAAAATTCATAAAACGAGTAACGTATTAGTTACCTTCAACCTATTAGAATTAGGCATTGAGATAATAAAGGTACTGGAATATAGCATTGATGATGGTAATTACATTTTAGATGGAGAAGTTTTATGTAGAAAAAATGATGATTATGAGCTTATCCGGATGCCATGTGCCTTAATATCACATCAGGCATTAAAACGCACCTTTTCAAAAAGCAATTATACTCCGAATTATACTTCTGAAGTCCAACCTTCGTTTATCGGAAATAACATAAAGAAAAATGAATTTAAAGCCTTTGACTGGGATATCGATCAAAGATATTCCAGAATGACATCAACCGGTAGTCTTATAAGTGAATTAGAGAAGGAACGTTACAGAAAATCCTATGAACGTTTCAGCGAAATATTTAAAGATAAAAGTTTTCAACGGGGCATTATACCCACCAACTTTGTACCGGCGGCTGCCAAGGCACTCAGCCTTTATTTTTCACGGAAAGACAGCAAATAGAGTCCCGTTCATTGGTCGGGTGGGATATATAAATCCCACCCGCACTTTTTAAATTAATTGAATTTACCTATTTTTAATAATGGCTGGCATTCGTTAACAATAGAACCACAACTGTAATCAACATTCCGATGAAAAATGCCGATGAAAGTAAGGTTAATCTTTTATAAGATAGAATATGTTGAATCCTCACCTTTATTTTACTGCTGCCAAAAGCAGCAATGAATATAGTAGCTTCCTTAGTGCTATAGGAAAGAAGGGTATGGGCGTACTTTTTCCTTTCTTCCCGGCTCATATCACGGATGGCACTTTGGTCACAAGCAAGTTCACAATCCTCAAGAAAACCTCTCAAAAATACCCAAACCAGGGGATTAAACCAATGTAAGCAGGCTGCTGTTATCCCAAGCATCCTCCATAGATTATCCCGCCGTCTGATATGCACTCTCTCATGAGCCAGAATATACTTTAAATCCTCCTGCTCCATACCAACAGGCAATACAATCCTGGGTTTTAAAATTCCATATACCATCGGTGTGGTTACCATGGTTCCTTCATATAGATTACCGACAATATGGTTCGCTTTTTTTACCTCCGAAGTTGCAAGAAGATACATAATCAGGACCGTTAATAGAGCAGCTGCCGCTACAATGATCCAGAGGATGGAGGCTACCCAAAATAAAGTATCCGAAATGTCTGACCGTAATACAAGGGGTTGATAGTTCTTTGCTGTCTGGAGAACATTCGTCATAGAAAGCTCCGGCATACGGATAAAGCTGCGTGCTCCACTATCAAGGTGAATCGTTTTTACTAATGTATTAGAAATCAATTTGGAGAGTAAAGTTAAAAGGCTATATTCACTCGAAATTCCTACCGGACAGATCAAGCGAAAAAAAACGATACTCCATAAGCTATAGTTCATAAATTTAGGCATAACTGTTATCAGTCTTATCAGATAAATAAATATACCAAACAAAGCTGCAATTATGCTCATATTCAATATCCAGTAGAATACCTCCTTCAGCATTTTACCTCCCTCATACAAGCGATCCGTTTATTTATGTCTTTCATCACTACGATCGATTAAAGCTCTCAATTCTTCTAATTCTTCCTTAGACAATTTTTCGTTTTGTAAAAAGGCAGCAAAAAATTTCTTTTTGGACCCCTCATAAAGCCGGTTGATTAATTGATTCGTCTCGGCACATTGTAATTCATTCCTTTTTATTAATGAGGTGCATACAAAGTTTGGTTCCTGTCTCATAATGACCTGTTTATCAATCAACTTCTTTATGATGGTATAAGTTGTGTTTTTATTCCAGCCGATGGATTCATTTAAAATCGCACTGATTTCCTTGGCTGTAACAGGTTCCTTCTCCCACACGATTTCCATCACCTTAAGCTCACTGTCAAATAATTTAAAAGCTTCCATTTCACTCCATTATCCTTTCTCATCACCCACCGATGTCCATCAATTCATGCAATTGAATTCTATAGAGGATTTCCAATTCGTACCGTTAATTTCCGTGCCATATTAAATATGTGTCAGACTATACCAATAGTACACAATTATCATAACGCCTACAAAAAATATTGTCAATGACAAATCACGATAAAGAGTGAATACAGAAGCCTCTACACACATGTGATTTGAATTAAATAGATTACTTTATCAGGAGGTATTGATTTTTTTGGTTAAATCTGTTAAGTTCAAGTCAAGCAATTTGTTTTTTAACTAAATTAAATCAATTATAAAGATTTAGAATCGGCAGCATGGCCGCAAAGGAGAATACACATGAAAAACAAGTTAATAAAATCCTATCCATTTCTACTATTATGTATGATTTTACTGTCCTCCTGTGATAAAAACAAATCCATTAATAACGATAAGGCAGAGAACAATGACCTTTTGGAGACCACAAGAATTACGTTAGAAGGAGACTCCTTTCACATTGATGGAACTGGAGCAAGGGCCGACGGCAATAATATCGCGATCACTATGGGCGGCATTTATGAAATCAGCGGGACACTTGAGGATGGGCAAATTCTAATCAGTGTATTTGATGATGCTCCCGTTCATCTGATTCTAAATAATGCCTCCATCAACTGCTCGGATAATGCTGCGATTTATGTCAGGAAAGCAGAAGAAGCAGTCATTACCCTTAAAGAAAATACGCTTAACTCCCTTTCGGATGGTACCGATTATGCCTACACTGATAATGATGAACCAAATGCTGTTATTTACAGCAACGCCGACCTTACCATTGACGGACCCGGGGCCCTTACAATAACAGCTAACTATAATAACGGAATAACTGGTACGGATGATGTTATTATTATGGATGGAACGATTACGATTACCTCGCAGGATGACGGTATTTTAGGAAAAGATTTAATTAAAATAGATAAAGCTCAGATTAGCCTAATAACGAAGGGAGATGCCATGAAGTCCACAAATGATAAGGATTCCTCCAAGGGAATGATTCTCATTGACGGTGGTACAATCGATATCACTTCGGATAAGGACGGAATGGAAGCTGTTAATTCCATTATAATCATGGATGGTATTATTCATGTAGATTCCAAGGATGATGCCATTAACAGCATGAAAAATATTGAAATCAGCAAGGGAGAGCTTACACTCATAGCAAAAAATGATGCAATCCATGCCGATATTACTATACAAGTACGCGGTGGCAATATTCATATAGAAAAAAGCTATGAAGGAATGGAATGCAGAAATATGGTCATCTCAGGCGGTGACATAGATATAAATTCAAAGGATGACGGTATTAATGTTTTCGCAAACGGCAATGCGATCACCATCCTCGATGGCTATATAAGGATTAATTCCGAGGGTGATGGCATAGATTCCAATGGCTCCATCTTTATTACAGGCGGAACTGTTTTAATCAATGGTCCGACTACCAAAGACTATGGTTCCCTCGATTATATTGGCAGCCTGGAGGTAAATGGTGGTATTCTGGTTGCAGTAGGCAGTAGTGGCCCGGGACAATTACCCTCAGATCAGTCCAAGCAAAATTCCATTAGCTTTAATTATGCAAATCAGCAGAATGCCGGAACCTTAATTCATATAAAAAGCAGCAACGAGGAAGACCTTCTTACCTTTGAACCTGCCAAGGAGTTTCAGAATGTAATCATTAGCCTGCCGGAATTCATCCTGAATGAAACTTATCAGCTTTTTACCGGTGGTTCCTCAGACGGCAGCCAGAAGGATGGTCTGTTCGACGGAGGCTCTTATACAAATGGTGTAAAAACTGCAGATATAACCCTCAAATATTCCGTCAATGATATAAATGAAAATTAATCGAATACGAATAGATTACCGAATATAAGCCATAATATATGCAAATCAGCATAAGAAAGCTTTAGGTGTAATCATGTTCATTCCGAAAAGAATAATATTTGAAAAAGGTGCTTTGCACTACGAGACGGGCAAACAAATCTACCGGCATTTTTTACAAGATAATGATATTGAATTAATAGAATTGAACAACAACAAAATTAAGGAAAATATACCCGGTGATAATCTGTACGAACTCTACCGAGAAGGGAAAAAAACCTTGGTGGTGGGTGTAAAAAAAGGCTTTAAATTTCAATCCTGCAAGCCCTCCGCCCATTATCAGCTGCCACTGCTTTCCGGATGTATCGGAGGCTGCCAATATTGTTATCTCAATACCAATCTAGGTGATAAACCGTATATGAGAGTCAATGTCAATGTGGAGGAAATCCTTGCCGCAGCACAGGATTATATTAATGAGCGGCAACCTGAGGAAACCATTTTTGAGGGCTCTGCCACCTCAGACCCCATACCCGTTGAGCCTTATTCCAATGTATTAAAGCAAACGATAGAATTTTTTAGTAACAATCAAAAGGGCAGATTCCGCTTTGTAACAAAATACACGGATGTAGACACTCTGCTTGATATAGATCATAAAGATCATACAGAAATACGCTTTACCCTTAATACCAATACGGTAATACAAAATTATGAAAGCCGTACTCCTTCTAAGGAAAAACGAATTGAAGCCTGTCGTAAGGTTATCCGTGCCGGATACCCTACCGGTTTTATTATTGCACCGGTTTTTCTTTATGATAATTGGAAGGAAGATTATCTGTCGCTATTAGTTGATTTAAAGTCCAGTCTTCCGGAACAGATAGACCATCCATTAACCTTTGAAGTAATATCTCACCGCTATACCACAAGGGCTAAAAATGTAATCAATGAGGTCTTTCCCGAGCATACTCTTCCCATGAAGGATGAAGAACGAAGCTATAAATATGGCCAGTTCGGTTATGGCAAGTTCGTTTACCCGAAGGATGCCTTGAGTGAAATCACAGCCTTTTTCCAGAAAGAAATCGATGCTTTGTTCGAAAACAAAGTTATAAAATATATCATATGAAACCGGAAGGAACACACTATGCGGGTTCCTTCCGGTTTACAATCATAATAAGACTTATGACTCTGATCCATAAATTCAACTTTTGTTTTGTTAAATCAAGTCCGAGGTTTTATCGGTTTTATTCGATTTTAATCGGTATCATTCATATAAGCTTCCCGCAGCAGCTTTATCTCCGCTGCATAACCGGGCAACTCATTCGGAGTCTCCAGGATGAAGGGAAGTTCTCGAAGCTTTGGATGATTTATAATACGATAGAAGGCTGCCATTCCCATAATGCCTTCTCCTAATTTTTCATGCCTGTCTTTTCCGCTTCCCATTTGGTTCTTACTGTCATTTAAATGAACCGCATATAACCGGTCAAGTCCTATGATCCGGTCGAATTCCTGTAATACTCCTTCCAAATCATTGACAATATCATATCCCGCATCAAACACATGACAGGTATCTAAACACACACCCACTTTATCCTTAAGCGTAACTTTGTCGATAATTAACTTAAGCTCTTCAAAGGTACGCCCTACCTCGGAACCCTTTCCAGCCATGGTCTCAAGCAGTACAAGGGTTCTCTGCTGCGGTTTCATAATATCATTTAACAAAGAGGCTACATACTCCACACCCACATCAATGCCCTGACCTACATGGCTGCCCGGATGAAAATTATAAAGACCGTTTGGCAGGTACTCCATTCTCCGCAGATCATCCTCCATAACCTCCCAGGCAAATTCCCTGGTTCTTTCCTCTGCCGAACAGGGATTTAGGGTGTAAGGCGCATGTCCGACCATCCTGGCAAAATGGTTATCTTCCGCTATCGCAATCAGTCTCTCAACATCTTCTACCTCGATCTTTTTCGCTTTACTGCCTCTGGGATTACGGGTAAAGAATTGAAACGTATTGGCATCAATCTTGAGAGCCTCTCTTCCCATCGCCGCAAAGCCTTTCGAAACAGATAAATGGCAGCCGATATTTAACATGATTTCCTCCTGATTTTCTTAGTAATGTATAGTTTTTTGCGTTATGACCAGTTTATAATTTGTACTTACTTCGCCTTGTCCATTGCGATTTCCTGTCCATATGCCGCTCTGGAAAAGCACCGTTCTGCTTCCACAAGAGTCATCCCCTTAATGGTCATCTTTTTGGGATCGGACTCTCCAAACCCACCTTTGGATAACATATACAAATAATGTATTCCCTGTGGTAGAAAGCCTAGAAAACGGGCACCTATGGTATCTGCTGCAATCGGATCGGTAGCTGCGATGATTAATCCATCGGTATCTACGGGTATTCCATTACTCGGTCCGGTACCTATCATGGCTTTATCAGCACTGACAATGGATAAATCAATTGGTATTTTCTTAGCCATTGCAGTTATAAAACCATGTAAATCATCATGAATACCCAGATTTTTCTTCGGAAAGCCATGAATTTCAGCCGGTGGCCAGCCCAGAGCAATATTTTTGATGGCTGCGCTAATGGTCCCCTCCTCATGCTGCTTTAACTGGGTAAAGCTGATTAACACATCCAGCTCCAGAAGAAGCTTATTTATCTTCGTCTTTTTAATAATATTATCGTCCAGCTCCAGTTCCATATAGGGACCATAATTTAAATCAATGAACCCAACCTGTTCGTCTTTTATAATTCTATCATAACCGAACTTAACAAGCATTGTTTTTGTATCAGCGCCGCCGGAACCGGTGGCTATAATGATTTCACCCGGCTGAAACTGCTTCACATATCGGATTAATTCCCGCAAAGTTTCCGGTCCGACAATTACACCGGAGGACGGTGGCTTTGGATTAACCCAGTTCGGAGTGATAACCACCTTATCCCCAGTTTTTATCATTTCATTGATTGGCAATAAATCCAGCGCTTTTCGTATGGATTGCTGCTCACTGTCACCCTGTGTGATACTGACGATTGGCTGTTTAATTCGTCTTTCTCTCATATCCTTGTCTCCCTTCCGTTTGTTATCTATTATTTATAACCAACTTCAGGTAACCTATTCAGTAGAAATAAAAGGACTTTTACCGGGAAAATTAAACAAATAAATTGATCAAAGTTTCTGTTGAATATTTGCTCAATGGAATTTGTTTATTGAATAATCCGGGGCATTGAAATATAATGATATTAAATAAAAGGATCTATCGAAAAAGACCTTTGACTTCTTCCTTCTTGTGCCATTAAACCTGCCGGTGGATGAATAAAAGAAGAAATAACACATGACTATGTAGAACTTGGTTAAGAGGTGATTCAATATGACCGTACAGAAAAACAAGAAAATCGTAAGCATCGTTTTTTATACGCTATTTATGTTTATATTGTTGTTTCTGGCTTCCACCATAGGATTCTTGTTTCGCAGGATCGGTTTCCCGGAAACAAATATTGTAATTGTATATCTCCTAGCCGTTTTATTGATTACAAGTAGAACCAAAGGTTATATCTACGGTATCTTATCCTCCGTAATTGCAACTTTTACTTTTAATTATTTTTTCACGGTTCCGTATTATACTTTTACTGTAGATGATGCGAGTTATATCGTAACTTTTATTATTATGACAATAACTTCTCTTATAACAAGTACCCTGACATCACATGTAAAAAAAAGTGCTGTTGAAGCTCAGGAGAAAGAATCGGAGACAAAAGCACTTTATATGCTTACCAATCATTTGACAGACGCTGCGGATATACACGATATCGCCGATATTGCTACGGGAATCATAAGCAACATTATAAGCTGTAAAGCAGCCTGCCTCTGTTTCGACGAAAACGGACTGCCGGAAAAAACTTTTGTTCAGCAGGTTTCTCACGAAAAGCAAATACATCGTAACCTATTGGTCACAGATGATATTCGGCATAAAATTGAAGGATTGCGTACCGGGTATTGCGTTGGTACCGAATTTTATGATTGGCCTATATACGGAAGAGATAATATCCTTGGTGTAATACGTATTCCGACTGAAAAGTCAGTGGTATTGACAGAGGCTCAAATGCGTTTGCTCCGTGCTATGATTGAGAGCATAGCTCTTGCTATGGATAGATTCCGGTCAGCACAACAACGTTTAAAATATCTCGAAGAAACTGAACAAGAACGTTATCGCGGCAATTTATTGCGTGCTATCTCTCATGATTTACGAACACCACTTTCCGGTATTATGGGCACCTCAGAAATGCTGATGGATATGACGAAACATAATGACCCCCGTTATAATTTAGCGGAACAAATTCATAAGGTTGCGGAATGGCTTCATTCACTTGTTGAAAATATTTTGAGTCTTACCCGTTTGCAGGAGGGAAAGCTCATACTAAATAAACAACCCGAAGCTGTGGAAGAGGTCGTAGGGGTTGCTGTCAGTCACATCACACAACGCTCGCCTGAATATGAAATCCTTATCAAAATACCGGATGAGCTATTGCTTGTTCCTATGGATGCTAAACTTATTGAACAGGTATTAATTAATTTATTAGACAATGCAATAAAGCATACCGTTCCAAAAGAGGAAATATGCGTAACAGTGTTAGAAGACGAAAATCATAACAACGCCGTTTTTACTATATCAGATAGTGGTGAAGGAATCGCTGATGAAGACCTTCCTAGTATATTCAAAATGTTTTATACTTCCCGAACAAAACATGCTGATGCGCAACCCGGTATTGGATTAGGTCTTTCCATCTGTGATGCGATTGTAAAAGCGCACGGCGGAAATATAACAGCAAATAACCGAACTGATGGCAAAGGATCAGAGTTCATATTTACATTGCCAATGGGGGTGACAGAAAATGAGTAATCTGGGAGAAAAAATACTTGTTGTTGAAGATGATATGCAAATAAGAAACTTTATTTGTTATTCATTGCAAACGGAGGGCTATCAGCTAACAACTTCAAATACTGGCCATGGCGCATTAAGCGCGCTCGTTTCTGAGCAGATCGATTTGATGCTGCTTGATCTTGGGCTTCCGGATTTTGACGGAATAGAAGTTATTAAAAAAGTTAGAGAATGGTCTGAGATGCCTATCATAGTTGTCTCCGCACGTGATCAGGATAAGGAAAAAGCTACGGCACTTGACTTGGGAGCGGACGATTATTTAACAAAACCGTTTTCAGCCACAGAACTTTTAGCCCGTATACGAGTCGCTTTGAGACATTTATATAAATTAAGTGGTAATAAACAGCAGACAAGTATTCAAATCGGTGATCTGAAAATCGAACTTGACAAACGTCTTGTCTTTCTTAACGGTGCCCAAGTCCATATGACACCAATGGAATATTCTCTCCTGGTATTGCTATTCAAAAATGCGGGAAAGGTTTTGACTACAAGCTATATTATAAAAGAAATATGGGGTATCGGCTACGGCAATGATACACAGGCTTTAAGAGCTTTAATGGCAGGACTACGGCGTAAAATTGAAACGTACCCTGCAAAACCGCGTTATATTATGACAGAAATAGGCGTCGGATACAGACTTGTAAATGAATAACAATTACCGAATAAGCTGCTTGGTTACAATTAAGCAGCTTATTATTTTTTCCGTTAATGATTATATATACTCCATTCTCACAGAATTCTCACACGCAGCCGTTTACTCTCACACCCTCCTCACAACATTTTTGGTATTATTGCATTGTGAAAACATGCTTCAAAAGGAGGTAAAAGGGGTATGGATAAAAATATAGATATAAAAAGCGAAAATGAATTTGTCGTTCTATGTCGTACAGTAAGAGAATTTATGGAACAAAGGAAATATCGCGAATGCAGACAACTTATTACGAATGCGATGGGGAATTACCCACATGCTCCACATCCACATAATCTGTTAGGAATTTTGCTTGAAAATGAAGGTGATCATTTATTGGCAATGAAGCATTTCCGGGCAGCATGGGCACTTGACCCCACTTATATTCCTGCACGATATAATTTGAATCGCTACGGCTCATTATTTGCGACCGGGAATAGCGCATATGATGAGACGGATTGTTCAAGTAAGCAGGAAAAAGAATTATATAAGATAGAGTATGATGAACATGGAGTAGGGCATGTTGTTAGGAGGAATGTACATGGAAATTTTTAAAATTAATCGAAAAGAGGATGATTACACTATCATAATTGGTAGCGGTCGTCTTGGTACTGATCTTGCTGTGACATTATCCGTCAATGGTGGCAACGTTATGATCATTGATAATAATAAAGACGCTTTTCGCAAACTATCCTCATCTTACGGAGGTCTTACACTCATAGGAGATGCTACAGACATTGATTTGTTAAATGAAGCACAAATTGCACGTGCAAGCGCAGTTGTAGCTGTAACAAATAATGATAATACCAATATAATGGCGGCACAGATTGCAAAAGAACTTTATAAAGTCAAACATGTTATTGCCAGACTTTATGATCCGGAACGCGAATGTGTATATCGTGAATTAGGTATTGAAACTATTTGTCCCGCTATCTTATCAGCAAATGAAATCCGCAAATTACTTGGTAATGCCCAAAAGGAAGGTGATCGTAAATGAAAAAGCGGATATTACTAATCGGCAGCTTCAATAAAGCACGGGCACTTGCAGGATCTTTAATAAAAAAGGGTTATTGCGTAACAGTAATCAATAATAACTATCAGGATTGCTTGACACTTTCTGAAATAATTTCCCTTAATGTTATCAACGGTGACGGCACAAAACCATTTATATTAGAGGAAGCAAACGCCCAGAACGCAGACATAGCGATTGCTCTTTCTCAAAGAGATGACGACAATCTGGTTGTATGTCAGTTATGTAAAAAGAAATTTAATGTTAAAAAAACAGTAGCAATTGTAAATGATCCGAAAAAGACTGATTTTTTTCATAAAATGGGGATCGATTCTGTGGTTTGCGCAACAAGTGCGATTACTGGTATTATTGAACAGCAGGCCATCATGGAAGAGATGGCAACCCTGATTCCTATCGGAGAAGGTCACATTCGTATAGCTGAGGTGCCGATTTCCCATACAGCGCCGGCGGTAGGCAAGAAACTTTGGGAAATTAATCTGCCCAAAGAGGTTATTATTGGTTGTATACTTCGCCATGAGCATAATATGATACCTCGTGGTGATACACGTATACTTGCAGGAGATGTACTTGTTTTAATCTCTTCGATCGAGCAAGAAATAGCAGCTATAGAAGAATTAACGGGGCGGTGATACAATGAAGATATATTTTACAAACAGTAGCAATTACGGCAAGCTTATGATGCTTATAGGAATTTTACTTTTCATTCCGGTTACAACACTACCATTTTATCCTGAGGAAAGTAAATATGCTGTTGCGTTTATTATACCGTCAATTATTTCAATCTTATTAGGTATACTTATTTGCAGGTTAATAAAACAGGATGATAGTACTAATCATTGGCAACGGGTAATGCAAAAAGGGAGTCTGACCGTGTTGTTTGCCTGGGGATTCGGATTTTTAGCTGGTGCCATACCCTTTATAATATCCGGACAACTATCTTTTATTCAAGCTTTATTTGAAGCGGTAAGCGGATGGACTACTACCGGACTATCGGTTATGGATGTAACCGTCACTCCACATATTTTTCTTTTTCATAGGAGCTTCATGCAATTTTGTGGTGGCCTGGGCTTTGTATTGGTTATGATAATGTTTGTTCAAGGCAAACAATCCATGAATTTGTATAACGCTGAGGGACATCCTGATAAGCTGATGCCGAATCTTAAAAAGACAGTGTGGACAATATTTCTGATGTACGTGACACTATTGTTTGCAGGATCATTCCTATATATATTATTAGGAATGTCTCCGTTTGACAGTTTGATGCATGCAATGTCAGCGTTATCAACTGGCGGTTTCTCAACGATGACAGACAGTATAGGTGCTTATCACAATATAGCCATTGAAGCATTAACAATCCTATTAATGTTAATAGGAACGACTAATTTTGCAGTACTGCTCCTTTTTTTAAAAAGAAAGTTCAAACAAGCGCAGAAGGTCAGCGAAATAAGATTTTTAATGATACTGCTTATTGTATGTGTACCAATTTTGGCGTTAACTCTATTTTACGGGCTTTATTTGACTGTCGGAGAAAGTTTTCGAATATCACTATTCAATGTAGTATCAGCATTATCTACGTCAGGATTTTCTACGACTGTCTATACAAACTGGCCGGATTTTGCAATTGGAATATTAATTATTTTGATGTTGATTGGAGGAGGTATCGGATCAACTGCTGGTGGCATAAAATTATCACGAATATATATCATGGTAAGATTAACCCTTGATAATATTCGTAAACGATTAAAACCGGAACATCATGTGGAAACCCTTTATTATTATAAAGCTCAGGGAAAGACATCGATTGACCGCACCTTATCAACCGATGTTACAGGATTTATCGCATGTTATCTTATCATTTTTGCTATTGGGTCATTGCTTTTAACGGTAACCGAAAATTGTTCGCTTAAGGATGCGATGTTTGAGTTTGCATCATCACTCGGAACGGTCGGATTATCAGTTGGATTGACCGGACCGGCAACCGGAGCGGCAACTCTGATAATCGAAATCATCGGCATGATCTTAGGCAGACTTGAAATTTTCATTGTGTTGATTGGTATTTATTCTGGTGTTTTAATGCTAAAAGAAAAAAAGCCTAGAAAGCTATAATAAAATAAATAGGTTCTATATTATATATCAGGGTGAACTATTCCTTATTATGAATATAGAACCTATTTGCTTATATTAACCTTTTCAGTTGTTCCACGGTATCGCCTAAATTTTTAGTTGCGAAACCATATTGCCAATCATCCGGATAATTGCGGTACTTGGTCTCAATCACCATAATCAAATACAAATACATATCATATAGTAAGGCTCGGATTGGAGCCTCCTTACGCAGCTTCTTACCGTAGCCTTCATCAAAGCTCTGATTATGGCAGTGCAGTCGCACGAAATACTCCATAACAGGGTCACCCCATAACGCCCGCTCAAAGTCAATAAATCCGGTGATTTTACCGTCCTTTACAAATACATTTCCTTCCCATAGATCACCATGCAGGAACTGCGGTATTTTCACCTCATCTAGGGCAAAGCTTGCCTTATCAATCAGATCTCGTACTTCATCATAGGAAATGCCAAGATTCATATCGATTTTTTCTCCGTCTGCCAGTACATTGGCCGCCATAGAGAGAAAGGTATCCCTCCAGCTTGTCCCCTGGTTTTCCCTTACACCCAGATATCCATAACGATCCCCGGTGATACGGTTCATTTCCACATTACATCTACCGATTTGATAAAGAATCTGATTCACTTCGTCTTCCGGCATACCACCTTCAAACCGTAATTTACTAAAGCTCTCTCCCGGAAGTTTTTCCATAAAGAAATAATCCGAAGTACAGATATTGTGAGAATCGTCATAATAATACACCTCAGGAACCGGCAAGGAAGTATTTGCTTTCACCAGTCGAAGGGAATCCACCTCCGCCCGCATCATATTATCTTCGTAAGTCATTAGGCCTGCCTTACCTGGAGGCGCTATCTTTAAAATCATTTCTCCTTCCGGTGATACTACCTCATAGGCTGCATTACAGAAGCCTTCGGTAAGTTCCTTAACCGATACTTCCTCAAATGATATTTTTTTGCCCAAGGCTTTCTCAAGCATGAGAATTATATTTTCTTTGGTTTGTTTATTTTTGGTATCGCTTTCCATTTTATTTCTCCCCTGCAGTATAATAATGACCATATTTTACCACACTTTTTGATAAATGTAATTCTTTTGATCACTTTTGTAATTTATAGCAAAAACAGCAATAAACTACGTGAAAATGCGCCTGGTCATAATCCGCTTCCTTCCAGGAAAACAAATTTTAACCAGACGCATTCTTTGTTACGGCAATGCTATTTTATCTAGAATACCGGTCAGGTAAGCGAGTGTAACACCATAATTGGTCATGGGTACCTGCTGTTTTTTCACCTGGTCAACCCGGTTAATCACATATTTACGGTTGAACATGCAAGCTCCGCATTGTATGACAAGATCATATCCCGATAGATCACTCGGGAAATCATTGCCGCTTACATTAACAATGGTCAAACCTTCACCCACCTTTTTTCTTAACATACGCGGAAGCTTTTCTCTTCCGATATCCTCTTTCAGAGGAACGTGTGTACAGGCTTCGGCAATTAATACCCGGGAGTCTTCTGTTAAGCTGTCAATCACTGCAGCACTCTGAACAAAATAATCGATATCCCCCTTATGGGCCGCAAACAATACAGAGAAAGAGGTCAGTAAGCTTTCCGCAGGTTTTTTCTCATATACCATCTGGAAGACCTGGGAATCGGTAATGATAAGCTTTGGTGGTTTTGTCAGGCTTTGCAGGGCTTCCTCATATTTGTCAGCTGTACTGCTAAGTACAATGCATTTTTTATCGAGTAGTTCCCGAAGGGTCTGCACCTGAGGTAGGATCAATCGGCCCTTGGGTGCCTGAATATCTTGCGGCATAACCAAGAGAACCGTATCATTTTCCTTTACCAACTCACCCGTAATATCCTTCCTGTCATAATCCTCAGGCAGCTTACGGATAATCTCTTCCGTTATTTTTTGAATTCCCAGCCTTGAGATAGCACTGATTTTAATCGGTTCTTCCTTACAAGCCTCAAAAATTAAATTTCTGATCTTATCCGTGTTTACAATGACATCTACCTTATTAATGATTACAACGACCGGAGTCTTCCGCGCTTTAAACTCATTAATCCATTCGACTTCCTGAACTGTATTTTCATCTGCACATACAATTAATGCAATATCCGTTTTTTCCATTGCCGTTCTTGTTTTATCTACTCTCATCTGTCCGAGGTAACCGCTGTCATCGAAGCCTGCTGTATCAATTAAAACACAGGGACCAATTCCGTAGATCTCGATTGTCTTATATACCGGATCTGTGGTGGTTCCGGCTACGCTTGATACCAGCGCTGTATTGTGACCGGTTAAAGCATTAATTAGTGTGGATTTACCACTGTTTCGTTTTCCAAAAATACCGATATGCAGTTGATTTGCCCTCGGAGTACTGTTTAAACTCATAAATGATACCTTTCTGCAGCTATCTGCCTGACTACTTATCATATCTATTTTACCAAAATTACAATTCGGAAACAATCTATTTTCATGAAATGATCTGATTTAATAATTTCCCGCTTCCGTATTATTACAATAGTACCATATCAACGAATAATAATTAAAACCTGAAATCCCTTTTTCCTTCCGCTATCTTCACTAAATGCTCTTTCGCAATTGTCTTTACCTTTTCATTGGTTATATGCTCAAGCTCCTGTCTAATCAGAGTCTCGCCCTGAAGCTGTGTATCAGGTGATGCATAATCCTCTAAATATTCCTTTAAAGTCATTAAAGCATTTGGCTGACAGCAGTTTGCAATCTGTCCGGATTTCACCAATGCCATAAAACGGTCCCCGGTCCTTCCCTCACGGTAGCAGGCCGTACAAAAGCTTGGGATATAACCCATGGTCAGCAGCCAGTTTACAATCTCATCCAGTGACCTGGTATCCTCCACATCAAATTGGTTGGACTTTTCCTCCTCCGGTTCGGGAACAGCATAACCGCCGACACTGGTTTTTGAGCCGCCGCTGATTTGTGAAACCCCAATTTTTAATACCTTTTCCCTGCTTTTTTGTGATTCTCTGGTGGACACGATAATTCCTGTGTAAGGTACTGCTATTCTAAGTATTGCTACAATCTTTTCAAATATTTCATCGGAAATGGAATTAGTAAATTCGGTTGGGTCAATATCCTCCGCCGGACGAATTCTAGGTACGCTGATGGTATGAGGTCCTACCCCAAAGGCTGCCTCCAGATGCTCCGCGTGCATTAAAATACCGGCAAAATCATAACGGTAATTATTGAGTCCATAAAGTACCCCCAGACCAACATCATCAATCCCAGCCTCCATAGCCCGGTCCATCGCCTCTGTATGGTACGCATAATTATGCTTGGGCCCGGTGGGATGCAGCTTTTCATAATTATCCTTATGATAGGTTTCCTGGAACAGGATATAGGTGCCTATACCAGCCTCCTTTAACTTACGGTAATCCTCCACGGTGGTGGCTGCAATATTGACATTTACACGGCGGATTGCACCATTTTTATGCTGAATGGAGTAGATGGTGTTGATACTTTCTAGAATATATTCAATCGGATTGTTTATCGGATCTTCACCGGCTTCCAGAGCCAGACGTTTATGTCCCATATCCTGCAGAGCGATTACTTCTCTGCGAATATCCTCCTGTGACAGCTTTTTTCGTGCTATGTGCTTATTCTTTAAGTGATACGGGCAATAGACACAGCCGTTTATGCAATAATTCGATAAATATAACGGAGCAAACATGACAATTCGATTTCCGTAAAAATTCTGTTTTATTTCCTTGGCAAGTTCATACATTTTTTGAAGCTCATCTTCCAAGTCACATTCGAGCAGTACTGCCGCTTCCCTATGGGATATGCCTTTTCGGTTTTTTGCTCTTTCCAATATGCTGTCAATGAGAGTCCGGTTATTTTTATTTTCCTCTGCATACTTTAACGTACTGAGGATTTCTTCCTGATCGATAAATTCTTCTGCTCTATTTGAATCAACGTTATACATTACAATTCTCCTTTTCTTACAACTCATTCGGCAATTGCGTATTATATTAGCCTATGAAATTATTTTCATATCGGTTTAAAGTCACCACGGTCTACCACCAGCTGATACCCTATATTTGCAATTCTACGGTCGAGGCAGGCCCTGCATTCTGCCGCTTCATCGCCGGTACATATCTTATTATCATATAGTGCATACTTTTTCCTCACACCGGTGGGTGATAAATTCGGCATCACCACATTGGCTCCTGCCAGTATCCCTTTCTCTCTTCCGGTCTTATCTATGGTACCAAGTGCTGTTGTGGCGGGAAGAAGCGCATTTGGTATCATTAATCGTAGAATACTGATTAAATCAAGTGTCTGCTCCAGTGTTCCTGCCTGATAAGTTGCAAATGGCGTATCATGATGTGGTATAAAAGGTCCGATCCCAACCATCTGAGGTGACAAATCCTTTAGAAACAAAAGATCCTCGACGATATTCTCCTTTGTTTGATATGGCGAACCAACCATAAAACCTGCTCCTACCTGATAGCCTATCTTTTTCAAGTCCCATAAACATTGTTTCCGGTTTGCAAGAGAGAGATTTTCCGGATGGAGCTTCCCGTAGTGACTGACGTTTGCGGTTTCATGCCTCAATAAATAACGGTCGGCTCCTGCTTCGTAAAAACAAAGATAGGATTCATGGCTCTTTTCCCCAATGGATAAGGTGATAGCACAATCGGGGTAAAGTAATTTTATTGATTTTATAATTCTTAGGATATCCTCATCGGAGTATCTTCCATCTTCACCACCTTGCAGTACAAAGGTACGAAAGCCTAAGTGGTATCCCACCCTGCAGCAATCCAAAATTTCCTCCTCCGTCAGGCGGTAGCGCTCAACACAAAGGTTGCTTTTTCGAATTCCACAGTAATAGCAGTCGTTCTTACAATAGTTCGTAAACTCAATCAGCCCTCGGGTATATATTTTGTTATTGAATATACGTTGAGCTGTTTTTTTCGCTTCCTCATGAAGAACCTCGGAGTCCTCCTTCGTCATCCTTTCCAGCAGGTAAATAAATTCATCCTTTGTCAGTACTTCCTGTACTTTCAGTTTATTAATAAGCTCCCTTGTCACGGTCATTTCATTACTCACTTTCTTGGCTTGATTACATGCACGAATAAATCATAAATACCATTAAAACGTAATCCACGAATCTCGTCTTCATGCAAATTAAGTTGAAATAAAAAATCCCTGTGCAAAAAGGCACAAGGATAGTGAGTAACTCCAATAGAAATCCTTCGAAGAAGATAAATCCTCCAATTAGGAATCAAACGGTTGCTATAGTCTATTCTTACGCCTTCCCACTAGGGCGAACCCTCGTTGTCAGGTGAAATATTTGTTATTTATTTAACAATTATAACGTACTTATTTCATTTTGTAAATAAAAATTTCTACTCCCTTGTTATTCTCCAAATGACACCGGTATTGGGATAGTAGTCGCTTAAGTCCGTTGGTGAACTGATGCCTATGTCAAGTACGTACATAGCACCATCCGGTCCAAATGCTATATCCGCCGGTCTTCCAAAGCCTCCTTCTCGGACAATCGAGTCGGGGAAACCGGATCTGTTAATAGCAAAGGTTCTAACCGCTCCTACATTCATATCAATTTCTGAGACACGATAGCCATCCCCGGTAAACGGAGTTGCGGTACCAGGAATAATAAAGCCTCCGGCACCATACTCTGCGATATAAGCATTTCCATAGGGTCCAAACTGAGTATTATAATTAAAGGCAAAGCCGGAAAGCTTGGAATTTGGGGGAAAGGTTACAAACGGTCTTGGAGGTACCATGGGATGATTATGCAGTAAAAATTCCGGCTGTTTTCCGCCTTCCGGTTTATATTTCTCTAAGGTGACCGGCTCATTTCCAACATAGTCCGGCCATCCATACCAGGTTCCGGCTGTGACTAAGCAAAAATCATTCGGAGCATTTGCTATTGGCCTGCTCCCCCTGGCTTCACAGGTTTGCTGTGATACATATAATTTACCGTTAATATCAAATTTTAAGCAATTAGGATATCGAAAACCCGTGGCAAACTGCTCTATCTGTGAACCATCTGCATTTGACTTAATTATACTCCCCGACGCCTTAACAATACCCTTTCTAATTTCAAAGGGCCGGTTCGGTATCCCAAACGGTGAAAATGCGCCGGTATATGCATTTTCATCCGTTATCGTAAATACATTTGCTGTCTCAAAATTATCTCCTACCAAAATTGCATAATGTCCAATCTGATCGCAAAAAAAAGGATAATTAAAAATCCATACATTATCCGTCCCTACCACACCGGAATTTGTAGCGGAACCAATTCCTAAATACATTTTTCCATCCGGTCCGAACGCAACATTACTGCCCCAATAATCTCCAAGAATGGGCAATCCATCAATAAGAACCTGTCGTCTGCCATCCTGATATATTATGGTTACTTTATTCGCATGCGTAACATATATATTTCCCTCATGATATGTGAGCCCAGTGATTGGTGGCAAAAAACCGTCTGCTATTGTATCAATTTGTCCATTACTATAACGAAGAATTGCAGCCTCTCTGGAAACATATCCGGATAATGCAATCAGAATATCCCCGTTGTCTGTGAATGTTAACCGGCTGGGAGCATTCAGCCCCTCTAAAAATACTTCTATGGTATATCCTGCTTGCAAGATGATATTATCAGGATTTAAGATTCTTAACGTTTCGTTGAAGGATTGCTGATGAAAATGCCCTTCCCCATCGAATTTATGATTATTCATAAGAAATCACTCCTGTATACTTATTACAATATATTCGTAAAGGTACAATTAATTTCACTAAATTATGATAACCACAAGCTCATTACATTTACACCTCAAAAAAATCCAAGTATTATACTGACGAAAGCATACTGCAGACGTAAGATAATACTTGGGTGATTGGATGATTCAATATTATAAATGTTCAACGAATTGTATTTTCATTCCGTTCGGATCCTGAACAAACATAAATCTGGTATGTGGATTCGGTTGAATTGGGCCTTCCTGAACGGATACCCCCTTCTCCTTTAAGCTTTTGATCAGGCGGTCGAGTGAATCAGTTTGAAAGCCCCAGGAAACATCTGAGCCAAAATGCAGCTCACTCTTTTTTGGATCGTAGATTAATTCAATCTGCGTAGCTTCCTCACCTAAAAATGCGATCTCTACACCCGGACCCGCGGTAAATCTCTTGTTTTCCTTCAGTCCTACAATTTCCTTATAGAAATGCAGCGACTCCTCCATATTTTTCACATATATGGTACTCCAGCAAAAATTCATAATTATCCTCCAATTTAAAACGCAGGCCTTTTGTGCGAAAATAATTTTTAATACTTTATCATTTATCACTTTATTTTCTTTATTTTCTTTATTTTCTTTATTTTTATTACTTTAGGCCCATCTTTTGTCTCTTTTTCATAATATGAGCTTCGATATCCGTTGCCACCTGAATGGGGTCGTCACCCAGGGCAACCTTTCCTCCGGTGAGGCCTTCCACGTCTTCAGTTAAAAGCTTAACCAGATTCGGTGCGCCTGTAATGAAGGGGGTAGGTGAAAGATGGGTATATGCCCCATATGCGATTGCAAATAAACCATCAATGGTAGCCTTCTGTTCCATCCATTCCGGTGCAGTTACCGCAATCGGAAGATCGGAGATATCTACGTCAAGGTGATCCGCTAATGCGGTGACT
Source organism: Herbinix sp. (assembly GCA_029240245.1). Lineage (GTDB taxonomy): Bacteria > Bacillota > Clostridia > Lachnospirales > Lachnospiraceae > Mobilitalea. The sequence continues at coordinate 70,398 of JARBTJ010000003.1, forward strand.
AACATAGAGATTCGTCCGGTATCGGTACAAGTACCAAAGCTTAATACCGGTGGAATACCAAGCGCCTTACAGACTCCCTTTAAGCCTTCTCCCGCCATTTGGGCGGCATCCATATTACACATTCCGGCTACCTCGAGCCCGTGGTTACCGCAACCTCCCGCTACCACCAGGATATCTCTCTGAATCAGTTGTTTTGTCAAATTGACTGTATTCCAGTCCTGGGGACCATTTCTTAATGTAGAACAATTCGCAAGTGCAACAATGCCTTTGATTTGACCCTTTGCAATAACATCCACCAGTACATTCAAATCATTTCCAATGGCATTTAATACTGCCTCGGTTGAGAAGCCTGCAATTGCTTTTGTTGTATGCTTGGGTACCATCGGTTTTATTGTACCATGTCTCTTCTTGAAGTTCTCGATTGCTGCAGTAATACAGTTATCTGCCATTTCATCTGCCTTAGCCGGATAATACGGCATCTCCAGGGAAGCACCCGGAACTCCGATTATGGTACTTACACTAATTAATGTTACTTGATATTTTTCGGCATATTGGTCGATTGCAGGCGGAGAACAGTTTTCTTCCATAACCAGTGCATCTACGGTTCCGGTTGCAAGGAAAGGTTCTATCGCAAGCCAGTTACCCATGAGTCCCACGAATACATCATCCACTTCAAACCGCTGTAAAAGTTCCTGACCGGTTTCAATGGAGCCGACAATATGGATTCCCTTGGCTCCGGCTTTTCGGGCCATCTCCTGATACTGTTCCATTTTTGCTTTCTGCAGAGTTGCAACGCCAATCCAGGGCTGATGTCCGTTAAACGCTATATTTACATAATCCGGATCCATAATACCCAAATCAACATTCACCTCATGGGGCATCGGAGTACCAAACAGAATATCCTGGGTCATTTCCAGTCCAATCTGTGCTGTATAGATCGTTGACAAACCTAAACGAAGAGCCTTCTTGGCCAAAGAAACATAGTCACCGTCCACATTGGTAAGGCAGCTGGCGACACTATTTTCTACCTCATGCTGTATACCGGAAGGGTATAGGTGTAAATCCTTCCATAGCTGTTTTCTTTTCTTTGGAGCAAAGGCTTCCACCATAACACTTTTCTGATCGGGAGTAATCTTCATTTCCTGATCTAAAAAGTCCGCTAAGCAGATTGCCATATGATTGATGTCCTGGTTGGTATCAAGTCCTGCTTTCTCACACATCCATTTTAATTTGTCCGTATCCTTAATCTGAAATGATGTCTTTCCTTCGGCGGTTGCTTTTAATGTACGGAAGGCTTCAAATGCATGGTGACCGTAAGTCGCCGCACCCATAATGTTACGGATGAGCATATTACGCATAGCCATACCATCCGGATCGATGCCACAGACGCCCTTCATCGCACCTGTCTTTTCACTGATTCTGCAGGGACCTTGCGTACAAAGCCAACAACTTAGGCCTTGCAGGCAATATCTGCAGCGAATTTTTTCCTGCTCATCCCATCTGGAAAAAACACTCGAAAGGCCATCCTCCCGGATCCGTATTAACATTTCCTCAACGGAATCGTGATAACTGACACGCCCCGCCGGTTTTTCTAATATTGTTTCAGACATAGTAACCTCCTGTTTTACTTAATCACATTCAACAGATGTTACCAACCATCATGCATAGAACTGCTGAATGTGAAAATAATCTGTAGTTAATATGTCCATTCCTAGAAATAAAATACTATTTTGTTCTTATATCAGCAACATAATCAAGCTGTTGTTATACCAATATTTGATTTAAGTCACTCCATTTAAGCTTTCTTTTTCAATTCACTCTTCGCAGTAAACACCTTAGCTGCCAAATCTCTTCCTGCCATACAACTATAACTGCAGCTGCCACATCCGATACACTCATCTGCATGATATTTGCCTGTTTTATATGACAATCCCCGATCCACCAAATCTACAATCATGTACACCTTTAAGCATACTGGACAATTGCTGCTGCAAACTGCGCATTTCGAGCACTGCGGTGATTCCTTATAATTTGGATATACAGATGTCGCAATAAAGTTAACCCTTTTATCTACTACGGCATCCTCCTCCGCAAGATATGCCTGCATTACTCCTCCACCGGCAAAAACATTAACACTGTCCGGAAATACTGCGTCCATTACTTCACTTAGCCTCATGCCCAATTTCACTTTGACCACATGTGCTCTCTTAGACCGCAAATCTGCAACTGTCAGGAAGCGGCTATTCATCGTTTTATTGTGAATTACAGCCTCATATAAGGAATATACGGTCTGAACATTTAATACCAGTATTCCTAAATCAGCCGGGATTTTCTCCGGTCCCACCTGTATTTTTAGCACTTCGGTTATTAAAATTTTTTCAGCTCCCGCAGGATAATAATCCTTTATTTTATGGACCGTAATATCTTTTGGTATTTGTAAGTCGGATACGTCCTTCACGGCCAGATACACCGTTGTAAAACCAACGCAATGATTTAAAAGCACTATACCCTTCATAATAAGGTCCCATTGATTCCTAATCAGCCATCTGTCATGGATCAAACCGGGATCACATTCCGCTCCATTGATTATGAGGTATTTCTGCGGTACCTCTGCCTCCTTCACAGCTATTATTTTATCATAAGTGGGAAATGCTGCACCACCCCTGCCAAATACATCATTATCCCTGATTCGTTCCAGAATCGAATCCATGGATAATTCAACACGTTTGCTTTCTGATACATTACAGCGGTATTGTCTGTTATTCATTGCATTGATATACTTTTCTTTGATTTCAGAAGCCGCAGTAAAACGGTTGCCCTTCTCTCCTGTCAAATCTATCACATGTGCTTTATCCCCAGGATATGGCACAATCTTTCTAAGAGCCCGCTTATGTTTCAGTAGTCTCGTATTTCGCTTATAGATGCTCTCTGTTGCCGCGGAGAAAAGATTGACGGTAAGGATAGAGATAACAATTGCGATTTGTACAGGAAAATAATATAAAGATGAAATACCGGCAAGAAAACCTGCCACCGCACCTACTACGGGATGTGCTGTTACGGTTACAGGATCTGTGATGACCAGGCAGCCCCAGAAAAATACACCGTAGGATAGCAGCTTCGTCAAGGTGAAATCACCGTTTAGCAGCAACGCCGACATCATACCAAGGATAAGTCCTATCCCTGCAAATGGCCGCATTCTTAAAAAAGGCAAGCTAAAAATTGCTGCCGGTATCAATAGATAGGATTCCGTAAAATATGGATAAGGCATATCAAACAAAAGAGCAAGCAGCAATAAGCCAGACAATGCAGGATTTATCAGGTTCCTTCCTGTCCCACCCCAAATATGTTTTCCTACCAAAAGTGCCGCGGCGACTCCGGCCATCCTTCCCCATAAAGGTATACCATATGTCATAGCGCTGAGCATGGCTGCCGTCACTGCCGCTGATACACAGCACCACATCCTGTGATACCTAAAATGGTTCATAATGCTGTCGATTACCAGGCTCTCTGCTACCATAAGCAGAAACACAAGGATTTCAAAGGAACTATGCACCCACTGAGGTATATGGTAGAGTATCAGAACGAAAAACACTCCCGCCATAATGTGTTCATTCGACCACTTTCTTCTTATTAATGGAAATACCTTCATTTATTTTACTCCGGTTAAAAGTCCATGGAACTTATGGAAGCCGGTACCATAAATCATCATTGGGCAGCCGGCAGCCGTTTCAATTCCAGCTTTTTCACATTCCTTCAAAAGCTTCTCATCGGCCATTTTAGCATTGTAGAACAATATCCGTTTCACTCCTCTACCGATCAGCTGTTTTACTGCTTTTTCAGTATTCTCCCTGTTAAGAAGGATAAAAGCATTTTCCGGTATTTTCGGAAGCTCTGTAAGACTTTGATATACCTTGACATCATAGGTTGCATTTTCTTTGGTATTATAAGGATAAACCTTAATATTATGATTTGCAAATGCCTGATAAATCCCTTTGCTGTAAGCACTGTTTCTGGAGGAATAGCCAATAAACAGCACCTCATTGCCTTTTATGAAGTCCTTTGATAATTTTCTCATAGAATAACCTCCATTCTGTTATTTCATTATACTCCACAATATAATCTTTGTCTAATATTTCCATGTACCTCATTGAATGTCTAATCGAAACAAAACCTGATTTTATGTAAATAATATATTTTGCTACCTGAGTCCCCTTTCTTGAGTCTTCTTTCGTTGCATTTTCCTGTCGCCTCTTAATTGTTATCCTATCACTTCGACTATACCATCATTCATAACTTCTATTACACTTTATTCTTATCTTCATATAGTAACTATAAAATTTATGTTGACAATTGTTATAAACAATTTTATTATATGTTTATATTATTAATAAACAAAGGAATGGAATTGATAAATATGAATCTAGATCTTGAGAACTGTAGTATAGAAGACCTGACAAGAGGCTTTACGATTCAAGCAAGTAAAGGCCTATACCAGTGCCTGCATTGTAGTGCGAAATTTGAGACCGGCGAAATATATTTGATGGACGGACATTATTATGAAGCCTTCCGGGCTGTGAAGGAACATATTATAAAAGACCATGGAGACTTATTAATTCAATTACTTCACTCTGAGAGTAAATATAATACCATAACAGACAAGCAAAAGGAGCTGCTAGCCTTAATCGGAAGCGGCATGTCGGATCAGGAAATCGCCGGAAGATTGGCTATTTCCGCTTCTACGGTAAGGCATCAGAAGTTTACCTTCCGTGAAAAAGCCAAACAGGCTAAGCTGTATCTCGCCATGTATGAACTAATGAACGAAAAATTTATATCCGAAAAGGATATTCTCGTTCCCATCCATGAAGGTGCTACCATGGTGGATGACCGTTATTTCACAACGAAGGAAGAAAACGACAAAATCCTCGCAACCGTATTTGAAAGTCTCTCACCGCTCAAATTAAAAATTTTCTCCTCCAAAGAAAAAAAGAAAATCGTAACATTGCGTAAAATCATGGAGCAATTTGAAAAAGGTAAGATCTATACGGAAAAGGAAGTAAACGGGACATTAAAATCAATTTACGAGGATTACCCCACCATTCGTAGGTATCTCATCGAATACGGCTTTATGGAACGCTCGAAGGACTGTAAACAGTACTGGGTAAAATAATTAACAACGATTATCACGAAAGTTCCGATATACACACATGCCAGCGCAAGAAAATTGATTGTCGTTAATAAAAAATATAGAATTTAGAAAGAGGTTTTGCTATGGAATTTTTAATAAATGAATTAATGCAGGAAATCAATCATTTTATAAATGAGGATGGCAAGATAACCTTGTTTCCCGCCAAGAAAAAGAATAAGCTTCTTGTCCTCATTTATCTTTCATCAAAATTTGATATGGGTATTAACTATACAGAAAAACAGGTCAATGAGATTATCGAGCAACATCATACCTTTCAGGATAAATGGCTGTTGCGTAGAGAATTAATTGATAAGGGTTTTTTAGAACGATTAACAGATGGTTCAAGCTATTGGAAAAAAGACCCTCAACCGAAACTCGAGGATTTTCATCTATAATATAGGAATGAACTCAAACATTAATTATCACGTTTAAGTAACATTGTGCTGTAGGAATTTATGAAAAGACCGATGAATTATTCTTACTCATCGGTCTTTTCACTTATAAAATTACATGCATCTTTATCAAGCACATTCCTGTTATTTTTGGCACCAATGAAATTAATCCTGAATTACCTTCTCCATATCAACCGTGAAGGCTTCCCCCTCCTGCAATGAAAAATGTCCTGATTCATAAGGTTTTCCTTCGACGGTTATGATTACCTCCGATACTTGATAATAATTACCTAAAGTATTCGTAATACTCTGAAGGACTAAGGCTTCATATTCTGCCCCGACATTCATATCCTCGATAAACTCCTTGGATAGGTCAATATTCACTTTGTTATCCTTGCCCAAAGAAAGGGATTTGATTTTTGTGTCAGAACTGATCAACGGAAGATTGGTATCCTTTGCTGCATCCTTCTTCACTGCATTTTCAAGAATGATAGCGGTGATATCGTTGGTATGGAAATATAAAGTTTCACGTTTTCTATAAATCATACCGTCGTCCTTGGGATAATAAATAATAAGATCCTGATTGTATGGCGCATCCTCTTTTATTTCTTTCAGTGAAGAGGTAATCTCCAGGTCCTCTGATACAAACACTGTCTTTACCAGACCGACACCGGGTGCATAATAATTAATGATTACATCCTGTGGACTTTCGGTGGTAACCTCCAAGGCAAGATACGTTCCCAATGGTGTGGTAATTTGTACTTCGGTATTTGAAATATACCGTTTTCTGTTATTGGATAAGGTCCATTCCGTTCCCTTAATCAGTGGTTCCATGAGTAATACCTCTGCCGTATCTAAAAACTCTGCCTCAAAAAGCCTATCCCGGTAATAGCATTCATCGATGGTGGTGAGTACTGATACTTTATCCTCCGTCCTTTCGATCACTCTTACAGTTTCCGTCCCGCCGTTATTGGTTCTTGTCTGAAGAAGGCCTTTTTTTTCCTCATAAAAATCCATCCATACTGTCATGGAGGCATATTCATTACCGCTGCCCTCATAGATATATACCGCATCCTCTTTCAAAGGATAGTAATCCTGCACCGTTAACTTTTCCTCCGGAGCCACGGTAATATCCGGGGTATCGGTAACCACGGGTACGGTTTTGGTCGGCACATTGGTAGGGGTTGTGCCACCCTCCTGACCATTCTCGGTAGAATCCTTTTTACATCCGCTCATAGTAATCAATATTAGAAAAAGACTTAATATTATCATATATTTTTTCATTATTTCACCTCAATCTTAAGTTTTAGACTGCTAGTCTCATCCATTAGACGCTGTTTCTATTATTTTCGTTTCGTTTTCAACACGTTTTTTCCTATTCACGTTAAATCCTCACGTTAAATCCTCACGTTAAATCCTATGCTTCTGCTAAGCATCCCACATTTTATATAAAATATTCGCATGCTTGATCTCCTTAACCATCGTTTACCTCCTGATAAACTCATTGTATTCATTGCTTATTATCATGTCAAGCTTCACAAATTGGTCAAATGGGTCAATAACGCAAATTGGTCAAATACAAAACGAATACAAAACAAATACAAAACATTTTAAATTTACTATTGCATCCAGATAATTCCTGTGTTATACTTTCAGAAATTTACCAAAAAGGAGCACACAGGTGCAGGGTTGTCCCTTACCTGTAGGAAAAAAAATGTATCAATTTCGAATTACCGTCTTTGAACACATTCTAATGAGGCATACCAGCTTGTAACTTAGGAAACCCATAGGTGCAAGCGCTGTATGTCTCTTGTGTCTATGCGGTTAAGGAGTTCCTATATATCCTATAAGAAAATCTACCGCATTGTATAATATTTAACAGATATTATTCAGGCGGTTTTTTTATATACAAAAATAGACAGGAGGATATCTATGAAAGCAATACAAGTAAAGAATCTGTCGAAAACTTTCAAGGTGAAGGTGAAGGAAAAGGGGTTCCGGGGAAGTATGAGTTCCATCATCAAACCGAGGTATAAGTCCATTCTGGCAGTGGATAACATCAGCTTTGAGGTCGAACAGGGTGAAATTCTTGCCTTTATCGGTCCCAATGGAGCCGGAAAAAGTACTACCATTAAAATGCTTACCGGCATTCTATATCCGAATAACGGTGAAGTATCCGTCATGAACATCAATCCGTGTGCAAAGCGTAAGCAGTTAGCCTACAAAATAGGCACCGTATTCGGACAGAAGGAACAGCTTTGGACACATCTGACTCCCTATGATAATTTCAAATTTTTCGGAGCCATTTATGATTTAGCGGATACCGTAATTGAAGAACGGATTAACGAATTAAAGAAAACCTTTGAACTGGAGGAATTTATAAATACCCCGGTTCGAAACCTATCCTTAGGTCAGCGCATCCGCTGTGAAATCGTAGCTTCTTTAATACACAAACCGGAGGTACTCTTTTTAGATGAGCCCACCATAGGTCTTGACCCGGTAGTCAAAGAAAATATTCGGGAACTGATAAAGAAAATGAACCGGGAATACCAAACCACGGTGTTTTTGACCAGCCATGATGTGGGAGATATCGAAAAGCTATGTAAACGTATCATTATCGTTAACCACGGTCGCATTGTACTCGACGATTCCATGGAGCATTTAAAATACCACTATTTGAACAAAAAAATAGTTGAGGTAAAAATGAAGGAAACGGTTGATTTTACCGCTGAAGAGGGTATTACTGTCTTAAAGAGCAAGGGAGGAAATCTAAAATTAGCGATTGATACAACGAAGAAAAAAATTAATGATGCTCTCCGGTTGATTGATGCAGACAACATGATTGATATTAATATATCCAATGTACCCCTGGAAAATATCATTACCGAGATTTACAGGGAGAACAAGGTATTACTCTAAATCGATTGTGCTTCATGAAATCAATGATTCATTATGAAAAGGGGAGTAACAATCCCATATCGGAAGGAGACCTCCATGCATGCGCAAATACATCTTTATCTTTAAAACAACCTTTTTGGAAAGCTTGCAGTATACCCTAAATATCATACTGGGCTTTGTATCCTTTTTCGTGGTTCTGTTTGTATTTTTAAATTTATGGCAGTATATCTATGCCGATTCTACTAATTTAATCAGTGGTTATTCTATGGAGCAGATGATCTGGTATGTCATAATAACGGAAATCATCTTCTTTGGAACCAGGAACCGGACGCTTACCGGCCAGATGACCTCAGATATTAAGAGCGGAACCATCGCCTATAATATGAATAAGCCCTATAACTACATCTATTATATCGTGTCCAGACATCTCGGAGAGATAACCTTACGGTTTTTCTTATACCTGGGTATCGGAATTCTGATTGGATACCACTTCGTGGGCGGACTAGCCGGATTTCAAGCAGTGAATCTTATATTAATTGTACCCGTCTTTCTTCTGGGAACTTTAATCAACTCCTTCCTTAGGATGTGTATCAGCATCCTCTCCTTTTGGATGGAGGATGCCGGACCATACCACTGGATTTATGATAAAATAATCATCGTCGTAGGAACCTTATTTCCGGTAGAAATGTTTCCGGACTGGGCACAGCCGCTTATTAAATTTTCACCGATTTATGTAGTTACCTATGGTCCGGCTAAGCTTGTCATAGATTTCAGTATGGAAATGCTTTGGAGAGTTCTTTTGGCCCAAGGAATTTATTTAGGAATAACCATAATAATTATTACGGTTATGTATCAGAAGGGAGTGAAAAAATTAAATGTTAACGGCGGCTAAACAACAAGGTAAGGTTTTACTTCTTTCGGTAAAATACAATATCATGCGGCAGATGACGAACCGGGCAGCTTTCATAACCAATATCACCTTTATGATATTAAACAATGCTACCTTCATCATTCAATGGATGATTCTATTCCATCTAAAAGAAGATATTGGGGGTTATCATATGAATGATGTAATGGTATTGTGGGGTCTTGCTGCCAGTACCTACGGATTATCCCACATTTTCTTTCAAACGGCTTATAACCTGCCCGACCTTATTATAAACGGGAAGCTGGACTCCTACCTGGTACAGCCGAAAAATGTATTATTAGGGGTTATCTCCTCAGGAACCAACACCTCCGCGATAGGGGATTTACTTTATGGCTACCTCATCATCTGCATCTTTCGTTTCAGCATAGTCAATCTTCTCTTATTTACCTTATTCAGCATAACGGGAGCCTTAATATTAACCGCCTTTGCTATACTTACGGGAAGCCTGTCCTTCTGGATTGTGAAAGGTGATATGATTTCCGGTAATCTTCACAGCGTCCTGCTACATTTTTCCACCTACCCGGATGGAATTTTCAAGGGCATCATCCGATTACTTTTATACACCTTAATTCCGGTGGGTCTGATCATCTACTTACCCGTGAAAATGATCCTCCGGTTCGACCCTTTCACCCTGCTTTTATTGCTGGGCTTCACCGTCCTCATCATTTTTCTGGCCTTTTTCGTGTTTTATAAGGGCCTTAGACGATATTCCTCGAGCAATTTAATGAGTGCCAGAATATAAAATGATCCCCGGACGAGTTTTTCCTTGTGACTTCATAATGATAGGATGTTCCTATTTCATTAAAAATCCTTACTCTCGTAACAAGGAAAAATCTCATAAGGGGATCATGTTCTTAAAAATGGTAGCTATATTTTCATCAAATCAAAACAGTTTCATTTACAATTTTTTTATAAAGCATCTTCTTCGCTTATGCTGTTCCACTTCATAATGCTTCCATAAAGCCTGAACCTGATGGTTCGTTTCCAGCTCGGGACCGGTCTCCGCATACTTAACCCCGTTTTTCTTCGCGGAATTAGTCATGGAGTTCATCAGTACGGCGGTCAGTCCCTTATTCTGCATTTGCGGTATTACACCGATCAAATATAAATCTAATACCTCTGCCTTTGCATAGGACGCACGTATCATACGATACCATCCAAGGGGAAGCAGCCTTCCGTTGCTTTTCTTGACTGCACCATTTAATGAGGGCATCGCAAGTCCAAAACCGACCAGTTCATCCTTCTCATCGACAAGAAGCTTTACATACTCGGGATTGATCAACAGGATGAATTGATTATAGTATTTATTAATTTGAGCTTCCGTGATTTCTACTGTCCCATAAAGTTCTTTATAGGTGATATTTAAAAGCTCTAAGATCTTTTTTATGTAAGGCTTAAATTCAACCCTGCTCTTCGGTTCTATCAGAGTAATGTTGAATTTTCTAAGTACAGCATTTGATATTTTATCGAGTCTTTCATCCGATGTCTTAGGCAAATATACCTTATACTCTACCCAATCGGTATCCTTGATAAACCCAAGCTCATTTAAATGCTCCAAATAGTAAGGATAATTATAGATTGTGATAAACATTCCCGGTTCCTTGTAGCCGTCGATTAGCATGCCTTCCTGGTCCATATCACAAAAACCGATTGGACCATGTATTTCTTTTAAGCCTTCCCTCCTGCCCCAGTCCTCCACCGCCTTAAAAAGTGCAGTAGAAACCTCCCTATCATCGATGAAATCCACTCGGGTAAATCGAATTCTTTTCGTGTCCCACTTTTGATTGGCTGCATGGCTGATAATACCGGCTATTCTGCCTACACATTTACCTTCTTTATATGCTAAAAACTGTTTCACGCTGCAATAATCATAAGCCGGATTCTTTTTCGGATCAAAATTACCGTATTCATCGACAATTAAATCCGGGATTGCCTGAGGAACCTTCTGATACATCTTAGCGTGAAAGGCAGCAAATATCCTTCGTTCCTTTTTCGTTAATACTTCTCTGACTTCCACCATAATACACCTCTTTTGAATGTTTTTTTATAGTCAAACTCATGAAAGAAGGCAGCTCCCAGAATCAGAATGCCTCCGGTTATTTGCAATGCCGATAACTGTTCACCTAAGAATATATTTGACATGAGAATTGCAGATATGGGGTCTATGTAACATAACACGGCTATCGTTTGTCCGCTTAACCTTTTTATCGCTGAAAAATATAGGATATATGCTATACCTGTATGAATCACGCCTACAATCAATAATAGCACCAGGGATTTCATATCAAGACTAATCGCTGTCTTCTGTGTAACAAGGACATAGGGCAGTAAAACGAAGGAGGCTGCAGTCAACTGAATGATGGTAGTCTCCAGTCCGGATAAGTTTTTGATAAACTTGTTCATCAATATATCACTTGCATAGAAAACAGCCGCCAACAAGCCATATGTAATTCCTAATAAATGATTATTTCCGGGTACACTCTCAACCCCGACGATAAGAAACATCCCGATAACAGCCCCAATGATACCAAGCAGTTTGCCTGCTCTCAACTTTTCTTTCAGTAAAAAGGGGGAAAGAAACATTACAAAAACCGGTGCAAAATAATAACTTAGCGTTGCATTGGATATCGTAGTATAACGGTATGCCTCAAATAATAAGATCCAGTTAATCCCAATCGCTGTACCTGAGGCGATCAGTAAAACCAGATTCGGGCGAATTGCTTTCCAGGAAAATTTCTGTCTGGTTAACACAAGAACAACAAGTATAAATATACTTCCGATAAATCCTCTTGCTACTGCAATCTCACTTGATGTTAATTGAATATTTCTAACGAAGAGACCGATACTTCCAAAAATTAGCATCGATATGGTAATATAACCTTTTCCTTTTTTCATATTTACCTCTGTTTATGTAATACCGTATCCTACGATGAAATCGCATTGCTTAACTCGTATGTCATTTCATAAAAATCCAGTATTTAAGATGTCGAAATCTATCTATTATTATACAAGAATCATCGACATATTGCAAGGATGACCGGCGTAGGGGTAATTTCGCCATAGGAAAAATCCCTCCTCCGATGGTTGTCCCTGACAAGATAATACATTCGATAAATTGGAAAAAATAAGAGATCTTACTCGTACCCATTTACATAATACAGGTAAATATGGTACAATTTACTAACAGATTAACTTGACTCCATTTTTAGCACAATTATATGGCTTACGTAAGCGTACAACTGTGAAACTAATTGATTTACCGATGAAATGTACTTAAAGAGAAACTAGCAGGACACAAAAGCACAGACAGGAACTCAGATAATACCTGTCCGGACAATAGGTTTAACTCTTAAAATGAACATCTTATCATGAAGATTAGCAAAGGAGAGAAGTTATTATGAAACTTGAAGGAAAAGTTGTTGTAGCACAGGGTGGAGGACCAACTGCGGTAATTAACCAATCATTAGTCGGAGTTGTTCTCGAATCCAGAAAATTTTCACAAATCACTAAAGTATATGGCGCTGTTAACGGGGTTTCCGGTATTATCAACGAGGATTTCCTCGATTTAACCCAGGAGACAACCCATAACCTGGAGCAGGTAGCTATTACCCCTTCCTCCGCATTATTTTCTACCAGAGAAAAGCCGGACAAGGCATATTGCGAGGAAATATTCAACGTATTTAAGGCACATGGTGTACGTTACTTCTTCTACATAGGCGGAAATGATTCTGCCGACACCGTACGCATTGTAAATCAACAGGCGGAATCCTCCGGTTATGAATTCAGAGCCATTCATATACCAAAAACCATTGATAACGATCTTATGATCAATGACCATACCCCTGGTTATGCCTCTGCAGCTAAATTTGTAGCTCAGGCTTTTATCGGTCTGAACTTAGATAATAGAGCTTTACCCGGTGTTCACATCGGTGTTGTTATGGGACGAAATGCCGGCTTTTTGACCGCAGCTTCCTCAATCGCACAGAAATATCCGGATGACGGCCCTCATTTGATTTATCTTCCGGAAAGACATTTTATTATGGACAATTTCCTACAGGATGTTAAAAATGTTTATGATAAATACGGACGCTGCATCATCGCTGTATCCGAGGGAATCCAGGATGAGAACGGTGTTCCGATTGTAACAAAATTAGTAAAGAATACCGAAAAGGATGCTCACGGTAATCTTCAGTTATCCGGAACCGGTGCCTTAGGGGAACTGCTTGTTCAGGAAATCAAGAGCAAATTAAAGATCAGCCGTGTAAGATCCGATACCTTAGGTTATCTTCAAAGATCCTTTATGGGCTGTGTATCAGAGATTGATCAGCATGAAGCTCGAGAGGTTGGAGAAAAAGCTGCACAATTTGCAATTTGGCATAATATCGATGGTTCCATTACCATCCATAGAACTGGATATTATTCCGTAGATTATAGAATCACTGATTTGCATAACGTAGCCGGCAAAACGAAATTAATGCCCGACGAGTTTATTAATATAAAAGGCAATAATGTAACGGATGCCTTTAAATATTATCTGCAACCCCTGCTCGGATGTAACATGCCGGAAGCCAGTATGCTCAGAGCACCAAGAGCAGATAAAATTCTCAGAAAGTAATATCATCTTATTTACATCGTCTGTAGGTTCATTGTCATTCAAAGATAATGCAATGAATCGTTGTCGATGTAAAGGGAGTAGCGAATCGTCTACTCCCTTTTTTCTTCCTGTTCTTTTATTACATAGGACACAATTTACTTTGAAATAAAAAATTCCCTTGAACTATCATTCAAAGGAATTTTTCAAGTACTATTTTTTCTTTGTTGTTCCAGCAGCTGCAGCTGATGCACCACCCTTCTTCTTAGGTGCTTTTTTTGGATTCTTATCTCCCATTTTTGTCACCACCTTTCCGTAAAAATATGATTACTGTATTATGACGCTCTTCTTATTTTGTCCTTAAATGGTTTTGTTAAACCTGTTTTTATTAAATAGTTCTTGTATTTGAGACATAAATTAATATCCATATTTTACCACTAATGGCGGGTAATTTGCAACACAAATTTTATGATTTCAATGAATTATTATCTTTTTTAATCTACAAACATTTTATTTAAGCATTTCGATGCCTTAGAAAAGCATTTAACTGCTATATTGTGCTTTTTTGCGGTCTTTTCTATTATTGTATCTATATTAACATTATTTTTATACAATTTGCAACACCTTTTTACTTCTAAAAAACCAAAAAAGTACACCTATGGAAACTGACTACTCCTCCATACCGCAAACTATTTCATTGTCTGCCAAAATGAGTGTATACTAAGCTCCATAGGTGCCCCTTTCAATTTTTTACTGTTGTCCGAATTCTATACTTCATTTTTTTCATTATGAGTATAATCTGCACGTAATCGGTTAAAAATATCATGAATCTGTTGTTAAGGAGGTTGTTTGCGTGCACTACATAATATATGATTTCGAATTTAATCAGGATTTTTCCTCCCTTCAGGACGCAGAGCTGCTTCAAAAATTAGCTCAAGCACCACAGACATCAAAAAAAGGATTATCCCAATACCCTTTTGAGATAATCCAAATCGGTGCTGTTAAATTAGATACTACACTTGCAACTACCGCTGAGTTCAACCATTATATAAAACCATTGATTTATACGAATATTCATCCGCAGATCACAGAACTTACCGGAATTACAACGGAGCAATTGGATACGAAAGACACCTTTCCTGTCGTATATCAGGCTTTCCTTGAGTTCATGGAAGATGCTGATTCTATATTGTGTACCTGGGGAATGTCCGATATCAGAGCTCTCTTTAAAAATGCCGAATATCATCACCTTGATACCGGTAAAATCCCTAGAATGTATATTAACATCCAGCCGTATGTATCCTCGCATTTTAATAAGTCGCAAAAAATGCTCCTGCGGCTGCAGACCTCCGTGGAATTACTTGGCATACCCATTTCGTACACATTTCACAATGCGCTGCATGATGCCTATTATACTGCTGAAATTTTTAAAAAGTTGTTCATTCCTTCCCTGCAGCCAAGGCTCTATCAGCCAAACCATATCGTTCAACGTCCCAGACATCAAAAGAAAAAGATTCATTTTGATAAATTGATACGACAAATAGAGAAAATGTATGCCAGGCCGATGTCCGAGGAAGAACAGGAAATTATTAAACTCGCATATAAAATGGGTAAAACCAATCAGTTTTTAGAATAGGCTCTGCCTAGTCCTTCGCTTTATTGATAGCCATATTAATGATATTTTTAAACTTTATGTTCGTCCAGGTTGCTCCGCTGACAGCATCTACCTTTGCCGTATCCTGAGTTTCAATCAGTACTGCTTCGTAATCTCTGGAGCCATTCCAGTCGTCACGGCTTTGCTTTATATAGGTAATATTGCTTTCAAACACTTCCTCATATGTCTCATCAAAAGGACGGTTATCTCTGTGGGAATCATAAATTGTCCAATCGGCGGATGTTATTTTACCGTCTTCAATGGTCACTGTAGCTTTCGTAAAATAACCCTCCGGATCAGGGTCGGATGTCACCTCATAAGTCCCATCCTTGAGAGGCTCGGGTGTTGGTTTATCTGTAGGTGTTGGCTTATCGGTAGGTGTTGGTTTTTCGGTAGGTGTTGGTTCCTCCTGGTTGTTCATCCTATCCTCAGATTTTTTGTTGTCCTGTTTGCTGCATCCAGCTATTAACATGGCAAGTAAAAGACAAGATAATAATACTAGGTATTTTTTCATATCCTTTCCTCCTGAAAATTCGAGGTATTTCATTATAATCAATAGGATCGGTTTCCCCTGGTTTTACCATGTTCTTTCTATTCCGATTTAATAAGCTAATACCTTCTGATTACAGCTTCTGTCTTAATTCCTTCAAAAGCTGCTCTACTTCTCCGGCAACGCCCTCAAGTGCACCGTCTTCAAACGGAGAAACCAGACCTGCCTCCTTAATTAAGTCGGTAAAGGTCAACTCGCCCCCATGAGATAAGAAACGTACATAGCGGTTGAAAGCATCGGAATAATCCTTACGTGATTCCAATAGGAATTCGAAAGCCACCACCTGAGCGAGACAGTAATCAATATAATAAAACGGTACTTCGTAAATGTGCATCTGATACTGCCAACGGGTACCTTGGGAAAGATAGGTCATTCCCTCCGTGGACAGGTAAGGTCTAAACTGTTTCTCCAACTTATTCCAGGTCTCGTTTCTCTGTGCCGGTGTCATCTCCGGATTTTCATAAATTAAATGCTGATAATAATCCACTATTGTTCCGTAAGGGATAAAGGATAAAGCATCAAAGGTATGCATAAATTTATACTTATCTGCATTTTCACCAAAGAACTTATTAATATACTTCCAGGCAAAAAATTCCATACTCATAGAATGTGTTTCTGCTGTTTCCATACCACCAACACTAAGTTCTGCCGCAAACTTGTTATGAGCTGTCATATAATCAGCGAAAGCATGCCCCGCTTCGTGGGTCATAACATCAATA
Source organism: Herbinix sp. (assembly GCA_029240245.1). GTDB lineage: Bacteria > Bacillota > Clostridia > Lachnospirales > Lachnospiraceae > Mobilitalea. The sequence goes on from JARBTJ010000003.1 coordinate 87,315, forward strand.
TCAGCAGAGGTACCGTTAAAGTTCGCAAGAATGAACGGCTGCTCATATTTCGGGAAGCTGGTACAATAACCACCACCCCACTTATTTTCTCTGGAAACAACGTCAAAGGCTTCATTTTCCATCATCATATCAATAAATTCTGCGGTTGCTTCACTCAGTTCATGATACATCTTCGTGGTAGCATCAAAAATACCGTCCTTATCGAGCACGGGTTTCGGGTTTCCACCCGGAACATTAACATCATTATCATAGAGCATTAATTGATCAATGCCCATATGCTGTGCATTCTCTTTTTTCAGCCTAGCCACAACGGGAACTATGTATTGTAATACATTATTGCGGAACTTCTCCACCATTGTTTCATCGTAGCTTAAACGCCCCAGCTTATAATAGCCCAGTTCAACAAAATTTTTATAGCCCATCTTCTTTGCCATTTTATCACGTATTTTTACCAGTTTGTCGAAAAGGTTATCAAGCTCCTCTGACTTTTCTTCGAGGCGTTTGCCCAAGGCTTCATATGCGTCACGGCGTGTATCTCTGTCATCATCCATCATGTATTTACGAAGTAGGGATAACGGCATGGGCTCTCCCTTAAAATCAAAGGTCAGGCCTGCCATTAGCTTGGAATATTCGGTAACCAGGCGGTTTTCTTCTACCATTTCCTCAATGATATCTGAGGACATGGATTTTTTCTGTACTTCAAAGGACTTGAATACGAGCGGAGAAAGCTCCTTTTCTAATTCTGCACGGAACGGGCTTTCTAACATGGCGTTAGCATACTCCACCATATAGTTCTGAACCATCGGTGTAATCTCATCATAATAATCCTTTTCCGCCAGATAAAATTCATCTACGGTGTTAATGGTGTAACGCATATAAGAGAGGCTGGACGCAGTTAAAAACTCCTTATAAAACTCTACATAAGTTTCTCTTGCTTTTAAAACCTCCTCCACCGAAGTAGCATTCTTAACCGCCGAGACAATTGCCTCTGCAGAACTTACGATGGATTCTTTGGTCATTCTTTCATATTTTAAATCTGATACCTTCATTATAATTTTCCTCTTCTTTCCGTACTTATTTGTACTTGATTTTCTTTAAATTAAAAATATTTCATTACTACCCTGTTTATATATTACTTCCTGCTTATTTATATTACTTCCTGCTTATCGCACATCTCTTTCCGGTTCCTGTTATCAGAGTAATAATCATTCTTTCCGTTTGTTTGAAAGAGAGTTATCACTCACCACCTTTACCCTATTGTTTTACTTTCCTTCCTATACCATGCAATCTTATTCAAAATATTACTCAAAATATTACTCATGTTCTATAAGGAGCTTGTACTTCAATCTTTTTTAACTAAGCTATATTCTATATTTTACCTTGGATTAAATAGGTAATCAATAGTTTTATTTTTTTGTCAATAAAAAATACACCAAATTGTAATCATCCTCAAGCTTGTCGGACGATTATTATTTGGTGTTTCTTATTTTAATCGGACTAAGAAGTGATTGTAACGTCTACTTCTGCATTTGTGATGAAGGTCTCTTCTTAACCAACCATTCTTCTACTGGTGCAATGTCTACAGTACATTGCATACATGTGGGTTATTGCTAGTCTTTTTTTACTGCTAATTCATAAACCATATCCGACATCTGAGCTACATAAGGGGAATGAGTCACTAAAATTACACATTTACCTTCCTTATGCGCCAGGTCCTGAAAGATATTGATAATACCGGTTTGTGTCTCACCATCAAGATTTCCGGTTGGTTCATCTGCTAAGATTACGGAGGGCTCATAGGACAGTGTCCGTGCAATCGCTACCCTCTGCTGTTCACCTCCGGATAATTTTAGTATCCGCCTATGTGCTGTAGCATCATCCAAACCCACACTATTTAATAGCATCTGTGCTTTTTCTTTTTTCCCTGTTATTTTCTTACCCGAGATATCCATGGACAGCACCACATTCTCAATGGCGGTCAGATGCGGAAGCAGGTTAAAGCTTTGAAATATAACACCGACATAATTGCTGCGATACCTGTAGGGATCCATTTTACTGATATCATTTCCATCATATAATATAGAGCCCTTTGTCGGCTTCACAAGTCCGGATAACAAAGATAACAGAGTTGTCTTTCCCGCTCCTGATTTACCGATGATGGAATATACCTTACTATCTTCAAATACATAATTTAAATTACTGATGACATCCCGTTGCCTGCTGCCGTATGAATAACATAAATTGTTTAATGTGAATGTACTCATTATAATTTCCTCCTATTAAGACCGGTTACTTAGAATTTTTAAAGGATCATACCGTAGTATGGAAACGATTGCCGATGCACTTGATACCAAGGTTAGCAATATACCAATGAAGAGCAGCTGAAGCAGTACAACGATATCTACATTGGCCGATATTGAGCTTATATAATCCGCATCACCCGATCCGTCCATCCTACCCTGCAAAAAGCCTGCACCACCCGGTATCCTTCCCTCAAATCCACCTCCGAAATTATTCATCGTTGTCTGCTGCGATACTTCCACCGCCTGCACCTGATCCTGTAAAAGTCTATTAGCTACCGGAACAGATATAACCGAACCGGTTCCGGTACCTATAATGATTGCTATAAAGGTGACGATAAATACCTCCGCTATAAACTGCGCAGCAACTTTTCGCTTATTCATTCCGATGGCTGCTAAAACACCAATTTCATATTTTCTTTCACGAATAGCAAATACTTGGAAAATAACCAAAATAGCCCCACCGATGATTAAGACTATCAAAAGGAAATAGGCTGCATAGCTGCTGAGTCTTTCCAAAGGAATCATACTCTGTTCATAGTCATCAAGATCAGGAGAAGTTATCGCATAGATTGAAGTATCCAGACCCAAGTCCTCCGCATCCTTTTGAAATGCATCGTAGGCTGTAGCGTCAGCAAGAACATAGGTACCTGCTTCCTGTCCGCGCAGCGCCGTTGATATCTCTCTTCCGGTTGTTTCATCCACCTCAACCACAGCATTCGCTTCGGAGTTATCTACTACCGCTCTCAGCGCCGTATAGCTCGTATAAATCCGGTTTGCAGGATCGGAGGCAGCATTAAATCCCATCATGTCACCACCGGAGCTCATGGCGGCCTCACTATTATGATAGATTCCGTTAATCTTCATAACTACGGTTTCTTCCTCATCATTTGGATTGATTAAAGTAATCGTATCACCAACAGTAAGATCGTTTAACAGCGCCAGCTCATCACTGATTAGGCAGTCCGGTTCTTTTGTATCCTCCGCAAATACACTTCCTTCAATTACCTTGCAAGTTCCATCCATAAATGTTGACATTGCATTATGAGAGCTGTAACCAACCACGGTAAAATCACCTTGATTACCCATACCCGCAAAACCACGACGGCTACCGCCGGGTCCCATGCCCTCAAATTGAGTATTTAAGTCCTCGGTACTTTCCGTTACCTCGGAGGTATCCACCGGAACCGTTGCTTCATCTGAGTTAAGGGATGAAGTAAGTGTATAATAAAAATCATCCACATTGCCGGACTTTGCATATGAAAGCATTTCCTCCAGTGAGATCCCCTGTATATTCCGAAGTACATTGGTTCTGTCACCGGATTGTACTGATTTCAGCATCGCCTGCCGGTCCACTGATATCTGGGCAGTAATCTTCATTTGATCAATGGAGGCTTCTCTGGCCGTCTCCGCACTTTGCCTAATACTAAGTGCAATGCAGGCAGAGATTGTAATAATCGATGCTATAATCACTATTAATATATTTCTGGTTTTTGCCCTCGAGATACTTTTCAAGGCGTTCTTTAACAGATACATTATTATTCTTCCTTTCTGAAATGGTTTCGCCGCCTATCTTTTTGCTTAGGCAACATGGCTGTCAACAAGAATAATTATAATAAACTGCCTTGAAATAACCTTGAAAGTTCAAGGATATTTCAAGTTTCTATGCTATAATAAAAATCAGGAGGTGATTTGAATGAGAATTTTAATAGTAGAAGATGAAACAACACTTGCAGAAGCCCTGGCTGAAATAATACGTCAGCAGAAATGGTCCGCAGATGCAGTATACAATGGCCGGGATGGCTTAGATTACGGTCTTTCGAATATATATGATGTTATTGTTCTTGATATTATGCTTCCGGTTATGAATGGACTTGAGGTATTAAAAGAATTGAGAACCCAAGGTATATCCGTTCCTATCATAATTCTTACTGCTAAATCAGAAATTCAGAATAAAATCACTGGCCTTGATACCGGCGCTGATGATTATCTGACCAAGCCTTTTTCCGCAGAGGAATTAATGGCACGAATCCGGGCATTGACCCGGCGAAAGGGTGAATATATCGGAGAAACCTTATCCTTTGGTGACCTGACTTTATATAAAAATACATATGAACTTTTCTGCCAGAAACAATCCATTAAACTTGGGATAAAAGAATATCAGATCATGGAGCTTTTGTTTCATAATCCTAGACAGATTCTGCCGAAAGAATTGTTTATAGAAAAAATATGGGGTTATGACAGCGAAGCAGAATATAACAGTATCGAAGTGTATATGTCTTTTTTAAGAAAGAAATTAAATCTACTCGAAACAACGGTAAAAATCACCACGACACGAGGTGTCGGTTACCTATTGGAGGAATCGGTATGATTAAAAAACTCAGGATAAAGTTTGTCGCAATTGCAATGGGAAGTCTGTGCCTTATCTTTTTATTGTTAATCGGAGCGATCTATTTTTCCATGCAAATCAGAAATGAACGGCAGACCTATCGCTTTATGGAGCTCATAGCCGATAATGACGGGGAGCTCCTCCGTAGAAATAAGCTCTCCGGTGATTTAGATCTACAGACCTTCCCGAATTTTCGAGGTGTGAGCCGGCATTTTTCCATAAAGCTAGATCATAACAATCAAATTTTATCTTCCATAGGACTTTCAGATACAGATCTCACAGCAGATGAAATGTCTGACCTGTTGGATTACATCGTAAAAAAGAATAAAACAAACGGGTCATATCATCAATATCAATACCTGATCGCAGATAAGATGTATGGTAAAATCCTAGTTTTTACTGACTACAGTATTGAAAATTCCTTGTTAAATCGGCTTATTTATACCTGTTTGTCCATCGGCGGCATAGGTGTATTAATCTTCTTTGTTATAATCGTCCTGTTATCCTATTGGGCCACAAAACCGATTCAAAGCGCCTTTGACAAGCAGAAACAGTTTATATCTGACGCTAGTCATGAGCTGAAAACACCGCTAACAATAATCAACACTAACGCAAGTGTCCTAGAAAGCCAGGTTGGAGATAACAAATGGCTGGGATATATTCAGACAAATGTCCTACGGATGAATCAATTGGTAAATGAGCTTCTTGATTTAACACGTATGGAAAATACAAAGCAAATACTTACCTTTCATAAATTCAATTTAAGCAAAGCAATTCTAAATTCCTGCCTGCCCTTTGAAAGCACTGCCTATGAGACAGGAAAACATTTTAACTTAAGTATACCCGCGGAAATCTATTATTACGGCAACGAGGAAAGCATGAAACAAATGATCATTATACTTTTAGATAATGCTTTTAAATACTCTAATCCGGACGGTACGGTTTCTGTTTCCCTACAATCAAATAATGGAAAGCGCATAATTAAAGTCTATAATACCGGCTCAGGGATTGACCGAGCCGATTATCAGAAGATTTTTGAACGCTTTTACCGCAGCGATGCTTCACGTGCAAGAAATACCGGAGGCTACGGTTTGGGTCTTGCCATCGCTAAGTCCATCACAGATGCTCACAAAGGCCGTATTTCAGTGGAAAGCGAAAATGGTCAGTGGACCACCTTCACTATAACGTTATAATAAATTATTTGTTAGGCAGCCTTGCATGACCTGAAATCATGCAAAGCTAAACTATCCGATATTGTTCTGTAATATGTTTTGGTTACCTGTTAGTATTCAATCTCCTGCAAAAAAAGTCCCTGTGAACTTGCAGGTGCGCTGCCCGAATCCGTCAATTCCGGATTCAAGATACTGGTTATCTCCTCAGGTTTGCGCTCTTCTAGCCCAATTTCTAACAACGTACTGATCATCATTCTGGCCATGTTATGAAGAAAATCATTTGCTTTGATCGTGATTTGGATTTCCTTTGCGTCCTGATAAATGTCAATCGAATAGATTTCCTTTAAGGTTGATTTATTTTTCTTAACGGAGGAGAAATCCTTAAAGTCATGTTTACCGATCAGATTAGCCGCTGCCTGTTTCATTAAATCCAGCTTTGGCATATGGAAGCAATAATAGGTATATTTACGGTCAAATACACTTGGAACATCACCGATTGCGATGCGATATAAATAAGTTTTAGCTTTCGCATTCAGACTTGCCGAAAAGCGTTCCGGCATTTCCTCCACCTCAATCACTGCGATATCCATCGGCAGATAACGGTTAAAATAATTTTTAATTTCGTATAGCTTCATTTTCGTGTTTGTCTTAAAATTGGCTATCTGTGCATACGCATGCACTCCGGCTTCGGTTCGGCAACCGCAAAAAAGCTCTACATTCTCGCCGGTCATTTTACTGATAACCTCCAAAAGCTTATTCTCAATGGTATTATCCGACTCACCCTTACCAAGTCTTTGCCATCCGCTGTAGCGGCTGCCATCATATTCTATCGTCAATTTTATATTTCTCATGTTGATCCCTTCTCTCTAGGTTTTATGTGAATGGCTGCATGCCTTTTGCGGGACTATTCACATTCATATCTTGGCTTAGTATTTCCCATTATATTATTATTCATATCTTTTTCATAAGACATAGTCAAAAGTGAAAACTCCTCACTACATTCGACAAATGATGCATTGTTTTAAATAAATTTTATATGCTCACCCGGTACTTTTGTTTTTTCATATAATAAGCATAATATAGGATAAAAAGAATCGAAGTAGTAACCCAGGTAAGAGGGTAACTAAAGATTACCGTTTTTACATTCGGATAAAGTGGTACAATCGCAAATAGCCATATGATCCGTAGCGCACATACTCCCAGGCATGTAATCAGCATTGGAATAAAGGCATTTCCCATCCCCCTTAAGGAACCGGATAATATTTCTATACTGACATAGGTGAAGAAGGTCGGTGCCATAAAATGCAATATTTCCAATCCTTTTTCAATCACAATGTCTTCCTTTGAAAACAGTTGGTATACATAAGTGCCGCTAAAATAAAGAGCCAGACTCATACCTATGGCCACTGCCATTGCCATAATGAAACATACGCGGATTCCCTTGCGAACTCTGTCATCTTTACCTGCTCCGTAATTTTGTCCGACGAAGGTAGTAATTGATATACCGAAAGCACCCATTGTCATCCAGAAAATGCCGTCAATCTTTCCGTATGCCGTCCAGGCAGCTATCGTATCTGTTCCAAAACTATTCATATTGGACTGGATAATAATATTGGAGGTAGTATACATTAATGACTGAAAGCCAGCGGGCAAGCCAATCTTTATTATTTTCACCAACAAATCTTTATGTACGCGTATTTGCTTTACATATAACCGATAGCAGTTCGTTGTCCGCATCAGCGTATAGCAAATCATAACCGCACTGCATATCTGGGAAATTACTGTGGCAACAGCAACGCCCATAACATCCCATCGAAATACAATTACAAATAATAAATCCAATACGATATTAATACCGCAGCTACCAATCAGAAAATATAAGGGCCGCTTAGAATCACCAATGGCACGAAGGATTCCCGTACCCACATTATACACTAAATTTGCAATCATACCTCCAAAATAGATGCGGATATAGGTTAGGGAATACGGCATGATTTCATCGGGCGTTCTCATTAATTTTAGAGCTAAAGGAGCCCCAACGATACCCAGCAGCATGATTACCACACCTCCGACAATTGCAAGTGCCATAGCTGTATGAACCGCTTTACCAACAAGCACCTCCTGCTTTGCTCCGTAGTACTGGGAAATGGTTACTGTAGCTCCGGTAGAAGTTCCAACAAAAAATCCAACAAATAAGTTAATTAAGGTGCCGGTGGTTCCACCTACTGCTGATAATGCCTCCTTACCAACAAATTGTCCGACAACAACAGCATCCGCTGTATTATAAAGCTGCTGAAAAAATGACCCAAGTAGTAAAGGAAAGAAAAAAATCAGAAGCTGCTTCCAGATGACACCTTCTGTTATGTTATTACTTACGATTCGATTGTTGTTATGCATTATCCTATACTCCTATGTATCAGATAAATATAAATTATATGTAATTTTTCGTATATTTTAGTGGTTGTCTTACGAAACGTCACACCTACGTTTGAAGGCAAGCAAGCATATTCTATCACACCCAATATTTTTTTACTATTATATTTTATACGAAATTTTCTACCCTTACTTAGAATTATTTACGAGATACCCAGATATTTACATACATGTAGAGAACACAACTTTATTCAGAAATTTAATTATAATTTTCGTGTTTCTGTAAATAATAATATGAAAAGGTGCAGTCAGAAAGGAATTAAATATGGATAATAATAAGAACAGAATCAAAGACAGGGAAAAAAGTAATCCGGAGCTTAGAAAAATGAGACCGAAGGAAAATGCGGATGTTGGCATTGAAAATGGTCAGGTAATAGGCGTTCATGATGGCAAACACGAGAAAACCAGACCAAACAGGAAAGAAGAGAATTTGAGATAATATTACAATGTAATAATCAAAACGTAATAAGCCCTGATTACTTTAAAAATTATGAGTGTCCTAGGCAGAGTTGGAATATGATAGAGGTGAAAAACTCCTCGTAATATAGACTCTTTCTACCTATGACACTCATCTTTATGTCCATCTTACTAATCATCGTATGGCATATGACTTGTCTTGCTTACGATTGAAATTTTATTTTTGATACGACTTATTTTCATTCGAAAATCAATCAACAAGGAAAAGCTATTTGCTTTACACATTCTTTTATCACATCCAATGCAGCAGGATCTGCCTTTTCTCCCGGCGCCAGAATGGTTTCCGGCATATAACTGTTATCCATGATATTTTTATGAAATAAAGCCGAATACCAGGTCGCAGCAAGCAGGTATCTTCCGTATATGTAATGCATATGAAATCCGTCACGGCATAAGGACATCCCGCCCTTTTCATAAATAAACGGATCTTTGGTTCTTACGAGCTGGATGACATCACCACAGGGAATTAATCTTACACTTAGTTCCTTTGCAGCACGATGATATGCATCACACAGTTTTTCATACATTTCCTGTTGATTGTGATGATAACGCACAAAACAATCATGGGTACTGTCTATCTCATATGCCCAGGTCTGTTGCAGCAGAAGTTCCGCTTTCGGCGCATATTCTTTCATATATTGAAAAAGATTGATAATATAAGGATAATAAGTCTCTTGAATTCCACTGTCATGACTCGCCTGCTGGGTAATCACAAAATCCCAATCATCCTCCATCAGTGCTTCCTTGATTGACACGTAATTCTCAGTAGAAAACCCATCTCTTAGATATAAATATTGTTTTGCGTCCTGTTCGATATTGTGCCAATGCCTTTCTACCGAACAGCCCCCAATGTAAAGATTTACAACTTTAGTGTCAATACTGTCTGCTTTGGCGATTTGATGCAGATAGTGGGTTGCATCCTCAGAAAAGCTGTTTCCTATTGCCAAAATTTTTACCTGTCCCATAACTGATATCCTCTCCTTATATATTTATTTTAATTAGGCGTTTGCGAAACAATATAGTTTGCGCGCACGCTCTCTTTCATCTATGTATCATTCCTATAAAATAACTAACCGACCAGCAAAAAATAGCCAATTACCAAAATACCAAGTGCAATCCGGTACCAGCCAAAGGCTTTAAAGTTATTATTCTTAATAAATTTTAACAAAAACTTAATAGCGATTAAGGAAACGAGAAATGCTACTCCCATACCTGTCAGGAGGATAATCATTTCGGTTTTGGTAAAATCAAAGCCGAACTTAAAAAGCTTCAATGCGCTGGCTCCAAACATAATCGGAATTGACAGAAAGAAAGAATATTCAGCAGCTATATAACGGGAGGAACCAAGTAAAATAGCACCCAGTATGGTCGCCCCGGACCGGGAGGTCCCCGGAATCAAAGCCAGCACCTGGAATACTCCAATATAGAAGGCCATTTGATAAGTCATCTCCTGGAAAGTTGTTACCTTCGCCACTTTTCCTTTATTACGGTTTTCTATAATAATAAATAATATACCATAAATGATCAACGTAACTGCAACCGTCAGCGGATTGTAAAAATGCTCGTCAAGCCAATCGTCAAATAAGACACCTAATAGTCCTGCCGGAGCAGCACCTACGATAACCTTGTACCAAATCTTCATCGTATCTAGCTTTTCATTTCTCGTTTTTTTAAATGAAAATGGGTTTAACTTATTAAAATAAAGTAATACCACTGATAAAATGGCTCCTAACTGTATCACTACCATGAACATTTCTTTAAATTTATCGGATGCTTCCCAACGGATAAATTCATCCACCAGTATCATATGTCCAGTACTGCTGATGGGTAACCATTCGGTGATTCCCTCCACAATTCCGATTAAAATCGCTTTTAACAGTTCATAAATAAACATTAACATTTTCCTCCTGAGTTGTGCTATGTAATAATGGTATCTATTTGATCATGATATGGACATCTTCCCTAGTATAATACATTTGTACATAATAATCAAAGACCTTTTTGGGTGTATAATTCTTAAGAATTTATTAATAGGGAGGCATCCCTTAACAGGATAAACGAACATGGCACATATTAATATGGAGGACTCCCTTATCATGTCTTCCATAGTTAATGTGCCATGTTAAAAATTGTCATTTGCCTATATTAATCCAGTGATTATATGCCTCCTTTAATTCTATCAAGGCATTTGTTTTATCTTCAGCGGCGACGGCCCCGTGTAACCGGGCAAGGCTGGTACTGATATCATCGATTTCTTCCTGCTCCGTACTAAATTGTATCCGGATAACAATTCTATTCCAGGTGTTCACCAGATTTTTTGCATTACTATCAGCCCGGTCCCATGCACCGTCATTTACATCAGTGGTTATATCTTCAATCATCTTAGAAAAGCTGTCCTCATCGCCTAAAGGTCTTTTTAAGTAACCGCCACTGGTCATAATAAGTATAAAAATGGCTATGGTAGCTATGGGAATTGCCTTTGTCATAAAATTTCTCATACAATCCACCTCCTAATATGGTCCTTTATAATCACCGATATCAATCGGATTTTTCATATTATCACTGTACTTATCGATATAAATACTGCCCGCTGGATTAAGTAAAAATAAAAAGACCTCAGATGCATCCCTGATCCCCTGCTTTTTTAGCTGATCCATCAGCCACTTTCTGTCTTTTTTCATTTGTATTAAATTTTCCTCAATTATTTTACCGTCATAGATTAACTCCGTACTAATTCCGGAGGGGGAAACTTTTATATTCATATCCTTTGGAGTTAACGGAAGATATTCCGGTTTCTTTAATACAGATATTTTACCATTCGGTTCGATTATGGCAAAATCCACCTCATTAACATCAAAAATTCCTTCATTCCGCAATAGCTCTAAAATATCGGAGGCCCTGAACTTCATTTTTTTTAATACCTTCTCCATAAATTTACCGTTCATAATTACAATGGTAGGCTCACCCTCAAGATATTTGGCAGCATATCTCCACTTTAAAGATACTATTTCCATCAGGTAGCCCAAGGTTGCCCAGGTTAACAGTCCGATAAAGTGGGGCCACGCACGGCTTGTTAAGTCTACGGTTAATTCTGCAGCAATAGACCCTACTGTTATACCCAGAACATAGTCAAAAAAGGTTAGCTGGCTAATCTGCTCTTTTCCCAACAATCTTGTAAATATCAAAAGTGAAAAAAAAGCTATGATTGCCCTAACCAGTACTACCAGTCCCTCATTCAATTTATGTCGCCTCCATTAAATGCAATTTCAAACACTATTATAATTAATTACGTGGTTTTTATACTTATTGGTAATAATGTAAGTAATTTATTATTGCATGGAGGAATGTTCCTTTTGTATTTAAAAAAAAGGCAATGAGCTTTCGCCCATTGCCTCTCTTAGGGTATTAAAAATCAAACACCTCTAACGTTTTAATCAATTCAACCAACCCCTTTCAAACGATATTGACCGGTCAAATGTATTATCTCACAGCTCATATAGAATGAATAGGATGAAAATAGATATATTCATTTTTTCTTATAGACTATTTTTTTAATGGTATCTTCTCCAAGATGAAATTGTTTTGCCAGGTCACCAATGGATTTACCACACTCAAATAAGTTGATCATCCTTTTATTTCTTTGGTCAATCGATTCTCGTGCTCCGCTTAAATAACCCCAGCCGGCCTTGTTACTTTTTTTAGGAATGTATACTAGGCTTCCCTCAACATATTCCTGAATTTCTTTGAGCAGGCGGGCTGGTAACACATCCTTGCCTTTCATGTAATTCAATAAAATTTACCTCCCAAGTCTTTATGTTACGCCGTTTCATACGAACAAAGCTTATCATTTAAGCCCACCTCCTAATATTTTTGATAATTCGATTATAACACAATTTAGAAATTTACACCACAAAAACTTAATTTAACCATGAGGCATGGTAAGCGAAATCAGGCTAACTAATAATGATAATACTCATCCCAAGTATTAAGTTTTATTCTTTCTTATACAATGCCATCTGTATATTCCCATTGTTACTTTCTTAAGTCAAGATTGATTCTGCCATCCTTTATCTCCACAATTCTATCCGCTTTTTCAGCTATTCTTTTGTCATGAGTGATAATGATAAAGGTGGTTTTATATTCTTCATTAATATTGCGAAGCAAATCATAAATTGTTTCCGTAGAATCTGAATCCAGATTACCGGTAGGTTCATCTGCAAGTATCATCTTTGGATTATTAATTAACGCTCTGGCAATCGCCGTTCGCTGCTGCTGTCCTCCTGATATCTTTGTCGCCAGGTTATCCTTTACCTTGTCCAGGCCAACCAGTTTTAAAGTCTCTTCTGCTTTTCTAATCATATCTCTGGTAACCTTACCATTCTGGATTCGGTAAGGCATAAGCACATTCTCAAGTACTGTGAACTCCGGAAGCAGATAGTGAAACTGGAATACAAAACCAATGGTTCTGTTGCGGTAATCCGCTAATTGGTTCGCTGACATGCACTTAATATCCTTACCCTCAATCAAGACATCCCCGGAGGTCGCTTTGTCCAAGGTGCCGATAATATTAAGCAGTGTGCTTTTACCACTGCCGGACTGACCAATGATGGAATTAAAAGAGCCTTCCTCAAAGGATAAGTTAATGTCATAAAGAACTTGATTTTTAATTTCTGTTCCATATATTTTATTCACATTATTTAATTCGAGTATTTTATTCATATGCTTCTCACCTCCTGGTCTAATTATTGCGTATGATATCGATAGGATTAAGCCTCGAGGAACGAACAGCCGGTATAAGTGCCGCCAGGACTGAGGCAATGATGGCGATAATTCCCGAAAGCAGAATGAAGGAATAGTTTATGTACAGGTTTATGACAGGTGTTCCATCCGGATTTAATGCAAACTTTGTGAAGGCAAGCGACAAACCAAGACCAAATAAAATACCAAGTATTGCTCCAAAAAGGCCCAAGATGAAACCTTCAAATAAAAATATATATCTTGTTGATGAATTGCGGATGCCCATAGCTTTTAGGATACCGATCTGCTTTGATTTCTGTATTACCGTAATAGCAAGTACACTCGCAATGCCAAGTATCACGGATATCATGACAAACACTTGAATCATATAGCTGGAAATGCTCTGTCCTTGTAGACCGCTTAAGAGAGACTCATTCTGCTCTTTCCAATGAACTATCTTTAGATCTTGGCGGTTTATGCTGTCCTTTATAACTGTTGCAATATCATCTGTGGTAAACACTGCAGCATCTGTGACTTGTATTTCTATCGAGGTTATACTGCCTTCTGCCTCAAATATTTTCTGAGCTGTTTCCAGAGTAGTGATGCCCCAGTTGGAGTTTATGCTGGATACCTTAAAGTCGAAAAAGCCAACCACTTTACATTCTGTCATTTTCTGTTTTGTTGTAGTAATAACTACTTTATCATTTATATTTAAGTCATAATTCTCCTTCAGATCGATGCCGAGAAGGATTTCATTTTCGTTTTGAGGATAGGAGCCTTCCGTAATCCGGTCATAAATATCATAGATATCGTCAGCCTGATCTATTTTAAAGCCTCGGACCAATAATGATTGCGAGTTTCCGTTGTACTCCAGAAAGGCTGCATTATCGGAAGAAACAGAAACTGCTGAGATGTTAACATCAATAGAATTAACTTTCTCCACAAGTTGCTCGTAATCCTTAATTTTATTTTCATCTTTTCCGGATGTTATCGTAATCTGAGATGAATTTCCAATGGTTTTTTCCACCAATCCTTTTTGTAAGCCCTGAATTAAAGAACCGATAAAAATCTGAACAGATACACCGATGGCAATACCGAGAACAATTAACAAAGTTTGTCCTTTATTCGATTTTAAAAATCTAATCGCTATACGTAAGCCTAGTATCATAAAGTCACCTCACCATCTGCAAATCTTTTAATATCCTCATAGGTTTTTGCATAATAATCCGCACCGATTGACTTAAATTTATTTTCTTCTTCCCCGTGGAAGGCATATCCGCCTACCACTACTTTTAACGGATGCTCCACTACTTTCTTAATTTCCTCAATCATTCGTTTTGCGGCCACCAGGTTATAATAATTGCTTACACTGATAGCAACAACATCGGGTTTGATCATATGAATTGCATTATAAAAATCTTTGTATGGTGTACTACTTCCAACAAAGATTGCATCATAGCCGCAAACGGTAAAAAAATCTGCTACCATTCTGGCTCCCAAATCATGATATTCCTCCGGTGGACACAAAACAGCTGCGATACCTTTTGAAGGCTTACTCATGCTGTCACGTTTATCAATTACATAAGGATAACAGCATTCTACGATTGTTTTCGCTATTGCAGTTTTAACATGCTCCTTCCAGATACAGATTCTTTTATCCTCCAGCTTGCATTTCATATTGTTTAATAAGGGGGTTAATATATTACTATACAGTTCAATAACATCAATTTCCTTTAAGTTAAGCTTGTTTAATATGTATTTCACTGCCTCTTCTTTCTTTTCATCCTCGAATAAGATTTCAAATTCTTTCAATATCTGTTCCATATATACCTCCCTCGCCAGACCAGGCAGACTCTATTTTTAAATAAAATCTGGATCACACTTGCGTTATAGCATATTATTGATTTCTATTTTATAATAATAGTAACTATTACTAATATTACAGTATATATTATAATATATCAAGCTAAAAATGAATATTATTCGGTAATCTTTTTTAATATTTCACAGATGTATACGCGTTAATCTTATAGCACTATTTCCCACTGTTGTCCGTCCCTGGAAACCTCCATAACTTCTGTTAAGTTCAGCTTATTGAGTCGTTCCTTTTTATATTGTTGGATGACAGATGGCTTCTCCCAAAAATGCATGGGAAATACGCAGGTTACTTTCGCAGTATTTACAAGTCTTTCTAACCCCAAATAGTAATATTCCTCCTGCCTGGGATCGAGTGGTGCAAATGCTACGTCAATCGGGACATCCTTTAAAAGCTCCATTTCCTTTTCAAACCTTGCCTTCATGTTATTATTATATTGACTGGATTCACCCTTCCACATCCATAAATTAAGGTCCCCTGCATGGTAAACTGTTTTTCCCTGATAATGCAATAAAAATGCAACTCCGCTATCGGTAGACTTAAGTGTCTTTATCATCATCATATGGTTATTATTATCAGCTTCTTCATATTGGTTAGCGGGCTTAACAGAGTGTATATTACTTAATAACTCCGGTGTAATTCCCAGTTTAGAATAATCTTTTTCCCGTAGCTTGATATCGGAAGACAAAAGATAAACGACATTCGGATATTTTTGACTTAAATTAAAAATATCGGGATTGAAGTGATCCGCATGCTTATGACTGGCAAAAACAAATATCTTCTTATCCGGTGCCATTTGGGGTATTTCGCCTTTATAGTAATCAAATAACCAATAGCAGGTTTCCCACTCCATTAAAAAACCACTGTGACCAATGTATGTGATCCACATATTCTACCTCCCAGATTCCTTTACTTTATGTGTAACAGTTCGACAGTACCACTATAGCTAAATGATTTTATATATGCACAATTGATACTTCACGAAAAAACAGATCGCTTTTTATAGTTTAGGATCAATTTTCTATATTTCTGTAATTCATTGCGGTTTCATCTTTATCGATTATATGCGTAGAGGCGTAACGTGTTAGAGTTTTACTACCTCACAGACGGTCAGTACATTCTCTGAAACCTTGAACCTAACATCATATCCTGCAAATTCCACGCCATACCTGCGGTTCGAGTCCTTCTGGTAGGACGGCCTTGGATCATTGGCAAGCACCTTCTGTATCGCTTCTCTCCGGTCCTCCGGAATAAATCGTAGCCATTCTTCGGGAAATACCACTAAAAGCGTGTAATCCTTGTGCTCATCTGCAAAGCCCCCGGTCGCCTCCGGATGACTGTCGGTAAAGGGAAGATAGGGCTTGATATCGTAAATCGGGGTATTGTCCATTAAATCGGCACCTGATACATGCAGAACCGGTCCAAGATCGGTGTATAATTCGATACCCTCTAATTTGACTGAGGAAAGCCCAATGGAATTTGGACGAAAGGGTGACCGGGTTGCAAAGACACCCATACGCTTATTTCCACCAAGGCGCGGCGGTTTCACCATCGGTGCCCAGGAATCACGCACAGCCTCGGAGAATTCCCAGATAAGCCAGACATGTGAGAACCCTTCTAAACCGCGCAGAGCATCGGGATTACGATACTCCGGTTCAAATACTAACACTGCTTTTAGTTCATCGATTAATCCGCTCTGGCGTGGAATTCCGAATTTTGTAGGGAAATCCGTATGGATACGGGCAATGACCTTCAAGCAGGTATTCTGCGTACTTAAGCATTGGTGCGGATTATCTTCGTGACTATGATCGATATTATCTTTATGACTTTTATTGTGATTATTATGATTATCTTTATTGGTTGACATCTGTGCTCCTAGTCTATCTCACGAATTTCTATATTGTAATATTTATATGATACCTTTTGCTTCTCGATATTGTCAACTGTACCGGTTGTATTTAAACATTACCTCACGATATAATGATATAATGTAAAATGGCTTATTTCCAAATAAATTATAACCTCATCCTTATAAAATCAGTCTCCACATAATATTCTTATTTTCCTCATTAGGAAGGAGCCTTTAAAGGTATCTAGTAATACCCTTAAAAGCTCCTGTCAATAATCAAACTATACCATATATGATATTTCCTTGTTCTTTACCTTCCGTAATTACTCTCACGCCTTAAACACTTTACGATTGCTGATATACTATCTGCGATACAGATTATCACGATAACAGCCAATAATACCCATTTGCTTTTATCAATCCATGTTGTTACTTTCTGAGAGGTGCCATTGGTGTACTCAACAATTTTATGAAAGAATTCCGAGTTAAATAAGGCCTGGTCACTCAGCATTATAATCAACAGTATACAGCTTACCACATTATAGATCGCATTTGCTACGGCTAACGGCATATTCCAGCTTCCTGCGATGTACTTCCATACATAGATACCCAGTTCTATGATCGCAAATAGAAAGAAAATAATCATATAGGATTGCAGCCTTTCAATATCAAATAATGATATTGCATCCATGTTTCCGTCATCACCTTTATCATATATTGCAATTAACTGTGGTTTCACACAAATCAGTGCAACAAAAAGTATCGTAAAGAACATGGAAAATATAGTTTCCCCTCGTGAAATCTTTCGTTTATTATTAGGGGGCAACACCGGTAGATCCTCCGGAGTCCATTTGCTATTATAAAATGATAGATGACCTGCATCTACTCCTGTTCGCTCCAAAATAAAAAAGACTAAAGTTACCCATAAAGCACCTTGAATCGCCCCTTCAAACATTGCGGATATCAATTTACTGCTAAGTACAATTAAATTATTAACAGATCCGCCAGAGGGTGACTCAATTGCCCAGTCGAGAATAGCAATGCCAGCAAATACAGAAACACAGATACCGATTACCATTTTGAGCACCGAGATATATTTATCATAATAACCCGGTCCAATTAAATATCGTTTCTTTGGGTTATATTCATTCGCGAGTTTCCAAGGGCTGCCGAGCTCCTCCAATACCTGATACACATCCTTCTCTGTATAATTTTCCGGAAGCATATCTTCTATATTGGCACGTAGCTCCCTTCCTACATCCTCCCGTATATCCTTCGGTAAATATTCCGTTACCGCATATACATAACGGTCAATTAGTTTCATTATTCTCGTCCTCCTCTAATAACACCTCTAATAGGTTTGAAATTGATCTCCACTCTTTCTTAAGTTGTAAATATACCGCTTTTCCTTCCTCACTTAACGTATAAAATTTACGAGGTCTGCTCTCACTGGTATCCCATTCACTTTTAAGCAAATTCTGTTTTTCTAATCTTCGCAACAGAGGATAGAGTGTTCCAGCTTCGATTGGAGCATGCTTCTCTTCTAATTTTTGCACCAGCGAATACCCATATTCATAGTTACGAAGCTGACTAAGTACCAAAAGAACCAAGGTACCTCTTTTTAGCTCGACTGTTAGTGAACTTATCTGTTCATTCATTGAATCCATAATTTAATATCACCTCGAAATCAGTATACTGTATGTCGTACATTATTGTCAATATCCTATTATTAATTTTTGTTAAATATATTGAAGTTACAAATAATAAATTCTTATAATACCAGAACAAAGTAAAGCCGCATAGTCGGGCGATCCATGAGCTTCTGCTGAGAATGAACTATTTTAAATACACCGTTTTTACACAACAACAGCCGGTACGGTCACCGGCTGTTAATTTTCATATGATAAATTGATACGTGTTGCTTACCCTGATTAAGGTAAATCTAGAACTTATATGTTGATCTGAACTATATCCATAGTACACCTGTTATTGAGTTATTTCTATGTACCGGATTCTCTCAGACCGTAATTTTCTTCTTTAAGTAGTTTACTATTTCTGATACCTCCGGATTATTCTTTGACAGGATGAAACCGGAACTCAATTTCCTATCATTTTCAGTCCATAATACTTTAATAACGTTATAACCCTGACCCCACCTGCCGCTATGCCATTTCCCTGTCTTGATATCGTAGATTGAAGCATACGGTATCCTAATAGGCTTAGCCGTCAGCATACGCAGAAAAGATAATGCGGTTTCATCAAACCAATACTTTCCTGTACCTCTAGCCAGCATTCCCTTTGCCATATACCTTCGGTACCATTTTCCTTCTATTTCTGTACCGAAATAATATCCGTCCTTACGTTCCATAATAAAGCTCCTTTCATCTATAATCACCAAAGGCATTTACGAAACAATATAGTTTTTCCCATTGCACACACAACTAATACAGATTTTGAGTTTCGCAATTGCCTTATAATCACCATCTAATTATATCAAGAACCAAGGATACTTACAAACAATTCCAAATTATTTTCACTTTCATATTCTATATCATCCATGATTAAGCGGCTAAATGTCCTATAAGATATTATTATTCTCGTTGTTGTATCTCCTACATCATTTAAAGGGCAAACCCAGCGACTATAGCCAATATTACAATCAATGGCGCTGGGACCTTTTTGGTTAATAAAAGAATAATCGTAACTATGGTAATAAGAATATTATCCAGAACAAATCCACTCTTTTGCATCAAGATAACTGCTGCTACGGTTATCATTCCTCCTGCAACAGCGTTAATGCCTTTTAAGGATACCTTTACCGCTTTCACTTTTTTTAAATTTTCCCAAATAGGATAAACAAAATAAATAAGAAGCAAGCCCGGCAAGAAAATTCCAATTCCTCCTGCAATGGCACCTAACACCTGATGCATAATTGACCCATTACGAGCCGCCATTCCCCCTGCATAGGCACTAAAGCTAAACATGGGACCCGGTAATCCTTGTACCAATCCATAACCTGTTAAAAATTCTTCATTTGTCATATATTGACTCACCTGTACTAACTCACTATGCATGACAGGCACTACTACTTGTCCGCCTCCAAATACTAAATATCCATAACGGTAGAAGCTTTCAAATAGATGCAATAAACGATGATCCCAGATCAACACCATAAGAAAACTGCCGCATGCTATCAATACAAAAGTTATTAAATATACCCACGGTGGATTTAATTTAACATGGTTCCATAAATTGTTTTCCCTTGATGAAATAATACTGATTATGCCGCCAATAATTAATACCAATGGAAAAATCCAAGGTTCACGGATAAAATAAGTTGCGATTCCTCCGAACAATAACAAAACTAATGTAATTTTATCGGAAACCACTTTACGTCCTATTTGAAATGCGGCAACAACAATAAAACCTACCGCCATTGGTCCAATATAACGCAGACCCTCGGATGATATATTCCTATTTTTAAGAAAGGTATATAAAAATGATAAAATTGTCATTAATATTAATACCGGTAACGCCCATACTAACATAGTCAAAAATGCTAAAACCGGTCCTCCTGTTTTATAACCGATTGCAACAATTGTTTGTGTACTTGTCGGCCCTGGGAGGATACTGCATAAAGCGATAAATTCAACAAGCTCTTCCTCCTTCAAATAACCTTTCTTAACAACCATTTGATCGGTAAATACCCCGTAATGTGCTTCCGGCCCACCATATGCTCCTAACGAGCATATAAATACATCTTTTAGAAACGATGCCCATCGTATTTTATTTGTCATAGTAAAATTTCCTTTTCAGTAGTCATTATTACATATCATTTCATTGTTAAAGTGATCTTTCACAACTTTATTATACATTATTACAGTTCAAATTATAATATATAAGTATAATTTCCTTCGACTAGGGCTAACTACCCTTGTATCCAAGAGTATTTTGAATTTTATAATGAAATGGTTGTAGATAGGTTGAAAAAGCGATATAATAAAATGCAATTTCCAAAGATAAAGTGGTTACATATATAATGTTTGAACTCTAAACTATGAATGGCAGGTAGCATATGAATATTAAAACACTGAAAAAATGCATTCTTATTTTCCTTGGCTCTGTGACATTAGTCTTAGGATTTATCGGCGTCTTTCTACCTGTATTACCAACCACTCCATTTCTATTAATTTCGTCCTTCTGTTACGTTAGAAGCTCTAAGCGTATGTATGACTGGCTGATGAATCATAAAATATTTGGCCCTTATCTGTATAATTATATGACCCACAAAGCTATCTCAAAAAACACAAAAATCTACTCCATCGTTTTTCTTTGGTCAACATTAATGATATCTATGTTCCTTATTTCTTCTCTCCATATCAGAATTTTTTTGGTCATCATAGGAATAGTAGTTTCCATCCACCTGATGACTTTAAAAACATTAAGCAGAAAAGATATGAAAAATTTATACAATAAGAAATCCGAATCATGAATTCAGATAATACTAAGAAGGAATAATACAACGAATTGATATCTTCATCGGATATAAACATTCTCATGTCCGGACAATAATTAAGGCTTTTTAATAGCAAGTACAACTATTAAAAAGCCTTAAATACGTCTATTTATTTAATATAATATGTACTAATAATTCCATCAGTAAACGCCTCTGTGTTTCCCGTTTATAGGTTTATTACTTATTGTTTATAATACACTTACAAACCTCATTAATATTTCTATTTTGAAGGAACACCATACTTAGTGTAACAAGCAATATCACTCCAATATAAAAATATCCCACTACATTAAAACCTAAAGATATAAAGAAAATAAAAATAAGAAAGTTTATATAAATTGTAGATAAGTTAATCCTTTGTGTTATTATTGCTCTACTATTTACTATTTTAATATCACCTTTGATGACTGCAAGACATCGTAGCCCTCGCAAACTAGATATACTGAATTCACTCCGAAATATTAGATCCCTATCGTATATTTTATAAACTAAATAGCCTGATCGATCCACATACAAACCGATATCTTCAAGGTTTCTTTTAGAACTTATTACAAATTTTCTTATAAAAATCGGTATACCGATATAAAAATAAGAATGTACCATAAATGTTAGTAATGAAAAATCAAGTATAATTAAACCCAACAATATAAGTCCTGCGTAAAGCATTGCTAACCACCTTTCGTAATTTTTTGCTTAATTATTACATATTTACCCACAAAAAGCAATAGAATGTTTATATATTTTAGCTAAAATCGCTGAATTTGTTAAATCAGTATGAGTAAAAAATAAAAGTGACAGAATACCAAAAGGAAATCAGAATGTATTAGCAAAAAAACCTTACCCTACCTATCGGAGTAGAGTAAGGTATAAAAACTGTATTGTATCATTATATTTGCAAATCAAGGGTCAAATGTGTTTCGCTAACTATTTTATGGAGTGTGTTCCCTTAATCAAATTGAGCAGCTCTTGTATCCCTGCCAGGTTATTATCAATGCGGTTATCGCATGCAGTGGATAACTGTTCTTGCTGTACCTGATTTGTGTATTTTATCAAGCCCTTTTCATAATTAGCTGCCATATTATCGCATTCGTTAATTATTTCATCCAGTCTGGAGGCTATCGCCTTACGATTATACTCATTTAAATCATTTATAGGAGAAGTCAAGATATATATCGTGTCGTAGATCAGGTGTGTAATATTTCTTAGCCCACCCAAAACATTATGATAGGAATTAATTTTCATATCATTGTTATGAAATGAAATCTTCTTTATCATTTTTGCTTCTTTTTCCTTATCTTTAATCAAGGAAGATAACCAGTCAATCGAATGAAAGGTTCCCGGCAGCGATTCCTTGACCTGATAAATCGGTTCCAGGGAGCATCCTTCTATGCCTATTTTCACCTGTTTCATATGGTCTGCTATCGTTAATAGGCTATGTGCTATTCTTTTTCTTTCCATCTTCTTATAGAAAAACATAGAAAACAGAAAATTAAATATAATTGCTGTCAGTACACCTATCCCCAACGATAATATTCGAATTAAAAAAGTTAAAACAATGCTTTGTTCACCGCTGGCTGTATACTGAACATACTGTGTCATATAGATTGATGTAAAGATGGCTACCGGTGATACTTCCCTCCAATTAATTTTTAAACAAAGAAATAAAGTCGCTGAAATAGAAATAGCTACCGTCCATATATTGATACCAAATACAGAAATGATAATCGCTGTCACCACTGCTCCAAGTAGCGTTGAAATAATTTGATTTATACCGCTTCTAATACCGGTTACAGTAACAGGTTCCAGCGTCATCATCAATCCAAAAAGCACCGAAATCAAATCCTTATGAACAAGGGGAAGATATGGCACAATCGCATAAGCGGTAAAAACTGCTGCCAGGGATTTTATAATATATAATTTCGCATCAAATAAATGAGCCTCTCTTTTTAATAAAATATAGTTTAATAATTGGTTCATAAATGAGTTCCTCAGCTTTTTTTCAATCAACTTTAATAAGATATCTTCTGATATGACCCATCACACTAATTTGTCCTGATTAATCCCTGAAAGCAAGTCGCAAATTAACCCCATAATGCACTTGCATCACTAGAGCTTCTGTTAATTCGGGAAAAATCTGTTTTTACGAATGACCTTGTTGACAGTGTCAAAAATATTAATCCGATTATAATGATAATTATAAATGTCATAATTGGAGTAACGATAAATCCATTTATGTCCACCGCTAATCCCTCTTGTACCAGCTGGTCATTAGGTAAATCTGTTTTTTCCAATACGATCATACGAAAAAATGCTGTAGCATAAGTCATTGGATTAATATACGCAATATATTTTAACAAATCCGGTAACATCGCCAACGGAATATATGCTCCTGATATAAAAGTTAAGGGCATAGTGATAGCTGTTTTAATAATTTGGAAGGTTTGTCCGCTTCGAACTTTGGTTGCCATGTATAATCCGACTCCCGAAAAGACCAGCCCAACACAAATCATGGCTAAAAGGATAACGAAAGGGGTTACCCATGATGTAAATTCTATACCGACAAACAAACCAATCACTAAAATCAGAAGCCCCTGCAGGGTCGAAACGGTTGCGGCAGATAATAATTGTCCGATTGCCACTGCAAGCCTTTTAGCCGGTGATACTAACACTTCCTTCATAAAACCGCTCACCATATCATCAACCGTAGTTGAGGCTAAATTAAGCGAGCCTTCGAACACTGTAGTAATGATAACACCGGACAGCATGTAAGAGATTGGGTTTTCTATATAGTCGTTTTTAAAAATTGCACCAAACACATAGACAAAAAAGAATGGAAAAATGATCGAAAATATCAATCCGGTTCTATTTCTTACAAAGGCTTTTAGTCCTCTTTTCCATAATGCATATACTGTATTCATCTTATGCCTCCTCCCTAATCTTTTTGCCCGTAATCTCCAGAAATACATCATTAAACGTACCTTTTTTAATCTCTATATCTGTAATATCGTCTTTTTGCAGACTTATCACTTGTAGCAGTCGATCAATCTGTTCTGCATCAATTTTATAATAGCCCTCTTTTTTTATATATTCCAGATTATGTTGAGCTAACAATTCTTCCAGCTTAAGTCCATTTTGGGTAGTGATGAAGGCTTTATCTTTTGTGAACTCTTTTTTTAATGCATAGGGGGTATCATGAGCAACAATAATACCTCTATCTATGATCGCAATTTTATTACATATTTCTGCCTCCTCCATGTAATGAGTCGTTAGAAATATAGTGATATTCCGTTCCTTTTGGAGCTTCAATATATACTCCCAAATATGTGCTCTTGTTTGTGGGTCAAGCCCAGTAGTCGGCTCATCAAGAAATAGCACCTTTGGATAATGTATCAATCCGCGAGCTATCTCAACACGACGTTTCATTCCACCGGATAAAGCCCCAACTAGTTTCTTTCTTTCCTTAACTAAGTCGACTAAATTTAATACGAACTGTATTCGTTCCTCCACTTCTTTTTTCGGAATATTATAAAAAACACAATGCATTTTTAAGTTTTCTTCAATTGTCATTTTTGAATCTAATGTTGAATCTTGAAATACGACTCCAATGGTAGATCTAACTTCACTCTTTTGTGTTGTTACATCTTTTCCATCGATTAATAGAGTACCGGAGGTCTTCTCGAAAATTGTACAAAGTGTATTGATTGTGGTACTCTTTCCTGCTCCATTCGGACCGAGGAAAGCAAAAATGGTACCTTCCTCTACTTCGAAGGAAATATCATTTACTGCCGTAAAATCTCCGTATGTCTTGGTGAAATTCTTTACTTTGATAATAGAACTCATCTTATTCACTTCTCCTTAGCAGTTATTACTGTAGCTTGAAATCTTATATTATCATGATTTTAATTTTTTACATAGGGGTTTTGGTAATTTTTATATGCATAAACAAATTGAACTTAAATCCGTTTTTTCTAGAGGGTATTATATCTAAATCTTATATGCTTTTTAGAAATTGTAGTCTGATTACATCATCCTGACTGTATTAATTATTATTAGATGAATATGATAAAAAGCCCTCTGATCTTTCCATCCGGAAATCCAGGGACTTTTTATACGCAATTTTAATTTTAGTGATTATATTGATTTAATTAAGTTGTTTTATTTTAAGTTGCTTTATTTTAAATTGCTTTACTTTAAGCGTCTTATTATTAGTTGTTTTACTTTGAGTATTTTAAGTTGCTTTATTTGCAATCATGGAATATGTTTACATTTCATCACAAGGATCAGTATTTAATTATTATACATTAACCAAGCGTCACGTTTTCCTCCAACTTACCGGCATTATTGTATTTCATTAAATCAAGTTCATTTTCACTCTTAGCAACGATGAGAGCACTGGTTGCTGCTGCACTCACATTGGTAGCTGTGCGAGCCATATCTACAATAGAACTGATGGGTGATAATATTACAATAATTTCGATGGGCAGACCTGCGGCTGCAAACACTGCAGTTGCTGTAATAGTAGCTGTTCCCGGAACACCAACGGTTCCGATACTAACTAAGGTTGTGATCAATATCAGAAGAGCATACTGTCCAATGGAATATTCAATGTTTAAACCATGTATTGCAAATACCGCAGCTATCGTAGGCCAGATCCCGGCGCAACCGGGCATTCCGATATTTGCACCCAAAGGAACTACAAAGGAGGCTACGCTTTCGGATACACCCGCCTTCTTAAGGCAAGTCTGGGTTGCAGGAATGGTACCAATACTGCTTTGTGTCGTGAAAGCAATTACCTGGGCCGGCCATATGTGCTTGAAGAATTTGAAGGGATTAACTTTTGCAAATGCTCCGATTAATATACTATTTACACCAAAAGTTTGGATGGCGCATAACAGGTACGCTACAGCGAATACGGACAGGAGCGGCAACAATTTTTCCGGTCCGTTATTGGATACTGCATTTGCCACTAATGCTAACACAGCATATGGTGTAAATTTAATGATATAGGTGATAACCTTGTTGATTACTTTAGAAGTTGAGTCAATAAAATCCTTAAAAGGTTTTACTCCTTGCGGGTCCTTTGTGGAAAGCGCCACTACCGCTATACCGATAAATAAAGAAAATAAAATCACCGGCACGATTGTATTATTAGAAGCCTGTGCGAAGAAATTCTTAGGGAACAAATCGATAATTACCTGTGTTATTTCAGGAATTTGCTTTGCCTCATAATCGCTGGGAAGAGAGATCTCCGCGCCTTTTCCGATTCCGAATGCCAATGCTGCAATAATTGTAATCGTTGATGCAATAAACGTTGTAGAAGTTAGTAAACCGATACTCTTGAAACCTATGGTCTTTAATTTTTTAATGTTCTCAAGACTGGATACACTTGAAATAACACTGAAAAATAAAAGTGGAACCACAAATGCTGAAATTGCATTTGCATACACGGTACCTATCAACCTGACATAAACCGTGTGACCTTCGAAAGCAATACCTAATACCACACCAAGAATCAAAGCAATTATCGTTCTTAAACCAAAGTCTACTTTCTTTTTTTTCAAAAATGCCAATCCGATAATAAACAGGATTGCTGTTCCTAAAGCTCCCAAAGCGAAATAATCTATATTCATTGTTGTTC
This sequence comes from Herbinix sp., assembly GCA_029240245.1. Taxonomy (GTDB): domain Bacteria; phylum Bacillota; class Clostridia; order Lachnospirales; family Lachnospiraceae; genus Mobilitalea. The sequence continues at coordinate 114,702 of JARBTJ010000003.1, forward strand.
TCCTTATAATATAATTTAATGTTAGGTATATGCGAAACAATATAGTTTTTGCTATTGCGCAATTAATACAGGTTTTGAGTTTCGCAATTGCCTTATATAATTAATTTCCTTGTGTCGATTTCACATAAATATTACATTGTCTGTATAATTGGTGTTTAATTGCTACAACAGCAACTACAGCAACTACAGGAGCAGCACATAATAGAGGCCTCTCTTTTATTTTGGTTTTTGAATTCAGTTAGTTCTCTCATACATGTTACCCCTTTCATTTCATATTGTTCATATATAATTACTATGATATGCATTATATGATACGAAAATAGGTTTTGTCAATCATAAATATAAAGTTTTTCTTAAATATTCGATTACGTAACTATATTGTTAAAACTATTCGTGGTTTCATTGACCCGATTGGTGTTTTTCTAGATAAAAAGTAAGTCCCCTATTTCCTTTACCGGAAACAGAGGACTTTCTTTTATGCCTTTCTATTGACGTGCTTACTCAAGGTAGCCTCTATGCTTCAGAAGGTTTTTAGTAGCCTTCCAACCCTTTGAAAACCAATGACTAGTTCAAGTGAATGGAATAATCACACACCCTTATTATACATAGATAACCTTTACATCCCCAAAGTTTATATTTCCATTTATAATCACTTCAGGTGAATCCGCATTATTATTTCTGAACATATCATCCATGTCTCCAAAAAAAGCATGTACATGATTTACAATTTTCCATGTAGTCGGAATATATAGCTTGACTTCACCAAACGACACATCTAGATAGATTTCTGCCTTACCGGAAGGTATTTGAGAATTATCAAAATATACCTTAACTTCTCCGAAGGTACAGCTGATATTCGCCCTCTCAAAATTTTCAGAATTCACATATTTAATACATTCTCCAAAGCTTGTGGAACAGTTAACCACGTTATCATCCATCTCATTGACAACCCTGTTGCCAAAGGAATTACTATACCGTGTATTAAGAAAACAATAATGATGTCGATCAAAGATAAGGGAAAGTCCGATGCTGAATAAAAATGCTGTTAGCAAAGCGGGCCAGGGAGTAAACCCTGTAATATTCAATTCCTCAGCATAAATAATTCCTATAATTGCTAACGGAAAAAGTACGCCCCAGAAATTTATACTCCGAATACTAATGATAATAATTCCCATCAAAAACACGGTCAGTACGATATCAAAAATACTTATACCTGCAAAAAAACCAAATTGGTTCATAATTATAAGTACAGCCGTAAGGATCAATAGTAGACCCCAAAACAAATTCTGTTTTCTCATATATGATTCCTCATTTCTTCTAATCTTAGTTTCAAAGATTTATAGTAATGCCTCGAGACAAAAACCTGTTTGTGTGTATTTAAAAACTGTATTTCATTGGAAGAAGTAAGATTTCGAGAGATTGAATAAATATGACTTAGGTTGATTATCGTCGATTTTGATACTCTCATAAAGCTTCCCGGTAGTAATTCCTCCAGCTCATATAAACGGTATGTAGTTTCGTAGACACTATTAACTGTATGTGCACTGATACAGTTATCCGAAGTTTCAAAAAATAAAATAGTTTCCAGCGATATATAATATTCTACATTCCCTTTATACAACATCAAATGTTTCGATCCCTTTGCAATATCCATGACAGTGTCATAAATCTTTTGGGCTCTTTCATCTAATTTGCTGCATCGGATAATAACCTCATCCCCGTTTAAATTCTCACTAATCTCTATTCTTACCTTCATTTCCTCATCTCCATAATGTCATTATATTAAATAAATTTATAATGTAAATAGCTGCTGACTAAGTGGTTGATTTTTTCGGTTAAGAGGTGATTTTATTATAATAAAAAGGATAAGGGAGTAAACGTGTATTAATGGTTTACCCCCTTACCTCATGTCAGTTGAGTTACCTTATAAAGTAGGTAACTATACCGTCTTTCATATTTACTTTCAGTTTACAGTCACCAATAATAACAAAAGTATCTTCATTGATACCATGTGTCTCATTCGTAGTAAAGGATTCAAAGACAGCTTCATACACCAATGACGGTTCAGAGGATATAGTGGCTATCATAGCTTTTACTATCGAAGCATTTTGATCAGCAACTACCGAACCGTAGAGTTTAACACTGATCGATAAATTATAACCTTTATCTGCTTTTGTTAAAGAAACACCATCACAGCCTATTCCTAGGTGAGTAAATTCAATCCTATTACTATCAAAACAAAGATTGGTGGATTTTATAATTTTACAATCAACTTCCTGTTCCAACTCACTCCATAATATTGCGGCGCCGCCCCAATCACTTAAAGCTTTATCTTTAGCTAAAAAATCAGCTCTTACCGGAAATTCCACTCCCTCAATATTTAACGATGAAGGTTCTGGCTCCGGTGTAGGAGTCGGATCCTTTGTGTGCTTCGTTTCAACTATCGGAACAGATTCCGGAATATCGTTATACTTGCTAAAGCATACAATCCCATCGTAGCTTGAATACTCATCAACTACTGCACTATTGAAACATTTATAATATACCAACGTATTTAAGGAGTTAATCTGACAAAGGTTATAATCGCTCAGCTTGCTGATATACGCTTTTTCAGGAGCCATTTTTGATAAATCCACAGCTCCATTGGTATATGTAAAATCTTTGGTATTTTTAGTATAGGTATTGTAAATGGTATCGCTTTTTTGAATTACAAAGGTCCCATTGCTATTTTTCTCATATGTAAAGCCTAACGCCTTAGAAATTCGAAATGCTTTTATCATTAAATATCCATTATTGGATGTTTCTATTAAATTCGTATACTCTTTCCAGAAACCGTTTTTTTGTTGAATTAATACCAGATAATTATTTTCACTACCCGCATAGGCTTCCTTCTTATTTATATCAACATAAATAAAACATAAGAGAATTACGAATAAAATAATGATTGATTTTTTATGTACACTTCTCATAATGACACCTTCTTAAGATTAATCTATTGCTGTCTATATTTTTCAATAAATATCACTTAACTTTGTTCGTATGCTATTCTTCCATAACCTAGGGTATCTACCGCTTAATTTCGAAGGTACAATAAACCGATACAGTTACCTCTTTTTCTAAAGAAACGGTATCATTGTCTACATAGCTGCCATAGCCATACCACTCATTATAATCATCCGGAACCGAATAAAGGGGCGTAACCGTAATATTAGAAAGCTTAGCATGTGTTAATTCGCCCAGCTTACTTCCTGCATTTACAGCGATTAATTCTGCACGCTTTGTTGCGTCCAAGGTTGCTTCTGCCAACATGCTGGCTTTCAGATCTTCCAGCTTAGTATAATGATATTCAGGGGCATAGGATTGAAATTGCACCTCTTCATTTAAAAGCTCGGTCGCACTCCTTGAGAGCTCTGTTACCCTATCAATCTCATCCGAGCTGATCGTTACAGTTTGTGCCAAATTATAGCCAATTACCTCATTGGTATAACCTCCATACTCATTCAAAGCATGGTTTTCAGAAATTGATATGGAAGAAAAAATTAATTCTTCTTCCGTGAAATCCTTGTTTTTAAGATAAATACTTACCTTCTCTTTGTCTGCTTCAAGCATGGCATAGCCGTCCTTTAAGTTTTCCGCCTGTACATCATAATAACCGGACCATACAATCAAATCAGATATAATCTGCTGTTTTGTATATCCTTTGATATCGATATCGTACCTCTTTCTTTTAAACTCTGCCAAACCGTTTACACCGATAAAGCAGGAGAATACTATCGCTATAGATAGGATTAAAGCAACTATAATATTCCCAATCATTTTAGATTTATTCTCATTCATAATTCTTACCTCCCATTTTTCTAATATATGATACATATTACCATTTAATGGTATGATTAACAAGTTTTATTCAATTTCTGAAAGTGTACTTAATCTTTCAATGGGGGTAATCTTATGGGTTACTTTTATAGATTGGTAACCACATCATTTTTTTGCATTGCTTATAAAATGGGGAACTAAATATCACGACAATCTATTTCACTTAATGACATTGGTCTTTATATGGAGTGTCCTGATAACCTTTTTCTTTCAGCTTATAAATCTTGCGATCAAGAATTGACCTCCAAAAGTTATGAAACCATTTTGTTTTACCAAATAACAGCACTACCTTCGGACTTATTATGTAATATATTTTAATGAAACAGCGACCCCATAGGAAATTAGAAAGATAGTAATCTCTATACCTGCGCAGGGTCCAAACCGCCGGACAATTATATGATCCATAAATACAAGACGCAATATAGCATCCTGCTGACTTGTTCTCAGGATTGGTTGCATATGGTTTTAGCACATATTCATTATACCATGCGTTATTTCGATCCCAATCAGAATTTTGTGTCAGATCTTCCTTTGATAGTAAAATGTTATTATCTTTTATTTCAGTAATTTTTATTGTTCCCCTAAACGGGTACGGTTGATGGTATTGGTAATAAGCATCTGAAGGTTTAGCGCCACCACCAATATAGCGGCTGCGAAGTTTATCTGATAATACTAAGCTACCATTCTCTGGATTATAGTCGACAATTTCTCTCTCTACTCTTTCATTACTTAAGTGAGGATGGTAATGAATAATGACACGATTTTTATTAACAAAGATTTTAATATCTTGATCTTTTAAACCGATGTTCTTCTTATTTAAGTAGTCATGTAAGTCGTTTAAAGACCTAAATTTTGATCTAACAGTTTCATTAAAGGTTTCTTTTCGTCTTTCGTATTCTTGATGTAATACATTTAATAATGCCTCTAATTCATTAATTTGATTAGGCGTTCCGATTTTCCTCACATTATCAATAGAAGCGCTTCCGTAGTTTAGGTTAAGATCGAATTTCTTTTTTTCTTTGTCAATTTCGAGTTTTACTAACCCTAACCAACCTTCTCCTTTCTGTGGATATTCCTTAGAAATTCTTTCATAGGTTGATTTTGCCGACTTTAAATCCCCAAGCCTAACATATCCTTCTGCTGCCTCAATAAGCTTCTTAAAGCCATCTTCTTGAATAATGGTGGCCCCATTAAATGTGTTGTTATTTGTTACTTGGAAATGCTGTACAGCCTTCTCAACGATGTAAGCAGATCCGCAATAAGGGCATATCGCTGCTTCTTTTGCTGAATCTACATGCAGTTTTCCACCACAGTTGGTGCACTTTGCTTGAACTATAGGCATTTTTATTCCCCCCTCAATATCCTTATATATTATAATTATTGGCAACCGCAGTTTCGTACTATGTAATTATCCAAAGTAATGCACCAGGTACTGGTATCATCGAAGCAGATATCTAACTGATAGGTAGCTGCTTTTTTGGTGCATTACTTCGGATAACTATCTATTCATAACGGGAAGTACAGTACCTCTCCGTTAAATAAAGTATGGTTTCCATATGCTTCATTCTGTAAGGTTCAAATAGTAAAATACTTTATCATTATTTTTTCGCTGACTATTCCATGCCTCTTCAATGGCATCCTTAACATTTTTTGCATCTTGAAAGACACTCCCCCTTTTTTTACAATGCTCTGCAAGCAACTCATCACTTAAATCAAGATATACAATCACTTCGGAATCCAAAAGTATCAATGAAAATATTGGTTGGCCTGCTTTAATTGCCACTCTTTCTTTTACAAGTCTCCTTGTAAAATCTCCAATTTCTCTCGTCCAGGGTTTCTGACAGATAAATGCTTCCTCGTCCTTATTCAATTGAGGCCATAAAACCTCATCCATATCGACAGTTCCAGGTATTTGCTCTTGTAATGTTGATTTCCCACAACAGGTAGTTCCCAAAACACATATTCTATCATTTTTATGCTTATCAAATATTGCATTTAATGCATTTATTGTTTCCTGTGCCGATGTCATTATCGCCATCTTCATCCATTCCTTTCGCTTCTTCTATATAAACTCTTACCAATCATAAACATAATGGAAGTTAGCTTAAAATATTAATCTACTTATAATCCACATCTGCGAAGTATTTCAGCACCACACGGTTTTTTAGCTTTCATATAGCTATCTATATCCTCTGGATAATACTTTGCAGCAAGTAATTTTACTTCTCCATACCAGTCACGGTCCTTTTGATGCACTCTTAAATAATCTTGCCGTCTGAAATCAGAATTCCGGCAAAATGGAAATCAGTCTTCCGCTTGACGGAAATCACCTTTATTCTGCTTAATTACTAATAATCTTGGAATAGAAAAATTGTCAATGCCTTGCCGCATCAGCGGTGCGTAGCAGCATTGATAATTAAGTTAACTCTGATATACTATCCACCATCGGAAAGGGAAACAAGGAACGCAAAATTTTTATTACTCCAGCTGTTAAACAATCATTAACCAAATGGCTCTCGATACGAAATTCTTTGACAATTAATACAAATGCTTTATTTATCTCACGTAACGGGGGCGTTTGACAACAAGAGCTATACAAAACGTGGTTAAAAAACATATTGTCTCTGCTGGAATAAACCCAGATGGTTTATCTACACATAAGCTCAGACATACAGCAGCTACATTAATGTACAAATATGGTCGTGTAGATATTCGTTCATTGCAGCAACTTCTCGGTCATGAAAGCATTGCAACAACCGAAATTTACACGCATGTTGACGAGCGCCAGTTACAAGCTGCTGTCAATTCTAATCCTTTAGCCATGATGTTCAACTGAGTATCATTGGCTATCTAAACATAATGGGCAGTTCGCTGTTGCTAACGATAGAGAATCAATTATATGTTGTTATTAGTATATAAATTATTTCTGAGCTACCAAAGTTACAACATCAGTTGATAAGTTAACAATACTTTCTCTCGGAATATCATATTGTTGTTTGACCGTTGTAAATTTCAGAAACTTCCAATCTCTAAAAACATCCCTTAATATTGCAATTAATGTATCTGTGGGAAAGTTTACTTCAAACTTTGGATCTAATTTTACATCTAATTCTTTATCAACTTCAATTACATTGGAATTAATAACCAAACACACCAAACCACCTCGGTTAACCCCAATTTGAATTGCTTTTAGTGCATCAAAAAATGTTTCTTCACTATTGACATGTTCTAACGAAGAAATAGCCATAATCAAATCATAACTTGATTCTTTAATATGATAATTTTCAAGCGGCATAACAATGCCATTGATACAAGACCTCACATTGTATTGTTCACTATATTGATATAATTGCTCAATAGCCAAATCCAAAATATCAACACAGTCAATTTGACAGTCAATATTGAAAAACTTTTGTGCAACCGGTATACAGTTTCTTCCAATACCACTACCCAAATCCAACACACGTAACTTTTCATATCCTTCAAAAATATGTAATGTATCCAAGACTGTTTTTATCGGTTTTTTAAGCCATGTACCATCCTGAAACAAATTTGCCGTAGTATATATATCAATATGTGATTTTCTTTCAGCCGCACGTATTATCGCTATTCTTTCATCCATTTTCATTCCCTTTCAAAAATATTTCTGTTTTACATCGTATTGTTAATAACACTTCGCTTCCGAAAACGATTGCAAATTAAAATAACTTCTGATAATACTTATTATGCTCAGTTGCTTTTTCTAACTTTGATAAGTAAAAAGTCGGGTTTATGAATGTATTTTTTATATGAAGGATATTGTTTCATAATATCGGTACTTGGGATAGGCTCAAGCATTTGTTCAATAATAAACCCTGAACTTGAAAGAGAATTGATAATACTTGAAATTGTTCGATGATATTTTATAACTCCATCTACAATCCATGTTACTTTTCGTTCACCTTCGAGAGCATATGTAGTTAAATTATAATGAATTCTTTCATTTTCAGAATTTCGAGTCCAATAATCCTGTGTTAACAAAGCAGTTGTTAACGGATGCTCTTGTGAAAATATAAAATAACCGCCTTGATTTAAAAGGTTGTAAATATCTTTAACCAATTTATCAAAATCTTCAATGTAATGAACAGCAAGAGAGCTGAGTACTACATCAAACTTTTCTGTGATTTCATTCAAATCAGTCATGCTTTTATTGATATATAGAATATTAGGACATGAGTTTTCATTTTTGGCAATTTCAAGCATTTTTGCAGAGATATCAAGACCTGTAACCATTGTTGCACCTAATTCAAGAAACTGGACACAATTCTCACCATAACCGCAACCGATATCAAGCACAGACTTGTCATGCAAATCGGGGATAAGGCTAAATAATGCAGGTTTTTCAACAACGTCATTTGCTACTAAAGGATTACTTCTTAGTTTTTTATAACCATCGAAAAATTCTTGGTTGTCATAAATATTTTGATTACTCATTCACTTGCTCCTTCCATGGCTTGATTCCACACAGCTTATATATTTCCATGACGACAGGTTCTTTGCCTTTTATATAGCTGTCAATATCATGCGGATATTTCCTTGCCATTTCAATTTTTATTTTGCTGTACTTTTCGCAATATTCAGGGTTCTTTCTAAGATAATCCCTAAAAGCTAAATGTTGCCTTAACTCAGCATTATCTTTGTGACAAACATATAAATGATGTTTCATGAGATTCGCTTTTTCTTCATCGTTATACCCAAAAGCTTCTCTGCCTATGATTCCCAAATCTCCTCTATGGTGATAACCAATAATAGCAAGTTTTTCTATGATAAGAGGTAACATTCCGTCGTCAATGATAATATCAATGTCTATGACAGGCTTTGCCCATAGACCGACAACGGAGGTACTTCCGATATGCTCAAAGGAAATAATATTGTCACTAATTAAGGGTAATATTTCACTTTTTATTCTTTCAAATTCTTCTGCCCATTTTGGATTATATGGCTCGACAATTATTTTCCTCATTTTACACCACCTAATGCTTAATTTATACAGTTAATAAATCTACTAAACTCTCACAAATTGTGTTCCAAAAGTAGTCCACTGGTCACATATCTGTTCGCCAGATATAACTATTTTATCTGTTCCATCAAAGTGCAGTATAACAGGTAAGCACTCGACATAAAAATCACAATTAGATTTTGGTATAATAGTTCTCATTTTTCCGTAAGGGTCTTTAATTGACCGTCCGTTTACTTCAATGCTTTGATTTAAACGTTCATTTCTAAAAATCCCATTTGGCGGAAGAACGTTCGGATGTGATTTGAATTTTGCTCCAAAAAATGATAGTAATTCATTTTCGTATGTTTTCCAGTCTTGACTGGTTATCTCTACTGAAGTCTTTCGGCAATCTGCTTTATCAAAAAGTTGTTTAGCAATATTGGCATAATCTATAAGGAATTGTTTGTGACTTTCCGCTTCTCTGGGCTTATTAATGTAGTATGGTTGGTCTTTATCCCGTTCCCATATCCACTCCATAAATTGCTTTCCTCTAAGGTTTTCGAGAAAATTAATTGTTTCTTGTGTATCTTCTCTATAAAAATATACAAGACATGGGTTCAGCGGTTTTACAATTTTTATTAACTTCCGAAAAAACTGCTCTATTTCTTTAAATGAAGCATTTTTAAGGAGGAAAGTAAATATTTGATACTGAAATATACTACTATCCAGTATATAAACCTCTGTTTCATTCTCTAAAGCTTTTTCTGCAAAGTATGCCCACTTTTCCAAAGCTACATTCTCATACTTATCAAGTGAAAAAGTCATAACATCATATTCTTGTAATGCTTGTAAAAAACTTGTACCAATATCGTTTAAATAATTCCATTCGAGTTCAAGTAAGTCAATTCCTATTGTATTTTTTCTAAACACAGCTACTTTATTTAATATAGGTTCGGAATTTGGGTATTCTTTCAATATTGAATCATATTCTTTTTTAGTTAAGCTTGCTTCGTTAAAAAACAAAACAGGGTGCGGTCGTGCCACTTCGTGAATCCATTTTACTGTTTTTTCTTCACGTTCAAGTTGCATTGACAAAAAGTATGAATTTGTTGATTTTCCTGTCCCAGGTAATCCCTCTAACATAATTAATCGAGTGTTTTCCAAAAATTATCATTCCTTTCGCTGTGCTACAGGCTTCCTTGCGAGAGTGGGCATATTCTGCCTTTACTTACCCAATGGATTAGTCCAGTGTATGAGATATGGTCACCTGCCACGAAAATAGCACTGTTGTCTTCCATAGCACAAATGGGAAGTTCCGTGGAAATTTGTAATAAAGTTGACAATACCTGCTGATTCTCTATATTAAAGTGTGGCTTGACGGTAATGTCAGCCAAACCCAAACCATCATATGGGATTGAGGATTCCTTAGTATCAAGCGAGCGTTTGGCCATGTTGATAGCACCTGCACTGACACCCAATACTGCAGCAGTAGCATTGCAAATTGCAACATCCAAGCCTTTATCACGTATTAATTGTAATTGTAATCCAGGATGCCCACCCATGAGAAACACGCAAGAAGCT
>JARBTJ010000039.1 GCA_029240245.1 Herbinix sp.
TTTTTAAGAACAATTTAGTTCTCCGGAATTTAGTCTTGCAAGTGATGTGCCGAATCGGAAGTTAAATTTGCAAACTGGAACTTTGGATTCCAATTCAGCTTATCTATATCATCTATAACCATTCTAAATAAATTGTATTTTAATATTTATCGATTGTCAATAAAAAATTATCATAAAAAGATAAATAATTATTGTTAGTCATATTTAAAACCAATAGGACCGAGGATGGGAACATTGGATGAGCTGAGCCTGAGCCAGTTTATTGCTGAGCCAGTTTATTTTCAGCTTATATTCCGTAGAATTTTCAATATGCTGATATCATTTTGCTCAATAGTTAGTAATCAGAGGGCTATCAGACTATATGCTCATTGATTCGCAAATGTAAATAATATACAATCATTCTAATTAATTCCAAAATATCCCAACATTGCATTTGAACCCAATGACAATTCGTCGAAGAACGTTGTCTCTCAAGGTACTATACATATAATATATAACGATATTGGAAGGAGTGGATCGGAATGAAGAAATTAGGTAAGAAAAGAGAAATCAGTATGAGAACCATTGAAGCTTATGTAACATGTTATCCTTCAACCTGTGATTCCTACGGAACGGTTTGCGCCTGCAATTGCAGTGCAGGTACGTCAATGAGTATGGCTCCGCCTCAATCGACAAATTGCCAGACAGAAAATGCAACACATTGGGTAGCACAAGCAACCCAAAATGGGAGAAGCCCATATTATGCGCCTTGTTCTCAATGAGCTATCAGTTGAATAAACTTCGAAGCTGCAAATGAACAAGTAAAGCCATATGTAATAATATAAGTTTAACAAACTCTATAGTATCTTGAGAGATTTTAAGTCAAATATGAATTAAGGAGAGGTGATAGGATGGATCAGAAACCGAATATACACTTATTTTCCACTCTTGGAGGTTCCTATTTTTACGATGTCAATACAATGCGAATAGTTCAAATAAAGAAATCCGTATTTGAGTTGCTCAGAGGAAATAGTCAGGAAGTACCAACAGAGGATGATATCAAAGCATTTGAAAAAATGAAATCCAGCGGGTTTTTATTATCAAATTACCCGGATGTAATTGTACATCCGTCCGATGATATATTGGAGGATGCCTTGGTAGATGACATTCAGATGATGATACTTCAGGTAACGCAGCAATGTAATTTTCGCTGTAGCTATTGCCCCTATACGATCGGAACAGAGGACAGGACGCATTCGAATAAAAAAATGACTCTGGAAATGGCGAAGAAAGGAGTAGATTTTTTATTAACCCATTCCGCTAATGTTAAGGCACCCGTCATAGGATTTTATGGTGGTGAACCGCTATTGGAATTTGAATTGATTAAGGAATTAATGGAATATGCTACCGAGAAGGCGGACGGTAAAATTATTGGTTTTAATATGACCACCAATGGAAGCTTACTAACGGAGGAAAAAGTGGATTATTTTCATAAATATCCGATTAAAATTATGATAAGTCTGGACGGGCCGCAATCGGTGCATGATAGTAACCGTAAACTGGCAGGTACCGGAATTGGATCATTTGATAAAATTGTAGCAAATATTAAGGCATTACGTAATAAGTATCCCGACTTTGTAAAAAATCAAATTCAGTATAATGCAGTAATTGACCCGGTAAATGATTTCGGATGCTTCAATGATTTTTTTGTTAGTGCTGACTACATAACGGATGCCAATATGTTAAGAACTGAGGTCCTGCAAAGAGAATTTACCGATTATGATAGCGAGGAGGCACATGCTTTCTTTTTAAAAAGAGAGCAGGAGACCTTTAAACTGTTCTTATCTCAACTCAACCGATTTGATAAAGATAAGGTTTCTCCCATCGTAAGCAATCGGTTTTCCGATCTAATCAATAAGATTCATCTGGCCAGAAAGAGTACGAATAGCCTTCCGGAGAAAGCCCATCCAAGTGGACCTTGCGTTCCGGGAACCATTCGCGTATTTATGAATACCGACGGAGATCTATTACCTTGTGAAAAAGTAAATGAAAATTCATCGGTTTTTAAAATTGGACATGTTGATTCTGGATTTGATTATCCTGCCATTCGAAAACTTTTAAATATCGGCAAATTGACAGAGGAGAATTGTAAGAAATGCTGGGCCTTTACCTTGTGTATCAGCTGTGCCAAAGGCTGTGAAGAAGGGAACGAATTATCAAAAGATAAAAAGCTTCGTATGTGCAATGAAATTAGATGGTTTATCGATGATATTATGAAAAATTATTGTACTTTAAAGGAACTCGGGTATGATTATCATTTATATGGTTTTTCAGACTATATGGAAATAAATTAGGGAGAGTTGAATATGGAAAAGAAATCATGTGCAATTGTATACCCATACGACTTACAGTTTGCTCCATTACTAAGGCATAAGGAGTTCATAGGAGATTTTGAAATAACAGGAGTTGTTTCACCCTTTAGTTGGGGGTTATGCGGAAAGGATGCCGGATACGCAGACAGAGGACCGGATATCGGCATAATGGTTGAGAGTGATTTTGATCTGGCGATGCAAAAATGTGATACGGTAATTTTCACAGAATCAGAGTTTCCCTGTGATTTCGATAGAACAATGCTACCTAAGATTCGAAGTGCTGCCGACAAGGGAAAGAACATTGCTGTTACATTGGGGCTGGACAGGTACAAATATGATGAGGTAAACGAAATATGCGAACGAAAGGGAGTAGCCTTCGCCTATTACCATAGTATAGCCTGGGATATTATAAATCTCAGTCCACCTGAGCTCGAGAGGCATTACATACATAAAATAAATGTACCTGTCATTTTTGTTTTGGGGGACGGAGAGAAAACGCGTAAGTTTGAGGTTCAGCTTTCCATAAGAGAACAATTCATAAACGAAGGGTATGCCGTAAGTCAGATTGGGTCAAGAAGCAATTGTGAAATTCTCGGTTTTCACTCGATACCGACCTTTCTCTTTGAGACAAGGAATGAGTCGGAGAAAATATATCTCTTCAATAAATATGTGAAAAATATAGAACTTCAGGAAAAGCCCGATGTAATCATCATTGGTATTCCAGGCGGCATTATGCCGCAAAGCAGCATGAATAACACCTATTTCGGAATGACAGCTTATGAAATGTCTAATGCCATTGCGCCTGATGCTTCGGTTTTCTGTACTTATTACGCAAGTTGGAAACCAGTTTATTTTGAAAAAATGTGTGAGGTAGTGAAATATAGACTGGGCCTTGAAGTTGATTGCTTTATGCTGTCAAATTCCAGAATTGATTGGAGGTCCTCCGAGGATAGCGTCAATGACCCTAAATTCTATTATATCAAGAATGAAAAGGTGGAAAGAATGAAAAGGGAATTAGCTGAGATTAATCCACCGGTATTTAATATTCTGGGACGTGAGGATGCTAAAAATATGGCAAACCTGTTAATTGACAAGCTTGCCGAATATGCTTCGGTCGATCATTTCTAAGGAGGGTTACATTATGTATCATATTGATTTACATGATAATATTACCGGTAAATTAAAAGAAATCATATTAAAAAGGTTCGGGCTGGATTTTAATATAGTGGAACCAATCCATTATGATGTGAGCCTTCTTGACGGGGTGTTCTCATTTGCAGCCAGAGATTTGCTTTACCTGTTTTTTGATATTGAGCATGAGTTTGATATTTGCATCCCAGAGGAGGATATCGAAGAAGATAGATTTTCCTCATTTCACAGTATAGTTGAAGTGATAGAAAGGCAGCTTGCATGTGAAGATGGTAACAGAGCAGTAAATCAATAATATGGAGAGATGCAAACATATGAAAAACGCACTTGGAAATTTTAAATCAAAAATGAAGTCAGTAGCTGTCAGCATCCGATTCAGTGCGGTTATTTCATGGCAGGCCTCAAAACTTTATTTTCTGTTACGAATCATACTACAGATTGTGACGGCTTTATTACCGGCAACGCTGGTCTTAGTGAGTAAGGCTTTGATTGATCTTTTAGTGGAAGCCACAAGGGAGGAGTCAAAGGAACGGTTTACAAAGCTTATCCTGCTGCTTTCTCTCACGGTAGGCATTAAGTTGTTTCAAACGGTAATAAGTAAGCTGATGGAGCTATTGACCGGCATTCATCAGGATCTGATCGGGAATCATATCAATTTAAAAACGATGGAACAGACCAATCGACTGGATTTGTCCTACTTTGATTCTCCGAAGTTTCATGATGAATTTTTAAACGCCAGAAATGATTCCCACGCACTTTCCGTTCTTGCCTGGTCAACCATCAATTTGATAAGCTTTTCTGTCCAGATGATAGCTGCAGCAGTTATCCTGGCAAAGCTTCACTGGATTTTTATGCTTTTGCTTATCGTACTGAGCATACCCTCCATCATCATAGAGCGAAGGTTTACCCAAAGGATATATAATTGGAGCCGGAAGAGGGCACCGGAGGAGCGTAGGATGGGTTATATTATGTCCATTGTAACTGACCGGTATTATGCAAAGGAAGTAAGGTTATATGGGCTATTCGGAAGCATGCTTTCCAGATACATGGAGCTTTGGTCAAAATGGTTTCGGGAAAAGAAACGCTGGTCGTTTCAAAAAGCAGCCTTTATCGTGTTTTGTTCACTACTTCCTGAATTCGGAATTATGGTGATTACTATTTTTGTGTGCCTCCGTATCATGGACAGTACTTTAACGATCGGTGACTTCGGCCTTTACACTGCAATGGCTGCCCAGATGGTTGCCAGTGTATGGGGAATGATCAGTGTTATCACCGGGATTTATGAAAATGATTTAAAAATTAATAACTACCGGAAATTTCTATCCTGGAAGTCGGTACTTTTGCCAGGTGGAAGCTTAAAGCCATCTATGCATCCAAGGATAGAGTTTATCAATGTGTGCTTCCGATATCCAAACACGGAAAGATATATACTAAAGCATATAAACTTTACCATCATGCCCAAGGAAAAGGTAGCTTTGGTCGGGGTGAATGGAGCGGGTAAGACTACCATAATAAAGCTATTACTAAGATTTTATGATGTGACGGAGGGTCAGATACTCATTGATGGTATAAATGTCAGGGATTATGATACGAAAGAATTAAGAAAAGCATATGGTGTAATGTTTCAGGATTTGACAAATTATGCTTTTACGGTAAGAGAGAATATTACGATTTCAGATATTGATAATACGGACAGTGAAGAGCAGCTACTAGAGGCATGCCATATCAGTGGTGTAGATAAATTAACAAAGAAATGGAACAGTGGACTTGATACCTACCTTACCAAGCAATTCGATGATATGGGTGAGGAGCTTTCCGGAGGTGAGTGGCAGAAGATAGCCTTGGCACGCGCCTTTTACCATAGAGCAGGGATCATCGTACTGGATGAACCAACGGCAGCCCTGGATGCGGAAGCAGAGTACAAGCTGTTTTCACAATACACTCAACTCTTTCATGACAGTGGTGCCATCCTTATTTCACACCGACTTTCCAGCATGACTTTAGCAGACCGTATTCTTGTTTTGGAGGATGGAAGCATTATTGAAAATGGACCTCATCCGGAATTGATGAAGAATAACGGCCGGTACGCATACCTTTTTACCCTTCAAGCGGAACGTTACCAGGTATCACGTTCTGAAAGTACCTATACGGAATATCCGGCTTAAGGAGAAGCATGCTCTAACATTTATATAGATCATGTAGGTATTATTTATAAAAACCATAGTTTCGATCAAATATATTAGTCAGTCGTGAAACTCATATTCAAATAAATGGAATAATCATCCTATGCAATAATTAGTTATTTGAGAAACTCATAACCTAAGTTAGATACACACATAACATATACGATATCCAGAGCGGAAGTTAAGCCCGTAGGAAGCGTTGGAGCGGAGGAATAGTATGTGTTGTGTGTGCAATAGCAAAAACTATATTGTTTCGCAAACGCCTAAACAAATTATATTAGAGAGGTTAATCATGCATATCGCTGTAATAGACGATGGTATTAATTATGAATGTTACCGGACCGGTAATTTAATTTATGATATTGAGGTCTCAACAGAGCTTATGATTACTGAGCGCAAACCATATGATCCACATATGCATAGCCATGGTACAACCTGTGCGGCCATAATCAAGAAATATTTTCCCGAGGCTAAGTTCAGCAGTATAAAAATCCTCGAGATTAACTCTGGAAAGTGTATACAAAAGCAATTAATATCGGCAATCGAATGGTGCATCGATCAGGGGATATATTTAATCAATATTAGCCTTGGGTCTACCGACTACAGGGACTATGAAGAGATAAGAAAATGTATCAACAAAGCCGCAGGTGCGGGAATAACCATTGTTGCAGCCGGCAGCAATAAAAATATTGTTACCTACCCTGCCTCTCTTTCTAACGTAATCGGGGTCAAATGTGACAACACAAATCAAACGAAGGGAGAAAGTATCGCATACTTCTTACTTCCACTACATGGAATCGATTTTATGGTTTCTGGTAAACACAGGTTAGTGGATGAAAATGGAAATGATGAGTTAACACAACCTTCTAACAGTTTTGCAGCACCTTATGTGACAGCCCTTGCCGCAAAGATATTAAAGGAGGAATCTGGATTAAATATAGATGAAGTAAAATATAAGATATGCCAAATGTCAAATAAGAAGGATGAGCTAAACTCAGCCTTTGTTTTTTATAGAAAAATTGACTGGGTCGAAAAAGCAGTTGTACTCTGTATGGGAGAAGGCAGGTTGAACAAAACAAGATATGAGAACTATTCTTTTCATGTGGAAGCAATGATTAACATTACCTCCTGTGATTTTAAGGAGGGCATACAAAACATAGTGGAATGGGCTATGATAGGAGCAGCTTTATCCGATGCGGATACGGTTATAATAGATGCGGAGGAAACAAATAGCATTTATGATATGCAAAATATCCTTGATTTATGGAAGGTGCTTATACAAAAGAATAAAAATCTCATCTTTACTTTTGGATTAAAATGTTATAATATGGAAGAAACTCTATTATCAGTTCCGCCTGGCAAAAAGCTATGGCAGCCGAATTTATATTCAAATTCATGCCGGTATCAGAGCGATATTGCAGTCACAGTTCCGGTTATAGGAGTATTCAATTACTGTAATAATGAACCTGTCGGAATATTATCTCATTTATGCAGGATGTTTCGTAATGACGGATATCACGCGGTATTTGCATCGGATTCCGATGAGGATGTGCTGGAGGGTGGAGAGTATATTCTTCTTGATGAACAAGAGAATATTTATCATTATACGAAAGCATTATACAGTGCCTATTTACCGGACCTTATAGTACTGGGGTTAAATCATCGTAAACACAGCGGGTTTCAAATGAATAAAGATCTCAGTGATTTCCCTTTAGATGTACGAATTTATATCATTGATAATAAAAGTGACTTGACGGATGATGATTTTGATAGTGAGTCTGTAAATATTCTATTGATCCATGGTACTGAGATAGATTTAAGTACAGGTATGAAAGTCATTGACCTGTCAAAAGGCTTTTTTCTGAAGGAGCTATATTCCTACCTTGTCAATGAATTAAAAAGTGAATAATGATTTAGCCAATTGTAAAACTCATGCTATATATTAATTCAATATTCACAAGATACTATTTCAGAGTGAAGTTACGCCTAAGGATCGTGTCAGAGTGAATGATTCTCAGTTACCTGAATGAAAAGGTCACTTTTTAAGCATGCTTTATAGAAAGTGGTATATCATTGATAAATTAATTCTCAGAGAGGAAGCCTATGAATTACGTATACTCAGCTACAATGAAGAAGCTATTGCAGAAAAAGCCTGCTCCTTTCATCCATATCATATTTGTGCTTGTAATTCTCCTACTTACTGCAGGCAGCATTTACGGTTATATGGACGAACAGAGGAGAAAAGACCAGGATATCAAAAATGCCGGTTTATTTGACCCGAGCAGTGAAACGAAACGATTCAGTAAGATAACATTAATTGCATTGTCCGATGAATTTGCAACCAGTTATGATGAAAAAATGTATTATTGTTTTGGATTTGATGTTGAATTTAGGCCATATATAATAGCGATTCAATCAGAGGATAAGGAGAAATACCGGGAACTTATTAATTACTTATACAGTAATACCGAGGAGTTTCCTAAGGCACTTACCTTTGATGGGATGCCAGAGAAACTGGAAGAGGAATTAATTGATCTGGCGATTGAAGGCTATAACGTGCTATGGGCCAGTGAAACGGTAAATAAAGCTTCCTATGCAGAATATTTTGGGACGTATTATCTGGATACAACGAAGGATACAACAGCTCAGGATGGGTTGATGGAGATTTGCCTTCTCCTCTTGGTGATGGTAGGAATTGCTTATCTGTTAATCCTGGTAAATACGAATAAATACACTCAGAAACGTAAAATAACCTTAGCCAGATGCAGCGATGAGTTGCTTAAATCCGTTGATCAGGAGATCAATCACCCTTCAACAGATCATTTTGCTGATCAGCAGCTGTATATTACGGAAAACTTCATAGTCAGTAACAGAGTCGGGTTTGATGTTATTGCGTTGAATGAGATTGCACACATTTATGGAATGCTTTATAGTAAAAACGGTAAGGACTATAAAATGTCTGCTGTAGCAGAGACGAAGGATGGTTATAAGCACGAAGTTGTGTTGACGGCGTTTCGTGAAGGAGATACCAGATTTGATCAGATCATGCATGTTTTTCACAATCGCTTGCCTGATATACAATACGGATTCGAGGATGATTTCTTTAAGATGGTTGAACGGGATTCTGTCTTAGATATTGATTCCAAAGATAGTGCAAGTGGTATAAAAAGCAATCTGTTCCTTGGAATATTAGGTGCTGTTTTGGGTGCTGCCTTAGGTGGAGTTATCTGGATTGTTCTTGGAAAGATAGGAATTATTGCCGGTTTGGCCGGCTATGCCATGATGCTTTTTTCAATCCGGGGTTATCGGATGTTTTCCGGCTTCCTGGATAAGAAGGGGCATGTTATCTCCTTGATCATTGCATTCCTTATGATTTATGTCGCTAATTATACCTTATATGCCATAGAATACTGCAAATATTATTATGGGTCATACAGTAGTGCCAATTTAATAAATTCATTTATGCAATTACCGGATTTCCTTTCTATGGGTGGTATATGGAGTGATTTTCTGAGGGATCTGGGAATTGGATACGCACTTTCTATCTGGGCCGGTTATCGAATTATCAAGGTGGTACTTGATATGAAAACAAGGGACGAATAATCTCACACACTGTGAAGACGAAAAGAAGTAAATAAAAAGGTGGAAGGCTTTGGTTACCATTGATGGTACACCGAATCCTTCCGCCTGATTTTTTGTCTTCACGTTCATAAACAGCTAAAATATCTTCAAAATAGTTCATGATAGTGTTCTTTATGCTAAAGTTCTTAATAATAAATTTCTTCATAAGTATCTCTCCTGGTTATTCTCATTGGTTGACCACATAGTTATAGGGATACTTATATTCTTCGGAAAGTGTTATACATTTTGTTGCCCGGTAAACGATCATCTAGATTATTTTTTGTACTCATACTATGAATCATTTTCCTGTAATTTTTCTAAATCAGTATTTATAATTAGCTCACGCTGCTTAAAGGCTACAGTATTGTCTGGTTCTGCCGCCGACAGAAAGGCCATACTGAACATGAATAAAATTAATAAAAAAATACATAAAATCAAACCAAACATCGATGCTAATTTTTTTGACATTTTGATCCCCCCAATAAAAATTATATCAGATGGGAGAGTGAAAGCTTGCAGTAAAGTGCTGGTAATTCAGAGATTAATATGGGAGAGTAGCCCTATTTCCTGCTTGTATATCCCTTTCAAAGTAAAGTTCAGTTCACTCATTATCTATCGGAATTGGCCAACATTTAAAGGAATTAGCTTTGACAAAAAGAAATTGAATTAGGTTATTGCCTTAACAAAAGAAAATGAATTAGGTTAATGCCTTGACAAAAAATAGATACTGAATTAAGAAAAAGCCTTGACAGAAATTGGATATTGAATTAAGATATAACCGAAATTACGATTGATAATAAAAGGACAGCCCTTCGGTATAAGGAAGACTTTCAAATTGATATTACTGGTTTCGGTTGTCTTGAAGATTGCGTATTTTTGAATCTCGGTTCAATCATTCACGATTCAATGAAATAGGAGGGGGAAAATTCATATATGGTAGTCGGAGTCGTTAAAATTAAAATTCACACCCCCTGGGTTCACTCATTAAAAGAAAAACGTATGGTGGTAAAAAGTTTGTCTGCCAAGGCACGCAATCAATTTAATGTTTCGATTGCTGAGGTTGAGGATCAGGATTTGCATCAGAGTGTGGTGCTTGCATTTGCCTGTGTGGCAGGAGATACTGCCCATGCGGACAGCATCTGTGACAACGTATTAAACTTTCTGGAAAATAATACAGAAGGAGATATTGTAAGCATTGAAAGGGAAATTCTATGATTATATTTTTCATAGGATGGCAAATAATGAATAAAGACTAAGCCCATAAAAGAACGTGCTTAGTCTTATTATTACCCTATTTTTAAACTCAAAAAAAATTTACGTCAGTTCCCTTAATCATTTGCCATCGGCACACTGGGGATAGCTATGAGTTGGTCAGCATCCACCTCATAATTCACTTTGGGATGACCAAAACCAAACAGCTTTAAAAATTCATATTTAAATCTTACAATATCTGTTAGTTCGGTAACATTTTCACTGTTTAAACTATCCCATACGTCTTTAATCTTATTCTGAACCTCATCACTTAGTTCAAACTCATCCATACGAATTAAGCTATCCTCGGAAGGTTGTTCATGATACATTTTATCTGCAAATAGACGGTAAATCTGTTCAATACAGGTTTCATCAGTGTTATTTTCCTTCATAATCTTTAATAAAAGAGCAATATAAAGAGTCACAACAGGAATAGCAGAGCTGGATTGTGTAACTAAAGCCTTGTTGGAGGCGACATAAGCCTTACCGTTCCATGGCTTCAGAATTTCGTTGATATCAACTGTAGATTTCTCAAGATGCTCCTTCGCTTTACCGATTGTACCGTTTCTATAGATAGGCTCAGTGATATCCGATCCTATGTAAGTATACGCTACTGTTTTAACACCGTCGGAAAGAACGCCGGCTTCCGATAATGTCTTCATCCAAAGAACCCAATCCTCACCACCCATGACCTTCATGGTCTGTCGGATTTCTTCCTCTGTGGCCGGACAGATTTCTACACCGGAAATGGAATTGTTATTGATATCTACTGTTTTGCTGACAAATGAATTCCCAATCGGTTTTAAAGCTGAACTATAAGTTTCACCGGTAACCGGATCAGTTCTTCTGGGAGCAGCGATGCTGTAGATGATTAAATCTATTTTCCCAAGATCATTTCTAATCAGTTCAAGGGTCTCTTCCTTTATTTTATTAGAAAAAGCATCACCGTTAATCGTTTTTGCATAATAACCTGCATCCGCTGCCTTTTGTTCAAATGCCGCGGTATTATACCAGCCGGCTGTAGCCGTACGGTTATTGGAAGCAGGCTTTTCAAATACGATACCAATGGTGTTTGCTCCAGCACCAAAAGTGGAAACTATTCTGGAAGCTAATCCGTAACCGGCGGATGCTCCAATTACTAGAACATTGTTAGGACCTTTGATGAAAGCGTGGTTTTTAACATAATTTATTTGATCAGATACATTATTCGCGCAGCCTTCCGGGTGTGCCGTCGTGCAGATATAACCTTTAAATTTAGGTGATATTATCATAAAAGACCTCCTCTAAAGACTTTTCCTTTACTCTTATTCTACATGATAAATTCAAGTTATGTCAAATAAATATTTTGATAATCAAAATAAAAATAATCAAAATGTTTACGATTATTACAGTTGATTCCTATTGAGTTTTATGTGATAGTAGTGTATTATTTTCCATAGTAGCATTTAAATGCTAATGAAACTGATTGGTAGCAAAATTTACTATGAGTTACAAACAAGGAGACTGGAAATGAGAAAAAAATCACATCTGTCGCTTGCTAAGTTTATTGTGAATAATATGCAGGTAGAGGATTTGAATGAGCATAAAAAGGCTTTTTACATAGGTAGTATCTTACCGGATTTAAAACCGAATTTTATCACACGAAGACACACCATTGACGAAACATTTGATACTTTAATTGAAGAGATTAAAAAAATCACTGTGGATTATGACATAAACAAAGGCATCAACGGATATTATGCCCGGCATCTCGGGGTCATTACCCACTATCTGGCGGATTATTGTACCTTCCCGCACAACTCGGTTTTTGATGGTTCCATGACCGACCATGTTTATTATGAGAAGGAATTGAAGTTTTCTCTCAAGGAATATGTTCAAAGCGAAGCTGCACAGAGTGACCTTAATCCAAATCAAATCAGCCACACCATTGATGATATCATCCAGCTGATTAAAATGATACACAGAGAATATCTAAAGGCAATCAAAGCGGTTAAAGAGGATATCAGGTACATTGTTGATCTTTGTTATAAGGTAGTGGACGCCCTGCTATTGTTTTTCGAAATGGCATTTTTGGGTCAGAAACCTCAGAAACCAACAGTAAAATACATATAGATTATATATAAACTAAGCGAATAGGAAACCTGTAAAGCCTTGATGATGGACTTACAGGTTTTTTTGTTTCATGGAATTTACCACCTCGTACACTAATTTCTTTATTTAGGCGTTTGCGAAGCAATATAGTTTTTGCTATTGCACACACAACACATACTATTCCTCCGCTTAAGCGTTTCCTACGGGCTTAACTTCCGCTTCGGAGTAGTATATGTTGTGTGCGCAATTAATGCAGATTTTGAGTTTTGCAATCGCCTTTAATTTCATTATTGAATTTCACATTCCGAGTGGTATAATAAGGAAATATGAGAATAAGGACAGCAGAACAATTCTGCAAGACTATAACATTTCAATAAGATATTGCGAGGGAGCACAATGGAAAATTGTCTGCTTAGGGGTAAAATAATCTGCACATATGATTTAAAGGATGCAAATGGATTCTATTATGAAGATATGGTTTTAGATATGAAGCAGGCAGCTGCGGATCGATTACTTACCTGCATGGATTGCGGTGCCCATGTTTATCTGGCAGCAGGACCGATCAAAGAACCATATTTTGCCCATTATGATTTACTCGATTGTGAGTATGGGAATGGTCATGAATCCGAGGAACTCAAAAAAGGAAAGCGTTTATTGTACCACCTTCTGAAACGAAGTTTTCCTGATAGTGAGGTGCAGGCAAGATTTCGTATGGAAAATGGAATGTATAGCACCCTTTGCTGTTATCCGCAGGAGGGCTCTTATATCGCCGTGGACTTCAGGCTGCTAAATAACAGTCTGGAAAAATTCCGGCTGAGGGATTCCTTTTACCAGATCAATCACATTATTCCCTTATATGTAATGGGAATAAGGCAGGACAAACCTTCTAAGCAGATTGATTGGTATCAGAATTTAATTCAGACCTCTATGGGCTACCTGGCATTTTTAGATACCGTACATGAGAATATGGTATTAAAAAAAAGTTACGGTTATCGCATCGGAAATACCCGTAAATACATAACCTGCAGGAAAGTTTATCCTGTTAAGGAGCTTTTACTTGCTGCAAACGGTCAGATGCTCTGTGATTTTAATGAGGAATGTAAAAAAGTCGAGCTACAGATACAAAAAGAAAAGGACGAAGATAACCGTATCCGGGAAATGGTTCAAAAACAGAAGGAAGATGCTTTGCGCAGAGAAGAGTTAGAGCGGGAGCAGATGGAGAATTACCGAAGACGAATGGAATTGGAGGAAGTGCTCACAGCACCTCAAACGGCTGATCTTAACCCGGTAATCCTTGAAAAATGCCGTAAGATGATAGAAGAAGGTAATGCGCATCTGGTATCTAAAAAATATTATGAGGCTATCATGGGAAAAAGATGAATTATACAAATGTTAAACGATATGGATAGATTATACGAAAGATTATACGAAAGATTATACGAAAGGTTATACGAAAGGTTATACAAAAGATTATACGAAAGGTTATACGAAAGATAATACGAAAGATAATACGAAAGATATTACGAGAGATAATACGAAAGATATTACGAAAGATTATCCGAGCGGCATCCAAGTCATAATAAGCTTTCTGCTATACATAATTGGCGATAAGGAATTTTCTTTATAAATTATATAGGTGTTTTTTTATTTCGGCAGTATGATATGTTTGTATGGTTTAAATATGGATAATTGGATAATAATGTTAATTAATACAATTAGAGAAAGGACGAAAGATTATGGAGATTGATAAGGTACGAAACTATTTGAAAAAATGGGGACGAGATAAGGATATACTGGAATTTGCTACCTCAAGTGCTACCGTTCAGCTGGCAGCGGATGCTTTGGGAGTTGAGCCTGGCAGAATAGCGAAAACCCTATCATTTAACGAGGGTGATTCAGCAATACTAATTGTAGCTGCAGGTGATGCAAAGGTTGATAACAGTAAATTTAAAGCAGAATTTGGATTTAAGGCAAAGATGCTAACCCCGGACGAGGTGCTTGCATTTACTGGACATGCCATCGGAGGGGTATGCCCCTTCGGACTCGATAGGGAACTACCTGTTTACCTAGATGAATCATTAAAACGCTTTGAGACCGTATTTCCGGCGTGTGGCAGTAGTAATTCCGCCATTCAGCTAAATTGTGATGAGTTAGAGGAATATTCCGGATTTGATAAGTGGATTTCAGTATGCAAGGGCTGGCAGGAGGAAGTGTAGGCTTATGTTATTTATTCAGAATGAAAAATAATTACCGAGAAGTAAGGTTCTATATTCTGGAACAGCTAGCCAAGAATCAGAAGCTAGGTATCATTGGCAATAAATCATATGCAAGGCATCAGAGACAAGGATCATAAGCTGGAACCAAAAGCTGGGACCAAAAGCTGGGACCAAAAGCTGGGACCAAAAGCTGGGACCATAAGCTGGGACCAAAAGCTGGAGCCAAAAGCTGGGACCAAAAGCTGGAACCAAAAGCTGGAGCCATAAGTTAGAATCAAAAGCTGGAACCAAAAGCTGGAACCATAAACCGGAACCAAAAGCTGGAACTATAAGTAATAACTTAAATAAGGATCTATCTATAATAGATTGTCAAACATATTATATAAAATTTAATTCGAAGAGGTGATCACAATGGTATACAAAACAATTGAAATAGAAGCCAATCAACAAGCGGCGATACTTACTACTTATATTCTAGATAATTCAAGAGAAATGGATGTTGAGAGGACCAGACCGATGGTCATCATCTGCCCCGGAGGCGGTTACCGTTTTTTATCTGACAGAGAAGCGGAACCGATTGCTGTTCAAATGAATGCAATGGGGTTCCATGCCTGTGTCTTAAGGTATAGTGTATATCCGGCGAAATTTCCGACCGCTCTGGTGCAACTGGCAAAATCGGTAGCGTTATGCAGAGAACATGCAAAAGAATGGAATATAAATGCAGATAAAATCATTGTCGCAGGTTTTTCAGCCGGAGGCCACTTAGCAGCCAGTTTGGGCACTCTGTGGCAGGAAAAGTTTCTGGAGGACCTCCTGCAGATGCCGAAAGCAAATTATCAGCCAAATGGGATGCTGTTATCCTATCCGGTGATTTCATCCGGGCCTTTTGCACACTCAGATTCCTATCATGCTTTACTACAGGAGGAATATGAAGGCCTGCTTCTTCAGGTTTCATTGGAAAAGCAGGTGAATACGCTGACACCACCGGCTTTCGTTTGGCACACGGCTAATGATGACGTGGTACCGGTAGAGAATTCCTTCTTGTTTACATCGGCACTGAACGAACATAAGATACCCTTTGAGCTTCACATTTACCCCAAAGGTGCTCACGGGTTAGCACTTGCGAACGAAGAAACTATGAACATGGAGTATGATTTTGGTGTTCAGAAGGAATGTCAGAATTGGATTACTATGGCCGAAACCTGGATAAATAACCTATAATTCCAATTTTATGTAATTTTTAAATATATTTAATGATTTTTTAATATATGTCTGGTAAAATGTCTCTATGAGTTTTAAAACAAGGTAAATACAGAGTGGGAGGAACAAGGAATGGAATATGTACTTCAAACAAATGGATTGACAAAGATGTTCGGTAAAAAAGCCGCTGTAAATAATGTTAATCTTAGTGTAAGGAAAGGCGATATCTACGGATTTATCGGCAGAAACGGTGCAGGAAAAACAACCTTTATCCGTATGGTATCGGGACTGGCGAAGCCCTCTGGAGGAAGTCTTCGTCTATTTGAGAGTGATGATTTAGATAATCAGAGAAGCAAAACGGGAACCATGATAGAAAATCCGGCCGTATTTCCTTATCTGACGGCTAGGCAAAATATGCATTACTACTGCCGCTTGTTGGGATTAAATCCGGATCAGACCATTGATGAGATGCTTGCATTAGTAGGACTTAGCGATACTGGAAAAAAGAAAGCCAGAAATTTTTCTCTTGGTATGAAACAGCGACTAGCGATAGCAATTTCATTACTTGGTAATCCAGAGTTTTTAATGCTGGATGAGCCGATTAACGGTCTGGATCCGACCGGTATCAAAGAAACCAGGGAATTGTTATTAAAGCTAAACAAGGAAAGAAATATTACGATTCTGATTTCCAGCCATATTCTTGGAGAACTGGCTAAGCTTGCAAACCGTTATGGTGTTATAAATAACGGTATTTTAATCGATGAATTCACCAACGAAGAATTACAAAGCCGTGTTGTCGGTGAACTTGAACTTAAGGTGGATAGTGCAGATAAAGCAGGAGAAATTCTGGTCAATCTACTGGGCAATGGGAAATTTGGTATCTTTGATCAAAATACCATCCGTACCAGGGAGATAGCTATGGCAGGCGCTATAATTACGGAACTCACAAAAAATGGAATCATCGTATCCGGTAGTGCAGTAATCGGTCAGGATTTAGAAGGATATTTCCTGTACTTAATGAATCAAACCGATATCAAAAGGCAAACGGTATAAATAATAAAACGGAGGATTATCAATGAGCAGATTATTACGATCAGATTTTTATCGATTATTTAAAAGTATATCTTTTTATGTATGTTCCCTTATTTTAGTGGTCTTGGTATCCGGATCAGCATTCTTGACTGAATGGAGTTACCGAATAATTGCAGAGTCGCAGGGTGTGACCTCGACTTCTCTGACGATGTTTCCGGATGGTATAACCTATGGCTTATCCATGGTTTCCGGTGGTCAGGCAATTATTTTCATGGCTATTTTTATTGCAATATTTGTTGCATCGGAATTCTCACACGGAACTATGAAAAACGCAGTTTCAAAAGGTTTTCCGAGGCACCAGATCTACTTATCAAAAATCATTACCATGATAACTGCTACTTATATCATGCTTTTTCTAATGTTCGTGTTCGGTACGATTTCTGCTGCCATCATCACCGGTAAGTTTGGAGAATTATCCGGAGATTTTGTAGGACACATGCTAATGATAACCGGCATCGAGTTACTATTGCATGCCGCGCTTACAGCGGTATACGTATTGATTGCAAATACCATAAGAAATTACGGTGGTGCCATTGCAATTAATATCATAGGTGTATCTACCTTTGGAGTATTGATTTATCAGTTGTTGGAATTGTTATTTAAAAATAAGATACGGTTTACTACCTATAGCCTCCAGCATAATATCAATTATTTTTCACCGTCATTAACACAAAGTGGGGAGGATATCCTCCGAGCAGTTATCGTAGGCGTGGCATTCCTAACAGTTACGACAGTACTTGGCATTCTTGCTTTTAAAAATACAGATGTGAAGTAATAAAATTATATTAATGCTAGGAGAGCCTGCACAAAGTAATATAACAATGTAATAAACAATAGCATGAATTACACAATAATAAAATCAATAAATAAGACTTTCAGCTTTATTAACAGGAGAAATCTGTTAATAGACGGAAAGTCTTATTTTGATTTAGCGTGTAGCCTTCAGAACCTTAGTAATCTCAGCAATGTAGAGATCATGGTAATCACCGTTCGGATACCAGGTATGATCCAGTTTCTCATCCAACAGGGATTCCCCGTTTAAGGTCTGTTTAAATAACTTCCTGCAGATCAATACATAGGAAGCTTCGCTAAAATAGGGCGTATCCTCCAGATATTCCACAGTCAGACCAGACTTTTCGATTTTATCTTCCACTCTTCCGGAAACTGAGCCTAGGTAATTCATTGTTTTTTTATGTTCCTTTTCAAAGAAGCTTAGGGAAAAAGTAGTCTTATCATCGATAAATTCTTTCGTATATCTCTGTGGTCTTATTACAATAAAAGCAACATTCTTTCCGTACATAACACCTAAGCCGCCCCAGGAGGCAGTCATGGTATTTACCTTATCCTGATTTCCTGCGGTGATTAGCATCCATTCCTTACCGATCGACTGAAAGACGTTTTTCCGTAACATTTCAGGAGGTATTATTTTAAATTGTTTCATTATTTCATCCTTTCTTTCTTACTATTGTTATGTATTATACGATATAAATGCATAGGATGCAACTTTATCAATAGAACTGTCACATTTATAATTTTACTCCCTCTTGGAAGCAAGTATTTCAAAATAATTCAAAAAATGAGCTGCGCACGGGCGGTTTGAATAAACACTTGTGCGACAGCTCATTTAAAGGCATAATTGATTGGAACATACATTTATTTTTTATCATTCATCGTTTTTAACTTCTCAAGTTTTTCAAAATCAAGTTCGAAATTGTTATCAATTTCCTTAATAAGTTTGGTATCATCGATTTTATAATGGGCTTGTATATTATTCAGCATACATGCCGGGCTATTCTCATATGTATTCAGAAAAAGAATATATTTTTCATTTACGTCTAAATATACCGCTTCACTATAGATTAGCTTCATTGTATTTGTATCTCCACCATATACTTTCACTTCAAGTGTATCATTTTTTTGTATATTTCCTTTGTAAGTTTTTTTAACGTCGATGGTATAAATTGTATATAGTTCTTTATCTTCCGGATCGCTTACTCCTATACGATCATTTAATAGTTCAGCCCTTACATCAATGACCTTACCTTCGATTACTAAATCAGCTTTATTATATAGTTCATCTATTGACTCATAATAGGGAAAATCACCTGTTGCGTATAGGATAGTCTTTTCATTACCTGCATTCGATACAAGCTCATCCTCTTCATTACTGGCAATTAAATTAGTGTAGATAGCAATGCCTGACACAAGAATTACAATCATAAGGATTGCTGTCAATAGAATTGTTATACTTTTTTTGATTTTCATTCTATCATACCTCCTGGTCTTTAATATTTCATATTAACACTAGCTTCATCAAAACTAGATGGAGCAATCATTGTATTCCTGTTCCTAGAGTATTTCATAATGGAATCTTCTGTAGTTGTTGGGTTACCCTCTAGCCAAATAGCATGACCTAACTCATGTACAAATACACTTTGTATATAATTATTTAAATTCACTGCATTATTAGTAATTGTAGTGGAATTTAATTGAATTTCAAATTCAACAAGTTCAGTTCCGCTAACAATTATAGGTTTTAACTTTCCGACTTCATTAAATGAAAAGGGTGATACAGTAATCTTATTATTAGTGTTAGAACATTTATAGAAATTAATGGAGGTATTCGAACTATTCCAACTATTCACTGCAGCATCCATTGGTATTTGCCATACACTTGAATAACTATAATTTTTTATGGGTATTGATTTATTGCCATACCCATAATTTAGAAATCTTGTTACGAAGATTATAGGACAGTTACTATTATGAATATGATAAGTGTTGGGAGTGGCAGGAACTAAAGTACTTCCATAAATAGTTCCTGCTGTATGTGAACATAACGAATACTTATGTAAGCATATATTACATACCATACAAGAATAAGTTTCACAAATTGTTCCGCCATAAATCTGACTGGCTGTATGATTACATAAAGGCCCATTATAATCATTACTACATATATTACAATAATAAGTATAACTTTGATAGGGTTTACATGTAACACCGTTATATACTTGTTAGTAATATGTGAGCATGCTGATGAGTAATAGTCATTACTACAAATATTACATTTGGTAGTAGCTACGGATGTAGGATAACACATAGTTCCACCATAAGACTGTCCTAATGTATGTGAACAATATGGCGAAGCATAATGATCTCCGCAAATATTACAGATTGCACCACCGTACGTACTAATTCCGCCGCCAAGCGGCGGCACAAATAGTAATGAAAGTGTTTCCACCTTCAAGTTTTCGTGTTATAATAGTTTCAATTATTAAGGCATCCCGGCATCAATATCAGATACATCCACCTATTTGCTGTTGATGTGCAGGTGCGCCTTGTTCTACCAAGGTGGAAATATTCGCAATTTGGTTCACTCTGTGAGCCTTCTTTTTGTACCTACTCCACGATTTTGGCTTAATCTACTCTCTTTCACACTACATCCTTATAATAAATGGTAATTAATTCCATACATAACCATAATATAACATATGTTTTGTTTTGTCAACAAAAATTTTTTTTACCTTAAATTCATTTAAGTTTATTATCATAAATTTTATGGATGGAATGCCCCTTTTTATAAGCGGAGATATCAATGCCTTCAGGAATGTTTTCAAAGGAGGAGAAATTAGTTCCGTAATCTTACCTCATTAATTAACAAGAAGAAATTCTTGTGAGATAGTGAAGGTTAATTATCTTGTATCACATCCGATTTTATTCGCATATATTAATTATAAAGCTTTCTTTAGCCGGAGGAAGAAAAATTTATGACGATTCATGTGGTGCAGGCGGGCGATACCATTAGCTCGATTGCTGAACAATATGGAGTAACTGCAGACCGAATTATACTTGATAATGAATTGCCGAATCCCGAAAATCTGGTGGTAGGCCAGAGTATGGGGATACGGGTACCTGACGTCGTTCACACCGTTTCGGAGGGTGATACGCTGACATCGATTGCAGAGACCTATGAGGTTTCAATCAACCAGATACGAAGGAATAATCCTGAATTTACAGCGGATGGTCTTCAACCCGGAGAAGTATTGGTGATCACCTTCGATGAGCAGGAGATACTGGGTGATATACTGGTAAATGGATATGCCTATCCCTTTATTGACCGGACAGTCCTTCGAAAAACCCTGCCTTTTTTAACCTATCTTTCCCTATTTACTTATGGCTTTTCGCCTGCCGGAGAACTGGTACCGATCGATGATGATGAACTCATAGCCATCGCTCAGGAATATGGGGTTGGTCCTATTATGATGCTGGCACCGATGACGGAGGGCGGTGAATTTGACAGCCAGATTGCACATGATATGTTTGTCAATAATGAGGGGCAGAACGCTTTAATCAACAATATCATTGAAACTATGCAAGCAAAGGGCTATGTGGGATTAGACATTGATTTTGAATTTATACTCCCGGAGGATAAAGAATTATTCTTAAGCTTTATACAGAACGTACAGAGCAGACTGGAGCCTTTGGGCTTACTTACCTTTGTAGCACTGGCACCGAAGACCTCGGGTGAAATGACCGGTTTATTATACGAAGCGCATGATTATCCTACCATTGGCGCGGTAGCTGATTATGTACTGCTTATGACATATGAATGGGGCTACACCTATGGGCCGCCAATGGCTACCTCACCACTTAATAATATGCGTAGGGTACTCGATTACGGCGTTTCAGTCATAGATCGGAACAAAATATTAATGGGAGTACCCAATTATGCTTATGATTGGCCGTTGCCCTTCGTAAGAGGTGAAACAGCAGCCGAATCGATATCAAATCAGGAAGCAATCGAACGTGCAGCGCAGTATGGTGTTAATATTCAATTTGATGAGCAAGCCCAATCACCGTTTTATAATTACACCACAGAGGAAGGCGTACAGCATGTGGTATGGTTTGATGATGTCAGGAGTATGAACGCCAAATTAAGACTGATACCGGAGTATAATTTGACCGGTGCCGGAGTATGGCAGGTCATGAATTTCTTCCCAGGTTTATGGCTGGTTGAAAATAATTTATTTACGCTTCAGAGTCCTAATACACCGGGACAATAAATTAAGTTCTATAAGAGAGAGTATTTTCTGAGTGTAGGAGATACTCTCCTTTTCTTATCACAAAATCTTTAAGGCAACGTTATTTGGCGAATCACATACTTCCACCTGGCACATGACAGCAGTCTAAGGGCTATCCTATTACAGGGTGCACTATTAATAATTTTCCGAGATGCTGCATCGATCATAATAAATATGTGGTTTTTGTTTACAGATATATGAATTGGGGGTATAATTGTTAATAAGTTTCGTATATCGATACAGATCAAAAAGGAGCAAACACTGATGCAAAAACGAGTCTTAAGAGAGATTTTTAGTTGGACCATGGTTTTTGTCATAGCTTTTGGTTTAGCGATTTTTATTAATAAAGTAATCGTCTATAAGGTTAAGATTCCTTCGGGTTCTATGGAAAATACAATCATGGTAGGTGATAAGGTTATTACTTTTCGTCTGGCATACCTTTTCAGTGAACCGAAGAGGGGAGATATCGTAGTGTTCCCATTCCCGGATAACGAGAAAGAGGATTATATCAAACGAATCATTGGTCTTCCTGGTGAAACCGTAGAGATTAAGAAAGATGAAGACAATCTCGTACAGGTATATATTGATGGTGAGCCATTGGACGAGCCTTATTTGAAAGAGGCGATGATATTAAATGGTAATACCGGTCCTTATGTGGTACCGGAGGGCAGCTATTTCATGATGGGAGATAACCGGAATGTATCGGCTGATTCCAGAGTGTGGGATAATAAATTCTTACATAGAGATAAAATCGACGGCAAAGCAATCTTAAAATATCCGGATTTTGAATGGATATATTAAAGGATGAGAGTAATACTGGAGATGTAGAATACTACAGAATGTTTAAAATTGAAGTAGCATCAATAGATGAATTTATACAATATATAATGAAACATGAGAGCTCATAACGGATATACCCCGCCATATGATAAATTGTCTTAGACTGAAACTGTCTATCATATGGGGAGTATATTTAAATTATGGGCTCTCATTTTATTGCTTTCATGAAGGTTAATAGGATTATTTTAAATATAACTGATAAGGTTCAATGGCTGCCAGGATGGATTTCTCCAGCGCCTCTTTCCCGTAATTATCTACCTCAGCTTTATTTCGGTCACCGTGGGTCAAACAACCGGCACCGCCGATGCAACCGCCGGCACAAGCCATTCCTTCAATAAAATTATTGGGAAGGTTGTTCTTTGATGCTCTTAATAATGCTGTTCTGCAAGCTTCAATTCCATCACATACAATAGGATTCAATGCAAAATCTTCTCTGCCCTTTTCCTTAATCGCTTGTGACACCGCCTCGGATAAGCCACCGCTTCTCGCAAATATTCTACCATAGTAGGAGGCATTATCCAGAGTTTCTTCCGGAAGTGTTTCCAGATCGATCTCTTTGCTGTCTAGCAATGCCTGAAGCTCTTCAAAAGTGATAGCGCTGTCTACATAGGGAGCAACCTCGGGACGTTTTATCTCCATTTTTTTTGCAGTACAAGGACCGATAAAAACAACTTTTGCTGTCGGGTCCGTCTTTTTAATGTATTTTGAGATAGCCGTCATGGGGGAGGGATTATGGGAAATATGCTGTTCTAAGGTCGGAAACTGCTTTTTGATATAATCTACAAATGCAGGACAGCACGAACTGGTCAAAAACCCCTTTTCCATCAGCTCCTCCGCTTCTTCACTGGCTATCATGTCAGCACCCAGAGCGGCTTCCACAACCGTATAAAATCCGAGCTTTTTAATGGCACTAACTACCTGTCCCAGCTTAGCATATCGGAACTGGCTTGCGATAGATGGCGCTACAACCGCATATATTTTATATTTCGTATTATTTTCACTTTCTTTAATAAAATCAACTACATTCACGATAAAGGATTTATCCATAATCGCTCCGAATGGACACTGATAGACACAGGCTCCGCAGGAGATGCATTTATTGTTATCGATGATTGCTTTCTTCTCTTCATCCATATTGATTGCCTTTACCTTGCAGGAGTTCTGGCAGGGGCGTTTATTATTGGCAATCGCACTAAAGGGACACACTGAGGCACATTTTCCGCATTCCACACATTTGTCTTTATCAATATGTGCTTTTTGATTTTGGTCAAAGGAAATAGCTCCAAGCTTGCAGGCATCTTCGCAACGGTGGGCGATACAGCCCCTACAAGCATCAGAAACCTCATAACCGCCGACTGGACATTCATCACAGGCGATATCTAAAACCTCGATCACATTGGGATTTTCTGCTTTCCCACCCATAGCAATGTTAATTCGTTCTCCTACGATCGCACGTTCCTTATAGATGCAGCAGCGCATCGTTGCTTTCGGTCCGGCCACGATTTGTTGAGGTATGTGATATACTGCATGATGCAGGTCGTTGTTAAATGCACTTCTTGCTACTTCTCTTAATACCTTATATTTTAAATGCTGAACTTTTGTATCAAATTTTCTCATATACTGTCCTCTCTACTTCATAACAAGATGAAGGAAGCTTTAAGCTCATCTTCAAACTTTACTAAAAATAACTTACATTAACTTTCTTTCCCATTTTCCTCAGACAATCCGATAACTCGTCAATCAGGCGCATCTTTATACTGAAGCTAATAGGAAGATTGGGATTTTGATGGGCAGGATTAATGGCTCTACCCACATAAAAATTAATATCGGTGGCTTCCTCAAATAATAATTTTGCGATGCAGGAGGCTGCATCCTTGCGTAAACTCCAGTCGGTACAGCAGGAATTGTCATCAAGATAATTTTGCGCATAATAAAGAACCCGGTTAATTGTGATGACACCTTCGGTTACCAGATCGATTCCTTCGATCTTAGAGGCGGGAGGAATTTCCGGATCAACATAATTTAAGTCGGCTAGGATTTCTTTCCCT
The DNA here is from genome assembly GCA_029240245.1 of Herbinix sp. Taxonomy (GTDB): domain Bacteria; phylum Bacillota; class Clostridia; order Lachnospirales; family Lachnospiraceae; genus Mobilitalea. Next base: position 25,127 of record JARBTJ010000039.1, read on the forward strand.
AAATACTGGGCAGCAAGTGTTGAGGTAGTACCTCCGCATACAATATGCTTACCTTCTTTGGCAAAAAACAGAGTCAGCATCTTGTTCAAATCATTTGGGTCTGCCGGTGGTCCTATCATTAGGTTCATTGGCTGTCGGTTTCTGATTTTGATTGATGAAATGGTAGTATCATCCCCGGGAACCCCACCGTATAGCTGGTTGCACTGATCGAGCAGGAGAGAAGAGATCATTTTTGCTGAATGGCTGTTTTCATAGATTAACTCCAGAAAATCGATAATGTTATCTCTCTGCCACCCAAAATTTAAATGTTTCCCGACACCGGCATAGACCGCACCGTCACTCATGGCAACAAGGACATCCCCCGGAGATAGATTTATTTTTGATTTCACAATTTGTTTATCACCAATGGTCATACTTATTTTATCGTAGTCGCAATTGATACCATTATGTAGTAAAATCACATGCGGATTGTCGTATTGTATCACTTCGGCAGTCTTGTTGTCAACTACATGGATTATGGTAAAGGTTGAATATGCGATTCCCCGTTTCTCACAAACGGGGAGTGTGGATGCTACGGTAGTAACACATTCTTCAAGACTCATATGGTTTGCCAGCATGGTTGAAATAATTTTAGCTGTAAGGGTAGAGAGGATGTTTGCCTTTACGCCGCTTCCCAAACCGTCCGCCAGCACCATAACCATGGAATTTTCGTCCTGTTCCACAATTTCCACATGATCTCCGCAGAGCTGTTCCCCGTGCTTACTAATACTTAAATAACCGACATCTGCGCATAGATTATTCATTTTTCAGGGTCTCCTTTAAGTTTGTCAGTGCAATCTTTGTCTCTGCTGTTGTTTCCCCAAGTAAGGAAGCGATTTCCTGAACGATGCGCATTTGTTTTTCTATCACTTTATCGGTTATTTCAATGGACTTCTTACTGATTGTTTCTTTCTGTTGACGGTACCTCTCTTCCTCTGTAACATCCTTCATGATACTGATAATGATATGATAGGTTTTATCGTAAATAATGGTTTCTTCGATATATTTTTGGTATTCCGTCAGATAAATGCGTTTATCATGGACATTACGATTCCCCGTCATCACTTCAAAATACGCGGTCGGATTTAAAATACGTACCACCGGCGCACCTAGAATATCTCGTTTATTTTGTATATTCAAAATTTGCTTTGCAGCCCGATTAATCTGTTGTACTTCAAGATCTTCATTAAGTACAATAACCCCGTTTGGCATATTATAAATGATATTATCGGAGAAATTTTCTGCTTTTTCCTTTAGATATGGAAGGCACATGGTTAAATCAGCTTTTCCTTGATATACGGCAATTGCCTTTTCGCGGCAGGTATTATAACCGCAGCTGCCGCAGTTTAGCTCCTGCTCCGAGGAGGTCTTACCCATTTTCTTTAATATTTCTTGAATGGCACTGCTACCGGGCATTTGATTGTTGTGGCCATAATAAGTGAAATTTTTCTTTAATTTCTCTTTGGGAAGAGAAGAAACATCAAAATCTGTTTCCTTAGCATAATGGTTAACAGCGATATAATCTGAGATTGGTGTGCGATGCTCCTTGCCCATGGCAGGGCCACCGATGCAGCTACCGGAGCAGGCCGACATTTCAATAAAGCAGTTGGTGAGATTACCGCTTGCGATATTCGATAAAGCGCTGATGCATTTATCCAGACCGTCTATCGCAAGATAATCATAACCTGCATCCTGTATCATCATGGAACGAAGTATACCTCCCGAAACCGGGAACAGCCTAGCCCGGCCTTCCTCCCCGACGGTCTTTCTATTGGATTTTGCTACTGTAATAGCATTTTCTTTCAACCAATCCGTTAATTCCTCAAAGGTTAATACACAGTCTACAATACCCGCGTATTGGTCGGCTTCCTCCTTCTTTGATATGCAGGGTCCGATAAATACGGTGTAAGCTTCCGGAATCTCTTCTTTTAATTTAAGACAATGTGCCTGCATCGGCGAAATGACATTTGCAAGATAGGGGAGAGCTTCCGGATGATATTTCTGAATTAAGGAATTCACGGTATGACAGCAGGAGGAGATGATTATTTTTTGCTTGCCTTCTTGGATCATCTCTTCGTACTGCTTTTTAATCATGGTGGCACCGATGGCGGTCTCACCTGCACCGGCAAAACCTAGCTTTTTTAAAGCTTCCTCCATGGTTTCTATATCTGAGCCTGCATAATTGGCTACAAATGCAGGAGCAACGCTAGCATATACCGGACGCCCGGATTCAATCAGCTTCCGTACGATTTCTACGTCATTGCGGATCTGCTTCGCATTTTGCGGACAGGCAACAAAGCATTCTCCGCACAGGATACACTGCTCCTTAACAATATGCGCTTGATGGTCTGCGAAACGGATTGATTTCACGGGACAATGCCGGATACATTTATAGCAATTTTTGCAATTTGATTTCTTTAGCTGTATGTAATGATTCATTTTAACACGACCTTTTTATTAGTTATATGTTTGGGTAAATCGTCGAAGGTGCTACGCACTTTTCATGCTGCAATTTACTGATATGGAAGCATGCTTGCATATCAATATATTGTAGAATGAAAGCATCAAAAGTGCTTATGACACTTTAACCATATTTGTCTGGTTGAAATAACAGGAGCGGATGAACTATATTTATAATTTAGACAGGATTTGCTCTTGAAAAAATTCCTCGAAATTATCACTTGAAACCCCGCAGATGATTTCTTCATTTATTTTAACGGTTACACCGTCCGTACATTTTCCGAGGCAGAAGGCTGCCGATAGATGCACCGTTTCCTCCAAATGATGATCAGCAATCGCTTTTTTAGTTAACTGAATGATGTCGTAAGACCCCTTGATATGGCAGGAACTTCCTACACAGATGTATACATTCATAGTTGCTCTCCTTTCGTATGGTAAAAGTTTATAAGCGGTTTTATCATAGGTACATGAATTTTGAATAGATTAAATAAGTATAAAATATTGTTAAAAATATGTCAATGTTAATAATATGAAAATACCTGACCTGTTAATAATATGAAACTAAGTATTGTGAACAGATGAAATGCTACTTTAATACGATTATAATAACAGCAGAAGATAAACAAAAAATAAAACAGAAAGTAAGCAGAGGATAAGGCAGAGCTTAAAGCAGTAGATATAGCAGAGCTTAAAGCAGTAGATACAGCAGAGGATTAGGCAGAAGTTAAAGCAGTAGATATAGCAGAGGATTAGGCAGAGGTTAAAGCAGTAGATATAGCAGAGGATT
>JARBTJ010000004.1 GCA_029240245.1 Herbinix sp.
TTTGCGAAACTTATATTCTGTATTAATTGCGCACACAACATATACTACTCCGGAGCGGAAGTTAAGCCCGAAGGAAACGCTTAAGCGGAGGAATAGTATGTGTTGTGTGCGCAATAGCAAAAACTATATTGTTTCGCAAACGCCTTCTCTCCCATAATAATTAGGAGAATTTCCACAGTTATTACCTATTTCAATTCCCTTTTTTATGGGTGAAATCAAAAACCCTACTACCATACCCAGTAAAAATCCAAAAACCCCAATAAATATTTTTTTTGATTTACTCATATATTCAGCTACCTCCCTCTCTCAAAATCACATTATTTCCCTATCATCATATTTTAATAATAATTTTAACATTCCCTATCGCTCTTGTCAAAATATACTATATTTATATACCCTATACACCCCTCTTTACACAATCTGTTAGTACAAATACACTACCTGGACAATAGTAATAGTGCCCAATTGCTCCGATATATTTTCATGTTTCCTTCTTATTATAATTATGGTATAATGTTACTTAGTGCTATTTTTAGTCCTAAGATGGAGGAAATAAAATGAACGAGCCTACACATGATATATTGGAAGAAAAATTCAGAGAATTAATAGTAATCGCCAATCGGCAAAAAGGTATTCTGGACGCAGAAAAAGTTAATACTCTGATTACGGAATTAAATTTAGATAACCATCAGATTGATAAAATATATGAAAAACTCGAAGCTTATAATATTGTCGTCTTAGGTGCTTCGGATGAGGACGAACCAGCCGATGACATTTTTCTTGAACTGGAGGATGAGGTAATTGATCCCCAGTCCGAGGTGGAGACTTTCTCACAAACATCCTTTTCCATGTCGGACGACCCTGTTCATCTCTATCTAAAAGAAATAGGAAATTATCCGCTTTTATCCATGGCAGAAGAAGTAGTTCTTGCCAAACGGATTGAAAACGGGGAGGAAGCCGCCAGACAGCTATTAGCCGAATCGAATCTGCGGCTTGTGGTAAGTATCGCAAAGCGCTATGTCGGCCGTGGACTATCCTTTCTGGATCTTATTCAGGAAGGAAATTTGGGACTTATTAAGGCTGTTGAAAAATTCGATTATACTAAGGGCTATAAATTCAGCACTTATGCTACCTGGTGGATTCGCCAGGCTATCACCAGATCCATTGCTGATCAATCCAGAACCATAAGAATTCCGGTACATATGTCTGAGGTTATTAATAAAACCTATCGCATATCCAGAAACCTACTTCAGGATTTGGGAAGAGAACCTACGGAGCAAGAGCTTGCAGAGGCACTTAATATTCCTATTGAAAAAGTCCGCGAAATACTAAAGGTATCTGCTGATCCAATATCCCTCGACACACCGATCGGTGAAGAGGATGATAGTCATCTTGGCGATTTTATTCGGGATGATACCGTCATGGGACCTGAAGAGGCCGCCTCATATTCTATATTAAAGGACCAGATTACAAGACTCCTTGAAACCCTGACAGACCGCGAACAGCGGGTTCTGTCCCTGCGCTTCGGTTTAAAGGATGGGAGAAGCAGAACCCTGGAGGAAGTCGGAAAAGAATTTAATGTAACCCGGGAAAGAATCCGGCAGATAGAAGCAAAAGCTTTGCGCAAATTAAGACATCCCAGCCGGTCGAAAATGTTAAAAGGTTTTGAATTAATTTAATAATACATACGAAGGATAACACTGAGACACAGGAAATTTCTTGAAGGGAGCGTTATCGTGAAACGAATTATATTAATGGCTATCCGCAGTATCTTTCAACTACCCTTTTGGCTTTATCAAATATTTAAGCTATGTGATACCGAAAAATACGATGCTACCACTCGTTATGCATATCTTCATAAAATTACACCCATTGTAAACAAGCGGGGCAGAATAAAAATACGTTCCTTCGGTCTTGAGAACCTTCCGAAAGAAACCGGTTATATCATGTTCCCCAACCATCAAGGCCTATTTGATGCTCTTATCTTTTTAGAAACCCACGAACGCCCCTTTGTAACCGTTATGAAGAAAGAGGTCAAAGATATTTTCCTATTAAAACAGATTATCAAGCTGTTAAAAGCCGAAATCATAGACCGAGAGGATGTCCGTCAGTCTATGCAAGTCATTATGAACATGACGAAGCGGGTTAAGGAAGGTGAAAATTTTGTCATCTTCGCTGAGGGCACCCGTTCAAAGAAGGGAAATGAATTGCTGGAGTTTAAAGGCGGGAGCTTTAAAAGTGCCATGAATGCACGATGTCCCATCGTTCCCATTGCTTTAATTGACTCATTTCAGGCCTTTGATACCCATTCTATAAAAAAACTTACTGTACAGATTCATTATTTAAAGCCTCTCTATTACGAAGATTATAAGGACATGAAATCCACAGAAATTGCTGCATTTGTGTCCTCTCAGATCACTGATACCATTCGAGCTAATGCATCACAGCAAAGCGGTGAATAAATTTATCAGAGGAATGAATTCATAGGGAACTGCAAAAAAGAGACGCAGAGTATAAAATGAACAACAATAGCAGCATGTCCCCACAATTATCCGATTATTGGCCTGTATTTTAACAATTTTTATAACAATTTTAACATTTTCTTCATATATTTGTAATTTTTATGCTGCCAAGTGCCGAAACAGTTGATTTTTCCTTTTGTTTAAGCTATAATAGAATTTGACATGCTAAATCAAACTGTTAAAAAGGTGGAAAGAAATGAAAACCAAAAGAACTGTATTGTCTATGATCGTTGTTCTGTCTGTTTTCTATTTATCCGTAATTTTCGATATACGAAGTCAAAATAATTCTATAGAAGGGACTTCCCTCTTAAAAGAAGACTCCCTTATGACAGAAACGAGCGCTATCACAGAAGAAGCCGATATTACAGCTGAGGATGCAAACGATACCTCGATACAACGATTTTCATATGAGAACAATTCAAATACCTCTTATTTATCAGCATCGGTTAACGAATACTTATCAGAAAATACCGATGAGCTCAACAGCAATGCACCTTCCCAAACAATTAGAACCATGAATTCGGATGGAAGTGTTACTGTTATGAATGAAGGCGAAACCGCTTTGAACATGGAAGCGGAAGCTTCAAGAACAGCGGAGTCGGCGAAAGAAGACACCGAATTTTCAGCATTATCTGATGAGATAGCAACTGCTGATACCACCGATGAAGAAGTTACTCCGGTTGCCTTGGAAAACGATGCAGAAATCGAATCGGAATTAGTAGTTTTATCTGTTCCTAAGAAAGAAGCAATACCCTCCAAATACGCCAATATCGGAATCTCAATTGCTGAGAATTATGTAAATATCCGAGATGAGGCATCCACAGAAGGTAAGGTTCTTGGTAAACTTTTCAGAGATTCAGCTGCTGAAATCTTAAAAACCGAAGGCGATTGGTATTATGTTGAATCAGGTAGTGTAAAAGGCTATGTAAAATCCGATTATATGAAAACCGGAATACCGGATGATGAAATAATAGAGAAATACGGTATTCTAAGTATTATTGTTAAGGTTGACGGATTAAATGTCCGTGAAAAACCGGATACCGAATCTGACAAACTGGATGTCATCTATATGAACGAGACCTATCCGGTACTTGACTTGACGGAGGAATGGATCAAAGTCGATATTACCGATGATAAAGAAATAGGCTTTGTCAGAAGAGAATATGCCGAATTAATCGTGGATTTTAAAGATGCTGTTTCCAGAGAAGAAGAAAAAGAGCTGGAAAGGCTCAAGGAAGAAGAACGTATTAAGAAGGAAACTGAGGTTAAATACAGAGATGGTGTTAATTATACGGAAGCAGACTTAAAGCTCCTCGCCTGCCTAGTACACGCAGAGGCTGGTGGTCAAAGCTACGAAGGAAAGCTTGCAGTTGCTAACATCGTTTTAAACAGAGTAAAATCAAAGAATCATCCGAATAGTATTAAAAATGTCATTTATGCACCCGGCCAATTCTCAGTGGCAACAAGCGGTTCACTGGCAAAACAGTTGGCTAACTATGATGATTATAGCTCCAATGCCCAACGATTAAGTATAAAGGCGGCAAGAGCAGCCTTAGAAGGCGCTAATAATGTTGGGACCCGGTTATATTTTCATTCCTATAAATCAGCCGTTAATAAAGGATATGACGATAAAAGGAACTGCGTAAAAATCGACGACCAACTATTCTGGTAAATGTAAATCTATATAATTTTTACATGAAAGCGGACTTCCCAAAGCCACGGCCTTTGGGAAATCCGCTTTTTATTTAATTACTGGTCCGTGTCAAAGTCTATATAGAGCTATGATAGAAATAAAGGCATATATGAGCATTAATTAGAATTAGTCATACAGACCCGTGATACCGCATGAATAAATCAATATAGACTTATTTGCTTCGGCAAACCATTTTCAAACTTAATATTGGTCTCACCCTGAATTAACGGCTTCATATATGCGATCAGTTCCTCTGTTACATCATGACCGTCAGGCGTAATATATTCTAACGGAACTGTTTTTTCGTGATTTGCTACTTCACTGACCGGTACGGAAATGAATTCAATTCGATACGGGGCATCACTGATTCTTCTTATTGCAGCCATTCTTCCTGTTTCTCCGTTCATTGCACAGGTAAAGGCTCTTTGTCCAAGAAGAAGGGATTCGGTGATATCTGTTTCACTTGCAATATGCGCCGCTGCCCTTTGCATCAGATTAAGTTCTATGGAACGAACCTTGCAGCCGATCTCTGTTCGTAGCAACTGTTCTAAGGTACGGGCAGCACCTGCGATATACTTATGTCCAAAATTATCTACCGCACCGTTTGATACCCGATCGGATACGTAAGCTCCGTCTTTCTCTTTGATACCTTCGCTCACTGCAATCAAAAGTCCCGGTTTTGTGACTAATCTTTCCCTTACATCACCGATAAACCGGTCTACATCAAATTCCATCTCGCACAAATAGATAAAGTCAGGACCGGCACCTCCGTTTAATCTGGCTAAGGCCGCTGCTGCCGTTAACCATCCTGCATTTCTTCCCATAATCTCAACTATGGTAACTGCAGGTACATCATAGGCACTGATATCTCTTTCCAGCTCAGCAATTGTGGTGGCAATATATTTTGCGGCAGAGCCAAATCCCGGACTATGATCGGTCAAGGCTAGATCATTATCAATCGTTTTAGGAGCCCCCATAATGATTGTGTCATGGTTTTTTAATTTGCAATATTCGGATAATTTATAAACCGTATCCATCGAATCATTTCCACCAATGTAGATAAAATACTTAATCTCATATTTGAGAAATGTAGCGATGATCCTTTTGTAGGTCTCTTCCTCAGTGTTCCAATCCTTCATCTTATGCCTGCAGGTCCCGAGTGCCGAAGAAGGAGTATAGGTTAACGTATCAAGTGATAGTGTGTCCTGCATAATGTCCGTCAAATCAATCAGGTTGTCCTTTATCAGACCATCAATACCATTCTTTGCACCGTAAACCTTATCCACTCTACCGCTGGTTCGCACGCCCTGTAATATTCCAGCTAGGGTCGCATTAATTGCGGCGGTTGGCCCACCGGATTGAGCCACTACTAAATTATTCATTTATTTCCTCCTTGCCTCGTGATTATTTTTTGAATCTTATACCATTCGACATTCTAACACGCAGCCTCTTCACCGTCAATAAATCGTGTATTTAATCTATTGAAGAAACTAATTACCATTTTTCCTTAATACTATATCTCATTTCATAAGATTTATGTAAAAAAACAGGGCAAATTATGATTTTAACCTGTTAAGAATTTAAGCTCTTCCGGATTAGTAAATCATATGCCCTGTTATCATGAGTATTATTATTCATTATATAGTAGTTTGTGAAAATTTCAACCTTTAATTTCCACATTCAATACTGACACCTTTAATTTCCACATTCAATACTGATCTGGTTAAATTTATCCAGGATATCATCGATGTGGATGGAAGCTTTTTCTTGCCTCGATTTGTCAATGATTGTTTCGCCTTGATGCATCATAATCAGACGGTTTCCATATTCCACAGCATAACGGAGATTATGGGTTACCATGATGGTAGTCAGTTTTTTATCCTTTACAATTTTATCCGTCAGCTCCATAATTAACTCTGCTGTTTTCGGATCGAGTGCAGCGGTATGTTCATCAAGAATTAAGAATTCGATTGGTGTCATAGTTGCCATTAACAGTGCCATCGCCTGTCTTTGGCCCCCGGATAGAGAACCCACAGGTATGTTTAACTTATCCTCCAGTCCAAGGTTTAAGGCTTTAAGATTATCCTTATAATAATCAATTCTTTTCTTATTGGTTCCTTTCAACAGGTTAAAGGTTTTTCCCTTATTATCTGCAAGGGACATATTTTCAAGTATTGTCATATTAGGGCAGGTGCCCATGGAAGGATTCTGATATACCCTGCCGATACGTCTCTGCCTTTTATATTCCGGCATATTCGTTATATCCGTGTTATTGATTTTTATACGGCCTTTATCAATCGGAATGCTTCCGCAGATGATGTTAAGCATGGAGGTTTTACCGGATCCGTTACTGCCCACCACAGAGACAAATTCACCATCCTGAATGGACAAATCAAAGTTTCGGAATAAACACATCTCATTTACCGTTCCGGGATTATAGTATTTATGAATACCGCACAGCTCAAGCATTGGACTTCACCCTCCTTTTGCGGTCTCCGCTGATAATTAATATAGCGAGGAATAAGATAGCGGTAACCAGCTTCATATCGGAAGTAACCATACCAAAGGATATGGCGATTGCAACACAACCTTTGTAGATGATAGAGCCGGCGATAACAGCAGTTGTGGCTTTTATAAAGGAGAATTTCTTAAATAAGTTCGTGCCGATAATAACACTGGCAAGTCCGATTACAATCGCTCCGGTACCCGTAGAAATCTCAAAAAATCCGCTTTTCTGTACATATACGCTACCTGCCAGAGCGACAAAAGCATTTGCAAGGGCAAGTCCGACGATTTTGACAGTCCCCTTATCCTTGGCAAGGCTTGTTACAAGAGCATCATTATCGCCTACAGCCCTTAACAGATATCCTGATTTCGTCTTTAAATACTGATCTAAAAGGACCTTCATAATGATTATAATGATCAGTAAGATTGTTAAGACCAGGTAGGGCTGGAACACCTCCGGTATTAATATGTCTAAGAATTTATTTTCAAAGATGGACTCCTTTGAAAAGATCGGAACATTCGCACCTGCAATCCGAAGGTTAATCGAATATAACGCAGTCATCATTATAATTCCGGATAATAAATCCCTGACTTTTAGTTTTACATGAATAATACCGGTTAGTATCCCGGCTAATGCTCCGACAATAAAGGAGATAAAGAGTGTCAATATCGGATTTACACCGGCAATGATTAGCTCTGCCGTTATAGCCCCTCCAAGTGGAAAGGTACCATCCACCGACAGATCCGGAAAGTCTAGGATTTTATAAGTGATATATACGCCAAGCGCTAAAATGGCATATACCAGGCCCTCCTCCAATACACCGATTAAAATAGTTAACATACGTTACCCCCTATAGCTTCATTTAATTATATGGTGCCTCTTATACTAGAAATTGAATACCTACAAGAAGAAACATTTGCCATTTTGACTTCTACACAAATGATAAATATTTGTATCTACAGAACAAACCGGTCGCTTGTTACGCTCAATTCATTCTAAAATATTATCAAACATTTCCTTCGCGCTACTTACCAAATCTATGGGTAAAGTAATACCTAACTGAGTTGCTACGGCAGTGTTTCCATAGAAGGAGGCCCCTTCAATGGTTTCAAAGTTCATCTCACTTGCCTTTTTCTCACCTTTCAGTACTTGGGCAGCCATTTTGCCGGTCTGAACACCCAGATCATAATAATCGATACCGAAAGCCGCAAGACAACCAATCTTAACCTGCTCTACCTCACTTCCAAATACCGGGATGTTCTTATCCTTTGCTTTCTCCAGTATCACCGGCAGGGAGCTTACCACTGTGTTATCGGTTAAGTTACTGATGCAGTCCACCTTTTGGAGCAAATTATCAGTTGCAAGAGGAATATCAGCTGTTGTGGCTATACCACTCTCAACAATTTCAAAATCATATTGCGAAGCGAGTTCTTTATATACTTCAATCGTGGATACGGAATTTGCTTCGCTGGTTGTGTATAAAATACCAATTGTTTTAGCTTCAGGTAGAATTGATCTGATCATTTCCAGTTGTTCTTTTACCGGAAGTTTATCACTGGTGCCGGTCACATTTCCCACCGGTGTATTATCTTCCTTCGCGAGCTCTGCTAGCACCGGATCGGACACAGCGGTGAAAATAACCGGAATATCACTATCTTTCGCTGTTCCATAAGCACTTTGTGCCATCGGTGTTGCAATTCCACAGATTAAATCTACCTTTTTTGCCATAAAGTTGGTTGCTATCTGGGTTGCATTGCCTCCGTCCGTCTGTGCATTATCAAATAGTACCTTCAGATTATCGTTTTCTATGTAGCCCTCCTCTGCAAGCCCAGCCAAAAAGCCCTTTCTGCAGTTATCCAATGACGGATGCTCTGCAAATTGTCCGATTCCTATCGTTACCTGATCATCTACCTGCCCATTTCCGGTGGTTTCCTTCGTTCCGCAACCGGTCAATATACTTACTGTTAATACTAGAATGAATGTAATGGATAATATTTTCTTCATAATGTTTCTCCCTTCCAATTTTCGAGGATTACTCCTCCAAATGATTCATTTATAGGTATCTGTTTGTTTTCGCCATTTGTGTTCCTGTATTCAGTGGCATTTTTATTCCCCCTGTGGGTTTTCTGTATCGGAAATATGTCCTTTCCATACAATAAAAAAAGCCCCAAGTATAATAAATACTTGAGACGAATAAAAATCCGCGGTACCACTCAAATTGAACAAGTCCACTCTTTCATATACAAATCATATATGCCATTCTAATAACGGTGATGGTTTCCGTCAACGCCTACTGTTAGTTCGGGTTGCCCTCAAAAGCCCATTCAGCCAAATACTTCATATCGCATTCCACCAAACTGCGACTCTCTGTAATGAAATAATAAAGCTTACTCTTCTTTCTCAACGGTTTCACTTATTGATGAGTAAATAATAATACGAGTTTTACTATTTGTCAACTAAATTTATTTTGGATTATATATTTTTGTTCTGGATGATAAGTTTAATTATTTTGAACTTAACACTATAATTCTTTTGGAATTTATCATGATCCGATAAAATCTCATATCCAAATTTTTATAAAGCCCCAAAGACAATTCCAGTCTCCGGGGCGAGAAATTTAGATTTTTATTCGTTCATTCTAAACGAAACATCGTCTACTGCTTAACATCAAAGGACGGGTTGAATGCATAGAAGTTTCTGCAATCAAGATCATCCTGAATCATTCTTAAAGCTTCCCCGAATCTCTGGAAATGAACGATTTCCCTTTCACGGAGGAATTTAATCGGATCACACACTTCCTGATCATGAACCAGACGAAGGATATTATCGTAGGTTGTTCTAGCCTTCTGTTCTGCTGCCATGTCTTCCACAAGATCTGTAATCGGATCGCCTTTGCTCTGGAAGAAACAGGAATTAAACGGGATGCCGCCGGCTGATTGCGGCCATAAGCCAAGAGTATGATCTACATAGTATTTATCAAATCCAGATTCAACGATTTCCTGAGGTGATAAATTTTTGGTCAATTGATAAACGATTGCACAAACTATTTCCATATGTGCCATTTCTTCCGTACCGATATCGGTAAGTAATCCTTTTACTTTATCATTGCTCATGGTATAACGTTGTGATAAATACCGCTGAGAGGCAGCAAGCTCACCGTCCGGTCCACCGAATTGGCTCATGATAACCTGTGCCAGCTTCGGATTACACTGAGTAATATTTACCGGGTGTTGTAATCTTTTCTCATAACTCCACATATACTAGCACCTTCCTTCCCAAGGCCAGGGTCCTTCTGCCCAGGTCCATTTGTCATCATTTTCCACATTATACATTTCAATTGGGCCATAGCATTTGGTGTATTCATGCACCGCTTCATTTCTTACTCTTTGAATTTTATCCCAGTACTCCAATGCTTCTCTGTCTCTCGGATGAGTATCCAGAAATAATCTAAGTTCATCCATGACAAAGCTGGTAGCTGTAATACAAGCAAATAATTTTTCTCTATTCATTACATCCATCTTATTTACAGCTCCTTCCATAGAATTCCAGATCCAATTCTTTAAACAGAGTTCCTCGCTCTAATGCTTTAAATTCATTTTCGTATAAATTACGAAAACGTTGCCACGGCACATAACACATACCAAGGGGAAAACGGTCAAAGTCGCCTTCTACATACGAGTCTTTGTCATAACAGTCTTCTGGTGAATATCTGTCTACTAGATCACCACAAACAGGATTTTTATATCTGTTCGGGGAAATATTTTTGTTACAAGGTCCACAGTTTCCACCGTCTCTACGATACATCCGTCTATCCATTCCTTATTCTCTCCTTTCAACCAATCAGAACAACCTACTTCTGCATTTGTTGTTCTATACATATTATGAGTAGAGGACAATTCTGTGCCTGTATCTCATATTGCAAAATCATTAAAACATAAAATTTCATTTTTTTTGTTGAAACTACGGATTAATCGATTGCAAATCATTGACAATAAAACCTTTATCATATAATATTTAACTAGATACTCGTGGAATTGTCTGACGAATTAGCAGTTTCCGGGAAGATGATTGTAAGTATCTGCTTGATTCAATCGTATCATAGGTTCATGCATCAAAGGGAGAGAGAGCATCATGTATCATTTCATTATTAACCCCAAATCCAGTTCCGGCAAAGGTATTAAATATTGGTGGATTGTAAAGAGTGAATTGGACAGACAACAGATAAGCTATACGGCAACATTTACCAGACATGCCGGACATGCTATAGAGATTACCCGGCAGCTTTGCAATAAGTATACCGGTATTAAGAATATTGTAATATTAGGCGGAGACGGTACCGTTAATGAAGTAATCAACGGCATTGATCATTATAAGGAGGTATTGTTAGGATACATCCCTTCCGGCTCAAGCAATGATTTAGCAAGAAGCCTTCGAATTCCTAAGGATCCGATCAAGGCTCTTTCCAATATTTTAAAACCTACCCGATTTAAATATTTAGATCATGGTGTGATTACCTTTCTTGATCATGACAAGACACCCAGACGATTTAGCTGTTCCAGCGGTATGGGATATGATGCTAATGTTTGTCTGGAGGTACAGGAATCCCCTTTAAAAAGAAGATTAAACCGGTATGGAGCAGGCAAACTGGTATATCTGGCAATAGCTATTAAACAGATTCTAACGATTATGCCTTCGGATGGTTCTGTCATTATTGACGGGCAAAAAAAGAACACCTATAAGAAAATTCTTTTGGTATCCAGTATGATTCATAAATATGAAGGCGGAGGTCTATTAATGGCCCCTGATGCAGACCCTGCGGACGGACGTTTGAGCGTCTGTCTGGTTCATGGAATGAGCCGGTTGCAGGTAATCTTTATGCTGCCAATGTTACTACTTGGTATGCATACTAAATTTAAAGGCGTTGAAGCCTTCCATTGTAAAGAAATTGAAATAATTATGGATAGGAATGTAGCTGTTCATACGGATGGTGAGATTCCTGCCGTTTGTTCCCATATTAAGGTAAGTAACCTTGAGGAGCAGGTACGAATGATTTTGTAAGGAAAGCAGGTGCATTCGATGCAAAGACGATCGAGTATTCACATATCTTCTTTAATTGTATTTTTAAGTATTTTAACCACCCTGCTGCAATTTGCAGTTTATTATTTCTTTGCATCGTCCTATTTGATATTGGGCATATCCTCTTTATTCGTTGCCCTATGCTGCCATATCCTATTAGAACGTTCGTATGATTATGAAGCCTGTTTTATCTATACCGTATTAAGTGTATTCATTAGTTTGATCGTTACCATTTTAACTTATCTGGGGAAGGATGATTCCTTTTCCATCATCCCTTATACGGAAACCTTAATCGGTATTGTCGTGGTAAACTGGCTGATACCCAACATCCATTGCTTTATCCGCAACATGTTTGATTATGGAACCAGAATTGAAAATTATACCGAGTTTTATCGGAACAGCAGCATTATCTTTCTGCTGTTTTACATAGGAATCATCGTTTATGGTTCTTTCTTTGTAAAAGTGTTTCCCTGGGCTTATCCCATGAATACGGATTCAGTTAATCTGATCCCCTTTCTGTCTGTGTCCACACAGATTGAGGATTATTTATATGGAGCTCTTCCGCTCAGTGACATTCTACTATATTTAAGCAGCCGGATATTAATTTTTATCCCGTATGGATTTTATGTTACCTTAATTTCCCGCAGGGTATCCCGGTTGCTCCGATGTGTGATTTTATTATTCGTTCCTGTGATATTGGAAGCACTTCAATATTTCCTTTATCCTACCCGTTGTGATATTGACGATGTCATTTATGCGTTCTTTGGAGGTCTCCTCGGCATTTTATGTTTCAGTCTGACCAACGCGGTATACAAGCTAATTTCCGGAAGGAATTTTTTGTCTAAGGATCCCACCTACCGATTTACCAACAGCTCCCTCCATTTTTAAGAATGAACCTCGACCGCATTCTGCCAGAAATTATCCAGAATGCCTCTCATGGTATCCACATTTACGGAGACATTGGGAAACCATTCCCTCGGAAATAACTCACAGTACTGCTTCTGCGTGAATCTTTCATCCAGAAGAAGGATTGCACCCCGATCCTCCTTAGTACGGATGACTCTGCCCGCTGACTGTAAAACCTTGTTCATTCCCTGGTAAAGGTACGAATAATCGAAGCCTTTACCATTTTTTTCGTCAAAATATCCCCGGAACAATTCTCTTTCATTACATACCATAGGCAGGCCTGTACCGACAATAACAGCACCTATAAGCCGATCGCTCTTTAAATCAATTCCTTCGCTGAAAATTCCTCCCATAACGCAAAAACCGATTCGACTATTTTCCGGATCCTCCACAAATTCCTGTAAAAAGAGCTCCCGCTCTCCTTCGCTCATACTACTGCTTTGCACAACAACCCCCTTAAGCTCCGGGTAAGCAAGTTCTGCAATTGTCTGAAGCATCTGATAGGATGGGAAGAAAACCATATAGTTACCTGTCTTTGCATCGGTAAATTCCTTGATGTAGCGAAGAATCTTCTTATATTCCGTTTCATTGCGTCGTGTATATTTTGTACTTACATCCTTGCCAATCATGATGATTCTGTTTTCCGGTAAAAAGGAGGAGGGTGCATACACCGCATAATCTTCTTTCCTCCCACCCAGCTGCTCCATATAGTAATTGATGGGCAGTAAAGTAGCGGAAAAGAGTACAGCGCTACGCCCCCGCTCCATACAGGTTAAAAGATTTTTAGACGGATCCATGCATTGAAGTTTTATCCGGAAACTGTCCTCCTCTTCATAATCCGTATATATGGTATATTTCTCATCGTGAATCTCGTATATATTTAAAAAGTGCCTGATATCCAGAAATAGACGAAGTACTTCTTCCCCTCCCTCAAGCAGATGATTTTCCTGCAAGAACACTTCATATTCAGCCATCAAACCCATAAGATGAAGGCCGAAACCATCCACATTATCCAGTACCTCAAATTCGTCACAGTCTCTCCTTAGTTTCAACAGATCATTATTACATTGATCCAGCAGCTTTGTAAATTTAGGGCTTTTATCCTTAACAAACCGCTTCACCTCTAAAAAGCTGTCCTTATACAAGACGGCACTGTACATTTCTCTGGCGCGGTCAACGAGATTATGTGCCTCGTCGATTAAAAATACATAATCTCTCTGTTTTTCATTCTGAAAAAACCGTCTTAGGTAAACATTGGGGTCAAAGGCATAATTATAGTCGCAAATAACCGCATCCGTCCACAATGTAGCGTCAAGACACATTTCAAACGGGCAGACACAGTGCTGTTCGGCATATGCAATAACCAGATCCCTGTTAATGTCGTTTTCATTCGTAAGTAAATCATATACGGCATCATTTACCCTGTCATAATACCCCTTTGCACGCTCGCAGGCGACCGGATTACAATCCGGCTTGTCCAGGATACAAATCTTATCCTTCGCTGTAATGGTGACTACTTTCATGGGTAGGCCACTTTCATTCAGGATATGAAAGGTATCCTCTGCAACGGTTCGGGTGATTGTTTTAGCAGTCAGATAGAAAATTTTCTCCACGAGACCTTCGCCCATAGCTTTTACGGAAGGGAAAACCGTAGAAATAGTCTTGCCAACACCGGTTGGAGCTTCAATAAACAACTTCTTTTTCCGTAAAATTGTTTTATAAACACCAGTAACCAGCTCCTTCTGACCCTCCCTGTATGGAAAGGGAAAGTCGAGTGCTTTAATGGCAGTATTTCTTTTTTCTGTCCACTTAATCTGCCACTCAGCCCATTTGCAGTATTCATTGACCAGATGGTCAAACCATGCACTTAACTCCTCATTAGTAAAGGTTTCTTCAAAATACCTAAGGTTTTCGGTTTCAATATTGCAATAGGTAATACGAATTCCAATTTTCTCATGACTGTATTTTGTGGCATAAATATAGGCATAGCACATCGCCTGTGCACGGTGAACCCCTTCCGGCGCAGTCAGATGTGAGATATCCATATAAACACCTTTGATTTCATCAATCGTAATTTCCGGTGAGTTACTTTCCTCCTCCTCAAAAATAAGAACAGAAAAGTCTTCTCTGATCACATTATTAACAATAATTCCGTCAGCCCTACCCTCTATGGTCAGTTCAAAGGAGATATCCTCTCTTGTTATCGGAACTGTGATACTTAACGGCACTTCAGCACTGTAATTAGCACCCATCTGCTTTTGAAGCTTCCGATGCAGACGACTTCCCGCCTGCATCGCATCGGCTTCAAACCTTGCCTTTGTATTATCAATATCTCCGGAGCGCAGAATAAATTCCACCAGATTTCGTACCGATATTCGAATATTTACATTAGTTTCCTGCATAACACCCTCCGACTGCCTTGAATGAAAAAAGCACTATAAATATATATCATTTATAATGCTTATCGATTAATTTTATTTTATCATAAATATGCTAATATGCCAAGCTTCCGGTAGTTTTTGTTTACTTCCCCTAATACTAAACACCTGCTGTAATCCTCATCCTCATCGAGTATACCAACCTGATATTCCTTGGTTAAATCATTCCTAGAGTCCCTACTTTGCTTTATCGGTGAGCAAAACATGACTATTAGCTTAATTCCACGTATTCATTTTATGGTATTTGCGTATTAAGTCAATATATTTTTATATTAATTAAATAAGTTTTTTACTTGCATTTTTTACCTTAATCTGATACATTCTAGATATATTCCTCTGTTCTTTTATGGAGGTAAATTATAAAAAGCGAGGTAATAATATGAGCAATCACAATCACGATGGCAGCTGTGGCTGCGGACATGATCATGAGTATGAACACGATTCAATTACATTATCATTAGATGACGGTACTGAGTTAAATTGCATCGTATTGGATATTTTCTCTGTAGATGGCAAAGATTACATTGCACTTCAGCCTGAAGAGGGTGAAAGTGAAGACGATAACGTATTCTTATATCGTTATATCCAAGAAGATGACGGTGAACCGCAGCTTTTAAACATTGAAGATGATGAGGAATTCGAGGCTGTTGCTGATGCATTCGAGGAATTGTTGGATTCTGAGGAATTTGACGACATGTTTGATGAGGATTATGAAGAAGCAGAAGAGGAAGATGAGGAATAGTGAGCAGGTTTGAAGAAGATCCGCTTTGACTTCGACTAATATAGGCTGCCATTACAGATCAACGATCCGATCACCGGATATTTGAATGCATGGCAGCCTCTTCTTATTCTTAAGTTTTGATAATTTCCCCGATAAATCTGGAGCAATCCATTTCTTTATTGTAACGTTCTTTTGCGCTTAATATATAGAGGTATTCCTTTGCTCGGGTCATTGCTACATAAAAAAGTCTACGCTCCTCTTCAACATCCGCTTCCAAAACGGCTTTCTTATGAGGTGTTATTCCTTCATTGGCATCAACAATATATACGACTTTAAATTCCAAACCCTTGGAACTGTGCATCGTTGCTATCGTAATACTGTCTTTGTTATTATTTGCTGCTTCCGAGGCCTGACGCTTCAGTTCCTGTTTATATTCATCCATATGATGAAACCACTCTTCATAGGTCTTAAATTCTCTTGCATTTTCCTGCAGCTCATCGAGTATTTCAATCAGTTCTTCGACTTTTATTTTCCGCATATCAGCATATTCCTTTAAATAGCCCTCATACCCTACCCCACGGCGAATATAATTGATGGCTGCATAGGGATTCATACGACCAAGTATCGTAATATCATAATCAAATTGATCCAGACGCTCCAGCATCCAGTTCTTGTCATCATAATAGGCCTTCACATCTTCAAAATCTACTTCGGGTGAATCAAAGCATTCTCGGCTGATATATCGCTTTGGGCGGTTAATAATCTGTAGATAAAAGCTGCGTTGCGTGCTACCCATAGCAATCCTGATATAGGAAATGAGATCGGTTGTTATCCAATGGTCATACAGATTCGGCAGACTGTCTCGCATTCGAAAAGGAATATTATATTCCATCAATTTATGTAACAGAGCACCCGAGCCCATATTGGTACGTATCAATATTGCCATCTCCGAAAGAGCAATTCCTGCTTTATTTAACTTCAGTATTTCATCCGCCAACATCTGATTTTCCTTAGCTAGTGTCTCAAAGGCATGAATCTCAATCTCTCTTCCTACACTCTTAACCGCACTGACCTCCTTCGAAAATCTGTTTTTGTTATGCATAACTAACCGGTTGGCGGCCTTAACGATCGCTTGGGTTGACCGGTAATTCACATTTAAAAGTACCTGTTTGCATTCAGTGTAATGGTCCGGGAACTTTAACATAATTTCTGGTTTCGCTCCACGGAATCGGTAGATCGACTGATCATCATCCCCCACGATAAATATATTATTACGGGGTTTTGCAAGCAACTTCATAATCTCGAACTGAACTTTATTAATGTCCTGAAACTCATCAATTAATATGTATTGAAATTTTTCCTGCCAAATCGTTAAAATGTCCCCCCGCTTTGTTAGCAACTCATGGCAATAAAGCAGCATATCATCAAAATCGATTAATTTAGCCTTTTTTAACCGATTATTATAATCAGTATAGATGGATCGAAAAATCTCCTCCGAGCAATGAACCGAATAGTAATTTGACAATTCCATCTGGTTTCCCTTAACCAGGCTGATTTCCGAGAACAAATCCTTGATAAATTCCTTCTCATCCTCATATTCCAGCTCATGACGATGTATAATCTCCTTTAAAAACTGATATCGAACTTCCTCTCGTACGATATTAGTTGCATTAAAATGATAGGCATGCTTTAGTATCGTAAAAAAAACTGCATGAAAGGTACCGAAATTAACTTTGGTATAACTACTTTTCATTCCTGCAAGGAAACGTTCCTTCATCTCGCCTGCAGCTGCCTTGGTAAATGTAATCACCAGTATATTTTCCTCCGGAATCTGGTGTTCCTGTATTAAATATTTGGTTCGTTCGGTAATAACCAGAGTTTTACCCGAACCAGGCCCTGCAAGAACAAGCATCGGACCATCCTTATGCCAAACGGCCTGCTTTTGTGAGGAATTCATCTGCATTATATTCGCTCCTGACTGTACTGATTTATAATGAATATTTAAAATGGGTTTACTATCGGAAATAAGAATAGGATACTACTTCGACTTATTATAACAGATCTATAAAGATTTGCAGGGAAGGAAAGTATGGAAATAAGGGTGTTATATTATCCGTCTTGCCGGAAAAACTCCGGCTAGACGGATATTTATTGTTCTTCTCATTATTTATACATTGCTTTTTTCAATGTTTATTCATTACTTTATTCAATGTTTTATTCATTGCGTTATTCAATGTTTTATTCATTGCGTTATTCATTGTTTTATTCAATGTTTTATTCATTGTTTTATTCAATGCTTATTCATCGCTTTATTCAATGTTTTATTCAATGCTTTATTCAATGTTTTATTTCATTGTTTTATTCTTTGATTCGATTAGCTTAGTTTATCAATTGCTGTCTTGATACGACGAATACTCTCTTCTTTTCCGATGATATTCATAATTTCATAAGCACCGCCCGGTGTTGATTGTTTACCGGATACCGCTGTTCTAACCGGCCATAAACCCTGACCGTTTTTCATGCCCTTCTCCTGGATATAAGCCATGAGTAGCTGTTCAATACCCGCTTCAGAATAATCCTCAAGCGCTTCAAACTGTGGTAGTAAATCCTTTAACACTGCAAGTGAACTTTCGGAATCGGTCTTCATTTTCTTATGTGTATACATCATAATATCATAATCCGGCAATGCTTCAAAGAAATCAACCATATCCTTAATATCTACGAAGGTCTCAATTCTTGTCTTTATCAGCAGAGCAATTTTACGCAGATCAAGTTCCTTGTGAATTACAGTTTTTAAATACGGAAGAGCCATCTGATAAAATCTCTCCTCTTCCATATTCTTAATATATTCACCGTTCATCCAACGAAGCTTCACCATATCAAATACAGCCGGTGCTTTATTAATATGCTTATAATCGAATTCGCGGATCAAATCCTCCAAGGACATGATTTCCGTATTATTCGGCGAACTCCATCCGAGCAGCGCTACAAAATTAACAATCGCCTCCGGTACAAATCCCTGCTCCAATAGATCCTCGAAGGAGGAATGTCCACTGCGCTTACTTAATTTTTTATGCTCTTCATTCGTAATTAACGGTAAATGTACATATACCGGCTCCTCCCAGCCAAAATCCTGATATAGTCTGGTATATTTCGGTGTAGATGATAAATATTCATTACCCCTCACCACATGTGTGATTTTCATTAAATGGTCATCCACAACATTAGCAAAATTGTAGGTGGGATATCCATCCGACTTAATTAAAACCATGTCATCCAGCTCATCATTATCAACGGTGATATCTCCGAAAATTACGTCATGGAAGGTTGTAGAGCCTTGCAACGGATTATTTTGACGGATAACATAGGGAATTCCCTCAGCTAACTTTCCGGCAACCTCCTCCTTGGACAGATGTAGACAATGCTTGTCATATTTGGTTATCTCTTTAACATCATCATCCTCTTCGTCATCGGTACCCCCAACAATGCTCTTTAAAGAAGCTAACCGCTCCTTCGTACAAAAACAGTAGTATGCTGCGCCTTTTTCAACCAGCAGCTTGGCATACGCAAAATAAATTCCACTTGCCTGTCTTTCACTTTGAACATAAGGACCAAAACCGCCATCTTTGTCAGGTCCCTCATCATGAATTAAACCGGTTCCCTTCATAGTACGGTAAATGATATCAAGCGCTCCTTCTACATAACGCTCCTGGTCAGTATCTTCTATTCTTAAGATAAAGGTTCCCTCTTCATGCTTTGCGATTAAATACTCATATAAAGCCGTTCTTAAATTTCCGACATGCATTCTCCCCGTCGGACTGGGAGCATACCTTGTTCTAATACCACTCATGTTTAACATCCTCTCTGTATATTAATCTTTCCTATTCTAAACTCTTATATTATCAAGCTATTCTAAGCCTTGTAACAGGCTGTTGTAATAATCATTATAATCAAAGGTACCGTTCATAATATCCCGGAGCATCCCGCTGTTCATTATAATTATTAAGTATACAATTAATAAAATTATCATCACTGCTGTAAAAATCAAATTAACTCTTGCCCAATTTTTCTTGCTGTCCGGGGTATTCTTGGTAAAGGACCAAACAAATAACATCGTCAGAAAAACCAGCCATCCAACATAGGGAATCAGCAATAACGCATATGAACCAAGCCAATTTAAAAAGGTGACTGGCTTTTCCTTAACCATCCCACCCATCACGATTGGTACTTCTATCCGTTGCTGCGGTAATGTATGATAAGCTGCATTCATATGTTCTTTAAAGGAACTCCCACAGTATTCGCAAAAGTTAGCTTCCTCACTGTGTACTTGCCTTCCACATGTATTGCATACCATTTATTTCACCTCTTTTTACATTATTTTTCCCATTATAACATAACATAATAGGCGTGTCAAAAGCACAATATACGGGGATGTGCAATAAATCTGTATAAAGAATATCCCTGAAGTTAAATCACCGAATTACAAAATACTTTGCATCGTAAGGTGATTACCTTCAGGGACATTGTGTAATATGAAAATATGATAGGATAATAAACGAATTATAAATCTGCCAATGATATTTGTCTGGCAACTTATTTCTATTGATACGCTATGCAAGATGTAGATCAAGCAATAACATTAACCCTCTGTCTTCATCGCTTCAATTGCACTAATCTTAGTTGCACGTCTTGCCGGAAAATACCCGGAAAGGAGACCAACCGCAATCGATATTGCAAGCGAAGCCAGCGGTAAATAAATCGGTATGATGGAAAACTTTGTATTCGTCATATCATACATGTAATTACCGGACATCAAAGCACCGAATAGTGGCTGCCCAAATTTATTAATTAACCATGAGGATAGATAACCTAAGGATATTCCTATAAATCCTCCAAACAAACCTATCATACCTGCTTCAAACAGGAAGAGTTTTCTTATGTCCTTAATAACGCATCCCAGAACCTTCATAATACCGATTTCCTTTGTCCTCTCATAGATAGACATTACCATGGTATTTGCTATACTGATTGCAGAAACCAGCATGGCTATGAAACCGAGAGCTCCTAAAACCATCTGAAGGGTATTGGATGCTTCCTTTAAAGGTTGTAAATACTGCATTTGGCTATAGGATTGAAATCCCAACTCTTTAATCTTATCCTGAACCTCGATAACATTATTGATATGATCTACATTCAGCTTGATCGACTGATAATTCTGAATTTGTTTCACTGCTTCCTTTCGGTCTGACAATGCTAAGGTGTTACAATATTTTAAATATATCTTTTTAAAATATTCAATATCCATATAGGTTTGATGATCAAATTCACCATTTGTCTGTTCCATCTTTGCAATGTTTTTTAACGGAAGATTAAATTCTCTTTTTTTCGGGTCAGCCTGAAACCGATTAAACTTTAATGCAAGTTTATCCTTCTGGACATCGATCACCTTAGGTGTATAAAATCTTGAGGTCGGATCATAAAATTCGTAAGGTACATTGGAGCCGAAAATGATCGTTGAATTATCCTCTTCGGTAGGATATTCACCGAACGTCAGCGCAGGAAAATCAAAAGCCTCAAAGACGTCCATATCCATTGCTGTAATGTCACCCCAGCCTTGATACTTACCGGATAACAGTGTAATATCCATACGCATCATCGGTGAGACTGCTCTTACATGATCAATCTGATTGATTTGTTCAACCAGATTGTCATCCAGTACCTGCTCCTTACTGCCCATCCAATTACCATTGTCATCATATATTTCGCCATAGGTATTCACAGTAATCGTCGTTAGACCACCTTGTTGCATGATCTGGGTGTCAAAATTATTTTCCATACCATATCCGATGGAACGCATAATGATAATAGACAGGGAACCTATGACAACACCTAGAACAGTTAATATGGTTCTTGCCTTTCGCCGGGAAAGATTTCTTATTCCCATTTTGAACAAGTCACTAATCCTCATACAACTCAATTCCTTTTTTAATTTTTCTTCTTGCCAAGAAAGCTCCCAACGCAACACTAACAAAAAGAACTGCTGCCGAAATACCAGCTACAAATATCCAGGAGGACAATAACGGATCCTTTACTACCGTATTTCCCATCGCAGGATCCAATGTTCCCTCCGTATAACCGGGATCAATAAAACCACCGTCCATGCCCGGCTTAACATATGCTCCGTCTGCCAGCAGAATGTCATCGGATGCAGCTTCCTCGAGATTAACGGAATCACTTACCGCCATATCATCAACTAAAACATCACCGGATAAGGCTGCTTCATCAGATGCATCCATTTCATCCGTTACAATCACTTCTTCATCAGCAACGTCCGTATTACCCTCGACTGCCAAATCCTCGTTTGCTGTCGATGTATCCACTGCAATGTCCGTATTAACCTTAATGTCTGTAGCTGCCTCCTTTGTTGTATTTGGGGAAGCCGGTGCGATTCTTACTGAATTTCCCGCTGCTTTATTAATCAAAACCTTTTCCATAATATCCTCCATTCACACAAACAGTCCTTAATATTTTACTTCTTCCTTTTTACGGAGTTTTGATTTATATACGCTGATAATAATCTTTCTGGTAATAGGAATAAATAATATAAATACTACTACCTGGATAATAACAAACAACCAAATAGGCACGATTTCCTTCTTCGGTTGAAGCACCTCCGGATTGAACACGTCAACTCCACCATCTCCTATACCGGGCTCAAATACCTGAGCTCCCATTACCGTTGTTTCAAATTCTTTGTCGAATTCGATTACATCACCGTTACTATCTTCAAAGGTAATTTTAACAACACCTTTTGCCATTCCTTCTACATTCGGTATTACTTCAAATTCCGCAAAGGAGGAAGAACCGGGTTGAACATTACCAAGCAAATACATACTACCTTCTGATTTCGCAAAATCGCCTTCCACGGTAGCAACTACATTATTTAACGGAGACTTTCCCATATTATAAAATTCAAAGGTTAATGTGGCAGGATTCATTACAATCACTGTGCCATCCCAGGAAGTAACACTAACATAATCTACGACCGGTCTTGAATTCTCAATAACCTGTAAGTTTAATTTTAAGGATTTGCTTTCACCATCGATATTACCTGTCTGTGGATTTGGCTTAATTCCATCATACTCATATTCAAAATCAAATACCAGTTCACATACCTTCGTGCTTGCATCCGCTTTAACCTTTAGTTCGATGGTTCTCGTTACTGTTTCACCGGCCTCTATTTTATCAATAAAGAAATTGTTGCTGCCCTGTGTTACGGTAAATATATTCTCTGCCTGCGTCACGGTTACGGTTATATTCTTAGCCGCAACGGAAGCATTGGTATTTTGTATATCAAAGGTAAAATTAAAGGTAGCACCTGCTCTTAACTCTTCTACATCCGCCTGATAATCACTTATGATAAGCTTTGGCTTGCTGACACTCACAACATCATTCTGAACATCACGAATCGGTATCGTTAACGATTCCTCACCCATAGCTCCCGCATAAGAATATTTGATAATCAGATTATTTAAGCCCTCCGGAATAGCATCTGATAAAATGAGTGGAATAGTAACTTTTATCTTATCCCCACCGGCAAGCTTTTCAATATACTGATAAGGTTCAGATTCAACCGGAATAAAGGTATTACCGGTCAAAGTGTCCAATGAAATCTTCAATTCTGAAACATCCACAGAGCTCTTATTTTCCAGATAGAAAGATACCTCTAGTCTTTCACCTGCCACGGGCTGCTTCGGAGATTGATTCACGCCGCTAACGATGAGATTTGGCTTTTCCGTATTGGATACTTCACCGATAACATCCACATATACCGTATTGGTGGCTGAATAAGCAATTCCCTTTTCGTCGGTATAAGAAATATTGATTTTCAATTCTTTTAAACCGCCTGTCGCATATTTTGAAACAGAAACAGGAATTTGAACCGTACTCTTACCATCTGCTTTGATGCTTGAAACCGTAATTCCATCGGTAAAATAGTTTTTAAGAATGCCATCTTTACTGATACTGGAGTCATCTATGGTAACTAAAATATTTCTTGCTGCTACCTCTCCGTTATTTTTCAAGGTTAATGCAAGAGTAAAGTCATCCTCCGGTTTTAAATCCCCTAAATCCTTCATGCTATCAACATAAAGTTTCGGGCTGTTCTTATTCGCTGTGAGGTTAACATAAAATTTAGCGGAATCCGCTAAGGACGATCCATCGGCAGTTTTATATGTAAATTCAGCATTGATTGTCTTTCTGCCCTCGGTTGCTGCCGTTGTAATCTCGATCGGTAATGTAATTCTTTCGGAGTCACCGGCTGGCAGGTCACCAACCTTGATACTCTTTGCAGAATAGCCTTCCACGATACCAGTCTCACCAAAATTCAATTTGATATATACATTTTTAGCAAGTATTTCTCCTTCATTCTTTACGGTAAAGGACAATTCGGATTTACTTCCGATTTCTGATTCACTCTGAGAAATATTGCTAACCGTTATCTGAGGAGGAACCTTTTCCTCGGTTATCTGTAGTGATGTGCTTAACGATACCGTCTGACCTTCATTACCAAAAATGTCATCGTATGTAAAATTAATTGTGATCGGATAAACGCCGATTCCGGCAGTTTCCTTTGCCTTAACGTCAAACTCTAAATGAGTTGTGCCACCGGATGATACCGTCGTTACCGGGGTATCCAACATGGTAAGGGTCGGTGCTGTCAGGGTGAAAGGAGCATCCGCTTCCTTTACTATTGTAATCACGGGGTTGGGTATATGTGTACCCACCGCTTTAATCGGCAGCTTTATATGTGTTGTTTCTCCCGGTGTTATAATCAAATTAACATCATCTTCACTGATGATAACCGAGGAATTTCCTGCTGCATTCGCTGTGATATTTCCACTTCCAATGAAACTTGTTATCAGTAATGCAATGGCCATTACTGCAACCATTATTCTTTTCATCCTCATTCTAATTCCCTCTGCTTCCTTTTCAAATTAATATTTATTATCTTTTCACCTATTATTTCTGATGGGAAGGCCTTAAGTAAGCTGTAAGCTATAAGGATTCAGCCGCCTTAAGACTCTTCTGTCTTTTATATAAATCCGGATGTGTATAAAATCTCCATTCTGCCGAAACACCTTGAATATGAGCGTCAGCACAATATTGCAAAGCGAATTAACTAACTCTGCCTTCCTCCGATTGATTATGATACCTCCGGTATTAATTCACCCGCTCCCACATCCTTCTCGGCACCTTCATTTTCTCCGTTCTCATCGCTTTCCAGATAATCCTGGTTTCCGTTATTTTCCGGAGTTTCCTGTTCTTCGGATGGTTCGTCGTGCTTTACTACTTCTATTTCTTCAATTTTACCATCAAAGATATGTATGATTTTATCTGCATATTGGGTTAGCCTGATATCATGAGTTACCATTACTATGGTCAAATGATTTACTTTTGCCATTTCTTTAATCAGATCCATAACCTCTTTTGATGTCTTTGAGTCAAGGTTACCGGTAGGTTCATCTGCAAAGACAATTTCCGGGTTGCTTACAAATGCTCTTGCTATACCTACTCTCTGCTGCTGACCACCGCTCATTTCCTTTGGCCTGTGTTTCAGTCTTGGTCCCAATCCTACCTTTACTAACATGTCTTTTGCCATCTTCTTTCTCTTCTTGGCTCTCACATGCTTAAATATCAGCGGCAGTTCCACATTCTCTAGAGCAGTCATGGAATTTAAAAGGTTGTAAGATTGGAAGACAAAGCCCAGATTATTCTGTCTGAATTTCGCCAGTCCCTTTTCTCCCATCTTGTGGATATTCTTTCCCTTAATAATAATTTGTCCGGAGGATAGTTTTTCAATTCCGGCCATCAAATTTAGCAAAGTTGACTTTCCGGAACCGGATACACCATACAGACAGCAGAATTCACCCCGTTTAATCGTAAAGCTTACATCATCAACAGCGCAAATGCGTTCCTTACCCATCCGGTAAATCTTCTTTACACTTTTTACCTCTATTATGTTTTCAGCATTGTCTTTCATTACACACCTTCCTAACTCAGTCGCATAAAAACACTTACTGCATATTAATGTTACACGATAATTATTAAATAATGCTTACCAAATTTCTTAAGTTTTTCTTACATTTTTATCTTTTACTCCCGTTTCTTTCCTCTTTGTCTTGTACCTGCTTCATTTCTTCTTTGTTTCGTAATCGGTGCTCGATAAAACGGACGAATACAAGTTTGCAATAAGCACCTACCGGTACAGCAAGCAGCATTCCAAGAAAACCTCCCAGTGCACTGCCGAAAATTAAAGATATAATGATAATTAGCGGATGGATTTTAATCGATCTGCTTAACAGTCTTGGTCCAATGAAATTACCGTCTACTGCCTGAATGACAAACAATGCAATTAACGATATTATCATCTTCTGGTATTCACCGTTAATCAAACAGATGGTAACTGTACTGATATAGGCTACTACCGGTCCGAAATAAGGTATCAGGTTACCGATGCCTGCAAAGATGCCGATAACGACTGCGAATTTCACTCCGGTAGCCGATAATACCAGACTAATTAAAATCATCATGACAAACGCATCGGTTAACTGCCCGCGGATATACCCGGAAAAAACTCCATCCAGGTCATGAATTATTCCTTGCATACGTTCATTTATGGATTCGCTAAATAACGCTTTTGATACTTTTTTAATGTAATTAGTAAACATTTTTCCGTCGATCAGAAAATAAAAGCCAATAATAAAACTGAAAATAACGGTGGTCAAATAGCCCGAAAAATTTGTTACGCTGTTCACTGTTGACTTAGCAAAATTCTCTAGTACCGTTAGTATCTGGCTGGTCGCCGTGCTTAAATACTCCTCAAAATCGCTGGACTGAAGATTGAGCTCCTTGAGTTTGCTGTCGATAGACTCAAAAAATGCTGTCAAGCTGTTGATTAACTCCTGTCCCAGCCTTATGATATCATCGAAATTAGCCAGCCTTAACTGGTTAGTGACACTGAAAACCAGCAACGATATTAATCCGATAAAAACCAAAAATAAAAGAACTACTGAAATTACGGCAGCCCAGGTTCTAGGCGCTTTGAGCTTTCGAAACAGCTTCTTCTTTTTTAACCTGATAAGCTTACTCTCGATAAAATTTACCACAGGCTCCATCAAATAGGCAAACGCAAAACCGATAATCACCGGTTGTATTACCTTAATCAGCCAATTTACCTGATCCATAAACTCGCGGACAATAATCGGCGCATTTTTAGCAACCAGCGAGAGGGAATAAATAATCATTGCGGTGATTATGACATACAGTGAGATCTGCATGTATTTCCTGTTATATTTATCTTTCCATTTCATTCGCGTGAACTTAGTCCCCTTTCCCCATACTGCAGATATCTGGCGATACATTCCGCCGTATTTTCCATACCGATATAATCACTGCGGAGTGACATATGATAATTTTCTGCTCTTCCCCATTTTTCAGTGGCACGATAATTATAATAATTTGCTCTTCTTTTATCCGCCTTTATGATCTCATCTTCCGCTTTACTTTCCTCCATCTGATAAAGTGCCGCAATTCTTTTCCTGCGGAATTTCATATCCGCCCAGATAAAAACATTAACCACTTGATCATGATCCTTAAGAATATAATCCGCACAACGTCCGACCAGAATGCATGGACCTTCCGAAGCTATTTTACGTATGACATCGGACTGAGCCAGATAGATTTGATCATCTATGGACAAATGAGCGATTCCGATGTCGTGGTTTCCATACGCATTCATTCCCATGGCAATGGAATACAAAAGACTATTTGTAGCTTTCTTTTCTGCATTCTCGAATGCCGCCTCCGCAAAGCCGCTTTCTTTCGCAGCTCTGGTTATTAATTCCTTATCATAAAACGGCAAATGTAATTTTTTAGCCAGTATGGCACCGATTTCCCTTCCTCCGCTACCATGTTGCCTGCTAATGGTGATAATATTATTCATCGCGGGTTCCCCCCAATCTATTAGAATTTTACGTCATTTTTTCTACATTATACCATAACCCAATTTAAGTATGAAGTTTTTTCAGTGATTTCTAATGATTAATTAAGATTTGCCCCCGGATTTCCCGTAGGGCAAAGCAAATAGTTATTGTACTGATGTTGTTATTCTGACGAAGCAAGTTATGACATCCTCGTTTTTGCATGTAATCTCTCTGCTATGTTTAATTCCGGATATACTTTGCCAAACAGACCTGCATAAAACTTTTCTACGAAACTAAGTTCTCCTGCGCTGATGACGAAACGTCCGAATCTGGCTTTTCGTATGATTTCCATGCAGGATTCAAAGTCTTCCTTTTCAATATAAGGACAGTTTTCTTTGATATAAGACTCATTCTCCTCCAGATATCCCATTTTCTTAGGCAGGGCATGGCATAAAGTTAATAGTTTTTCCATCTTCCCATAGATCAATATTGCCCTCGTGTTCAAACTTATGTCTCGTCGGTCGGATTTTATCAGGTATTGTCTGATGACGATACAAGCAGTTAACAGGGCACCGGTAAATATAATTAGTATAATGAACCCTGATGAAGAGTTTTGCTTATTCGCTATTGGTGCAGCTACCTCCGGAAGTTTTACATCCTCCTCCACCGGTTCCTCATCGGGTTTCTCACTATGGGGCGGTGAGGTCGGTTCCTTTGGCATCTCCGTAGGAGTAACCTGTGTATCCACAGTTTCCTCCATATCCTCTCCGGCAGTCCTCATATCCTCTGCCATAGTTGTTGTATCGGCTATTCCTGCTGCCGGAGTAAATTCCATCGGAACCCAGCCGCAGCCATCCATATAAACCTCAACCCAGGCATGTGCATTCGAATCTAAAACCATCAGCTCCACCTGCGGTATTTGACGCTCACTGTCCATATCATCGGATATCACAGACACTGTCTGTTCTCCGGCATCTTTGTTTTGATCAATATTTAAGGAACTAATGGCATACCCCTCCACATATCTTACGGGCACACCCATGACTCGGAGCATCATAGCGGCCGCTGTTGCATAATGGGCACAGTACCCCACCTTGTTTTCATACAGGAAATATTCCACAAAATCCTTTCCCTCCGGGAGCCTGCCGGGAGCAAGTGAATATCTCGTATTACTGCTTAAATAATTCTTTACATAATCAATTTTTTCCATTACATCTTCGGATTTACTCACCGCTGTAGCTGAAAATTCTTCCTTCAGCCGCTCCATCCCCCGATCAGGAAGACTTGTATATGCAGAATATACAAAATCACGATATAGCTTTTCATATACGGAATAGTCTGTTACTTTTTGCATGATAGAAGGATCTAACATAAAAGGTGAGCCCTTTTCTGACGCAAAACGGTAAAAATAATCAAATTCATAGCTACCTTTTTTCTTTTTCGGAGACGTATATAAGTCCTGAAGGTATTCTACACCGTTTAAAATTCCGTAATTGGTATAGTACGGAGCATACATATATTTTTTATTTGCCTTTATATAATCCACTTTGATCTTAGCCTGATAAAAGGAATACTTATAATCTGCAATCCCCTTGATATCAGAAATAACATCCAGGAAGGTATTGGTCTGGTTTACCGGCAAAAAGCTTTTCTCCGGCATTTTTTTCATCATCTCATCATATTTTTTATCTATTTCCGATGAGTGGCCTTCCCATTTATCACCCGAGTAGTCACTACCCACATAACCTTTTAAGTAAATCCCTTCGGCTACTGAGGAAAGTGGAGCCGTAACCCTAAGCTGTTCCGACTTCGTGAAGCTGACTCTGTCCACATTGCCCAGAATTCCGCCGCTTAACCCCCCCACCGCTTGACTTTGATTACCGTTATTTGAAGTGAATCTTTTTGTAACATCGTCCATGGTAAAATCAAACAAGAAGGTCTGGAGTTCTGTTTTTGCATCTTTTATTTTTGTGATTCCGTCATATTGCTCGGGTGATACAAAGAGTTTCGTCAACGTGAATACGAGAAGACAAATCAAACTGAGCCAGATGGCAGCTCTGCTGTTCACCCGCTGCAATATTTTATTCTGTTCCTGATCCACGGTGTGGTGGTTCGAGTGGTGTGATTTTACCAAATAAAGCATAAACAAAATATACGTTATCAAGTAAGGTTCCGAGGGAATTAACCCGAATGCAAAGCTTACTGATACCGGTATAAACATTAATACACTGCAGATATTCACAAGCTTACTGCGTACAATTGCCGCTGCGATTACAGTCATAATCGGTATTAAAATCATGATCACCAGAAGTGTTGTGTCTTGTACAGCCGTACTATATTCCGCTTTATAGTGGAGGGTACGGTAACCGTAATATTCATTCATCCGGTCAATCACCAGGTTTTCCAGAATATAAAAACCATTTTTTAGCATGGGCAACCGGCTGTACCAGAAGAGACCGTAAAAACCGGCAGCAAATACCACTTTTACAACATCCAGTACAGTAAAATAGAACATGAAAAACAACACAATACCTGCAAACAAAAGTACCAGATAGATTGTTTTCATGGACACAGGAATTAGAAAGCTTTCAACAAATATGGAAATTATACTACAGCCTCCCGCCACTATCGCAAACAGCTGAAGTAATCTCATGTAATAGGGAAAGCCTATCTTTCTTTCTTCTTTTATCAGCAATGATTGATCAATGATAATCCCGTCTCTGATTCGTTGTTTCATAAACCCATCCATTTCTTAGCTTAGTTTTAACTGCTCCATATCATCTTTGACATTTCCGATATCCACCGGAATAAGTCCGATTCCCATTTCGGAGGCAGCATAGAGAATGTCTTTTAATTTCAACTTCCTTTTATCGCTGTCATAGGAATCAAATATTTCATGAACATCATGTACATGTATCATTTGTCTTGCATTCGAACGGATCAATGAGATGGAATCCAGCTCTTTTCCTGATACATCACCCGTCACAAAATAAAAATCCGTATACTGTCCATTCGGATGCTCCGCAAGATAAGCGGATATTGCATCTGTATGATCGGTATATACCGCTGCCTGCAAAAGTCCGTCTACCACTTCAAACAAATCCTTCTCCTGCACAACACGTACCCGCCTGCAGACACCGTGTTTTTCATCAAACCAGGCGAAATAATGAATCTGCTTTTGCTGCAGAAAGGAATACGACAGAGAAAGTGCACATTCAAGCAGTGCATCCATGAAAACTAAAAGACCTTCTTCCTTCGGCACCTTAAGATTTGCAAAAATCAAAACGGAACAATTCATGGGTTCCGAAAAATCCTTAATCATTAGCTGGTCCTGCTTCATACTCAGCTTCCAGTGTATACGCTGCGGTCTGTCACCCTCCATATACTCTCTAATTGCAAAAACCTCGGAGGGATCATCACCGCTTTTTACCGGTGAATAATAATCACTTTCCACCAGACAGTTACTTCTTTTCATAACGCTTAGGTCAAGCATTTCATGAAATTGCGGTAATATGGCTACTTTAATCTCACCCTTAAGTTTTTTCTTAAGTGAAAATATTCTCATATAATCATAAAGCCGGATGCCCGTGATAGAAATCTCTAGGTTGCCCGAAAATTCTGATTGCAGATTGCAGGTTACAATCGTATTGGTTCTTCGGTCTATGGATATGGTGATTTCTTTTTTATAATGTTTTGTCGAATATGCATTTTGATAGTTAATATAAATATTCATATTTGATACCGGAAAAATTGTTGGATTTCTTAATTGTATCGAAATCGGAATCACTTCCCCTTTATTGGCTACGTGTACTGCAGAAACAAGCTCTGCCGTTACATAGCCATAAGTGAAGCTTAGAAGTGCAAACAGAATAAACGGCATGATTAATATTGTCAGAAAAATAATACCCATGACGTACTGATTATATAAAATAGATAAAAACCCCATAGAGGTGAGAAGAAGCAAATAGCGTACTTTATTTTGAATCATAAATAACCAAGCCTTTCTAAAACAATCTCTACTTTATGATTCCTTAACAATAATTCTCGGCGGCTTAATCATACGCAGAATATCATCTAAAAGGTTGTCCACGGTAACATTATTAACTCTTGCCTTCGCTTTCAGTATCATGCGGTGAGCAGCAACATCCTTAAAAACATACTGAACATCATTTGGTATTACATAGTCCCTACGGCTTAAAAATGCCGTTGCTTTCACCATGTTCATTACAGCAAGTGTTCCTCTCGGACTCACACCAAGTTCAATTAAAGGATTGTCCCTCGTTTGTTGAACGAGCATTGTAATATATTCATAAATGGAATCATGAACAAAAACATCGTCTACCAAATTCTGCATCATAAGAATCTCTTCTCGTTCCACTACGCGTTCCACATAATCGAGAGGATTATTATTCTGCCTTTCCTTCAGAATTCCGATTTCACTTTTCATATCCGGATAACCCATAGAAAGCCTGATCATAAATCGATCGAGCTGCGACTCCGGCAGCATCTGCGTACCAATGGAGCCAATCGGGTTCTGGGTTGCGATGACAACAAACGGCTTCGGCACTTCTCTTGTCACACTGTCTACCGTAACCTTTCCCTCCTCCATTACCTCCAAAAGGGCTGACTGGGTCTTCGATGAAGTTCGATTAATTTCATCCGCCAGAAAGAGGTTGCACATTATGGCACCCGGTTTGTACTGATAGCTTTCCCCGCCCTTATTCAAGAGATGAAAACCTACAACATCCGTAGGCAGAACATCTGGGGTAAATTGCAAACGATGGTGCTCTAAGGCCATTGCTTTGGAAAATGCAAGTGCAAGCGTAGTTTTTCCCACACCCGGATGGTCCTCTAATAAAATATGTCCCTTAGCGAGAATGGCGGTTAATACCTTACCGATGATAGTCCGTTTACCGATTACTACCTTGTTCACTTCATCCATGATTCGAATTGCCTTACTGTTATATGGTTCCATATGTTACCCCTGCCTCCAGCTTCTTAAATTCTTATCCATTATAACATATATTTACATAATTTCAATTGTATATAGTAGTAATTATTGTTATAATGTAAAACATAGTCAAATGCAAGTATATTTGTAATCTCAATTAATAAATTCTCCGTTTTACTAAATACAGAGAGGAGCAAAATGAATTTAAAGAACATTTTGTGAACTTATCTTTTAATATTGACTTATGTCCAGAAATGTTTAAAATAAATCTAGAGAATACCATGGAGGTAGTAAAAATGAACAGTGCAAAAAAGGTTATTAAAAAGCCGCAAAAACCCAGTAAATTGCAAAAGGTAGGCAATCCAAAGATATGGATTATAACATCCATCGTTCTGGTCGTACTTTTAATTGGTGCCTTATCCTTTGACCAGCTTTACAAAAGAACGGTCCTAACCATTAACGACGAGAAATACAGTATGGAAGATCTATCCTATTATTTTTATGGAGTAGAAGCTAAGTATGATTTTATGAACCAGATTTACAGCGGCAACTATTATAATATGGTTGAAGAATCTACCGGCCTTACTTACGGTGACTTAGCGCAGCAGGAAGTTATTTCCAGCGCTCTTATCAGTGAAATTTTATACTTTGATGCAGTTAAGAATAATTACGAACTTACAGAAGAAGAGAAAGATACCATCGCCTCCGATGTTGACAGCTTTTTCACAGAGGAAGCCAACAAGGAGCTTATTAAACACAATGATTATACCAAGAAATATATAACTCATATCTTAAACAGGACAACCCTTGCCGAACGTTATCGTCGTGATATCATTGATTCCCTGAACATTGATGATGAAGCGATTAAAGCGGAGATCAATTTTGAGGATTACAGACAGTATGATATCGAATATTTATATGTATCCACCAAAACAATGGATGCGGTAGGTAATTCCATCGATAAGACAGAGGAAGAAAAGAAAACTGCTCTTGATAAAATAAATTCTGTATTAGAGGCTGCGAAGACCACCCAGGAATGGTCTACTTTAGTACCGGAAGACGAAGAGGTTTTAGATTACACAGATAGCTCTTTCACAAAGAAGGACGATTCCTTTTCCGAGGATTTTAAAACAAAGGTTATGGCTATGAAAAATGATGAGGTCAGTGAGATTATTGAAACTGATGGCGAATATTATATTGTTCGCATGAAAAACAATAACTCTACGGAGTCCTATGATACGGAAGTTAATAGTGCAATATCTACTGCCGAAAATGAAGCTTTTGCTCCAAAATATCAAGAAATAGCAAAGAATTACGAATATAAAGTAAATGAAAAGGAACTTAGTAACTACCGCATGGGTCAAATCACACTTCCCTAGTAAGTTATTTCCTTAATCGTTGCATACTATTTTCCCTTTCAGTAAATAATAGAGACAGTGAAACTTGAAAGGAGAATATTATGGCAAAGAATAAAAACAATAATTACAAAGCCGGCAGCTCAGCCAGCAAAAACAGTGCGGGTAATGCAGGCCAAACAAAAGATTCCGTTAAAAATACTCATGCACAGGTTCCGGATAATTCACCAAGACGCAGCGGACCGGGCGGAGAATAATAGACTTTTAGCAGCACCGATAGGTATGATTTCATCCAGCCTTATCGGTGCTGTTTCATTTGTTGATTGCATTACACAATTTATGTGGTATACTAATCTTTATGATAAAATTGTGTATGGTTTACGCAAATCACCAAATAACAATTATGAAATGGAGTATGTAAACAAAATGAAAATTTTAATCGTTGGCTGTGGTAAAGTGGGAAGTACACTTACCGAGCAGCTCGACCGTGAAGGACATGACATCGTAATCATAGATAATAAAGCATCCGTTATAAGCAACATTACGGATACTCTTGACGTATTAGGGGTTGTCGGTAACGGTGCAAGTTACCATGTTCTTTTGGAAGCTGGGATTGAATCAGCGGATTTAATGATTGCGGTTACAAATTCCGATGAGTTAAATCTTTTGTGTTGTATCGTGGCCAAAAAAGCCGGTAACTGCCATACCATAGCGCGGGTTAGAGATCCTCAATACATAAATGAAATAGAGTTTATTAAGAACGAAATGGGACTTTCGATGATTATAAATCCGGAGCATGAGGTAGCCATGGAAATGGCTAGGCTAATTCGAATACCTTCCGCAATTAAGATAGATACCTTTGCCAAAGGAAAGATAGAATTATTAAAATTTCAGATCCCCACAAATTCAATACTCGACAATATGAAAATCCTTAACCTGAATTCTCAATTGCGTTGCAAGGTGCTGGTCTGTTCCGTGGAACGCGGTAATCAGGTGTTTATTCCTTCAGGTAATTTCGAGCTTCATACAAATGACAAAATATCCTTTATTGCAGCTCCCAGAGAAGCGGCCGAATTCTTCCATAAAATCGGATTGATATCAAACCAGATTAGGACCAGTATGCTCATCGGAGGTGGAACGATCGCGGTTTATCTCGCCAATAAGCTGATTGCTTCTGATGTTAAGGTAACCATCATCGAACAAAACCGGGATCGTTGCGAACAATTAAGCGAAACACTTCCGGGAGCCTTGATTATACATGCCAATGCCTCCGATCATAATATTTTATTGGAAGAGGGTATTGTTGAAACAGATGCCTTTGCTTCTCTTACCAATTTAGATGAGGAAAATATTTTACTCTCCTTGTATGCTCAAAAGAAATCGAGAGCAAAAATATTCACAAAAATAACACGTCTGACTTATGATGAAATCATTAATGATATGCCACTTGGAATTATCGTCAATCCTAAGTTGATTACCGCAGACCGTATATTACAGCATGTACGCGCAATGATGAATGAAAAGGGAAGCAATGTAGAGACTTTGTATAAAATAGTCGGGAATAAAGTTGAGGCTCTTGAGTTCCGTATTAGGGAAAACTCTTTGGTCGCAGGCATCCCTCTACAGAATCTATCAATGAAAACTAATCTTCTGATTTGTTGCATTTACCGAAAAGGCAAGGTAATTATACCAAACGGTCAGGACTCTATTCAAGTTGGGGATACTGTGATCATTGTAACGACAAATACCGGACTTAACGATATCCGTGATATATTAGATTAGGAGAAGCGATGAATAAATCAATTATCTTACATATTATCGGATGGATTCTTGTTTTTGAAGCTGTATTTATGGCACTGCCCTGTATCGTTGCCTTTATTTACGGGGAAAGCAGCGGCTTTGGCTTTTTAATAACCATGGGAATTTGTCTGTTACTCGGGGTACCTTTAACCTTTATAAAGAGAAAAAGCCATATTTTTTTCGCAAAGGAAGGCTTTGTTTCGGTAGCCTTGGGCTGGATTGTACTGAGTATTATGGGTGCTCTTCCCTTTTATATTACCGGGGAAATCCCAAGCTATGTGGATGCACTATTTGAAGTTATCTCCGGATTTACGACTACGGGTTCTAGTATCCTAAAGGATATAGAAATCCTTTCCCATTGCATGCTGTTCTGGAGGAGCTTTACCCATTGGATCGGCGGCATGGGTATCCTGGTGTTTATTCTGGCTCTGCTGCCCATGGCAGGGGGAGAGACCATGCATTTTATGAGAGCCGAGAGTCCCGGACCTTCTGTCGGGAAGTTGGTGCCCAGAATCCGGATTACTGCTATGTTATTATACGTCATTTATTTAGGATTGACGATTATCATGATCCTTCTGTTATTACTCGGGGGCACACCGTTATTTGACTCATTCATTATTACCTTTGGTACCGCTGGTACCGGCGGTTTTGCTATTAAAAATGCAAGTATGGCGGATTATTCCGATTACATTCAGAATATTACCACGATATTTATGCTGCTTTTTGGTGTTAATTTCAGTATTTATTATTTGATACTGTTCAAAAAAATCAAATCCGTATTAAAGAGCGAAGAACTTCGGTGGTATCTGATTATTATTGGATCTGCAGTCGCTATGATTGCGTTCAATATCGGAGGCTTAACGGGATTTTTTGCCGCCCTTCATGATTCCGCCTTCCAGGTAGTATCCATTAT
The DNA here is from genome assembly GCA_029240245.1 of Herbinix sp. Classification (GTDB taxonomy): domain Bacteria; phylum Bacillota; class Clostridia; order Lachnospirales; family Lachnospiraceae; genus Mobilitalea. Next base: position 36,866 of record JARBTJ010000004.1, read on the forward strand.
CACAACAACGGGGTATGCTACGGTCGATTTTAATTTATGGCCTACTTTTTCCAAAACAATCCTCGTCATTTTAATGTTTGTTGGAGCATGCGCCGGAAGTACCGGTGGCGGTATCAAGGTATCCCGAATTGTTATTTTATTTAAGACAATTGGAAAAGAATTATCTTATCTAATCCATAAACGCAGTATTAAAGTTTTAAAGTATGACGGCAAAAAAATCGAACATGAAACCCTTCGCTCGATTAACGTATATTTTGTATGCAATTTATTAATATTGTTTGGTTCCCTTATACTTATAAGCCTGGATAATTTTGATTTTACCTCTTCCTTTACAGCTGTTGTCACAACACTGAATAATGTAGGACCCGGACTTGAGCTCGTCGGCCCGGTTAGTAATTTTAGTGAATTCTCCATTCTTTCCAAGTTTGTCCTGATGTTTGATATGTTAATTGGCAGATTGGAGATTTTTCCTATATTGCTGCTGTTCGCACCCGGAACCTGGAAAAAATAAGCTAGGTTCCGATCGAACCGAAGCAATCCGAACCTAAGCGCAACGCTGGGCAGAGAATCCCGGCGATGTGCTTAGGTTCAGGTTTCCAATATATATACATTCACGACGATGCGGAGAGTAATAACCTCCTCTTCCGAGGTTTTCTGCCAAACTTGTGCCAGTCCATCCTATCTATTTCGATGGATGCCCTCTCAGGCACATGGTCACCCAGAAAAACTATCGAGGGGTAATATTACTCTCCGCATCATCTTTTGGTATCTTAATTTTACTTCACGCACGATTACTACAGAAGGGGTATCTCAGCAGCATGTCGGAGGTATCGGCCCCATTTGGGAATAGGGAATCAGAAATGTCGGTAGTCCGGAGGAATAAGGGGCAATATCATACTGTTGAAAATAGATCACTACACCTTCCGGTGTAAGATAAAAACTGTTAACTTTAAAATTCTCACTTACCAGCTGACTATAATTCTCAAAGTAATAATCTTCGCCTTTTGCGATCTGATTTTGAATCTGCAGGTCTATTGTCTCGATGATGTATTCCCGGTAATCTGCTCTGCCCGGAAATAATTCATTCAAATCAATACGTTTACTTTTTTGCAAATTCCAGGTGTCCGAATATCGAACGGTTAATCCATGTGCTCCGCCTGCATATTCATATTGATCAAAATACAAACTGACTGCACAGTTTTCATTATAGGTAACAAAAAAATCTGTATAGGCCTCAAATTGATGGATTGGGAAATTATTCACAACGGAATATTCATACTCAACCATAGCCATTTGATAAAGATTCATAATATTGGATCGCTCATACATCAATGCCTTCGTTCTGTATAAGGAATTTAGTTTATAAGCAAGTGACTGATACTTTTCGGATATAAATTTAGGATATTTTATGGTATATTTCATTATCATATGATCTTTATAATACATATCCTGCTGTAAGAGCCTTTCCCTAACAATAATCTGCTCACTCTCCAAAATTTATGCCCCTCCTTAATAGGTTACCCCTTAGCATATCATATGCCCGGATAAAGGAGGATATTCTAGGCGGTGAGTTGATTATCTGATCGGACACACTCCGGCTTCACATTCTTTATCAAGTATTTCAGATTCTGTTGCATCCTCCAAATCTGCTAATAGTTCATAATCAATCGGTTTAACCATACTTAATCGTCTCTCATAATCGTCCTTTGTAGTGCATTCATAAGGAAGCAAGGGATAGGTTTCCTCCATTAATGGCAGGAATGTGATTCCCACAACAGAATTAAAATTCTCATAAACCCAACGGGCTACCTGATCCCATTCATGATCTCTGACATGAACGGTAATAGAGGTATTATGATCTGACCAGTGTTTCATCGACAGTTTATAGAGCTCCAGCTGTTCGATCGCTCCCACCTCATATTTTGTTTTACCTTCCGGAGCTTTTACCGGGAATTCAATCACCTTAATCCGACAATCCTCATCTAATTGGCCATTTTCATTGAAAATAGGATAGCTGCCTTGCTTAGCAATCATCTTATATAGAGGGTCCGAAGCCGAAATACGGACTCTTCGAATATAGTAATTCGCATGCGCATAATGGATGCCTGAGCTTACACAGGGAAGTGTAGATAAGCTACCCTCGGGTTTAATCGTAGTCATAAGCTTCGGTGGTTGTATTCCAAGCTCCTTCGAATAACGTACTCCCTCTTCGTGGACTACCTTTCTTAAATCACTTAAAAGAACAGCCAATTCCTCATAACTCATGTTGGTTTTGTTCACCATATCCATCATTCCGGTTAATGAGACACCGATAATTCTGTCCTCCTGCATAACCTTATTCCAATTGGGCAGCTCCACTTCGACCAAAGTCATACGAATGGCAACTCTGGTTGACAGTCGTAATACATCTTTTAAAGCGTCTATATTTAACGAGGCTCCCTCAGTAAAAGCTAACAGGTTATTTGTTGTGAGATTACAGCACTGCTTGGATTGAAGCAGAATCTCGCCGCAGGGATTGCAACCATCAAAGGATGTTTTTCTTCTGCTGGCTTCGGTTGCATTAATAAATCCCGGCTCACCATTTATTTTTATGGAATTGATGATCTCCTTAATACGCTCATAAGAAGGGCGATGCGTATATAATACGGAATTATTACTCATTTTACGGTGGGAAATTTCCGGGTCTTCTTCCCAAATTCCATCCGATACTTTATAAATATTTCTTTTTGCTTGAATTACTTCCTCATCCTCTTCATCACAAATGATCATCATGGCACTGCGCCTTACACCACCGGAAACCACGTTTTCACTGATAATGGTGGCAATATCGAGAAGATCTATTGTCTTAAGCTGTCCGTCGGTCCTTCGGTTAAATACCTTGTTAATTTTTTCAAACATTCTCATTAAGGAACTGTGTCCGGATGCTCTGCCGCCAAAGCGCTTCAGTCTTTCTCCCTCCGGCCTTACGTAGCTGTAATCAATTACAAGTGTTTCAAAGCCTTTGTAATCATCGCAGGTTATTATCTTAAAATACGAATCCAGGGCTTCACACCAGCCCTCCTTGCTGTCACCCACCTTTAAAGTTATTCTAGAGGGGTTCTCAGTATCCGTTAGAATTTTGCTATGTTCCATCTCATCCTTGGAAGTATAATTTCGTACCTCACCCTCGTAGATGCTTTCCATCGGTAAATGACGAACCGTCGGAAAATCAGGCAAGTCCTTCCGATCAATCCTTACACCAACACCGCTTCCTACCATGAGCAGATAAAATACATCTACAAAATCCCGAAAATTCTCCAGCTTTGTGAAGGCACAATTATAATTCGAAAGTGGATATTCCTTAACTACCTCTGTTCCTCCCATGTACAGGGTTCTGCCCGAGGTAAAGGTTCTCAAATGAAATAAATGGTCAAACAGCTTTTCTGCTTCCTTTCTTTCAGAAGCCCAATCAATCGGAAGCTGCCGTTTTTGCTTATATGCTATGCCGAGTCTGCTATTGTATTCGGTTGCACGAAGAACTGTTTCGAACCAGGTTTCTCTTCGTTTTTTTCCCTCCAAATATCTGGAATAGGTCCGCAGATATACAAATTCACCGATATGGCTAAGTGGACTCTGCAGATTTTTATAATGATCCAAAAATTGTTTCTTGAGTATGCCCTCCATTTAAACCTCCATTCTGCCAAATCACCGCGCATTTGGGTGTCAGCACAAATTTGCCGTTTATATGCTTAGTCAAATAAGCTATGTACGATAACAAGTATTTCCTGTATCAATAAGGTAAACGGTAATTATATTTATGATTAACTTACTATATATTGTGTTTATATTATATATAAGTACAATATATATGTCAATCTCAAAAACAAGAATAATTATCATTTTTATTATTGTATTAAAACATTGGTTCTAACTATCATCTCCTACTGCTATCATCTTATTCGTAATTATCATACAGCAAAAAACGCATCGTTAATTTTTCCGGGTCTCTTAAGTACTCACATTCACTAAGGTAAGCTTTCTTTTTAGGAAGCTCTACGATAGCCCTCATGTTTGATTCACAGTTTACTTTCGCTCAAATATGAAATTAATCACCATAGGTGTAAATATATATTATATGTGAATACCCGCGGTTATGTAACCGCATCAATTGACGACGCATATACTTTTATTGAGTAATATGTAAAGGAGTGTCGTATTATGTTGTCTTTAGCATTAACCGATGTCATTATTTTAATTGTAATAGCCTTAGCTGATTTTATTTTGGGTCTGTTCCTCGGTATCCTGATAACCCGGCGTTTGCAAAGCAGGCCTGTCCCTCAAAACACCACTGTTACAGATACAATTACCGAATTTGAACAGAGAATGAATCATCCTACGATAGAAAATCCAGTAACAGCAACACCTAAGAATGAAACTACCGAAGTAAACAATGGCGGACCAAATAGGCGGTATTCCAGATACGGTTATTACAATAGATATTAAAGCCGCCTCCTGATAAAATGCACCTTTACCCACCAGGTATTCGATTGATGGGCAAAGGTGCATCTACTATGTACATATCTATTTCGGAATTGGCTTTCAATTGTTATTTCTTGTATTCATTTCTGAACCGGTTTTATAGGGCACTCTTCCGGAGGGCACCTCTGATGATGCCGGTTTTAAATGGGTATCCTGATCATCAAAGAAAATATGTGCATTAAATGCCTTCAATATCTCCTTTTTTTCTACTCCTCCGAGAAAAAATGCTTCATCTACCATAACTCCCCATTGTCGGAGTGTTAGGATAACCCTTTTGTGTGCCGGATTATTTCTGGCTGTAACAATTGCAATACGAAGGATATCCGGATATTGCTCTTTAATCGTGGAAAGAGTACGCAATAGCTTTGCAAACGGGCCGTCCGGTAGTGCTTTTTCTGCATTTGCCCTTTCATGCTCTAAAAAGGCATCCAGTCCATCCCTTTGATAGATTGCCTCAGCTTCCTCTGAAAAAACCACCGCATCTCCGTCAAACGCGATACGAATTTTATCATCATCCGGAGTATAACCCTTCGGTACATCATAAATTAGCGCAGCCGCAAATCCTGCATCTATCGCCTCCTGAACATCTTCTTCATTTTTCGATAAAAATAGATCTACATCAAAGGCGGATAGATATTTCGTGATTTTTTCACCACCGGTGAATGCTGCCCTGACAATTCCAAGTTCAAGTTTGTCTATCGAGTTAAACACCCGAAGACCTGTTTCCGGGCTATTGCGGGACATTACAATTACCTCAACAACCGGTGAATGAAATTTATTGTTGAGATTTAATAAGGCCTTAATCAGTGAGTATGCGGTGCCTGGTATTAATATTTCATCTTCATGCTCTATTTCATATTTAGCGTATTCAAGCAATCCCTTTTCCATATAAATGCTGTTTTCATACTCAAGATCAAATAGTGCTCTCGAGGATATTCCAATGACCAGCTTATTATCCAGTTGATATGGCATACTGCTCTCCTTTCCAAGTATTCTTTCTATGTACGGAATTGTATAACAATTATATCAGATCCCTGACATACAATCAAACATTTGTTCTTGGAATATCTTTGCCGTATCATTCTATCATTCTAGGAACGGTTGCAGTTAAAAACCCAGGCTATCGTCCAACAATTGCGCTCGTGCGAATCATAAGGGTGCATATCGGTCCTGGGCTATTATATTGAATAGGATGATAATAATTATGCTTTTTTTGCTGTTAATATAAACGTCTTCGGAATTCCCCGGTCATATTGTTCACAGGATAAATTCGGTTCCTCCTCCAAGCTTTCAATGATCAGTCCCGCCTTAGCTGCCGCGGTAATGATTTCTCCGAGATTCCACTTTCTTAAATATACCTTCTGCGTTTCTACAGCCGGCAGATATTTCGCATAAGAAATTTCGCTTTCCACTAATGAGGTATCAAAATAATCACCGTCTACTTTATGCTTTCTGATTTTTGCAGTAGTACCCTTGGAGGAAATCAGCTTATTCGATACGGGATGAAAATCACGAAGAATAAATCTTCCGCCTGATCCAAGCAATTGATAAGCCGTGATAAAAAAGGGAACTAAGTCCGTAAAGTAGTGGATGATTCCTATTTCAGCAAATACTATGTCATAATCGGCAGACAATTCACTTTCCGGTAGATCCACTATATTCTCTAAAACATAGCGTATTTTCACCTTGGCAATGTCAGCCGCCTCTTCTGCATAAGTTCTGCTGCCTTTGGAAAAATCAAAAACGGTTACATCAGCACCAAGTACTGCTAGAGCAATTGCTTTTGTTCCATTGGAGCCTAAAAGGTTAGCTATTTTTTTGCCAGAAACCTGACCAAGTTTATGATTTAATCCGGTTAACGTTTTTTCAGGATTATCCATTATTCTTTTGGCAGCAATCTGAGGTGCTCCGAATTTGTTGTTCCATGCTTCATAAGCAAGATCATTCCAAGCCCGTTCATTATCTTCCCTACATATCTGTGTTGATGGTTTTAAGTCCGTTTTCATTCAAATTTTCCTCATATTCATATTTCAATTATTTGGCATCTATGGAACAATATAATTTTTGGATTATGAGATTCACAATTGACTACTTATTGTTATTATTTTTACAACGAAGAACTTCGCTTATCCCTTTTCACGTTAGTTTCTTAATAATAACTATAGGAAAAGTTGGCAGTAGTATCCAGATAGGATAAGTCAGCATCCTGAAGTAATACAGCATCTTCGTTAAATTCAAAGGTCCAGGTAATGTAATCATGAGGTGGAATTTCAGCTCCCTCTACGGCTGTAAAGAATCCGTCGGCATAGATATCAATCCCGTTACCAATGATTATTTCAAGATCAACAATATTAAAAACGGAGGTATCCTTTCCGTTGTAAATGTACATAACCGCAATCAGTTTACCACCGTCATAATAAACTTCCTGCGGTGAAAACATCAGGTCATCCTCCGTCGTCGTATAGTTTTCACTGTAGAAATAATCGGTACCGTAAAAACTGCCCTCGTAGGTATCATCATAACTATCCTCATAAGTGCCATGATAAATACTTTCATAGGTACCTTCATTCATATCTTCATAGGCGCCATCATTAATATCTTCATAGGTACCTTCATAGATTCCTTCATAGACACCATCATAATTATAGGTACCTTCATAGACACCATCATAATTATAGGTACCTTCATAGACACCATCATAATCATAAATATCTTCAGTAGCTTCATAAACGCCTTCGATGGAATCGGCACCTTCCTCCCACAAATCATCATCAAAATCGGTGATTAACTCATCTGTAGAATCCGTGCTCTGTGCATATTCCGACCCAATCATGTCCTCTTCCATTCCGGAGACATCCATACCCTCTGTGGCCTGGGTCACTGCATCCGTATCCTCCTGTACCAAATAGCTGGATTTATCCAAGGTGTCCAACTCATCAATGGCCAGCTTTATCTTCGCAGTTTCCAAAGCAAAGATTCCGTCACTCACCTCAAGAGTATAATTTAAACCATAGTCATCCAGGGAAAATACCACGGTATATTGTCCCTGATTTCTGGGTTCTATAGAAGTAAAGAATAAGTCCATTCCGGTTAATTCGGAATTTGCCGCATAAACGGTACCATCCTCTGCAATCACCTTTAACATGGCGCTGTCAACGATAGCCTCTTCCTTTCCGGAATTTTTGACGGTTATATCAATTGTTAAAAACATCCCCTCTGTGGTGTACTCGTTATAATCATCAATAATCGTTTTGGATGCTAATGCCGAATCAATCGAATAAGTAATGTTACCAAGCCTGATATCTTCGCCTGTTTGGTAGAAGGCATCCTTTGAATTATTCATACCGGTTAATAGAAATGAGAACGCTAATACCACTACCGCACCCACAATGCATGCTGGAATCCATAGAAACCATTTACACTTTTTCGTGCATTGATCCGGTTTATTAAGACTTATGATACCCGCTGTTAAAAGCAATATAAACGGAATGATATAACCGGCATATATGGAGATTAATCCGCTGACAGCAGCAATTATCATAAGTAAACCGGCTATCTTACCCTTTTTATGTACCAGTACTGAACCGACAATACCAATGACGGAAAAGATAAGCGCTGCGATTCCCAGTCCACCCAAACCGTTATCGTTTACTCCGATGACATCTAATATTTCACCAAAAAAAATTACGGCGATGGAGGAGGAAACACCTAAAATACCACCGATTAGGCCCAATACAAATTCAGCGGTCCGCTTCATCTTTTTTGGCTTCACAGTATTCATATACAAGGGGGGGTGAACCTGAACAAAAGGCGCTTGTGCCTGGAGTTGACTATGTAGAGCCTGTACTTGTGCATGATTATATGGCGCATGCGGCTGCTGTTGACTATATGACGCTTGTGCCTGCGGTTGACTTAATGGCGCTTGTGCCTGCTGTTGACTTAATGGTGCTTGTGCCTGCTGTTCTCCCGGATTAAACCACAGCAGTGGCTGTCCGGGCTGCATATTAGTTGAATTTGATGCCTGACTCCCTCCACATTCCGGGCAGAAATTACCATCCTTTTTTATTTCTTTCCCACAATGAATACAATACATTCAATTATCCTCCTCTAGTTAGGGCTTTTCACTATAACAATCTTCTATGTAATTAAAAATAAAGCATTGATAGCATAACAATCTTCTATTAATAAAAATTATAGCATTGATAGTATAACAGTCTACTATTTATGAAAAATTATAACATTGATAGTATAACAAACTTCTATTTATGAAAAAATATAGCATTGATAGTATAACCATCTACTATTTATGAAAAATTATAGCATTGATAGTATAACCATCCACTATTTATGAAAAATTATAGCATTGATAGTATAACCATCCACTATTTATGAAAAATTATAGCATTGATAGTATAAAATAACAATTGACGAATTTTATATAAATGTTAGTATAGTGTTAATATAGTTTCAAAACTTCAATATCTAAGCATTATTTTCTGCTTGCAAAACCTTGAAAATAAGTATATAATTTGTAAAAATGAAATCTAAGCAATTGAATATAAAAGATTAAAGTATAAAAATCACCTTCGGTGCTATCCGGCTACCATATATATAGTTATTGCAAGCTTGCTTGCATATCAATCTATTGTAACTGGAAATGTGCGTGGCACCTTTTGATACTTAAATCATATAAAATGAGCGATGATAAAAGCTGCGATTTATAAATTTCTTCAGAGAGCCGATGGTTGGTGTGAATCGGTGAAAGGATAAATCTTTCCACTTTTTGAGCTGTCGGTGATAAACCGAAAGGCCGGTGACCTTTATCCTACCAGATCGAGTGGCTGTTTACGAAGCAGCAATTTGGGTGGCAACGCGGATTCCTTCCGTCCCTTATGTTTTAGGGGACAGAAGGAATTTTTTATTTGCATGTATGGTTAAAGGTGTTAAAAGCACCTTCGGTGCTTTCATGCTACAATATATTGATATGCAAGCTTGCTTCCATATCAGTATATTGTAGCATGAAAAGTGCGTAGCACCTTTTGACACTTTAACCATGTATCTTATAATTTAATTTAATGGAGGAATTACTATGTTGGATTTAAAGTTTGTCAGAGAAAACCCTGAAATCGTAAAACAGAATATTCGCAACAAATTTCAGGATCATAAGCTAAACCTGGTGGATGAAGTAATCGCACTGGATGTGGAAAGCAGAAATGCAAAGCAGGAGGCCGATACCTTAAGATCTGAACGGAATAAGATTTCTAAGCAGATCGGCGGATTTATGGCACAGGGAAAAAAAGAAGAAGCGGAAGAAATGAAGAAGAAAGTTTCCGAGGAATCTGAACGTTTGACAATACTGGAAGCAAAGGAATCAGAACTGGAAGAAAAAATCAAAAAGATTATGATGACACTTCCAAACATCATTGATCCCAGCGTACCCATCGGCAAGGATGACAGCGAGAATGTGGAAGTACAGCGTTACGGCGATCCGTTTGTTCCGGATTTCGAGATTCCCTACCATACAGAAATCATGGAAAAGTTTAACGGAATTGACTTAGATAGTGCCAGAAAAGTCGCAGGTAATGGTTTTTATTATCTGATGGGAGATATCGCAAGACTTCACTCTGCTGTGATATCCTATGCAAGAGATTTTATGATTAACCGAGGCTTTACGTATTGCATACCTCCCTTCATGATCCGCAGTGACGTTGTTACCGGTGTTATGAGCTTTGCAGAAATGGAAGCTATGATGTATAAAATCGAAGGGGAAGATCTATTTTTAATCGGAACCAGCGAACATTCCATGATTGGTAAATACATTGATACCATTTTACAGGAGACCTCCCTGCCCCAGACTTTGACCAGTTATTCTCCTTGCTTTCGAAAGGAAAAAGGTGCACATGGTCTTGAGGAAAGAGGTGTGTACCGAATTCATCAGTTTGAAAAACAGGAAATGATTGTTGTATGTAAGCCGGAAGACAGCATGATGTGGTTTGATAAGCTTTGGCAAAACACCGTTGATTTATTCTGTTCCTTAGATATTCCGGTTAGAACTTTAGAATGCTGTTCTGGCGATTTAGCCGACTTAAAGGTAAAATCCATAGATGTGGAAGCATGGTCCCCGAGACAGAAGAAATATTTTGAGGTAGGAAGCTGCTCTAACTTAGGCGATGCTCAGGCAAGACGTTTAAAGATCCGTGTTGTCGGAGAAGGTGGTAAATATTTCGCCCATACGTTAAACAATACGGTGGTAGCACCTCCGAGAATGTTGATTGCTTTCCTGGAGAACAATTTAAATGCAGACGGTTCGGTTAATATTCCTGTAGCACTTCAACCTTATATGGGCGGTATGACAGTTATTAAATAAATCACCTGTTATTATATTAAGTTTGGTATTTTAACTAATTTAAATCAATACGATCACTAAATAGGCTGTCACTTAGTCAGAATCTAATAAGTGACAGCCCTTTCGTTACATTTTGCTTTTATGAACCACATTCAGAAGTTCATCGGAAGTGGTACTAATGGATTCCACTGAAGCTGCCACCTCATTCATAGCAGCTAGCTGTTGTTCGGAAGCAGTTAAAATGGTTTTCAGTTCGCCCATACTGTTATAGGTAAGCCTGCTGATCCCATCCACCGCTCCGGCGATTCGATCGCCATTTTGTGCTACGGTCGTAGACAGATCCGCTATTTTCTGAGCCATTTCATTCATCCGATCAATGGACCTTGTGACTTCCTGCGAGGATTGATCTGCTTTATCAATTACTGCAATTCCATTTTCAACGATTTGTGCGTTTAAATCAATGGATTCTACTGCTCTCTGGGTATCTTCAAGGACAGTTAAAATTAATTTTGAAATATTATTTGCGGCCTTTTGTGACTGTTCCGCTAATGCTCTGATTTCAGAGGCAACAACAGCAAAGCCCTTGCCCTGCTCGCCGGCCCTGGCAGATTCTATGGAAGCATTTAAAGCCAGTAGATTAGTTCTGTTGGTTATGCCTTTGATTACCTCAACAATGTTTGATATTTCATTGGACTTTTCTCCAAGCCTTGTAATAATTGTACGGCTTTCCTTGGTGGCAAGGTCGATTTGCCTCATTTCTTCCGCAGCATCCCTCATGATTACCGTATTGTGTTCTGTTAATGCTTTAGCTTCCTGTGAAACCTCAGCGATCATATGATTTTCGTTGGCAATCTCATTTAATTTTGATGAAACGCTGATAACAACTGAACCTGCTTCATCTACGTATTTCATGGTTTGCTGTGATCCATCTACGATATTACCTGTCTTTTTTGTTATTTCTTCGTTTGCCCTGATTGTGTTTTCAGTAACCTCTGAGAGACTTTTCACCGACTGCGAAAGCACATTGGAAACCTCGTAGGATTTATCGGTCAAGGTAATAATTTTATCTAATGTATCTTTTTGTTCTTCTGCTCCTACTACGTTCTGTAACAGCTTTTTTGTTCTTCCCGATAAAGTAATAAAAATAGCAGATAGCGCAACTAATTCAATACTCCTGGGCAATACTCCATATAAAATCATTTCAAAGGGATTTTGTAAATTTAAATCCTTAACAGCATTTATATAGAGGGAAGAATACTGACTTACTGTAAATAATACCAAGGATACTATCACTGCAAACCAGCTTAACTTTCTAGAAAAGAACAGGCTCGAAATAGCTACCGGATAAATAAACAATACTATGACATGCCAGGATAACAGCAGATTCATAACTGCTACCATTAATATGCAAACAGTTACAATCGTGTATTTCACCCATTTACCCTGAAGTTTAAGGCCATATACAAAAAAGGGAGGTATCAGCATCAAGATTGTCGAAAGACTCATTGCAATTGTCATCGGCCCTTTCGGTGCTATAAATATGCCTATTACATTTAAAACATAAACTAATGCAATGAATAAAACGGTGATGAGAGTAATTTTGGCGGCAAGTTTGTTCGCCTCCTGCTCATTTTTCGATAAAATATGATTCTTATCCATAATACCTCCTGGTATATTTTGTTTAATGTAGCAATATTATATATAATTATGGCATAAAATTCAATTGCAAAATAAATATCCCATATACTAATAGTCGATTTAATACCTTTTCCGCTTCATATCACTTATTTGATACCGCGCATATAATGGATTGACTGCTAAATAAAGAAGATGATAGGAATGTTTCAACGGCCGCAGGATGTTAACCGGATTCTGGCCCCCTATAACAGGGATTTAGGCGAATATTACAGAGAACTTCAGGGCTATGGAATTCAAAGGTTTATAGCAAGGCGTATTTTTGCAGGCATTGTTACTTATGTATTACAAAACGAGGAAGACTATTCTGGTAATATGGAACAGCGGACGAGCCGACTTTTGGAAGCTTATTTAAGGGATAATAATGTTGTTCTTTTGACCTTAAGAGGAGTCGGCATCCCGAACAATCGGATTAACCGGATGATCCAGGACATAATTCGTATGGTACTGAGAAATATTGGTGAGGAAGAACCAGGTCCCGCTCCAGGTCCCGCTCCCGGCCCAGGCTGGAGCAATTGGGAGGACTTAGGTGGAATATTAACTTCTGCACCCGCAGTATCCTCCTGGCAGCCTAACCGCCTGGATGTATTTGCAAGAGGACAGAATCAGGCTCTTTGGCATATTTACTGGGATGGCTCCAGATGGAGCAACTGGCAGGACTTAGGTGGTTCATTAACCTCCGCTCCGGCAGCCGTTTCGTGGGGACGGAATCGGATTGATGTCTTCGGTGTCGGACAAAATCAAGCTCTTTGGCATAAATACTGGGATAATAATCGCTGGAGCGACTGGGAAGATCTTGGCGGTGCTTTAATTTCCGGACCTGCGGTTGCATCCTGGCAAAGTAATCGGCTTGATGTATTCGGCGTTGGACAAAATCAAGCCTTATGGCATATTTACTGGAACGGAACAAGATGGAGTGATTGGCAGAACTTAGGCGGTGTTTTAACCTCCACCCCGGCGGCCGTTTCCTGGGGCCCTGACCGGATAGATGTGTTCGGAAGAGGCCAAAACCAGAGTTTATGGCATATATGGTGGGATGGCAGACAATGGAGTGCATGGGAAGATCTTGGTGGCGGTATTATTACATCCGGACCGGCAGCTGCCTCTACCGGTGCAAACCGTTTGGAAATCTTCGCACGTGGCCAACAAAACCAGTTAGTTTTAAGAACCTGGAACGGTTCTAGATGGAGCGGATGGGAAAGTCTCGGAGGTGTAATTACCACAGAGCCTGCTGCAGTCTCCTGGGGAGGAAACCGTCTGGATGTATTTGCTCGAGGCCAAAACAATCATCTTTGGCATATCTGGAGACCATAGACAACTAATCTCGTGAAATTAAAGAAATAATTTTCTATAACAAAAAATATCTGCTACAAAATTATCCTTTGATAAATTTTGTAACAGATATTTTTAATATTTTGAATGCTAGGTGCTTAACTGCTTTATAATCACTTACTTCCAGCCTATGTTTCTTTCGCCTATAATTATTTCTCAGTTTTATTCGTCGGTGAATTAAATTCACGATAATTAATTTTATCCTGGCTCTGTTCCTTTGGATTTACATTCGAGGCGCTGTTACCTGCAACATTCTTTTTCTCCATCTCTTTCCGGTATCTTTGATTTGACTGTTTGCTCAAGCTATCACATCCTTTTATTATCATAAAAGTATTATCTCTCTAATTAATAATCATATGCAAATAGGCTTAAAAACTTCTACCTGCCCAATAATGTTTTACTTTTTACGATATATCCGTCTCTGCCGCTGTATCTGATCTGAAGCCAATTACCTAAATCTGATATGATGGTGATCTTCGTCCCTAACGATATGGTAGTTATCGCATTTTTACTATCCACTTCCGGTTTACTTCGAAAAACTACACTCTTCGTAACCACAGTTGTCTGATAGGAGGAAAGTTTGGCCATTAACAGACTGCTGTTTTTTACATATCCAATTTTTCCGTTATATAAAACTTTTGACCATCCGGTATAGGTATCGGCAATCCATTCAACCTCCATATTAGTCTTCAACTTAGTGTGGATACCATCAACAATATTATCCTTCTTATACAGATTACAATCAGATTTAATCTTTACCATATTCCAGTTAACCATAGACTGTCCCATGGCAAACGTAGTTTTTCCTGTAACCGGTTTTCCCTGTCCAAGCGATGCAGAATTGATGGATAACAAACGGAGATCTTCGTATTTAATGTCCAATACCAGCATTCCACCACTGTTCATTACTCCTGATTTCCCCTGCTTCGTTACTACAAATAGCTCTAAATTATTGTCGTAGGTAATATTATCATATTGCACAGGAATCACATTATTTCCGTAAATGTTCACAGTACCGAATTTTTTATCCTTCTGGACGATAAATAAACCTTCATAGGAGACCTCCGATATCATATCATACTCTGCCTTAAGAATTAATAAGCCACGGTGGTCAATCATACCATACTTACCGTTATTTTTAATGATATATCCCCCAGTAACATCCTTCACAAGTTCATCATAGGTAAATGCTATATCTACGTTCCCGGCCAGATCTATCTTTCCTTGTTTTCCATTTTTCCATGCGTAGAAACCGTCTTTCAAATATTGTAATCCATCGAATGCTATCGGAATGATCTCTTTTGCATCATTGCCGATGACACCGGTTTTCCCATCCAGGGTGACAATATAATAATTAAAGGTGGATAACCAGCTGATATTACCGTATTCCAGTGGAAGGATTACATTTTCACGACGGTCATACATACCATATAATCCATCCTTATATACAACATATAGATTTCCGTTATCTATCACATTAATTTCATCATAGGCCACCGGCACAATCACCCAGCCACCTTCATCCACGATACCGCATTTGGTTCCAAGCATAACCTTGTAGTTACCGAACGGTAATAGTTCAACGTAATCATATATGATAGGTAGCACTTCATTTTGAGCCGTTGTAATGACCCCATGCTTATTCTTTTTTTCCACCATATAATAACCATGATCCAGTAAAGAGATCGAATCATATTCCACCGGCAGGATCTGCTTTCCTTCCCGGCTGATTACTCCGTAATAGCTTCCCTTCTGCACCAAAATTGCTTTTCCCGGAGCAAGCTCACGAAAGCTGTCATATCTTTCATTAACCATTAACATTTTATTTCCTTTTCCATCAATGATTCCGTAAAATCCGTCCTGTTTCATGATATACAAGCTATCGGAAATCGGTGTTATCCAATCATACAAATGCCCTATGATTAGCATTCCCTTTCCGTTCATTATCCCATGCTTTCCGTTTAAATCAACATCAAAGCTACCCTCCGCTGTGATCCGGATTGAGTCATACTTTATCGGAATCCTTACTTCACCCGACCCGTCAATGACTCCATACTTATCCCTGATTTGTACTATATAGCGTCCCTCTGATAGTTTTTGGATCGAATCATATTGAATTGGAACCAGAATATGCTCATAAAAGTCAATAACCCCAAATTTACCGTCTTTCTTAACAAACAGCCTTTGCTCCTCATAATTATCCTCATAAATATCCTCATAGCGTTCCGATATCACTTGAAGTTCCTTATTTAATAAAAAGTATTCATTGTTCTTTTTTCCAAGTAGTTTTCCATTTGGAAGTAACTGAAATACTGAGTCAACGATATTGTTATCATTTTGTACCGTAATGTAAGTATCTTGATAGGTAACTGCCGATGCATCAGGAACATCTGATAACATCAAGATACTGCATAGGAATATTACTGCTATCCTTCTTCTGATTTGTAAACGCTTATTCATTAGATGAGCCCCCTTCATTGTAAATAATAATTCTCTTTATCAGCTTATAACATGTATTCAATATATATGATACACATTTATTTCCAATAATGCTAGTGTTAAGTAAAAATCTTACTATTTTACAAATTGTACCGAACCAGAACGAATGCTTTCATGAAGTGATAATTTCTTTGCGCGTGAGGGAGTCTCCTAGGCGAACCAAAGCTTTACGGAGTGTATTTATCAGATTAGGCTGAATTTATTATGAAAACAAAAACAGCTGATGAATTCATCAGCTGTTTTTGTATGATCTTTTTAATTTGATTAACTGGCCTGCTGGGCCATGGATTTTTGTAAATCATGTGCTCTTTGCAATGCTGCATCGATATTTTCACAGAAATTTGATTTTCCCAACTGCTTGTCAAAGCCAGCCTTCTGCATCATTTTAAGAGGCTGCTCCTGAACATGGGACAATAAAACGGTAATATTTTTCTTCTCGCATGCCTTCAACACATTATGCAAAGAATGCAGCGCATTTACGTCCATTGCCGGTACGCTTCTCATACGAAGAATTACTATTTTAACATGGGAATCCAATGAAATATTCATGAATTTATCTGCAGCTCCAAAGAACATAGGTCCGTTGATTTCATATACCAGTGTATTCGTCGGAACTCTCTTTAAACGGATATGTTCGGAATCATTCATATCCTCATCTTTCGTATCATTGTCTATGTATTTCCAGCTTTGGACATCTGCCACATCTGCCATTCGCTTCATAAACAGAACAGCAGCCATTAAAATTCCTACTTCAATTGCGATTACCAAGTCAAATACCACTGTGAGTACAAAGGTTGATACCAGCACTAAGGTATCGCTCTTTGGTGAGGTTTTCACCAGTGCGACAAACTCTTTCCATTCACTCATATTATAAGCTACCATGAACAATATCGCTGCAATCGTTGGCATCGGGATGAGTGCTGCATAGGGCATCAGTACCACAAGTATTAAAAATAGCATAACTGCATGTACCATCCCGGCGATCGGAGTCCGTCCGCCATTCTTTACATTGGCAGCGGTTCTTGCTATAGCACCGGTTGCAGGTATTCCTCCAAATAAACTGGAACATATATTACCGGCTCCCTGTGCAATCAGTTCCATATTAGAACGATGTTTGCTACCGACCATACCATCCGCCACCACACAGGATAGAAGTGATTCAACTCCGGCAAGAACTGCAATTGTAAATGCATCCGGCATCAGTGACCGGATCGCACTCAGACTAAATTGCGGCATTTGGGGAAGCGGCGGTTTTGATGAGATTTCGTATAAACTTCCGATAGTATTAACATCCATTTCAAGCAGCTTAACCATCGCCGCTGCGGCAACTACAGCAATTAAGGAACCCGGAATTTTATTATTTATTTTAGGCCATATGATCAATATCGCCAAAGAAACAACCCCGATGATAAACGCTTGAAAATTAATTGTCGTTATGCCTTCAATGCATGCCTCCAGTTTTTCCATGGTTTCAATCGGCTTAGTCTCAAAAGTTAAACCGAAGAAATCTTTGATCTGTCCGATCAATATCGTAACTGCAATACCGAAGGTAAATCCAGTGGTGATCGTATAAGGGATAAAGCGCAACAGTCTTCCGAACTTAAGCAAACCCATAACAATTAGCAGGACACCTGCCATGATGGTTGCGATAGCCAGTCCTTCCATACCATTTCTTGCTACAATACCGGCGACAATTGTTGCAAATGCAGCTGTTGGCCCTGCTATCTGAACTCTGCTACCACCCAGGAAAGATATAATAAATCCAGCTACAATCGCCGTATATAAGCCTCTTTCCGGTGTTACTCCTGATGCCAGTGCAAGTGCAATGGATAGCGGCAGTGCAATAATCGCAACAATAATTCCCGCAACAATATCCTTTACAAATTGTTCTTTCGTGTATGTTTTCATAACAGAAAACAACTTTGGCTTTAACTTATCCATTTTCTCATTTGCCTCCCATTTTGAAGGTTCCCCCTTCGCGTCTTACAGTACACAATATTAAACTTAAAGATAACAATTTTCAAGTATAATTATAAAATATTTATAAACAACGCTCCTGCCAAGTTAGTCGTAGTTTATCATCGATATATAAAAAAGCAGATTGGGGTAGTCTCAATCGTATTTATCAGTCATATGTCATACCTACAGTAAAATAATAGTGAAGATACTATCTGAATTTTTGTTGATGAATCTACAATAATTAATTAGAATGTCCTACAGGCATATACCAATGAGTTTTTGGGAAAATATCAAAGGAAGAAGCTTTTTTATTGGTGAAATATTCAGCATAACAGAAACGAAAGAAACGGATGGCAAAAGCATGAAACAAACCAGTGATAAAATATATAAAAACAGAATGATTATTTTAATTAATATAGTACTAATGACCTTTATGGCAACCCTCGACAGCAGTATCGTAAATGTTGCACTTCCAACCATATCAGAAGACCTTTCGGTAAGCACCGAAGCTATCGCTTGGGTGGTTTCCTCCTACTTACTTGTAATTGTAGGAACCATTTTGATCTTTGGCCGATTAGGAGATATAAAGGGTAAAACTAATATTTTTATGTACGGTATCGTTATTTTTACATTTGGCTCCCTGTTGTGTGGTCTGGCAGATAACTTTCTGTTTTTAATCGTTGCCAGAGTCGTTCAGGCCATTGGTGCCTCTGCAGCTATGGCAACCAATCAGGGAATTATAACACAAGTATTTCCGAGCAACGAAAGAGGAAAGGCCCTTGGAATATCAAGTACCTTTGTAGCCTTAGGTTCCATGGCGGGCCCCCCAATCGGTGGTCTGATGATTGCCTCCTTCCACTGGAAATATATCTTTCTGATCAATGTTCCTATCGGTATTCTTGTATTTGTCTTGGGACTCAAAACACTGCCAAAAGCAAAGGTGAGTACGGAGGAAAGGCTTGATAAACCGGGGTCTGTTTTATTTGGAGTCTTCATTGCTTCCTTGTTTGGTACATTAATAATGGGAGAGGAAAACGGTTATGGCAGCCCAGCCATCCTAACCGGCTTTCTCATCTCCTTATTATCCTTTATCCTATTTATTGTGGTGGAAAAGAAAACAGAAGTTCCGCTTCTTCAATTGAAACTTTTTGAAAACAGATTATTCTCATTAAGCCTCTTCTGTGCCTTTATATCCTACCTGGCGATCAGCAGTACAACCATTATTCAACCCTTTTATCTTCAGAATACCTTAAAATATTCGCCCGCCATCACCGGAATCATCATGATGGTCTATCCGCTGGTAATGTCCATCATAGCTCCGATCAGCGGTTACGTATCGGATAGAATCGGTTCTGAGTTATTAACCTTTCTAGGGCTTGTACTTGACAGTATCGGTCTGTTACTCATGTCCACTCTGAATGAATTCTCACCGCTATATCTGTTAATTATTTATGTGAGCATCATGTCGGTTGGAAATGGATTGTTTCAGTCACCGAATACCTCTTTGATCATGTCAAATGCACCGCGGAATATGCTTGGCATCTCCGGCAGTGTAAATGCCTTAATCAGAAATTTAGGTATGATATCCGGAATTTCTCTTTCCGTACTCATTTTATATAACCGCATGAGCCGTAAAATCGGAGGGAACGTATCCAATTATGTGGAGGGCCGGGACGATGTATTTGTCTATGGGATGAGAGGTGCTTATATGGCAGCAGCCGCTATCTGCGCCGTAGGTGCTTTATTAACAGCCTTTCGCCTTTATCACAAAAGAAAGCGAAGCTAGGTTTTGGAACTTTAGTTAAATATTACAATTTGTACTTGCAATTTATTTATGGATAGGTTATAATTAGTAATAGTTACTGTTATCAATAAATTCATTAGAGGTAGAAACTGCTCTTAAGTAATATTTTTCAATTTTATCCGTAGACTATAATTATTGGTTAAAGTGTCAAAAGGTGCTACGCACTTTTCATGCTACAATATAATGATATGAAAGCTAGCTTGCATATCATTATATTGTAGCACAAAAGCACCGAAGGTGCTTTTGACACTTTAACCATTATTTAAAATAACGAAAAGGAGAAATGAATATGTCAGATGTAATTTTTTATCGTTGTGAAACCTGTGGTAATATGGTTGTTAAAATTAAAGATGGTGGTGGCACACTTGTCTGTTGCGGTGAGCCCATGACTGCTTTAGCGGCCAATACAACCGATGCTGCTCACGAAAAACACGTACCGGTGGTAACAAGTGAACCCGGTGTTATCAAGGTAACGGTTGGTTCCGTTCTTCATCCATCACTTCCGGAGCATTATATCGAATGGATCGCTCTGGTTACCGAGGACTCAATTCAAATTACTTATCTTCAACCCGGAATGGAACCGAAGGCAGAATTTGGCGGCGTGAAATCAGGCTCCGTATACGAATACTGCAACCTGCACGGATTATGGAGAGCAGATTTCGAATTCTAGGAATTCATGCTTTGAATTAAATTAAGTCTTTAACAACATATTTCAAGCTTCACAATTAACTATGTTGACATGAAGTACAGCCCGTTTCATGGTATGAACCGTGAACGGGCTGTATTATTTCTCTAATTGTTTCTTTATTATCTTATATCATTCTTGTTGCTATTGTTATTGTTATAGTCGTTATTGTTTTGTCGTTATTGCTTTCCTAATCATTCTTTATATTTACTGATTTCGTAAAAACGCATGGTACTTAAGTCCCTTCGAAATGGATTGTCATCACCGATGTCCGGTATCTTAACCTCATCCACCACAATTCCTTTTCTGATAAGGTATAAAGTTTCACCGGTTTTTAAGTTAAAATCCGCCTTTGGTAATCTGTCCGGTGAGGAGGAAGGATTATCCTTACACATAATGGTTAAGCTTTCTCCAGGCTTCATTTGATTGAAGGGCAGAGGATATTCCGTTGGTTTCGTAATGTCATCGGTTAGAAAATAACCGGAAGCCGATACCTTTTCCTTATTGGGATTATACAAAATGATATAATCTCCATCACCATCCGAAGATAGTTCACTGATGATAATGTGCGGGTCCTTCGGCTTTTCCTTATAGACACTGATAACCTCCACCTTGCCATTTTTTATCCGGTCCGCTGTAATAACCAGTTCTTTCCCGTATACCTTATTCCCATTTACAAGCCAGTAATCAAATTCTTTGCCGGCCGGTGAGACTGTGGTTATCACTGTATCGATATCCGTATAGTAGGTTCCTTCAAAATATGCATCCGTAACATAAGAATTGATTTTAAGTTCACAGCCTTTACCGGAACGAACCATAAGCTCATAGGTTCCACTTAGGTTAAAAAAGCTTCGATAATTTGATATAATGAATTCTGACCGCTGCTTACCGAACGTGCGCATCCCCGTTAGTCTCCCTGCCAGCTGCATCGGATTCCCACCGGTGAAAGCAGCTAGTTCACGAACACTGGACGCATTCATATCATCCAGTACCTCATTAACATTATCCGCCGAAAATGCACCGTTCGCTAAATCCAGTGATTTTTTAATGAACATTTCCCTGCATTCCTGTCTTTGCAATAATTTACCAAACAGAGGGCAGGCTGACCTGGAATCGCCATTCTTTCTTACATAATTTTCAATATTGCTGGAATAAGGACTAAAACCGTAAATGCCAAAGCCAAAATCCGTGTCATGCAACAGATAACGCCATTTTCCATCAAAGGGTGCCTCGCGGTAAACTTCCCCTTCAGCTGCAAAATAACGATAGGTTTTATAATTATTGTGAGGCCAGTCATCATTACCTATGTAAATATTAAAAGCATAATAGGAAAGATAATTCTCCACATCAATCAATTCACAAAGATTATCATAGATATAGTCATTGGTGAGATCCATGCTGGCATACTTATACATTGCCTCATAATCCTGAATTATCTGGGCGTTCTCACTATCTTCGTCCGAATTTTTGAATAATTCGCCACCTTCTAGGACCTCAAAGCTTCCGGTATAATCACCGTAATGATCTTCAAAATATTCATCCCCATAAACCTCATGGATCCAGTAGAAACCCTGGTATTGACCGTTAATAAACAGCGCTGCCGGACGAACCGCTTCATAATCAAGATAGCCCGCCTGACCTGCGATGGTTTGAAAGAATTCATCTCTGATATATGCATTTCCGTTGTCATTGCCGCTATTTCGAAGTACCAGCTCTTTAAAGGAATCCAATACCGTCCCGTCACCGCCTACTGCTGTTTTGGTCGGAAAAAATTCATATTCCAGCTTATTCTTTTTAAGGTCATATTCTTTTCTGGCAAATATTTTAATGGATTTCTGATTATTTGCTCTGGACCAGCCTCCGTAGGTTCTAATACCTGCCTTCTGACCAGCAACCTGTGTTCCGTCCGGTTCAACAATTTCAAGATACACCGGTCGTTCACTTTCCCTGCCGCGCATATTGTAATTGGCAGGATCATTTGGCTGTATCCCGTCTGCCGGGTTCGTTTTCTTATAATCATCCCGAAGCTTTCCCTCCACAAAAATACCATACTCATAATCATAAAGATTGTACGGGTCCGTTGTTACGGAAAATACTAAAGTGTTAAAACGGGAATCGAGATTCTTACCCAAAAAATAGGTATGTACGATCGTTTCCGACTCTGTCCCATCCTCATAAAACGCCTTCGCTTTTACGCTATAAGCCTTAAGACTGTCACTTATGGTAAGCGCAATCGCATCCTGATATAAATTCTTATCTTCCCCCGGCTCAGTTCCGTCGGTTGTATAATAAATTTTACATGGCTTGTCACTCATAATATTGACATCCATACTGTCGGTATAAAAGTAATCTGTCTGGGTAAAAGAGAGATTATTTACACCAAGCGTTTCACCATTCACTTCTATGCTACTTTCATCCTCGTCTTGTGAGTCATTGTCATTAGCATCATTATCATCCGCATCCTTGTCATCAGCATCATTGTTATCAGCATCATTGTTATTAGCATCATTGTTATCCGTATCCTTATCATTATCCTCCGACGCTTTATCATCTGTCTCATGATCATCTTTGTCTTCTGCAGCAGCCCCATCTGCCGCAGTATCCTCATGATCAGATGTACCTTCCATCGAAGAAGCCTCTAAGGCGTCCTTATCACCTGCGGATTTACCTCCTTCCCCACTGCAGCCTGCAAAACCGGTAACAGTCAGTATTAACAGCAGTATGCTTAAGTAATATTTTGTTTTCATGATGGTATATCTCCTTCTCCTGTCGTATTTTAAAATACGTCCTATGATGGTGCTATAGATAGTTCATTTAATCAACATTATATAATACTTTAGTATAATTTGGTATCTATTTTGAAGAAAATAGTTATTTTCTCATCCACCAGGAAGAAGTTGCATAAGGCCGAAAACCTATGCTGTAATAGAATTGTTGTGATGAGCCGACAAAGGCGCGTTTTGCCCCCAAGGCACCGCAGCGCCGGATACCCTCCAATACCGCTGCCTTTCCCAGACCTAATTTCCGATAGGCCGGGTCGGTTGCTACCGGTTCCACCAAAGCAAAATCGGAATCCGAATCAAACCACATACCACAATAGGATACAAAGTCACCGTTCGGTGCTACTACTGCTATCTTTAAATCCAAGTTAACATTCGGTCGAATCATTTCTTTGAAGAATACCTGTTCCTTTTCACTGGAAAATGTGTAGGCCCCTTCCCCATCTATCTCATGATTAAAGCCTTTCCATAATACCTGTCCGTATTGATATAGATCAAAAGTATCTTTTAGACTTGTAATATGAAAGCCCTCCGGCAGATTATAATGAATCTTTGCTAAATCAATCAGATAAACGCCGTCACTGTCTTTTTCTGATAGTGCGATGAATCCTGACTGTGCAGCTATTTCTTGAAAATAGGTATCCGTATCATTTATCATGATTTTAAATTGCCCGTTCTTACCCAAATTAGATTCTGCATATTCAAGCAGTTCTTTTTTTAGATAAGCGTATTCCTCGAACGCATAACAGAAGGCACCACCGAGTGTAGTATCAAATAATGCAGCTGCAATTATCTCAGCATCATCCTCCCATAAACCAATCCTTCCCAAAGAATTTTTCTCAAGATAGCTGTGCGTAACCATCCAATCCCATCTGCCGAAGGAAAATCCGGGGTAGTTTAATTTTAGTAAAAAGGTACGTACCTTTTTATAGTCGTCTCCAAATTCTTCATCCCTGTAATTTCTGAACCGTATTGTCATAAATAATCTCTCCATTCATCCATAATAATCTGACAAGCCTATTTACTTGTCAAACCAACAATTTAAGCTTCGCAAGAAACATAAAAAAAATCATTGTTTTTTGCCAAACAATGATTATACGTGTGCACATATAGGCAGAGCATTGTCATGCCCCGCCATCTATCCTTATCTGCATAATGAATCTATAATCTATATTTTGGCAATAAAAACAAAGCCCAACTACCAGGCATTTCATCGTTGTCCATAAATATAAATTACCGAATCATTTCTGCACCTCTTCCATATTTATTGTTACCTACCCTATTTCAGTAAAAGCGGACGGGACCTTCCATGCATCCTGAGTCTTTATTTACTGAAATAA
The DNA here is from genome assembly GCA_029240245.1 of Herbinix sp. Lineage (GTDB taxonomy): Bacteria > Bacillota > Clostridia > Lachnospirales > Lachnospiraceae > Mobilitalea. The sequence continues at coordinate 61,824 of JARBTJ010000004.1, forward strand.
CCATATCATACAATATTTGTATTTTCAATAGCATATTTTATGCTAGATATAAATTAAAGCAAATCTCATGAAAGGTAAAAACACAATTTGATACGAATAGACTTATTCATGATGTGCCCTGTATCCCATGATGTTCAATATTTATACTAAAGAGACGACTGTAATCAACATAAAAAAGAACAAAATCAACCCAAGTAAGATTCTGTTCTTTCTTAATAAAATAAATTCAATTATTCTGTTAATAGATAACCCTTATCCGACATGATCATTTCGCAGCCACAAATTCCTTCTTCTCACTGCCTTTCAGTGCCTGGAGGAAATCGTGATTCGTCCTAATCTCCTGTGTAAAGATAATTCCACCTCTGGATAAGTCCTCTGTCTCGTGAAAATCCGAGCCCGAACTCATCAAAAGTCCGTTTTCCCTTGCAAATGCTAAGGCTTTGTCGTTATGGGAGTTATGTCTTGCATTTCCGTTATATATTTCAACTCCATCCAACTCCTTCGGATCAGCAACCACCATGCCGGATCGGAACGGATGTGCCTGGAATAAGAGCATATCTTCCTCATCAATTAATTTCTTAAAATCTTTCAGCCCCAAAGTATAACCTTCGGGATTAGCCAGTAAGAATTCCTCCGTCATACCAAACACCAGATAATCATTTGGATTTTCCGTAAATCTGATTTCAATTCCCAGTAAAACGGTAAGACCAAGGTTGATACCTTCCGCTAAGGCTTTCTTATACCCTTGAAGATACTGCTCTATTTTCTCTTCCCAGGTCATGTCCGGAAGCTTTTGAAAAAATCCACTGTAATAATGATCCGTTATGACAATTCCGCTATAGCCTGCCTCTTTGTATAATCTGACTCCATCCTGTGCCTTAATATTGCCGCATTGGCTGACCTCACTTGTATGTACATGAGTGTCCCATCGATACATAAAGCATCACACCCTTTCTAAGCTTAAATACAAAGCCTATTGTACCACGATATAAGGAAAAATCAACTTATCTTTGGTACCAGACGCAGAATTCTGTCATCATTTGCTGCAGGCCCACCCCTGCCGTCTCTGTTACTCGTAGCAAGATAAATCGATCCGTCCTCCGCCTGATAAACCTCCCGCAAACGTCCAAATTCATCCGTAAGCCAAGGTTCTACCTGAACCACGCCGGTCCCCTCATCGTTAAATGTCATAACCAACAGTTGTTCACCATATAGATTGGTTACAAGTAGTTTTCCCTGCCACGGACCCTGATTTACAAATGTAATTCCGGCAGGAGCCCAAGTAACATCACCGCTTTCTACGATAGGTCCCATAAACCCGCTTTCCTCCGAAGCTTCCTCCCCTTCCACGACCGGCCAGCCGTAATTAGCCCCTGGCACTATCCGGTTTATCTCATCATGCGCCGTTTGCCCGTGTTCGGATTCATACAGAATATGATCCTCACTCCAAGCTAATCCTTGTCCGTTTCGATGTCCATAGCTATAAATTGGTGAATTCGCAATGGGATTATCCTCAGGAATCGTCCCGTCCAGATTAATTCTGAGTATTTTACCGGCCAGACTGTTAATATCCTGTGCCAACCTTGCATTACCAGCATCTCCCGTAGTGATATATAATTTCCGGTCGGGTCCTATTTTAATCCTGCCTCCGTCATGAGATAGCCCCCCGGGAATCTCATCGATTAGAACCCTGTCAATAGAGGCGCGGTCATTTAGTTCCACCAGTCGTACCACACGGTTGTAAACCTTTCCCCCTGAGGTATATGTGTGCATAACATAGATATAATGATTTTCCGAAAAATCCGGATCTATTGCCATACCTAGCAGTCCTCCTTCGCCTCGGCTCACAAAAGGTGAAGTAAAGGTGATTAAGGGCTCCGGAAGAAGCACTCCGTTTTCAATGATTTTGATGTTTCCTGAGCGTTCTGTAAAATATAATTTTCCTTCCTGACTCATCTCCATTGCCCATGGCACTCTTAAATTTTCCGCAACTACTTCAATATTGTAAGGAAATTCCTCCGGTGTAAGTAGGAAAGCTCTTACCCGATCCTTTTGCGTAAGATTCTTTATCCGATTCGTCAAAGCATGGTTATCGGTTCCTTTCATACCACTAACCTCCAAACAGATCACTAAACCATCATTATATATTATGTTTTAATTGCTTGATTGCTCCGATATTGCGGAAATAGATGTTTTCACGCAATTTACTTAAACTGTGGCTTTCTCTTCATTTTACCCTTATATTCTTTGAGCAACTATCTTTTCCTCTTAACGTTTACCCCTGTAACCTTTTTAAGCCTTTATTAATATCATTAGCTGTTTTACTGTCTATGATATAACTGATTATATTCGTTAGCAGATAGACAATAAATACGGAGGCCGCAAAAGAAACTGCTGCATCAACACTCTCCAGTAGTCCGCTGTTTAATCCAAAAACAATTAGCGTAAGCTCCAATACGAAAAAGTGAAGTATCCTACGAAGCAGCATTTGTTTTAGTGACAATTCCCTCTTCGAATATAATATAAGGGAGGGTATGGTGGCTATGGCACCAAAAATTAGTGGTGAGAAAAAGGCCTCATACCCGAATCTCGCTTCCGGATCAATATTCATCCCGAGAATTCCTGTGGCCGCGGTAATCCCCGTTACTATAATAAAATAAATCATAAGATTCTTTTTCAAAAACTCCTTAACATTCATTCTCAAGCCTCCTAGCCTGATTGTTCGCTTTCTCTATTCAACTAAGTTGTAATAACTTCTTAAGTTCCGGTACATATTGCCTTGATATGATAATCTGCTCACCATTTAATAAATTGGCAGTAAACCGTCCGTTCAGAGCAGGCTTTACACATTCAATTTTTAAAAGGTTAACCAGTACGGATTTTGAACAGCGGAAGAACTGCCTCTTTTGATACAGCTCCTCCAGCTCGTAAAGCTTACTTTTCATTTCGTATACGTTACTCCTTAAGTAAGCATAAACCTTATTATCAACACCTTCAAAATAATAGATATCCCGCAATGACACCTGGTAGATCTGTGAATTGTCATACCCGGTAAGAAGTTCATTTTTGGACTTCACAAAATTAACGATTTCCAGAACCTCATCGTTGACTTTGCAGCAGCGAATCAATACCTGCTCCTCTTCTCTATTTTTGATATTTTCAACACGTACCCTCATTTTAACTCCAAATCATGTTATATACTAATAATCTGCCCTAAGATTTAATTCCTTGGCATCCTTTAAATAATAATCAAAGTAATCAAGAATGACCTGGTTCATAGTCTCAATACAATACCTGCTATCCACTTCACCGGTTCCTAAAAGTCCTGCAAGGAAGGGGGAAAACATGGGTAAATCCGTAAAGTTTAAATGTCCCGAGCCCTTTACAACCACATCCTTAGCATCGACTGCATTTAGAGCAGCTGCCGTGTTCGGATAGGTATTTCCTTCTTTTGCGGCTTCCCGATAATGTTCTTCATTATAAATATTTAATAAGGGAATTGGATAGGGTTCACTGTTTAAAACAGCTTTTCCATCTTCAAAATCAATTTCTTCTCCCAGCATCGTTCCGTCCACTACAATCGCTGCGTCTATATCCTCGCGATCTCTGCCCAGCTCTGCTGCCATAGCACCGCCGATAGAATGGCCAAACAAACCGATTTTATCGGAATTTATCGTCTGGTATACCTCATCGACATTGTTACGCTTAACCCGATCTAAAATCTCATCTAATACAAAATTTGCATCGGCTAAACGATAGTTTAACCACTCCTGTGTTAACTGGTAGGTTTTTAGCTCATCATATTCTCCGTTTTCCACCGCCATAGCATTATTGATAAATTCCATATCGGCTAATACCATACTGCCATCGGTCTGCTTTGTAAAAAAGGCATAATTCGTATGGTCGATACTGCATACTACATAACCTCTGCTTACCAAGTTTTCAAAGGTGGAAAGATTGCTTCCGCGAAAACCAAAGGAACCATGGGAAAATACCAAAAGTGGATATTTTTCATTGTTATCCGTATTATCCGGATACCAAAACTGAACTGTAACTTTTCTGTCAACACCTTGATCCGAATAGATTTCCTTGCGGCTTGTATCGGACCAGGTATAGCTTACGGTTTTGATAGCAAGATTTCCTGTAGCTTCAATTGGCTTAAACTGAGGAAAGATAATGGCCGGAATCACTGCAAAAGTGAATAAAAACGTTCTTCTTACTGTTGCCATTATAACATATCTCTTTTTATAAATCTTCTCTTTTCTTTCCTTTTTTCTCATAAAATTCCATGTTCCCAAAGCTGCCTGAATGAACAGTATCAGTAACAGCATATTCCACTGGAAGCCCAAACGGATAACTCCGATTAATGAAAATAAAATGAACAATACAAATAGTGCAATCCTTATCAGGTTCCTTTGTTTTTTCTGGAACGAATTTGTTACCAAACAATAAATCATAAATCCAACTTCCGTTGCTAATAAAAGTATTAATACCAGTATTCCTATCATAATTAATATCCTCCATTCATTTATTTCGCGGTGATTTTTTTGAAAAGGTTTTTAACTCTTTCTTTTATTAGGTCCGCTCACTTGCATGATGGAAGTATAGAATAGAATTATATGCTTATCAATGGCTACAGGGGTAAGATGCATTTTACGAGGGTAAGTTACATGATAAGATAAAAATATAATGCAAGACCCTCTGTTAGCACTTAAATTAATCTAATTTAGAATGCTCCAAATATTTGCATTATTTTGCATAATTTACACATTTTACTAAATATATAATATAATTTCATAAAAAGAATACATTTGACGTAAATTTAATTAAAATGTATAATAATATAGAATTACTGGAAAATTAATGTAATATCGTTGTATCCAATCAACTACCAACAAAAGAGATAAAAAAGGGAACTCCTATGGATAGAGTAAAAAGCTTACTATTCCGATTTAGCGACTTATTCGAAAACAATAAGTTATTGGTGGCGGTCCGTGAGGGCTTAACTGCACTGATACCTCTTATTGTGCTGGGCTCTTTGTCCTTAATGCTCAAAGGGTTTCCTGTCCCTGAATATCAGAATTTTTTATCGAATTTTTGGGATGGAAATATTTTAGTATTACTCGAACTCATGAATAGTGTGACTTTTAAATTTTTATCCGTATCCCTAGTTATCTCTATTAGTTATAAATATGCCATACGAAACAGCACTATATCCTCGGATACTATCTTTTTCCCATTGATTGCAGTCGCCTCCTTTGCGGCTCTTTCCATAAAACCGAATGCAGGCTTCGATTTGAATTCCTTTGGCAACTCACAAATGTTTTCAGCAATCATAACTGCTGTGCTGGTGAATGAAATCCTAATCATATGCCGAAGAATAATAGATCAGAGGGGCGGTCATATCATAGAAGGAATGGATGAGACCTTAAGCGTTGCGGTTAAAACAATCCTGCCTGCGGCTGGAATTGTAATTCTTTTCTTAACGATTAATCTAATGCTTCGCAGGATTATAGGAGTCGAAAGCATTCAGGGGCTATTTGAGTCAATGGTTGACATTGCTTTTAAGAAAATCGATAACGGCTACTCTTCCCTCCTCGCTTTTATCGTTGCTGTGCAGTCCATGTGGTTCTTCGGTATCCATGGAAGTAATGTGCTTGAAACTATTGTTCAGGCCAACCTAAGAGATGAAGGTGTCCATATTTTCTGCAAAAGCTTTTATGACGTATTCGTGATTATGGGCGGTTGTGGAAGCGCACTTTGCCTGGTCATAGCCATCTTAGTATTTTCAAAAAAGCAAAGTATACGAGGCATCGCTAAGCTCGCAAGTGCACCATGTGTATTTAATATCAGTGAAATCATTATTCTTGGGCTACCGGTATTGTATAATCCAATATTTTTAATCCCCTTCCTACTTGTACCTATTGTCAATGGTACCATCAGCTTTTTTGCTAACTATTTCGGTCTTGTGCCGATTGTATCAAGTCAAGTGGAGTGGACAACCCCTGTTTTCGTCAGTGGTTATTATGCAACAGATTCGATAAAAGGAAGCCTCCTGCAGCTTATCTGTATCGTTACAGGTGTGATGATATATCTGCCCTTTATCAGACTTTATGAGGAAAGATTAGAAAAATCTTTCGTTCTAAAGGTGGAAAAACTGACCCATGAATTTAAGCATAAAGAAAATTACTATGAAGCAACGAATTTATTAAGCCGAAATGATGAATGTGGTTTAACCGCTAAAACTTTAGCCGCTGAACTAAGAAGAGCAATTGCCAAACATGAGCTTTATTGGGTCTATCAGCCACATATCAATCGCGAGGGAGTCTGCGTGGGAGCGGAGGCACTGGTCCGATGGCAGCACCCTTTGGCTGGATTTATATATCCCCCATTGATTATCGCCCTTGCAAAAGAAGGCCATTTATTGTCACAGTTAGAAAAACAATTACTGAATAATGCCTGTCAAGTGATCTCTGACTTGGAAAAAACAAATGACAATCTCAGTATTTCCATTAATCTGACAGCAGAATCATTATTGAATACGGAAATGGAATCCATGATTTCCGAGGCCATCTGCTCCAATCAGATTAAGCCTGAGCACTTATGGTTTGAGATTACGGAACAGGATGCACTATCTAGTACCGATGAGGTTGTAGAAAAGTTAGTTCGATTAAATGAGAAAGGACATAAACTTTTGATCGATGATTTCGGAATGGGGCACACCTCCCTGCTCTATCTTCAGACCAACAAATTTGATGTCGTGAAGTTAGATGGTTCTCTGATCGGTTCCATTCTCGAGAACAGTCGGAATTATAATATCATTTCCTCCATTGTATATCTGGGACGCTCATTAAAATTTGATATTATCGCGGAATATGTGGAAAATGAAGAGCAAAAGCAAAAGCTATACGAGCTTGGCTGCAATGGTTTCCAGGGTTATCTCTTCAGTAAACCATTAAAAACAGAGGATTTCTTAAAGTATATTAAAGAAGTTGAATTCGAACTACCGCTAAAAGAAGTGCCGAATATTAAATAAATAACACTTAAATCTTTGCCAATAGCGAAGCTCATATCCTAAATTAATAGCCTATATTCTACATATGCCAATTCGGAATAGAGGTCAGCCAATTGAATTACCATTTTTATCGGTGAATGTTATTTCATTACCACCATCCATCGTTGATGAGAAATTAATAGGAACCCCTACCATTATTGACCATAGGCAGAGGTTCCTATTAAAAAGATTATCTTTTACAACATCATATAAAAGGTTCAAAACTATCACTATACTATAACTTTGAATATAATTTTGTTATTGTATCACATAATTATTAGATCTATCATTTCATATTAAATTAATATCCTACTGGTTTATTTCATTTACTATACTTTCCCCAATACCAGTAACATTAACGTTCTTAGTCGTTCTTGCTTCTAAACTGTCAGCCATAACAATACTCTTCATATCAATTCCCACTGAGCTTTGTACGGTTTCAAATACCTTCGCAAGAACGGTAGGTACGTTATCAGATACACTTTCCACTCCACCACCGTAAATCTTAATGTCGGAAATCTGGCTGAGCGGCTCAGCAATTGCTTTTGCTATTTCCGGAAGTTTTTCGATTAATTTATCTGCCATAGCAGCGCCGGTATACTTCTTATAGGCTTCTGCTTTTTTCTCCATTGCTTCTGCCTCTGCAAGACCCTTTGCTTTAATGGCTTCTGCTTCTGCCAAACCGACCATACTGATCGCCTTAGCTCTGGCCTCACCACTAACAGCAGCCGCATTCGCTTCTGCTTCTGCTTTAACCTTGATTGCCTCAGCCTCAGCAATGGCCTCAGCTTTTTTGGATTCTGCCCTCGCTTCTGCCTCTGCAATCTTTGTATATTTTTGAGCATCTGCTTCTGCCTTTTTTTGCTCTCGATCGGCATTTGCAGGCTCAACTATCTTCGTTTTTAACTCTTCACGGGTCTTTTCCGCACGGCGCTGCTCTAGTTCAATCTGCTTTAACTCTCTGGCGATTTCAACCTGCAGCTGTGCTTCCTGCAACTCTTTCTGCTTTTGCTGTTTCAAAATATCAGCTTCCATCTGAGCTGCGATAACATCCTTGTAGGTAATACTTTTTTGGATCTCATATGCTGCATCTGCTTTTGCCTTAGCCGACTCCTGCTCCGTCCGGTATTGCGCTTCCTGTACTCCCTTTGCTTTTAACGCAGCACTTACTTCGGTCTCTGCCTCTAAGCGGGCTCTTTCCCCTTCCTTCGTAGCAGCAGACTTCTGGATGGATTCTTCCTTTAAAGCCATAGCTTGTGCAATTTCTGCATCTTTTTTCTTTTCAGCTATTTGTTTAGCACCGAGGGCTCTTATGTAGCCATTGGTATCATTGACATCCTTAATCGAGAAATCCTTGAGCTCCAGACCCATCTCTCCGATTTTTGTACCAACAACCTCCTGAACCTTAGCGGAAAAGGCTTCACGGTCATTATATATTTGTTCAACCGTCATGGAGGCTACAATTTCACGTAATTTACCTTCCAATATTAATGTAACCTGTTCAGATATCGCACCTTGAATCTGAGATTCATTCGTTCCGGTAAACTGCTCGATAGCTGCATAAATACTCTCATGTGTATTTCGTACCTTTATCACCGCAGTACCGGCTACATCAATCGGCACTCCCTGTGAAGACATGGTTTGTGAGGTATTGACATTTAACTGGATGTTACCTAAGGAAATCGTATCCGTTCTTTCCAGCACCGGTATAACAAGTCCGCCGCCACCGGTAATTATTCTTTTCTTTAAGCCGGTTACTACCATTGCCCTATCCTGCGGTACCTTCTTCCACATGCGGAAAATCGATGTTAAAACCGTTAATCCTGCAATTACACCAATCACTGTAATGATGATTGGTCCGTAGTCAATTGAATCAAGTGATGCCATTAAAATCATTTCTACTCCTCCATTTTCTTATATTTTTATATAAATGCTTTCGCATTTTTTACTCATATTTATTCTTAGGTTCAACAATTACAACCCCATTAATAATTTCTTTCACCTTTACGATTTTACCTGCTTCAAGCTTACGGCTACCATCCAAGCATTTCGCAGGATAACTTACCAGGATGTTTTGTAAGGTGACAAAGCTTACCGTTCCCAATTGTCCAGGAAGTATGGTCTCTACCACCTTTCCGTCATATAACAGCAGCTCACTTTCATTGACCCCATAATTTCTCAGCTGAATCCTTTTTAATGTATTCACAATGGTCTGGACAACTACGGAGGCCAGATATCCTCCGAGGATTGCTCCCACTAACGTTATTATCTTGCCCCTTCCTGAGGCTGTCATAATTCCGCCGATCGTGCCGAAGGCAATTGCCAGTGCTGATATTGCCATAAGAGAGGATGGCAATATGCCAATGGAGAACACGGAACCGGTATCAGCATTAAAATCCGTATCAACTCCGGTACCTGCATCAGCAGCAGATCCTATGTCGGCCTCCATATCGGTACCCACAGTGAATTCTGTTCCTGAGTGAACACCCGCATCCATATTGACACCGGTATCAATATCCGCATCGGCTCCATCGCTTAAGAACCCGAATAAAACGCTGATTAGCGGAAGTACTGCTCCTCCTGCGAGGAAACACAAATACATAGTTAACACGATTTCTAACCCCCCTGTTTCTAACTTTGTTTAAGCAATTGCATAAGTATTGTTACGCCAACGCCTATTTAACTTTGTTATAAGTATAACAGATTTTGGTTAAAAGTGGGTGATTTAATCTGATTTTTATTTAAATACAACAATTCTTTAATTTTTCAATTTTCAGGATGCTAAACTCAAAAGCACCCCAGCGCTTTCCGTCATTAATCGGGTGTTTTTCATTATATAGGTAGGACTTCCTTGAACAATACAAAATATCGCAGCTGTAGATATACGGAATGCTTGATATATTTAACATTACAAATATATTTTAAGCGATTCCTATATCATACAACTGCGATATTTCAATTGAAATTTTCATTATATATAGAACATTTCGTAACTGATACAATTTTATTTATAATTGATTTTTGATCGTACCGTTCTCTTATTCTTCGCCCTGAAGTGCGTCATAACCGGTTTCCCCAGTTCGAACCTTAATTACATTCTCAACATCGTATACGAATATCTTTCCGTCACCGATGTTACCGGTATATAATGCCTTGCGTGCTTCATCTACTACCAAATCTACGGGTACCTTACTAACTACAATTTCCACCTGTACCTTGGGTAAGAGGTTCATTTCCATTGGAACACCTCGATAAAACTCCGTTGAACCCTTCTGAATACCACAACCCAACACATTAGTAACTGTCATACCGGTTACCCCGATTGCATTCATAGCTGCTTTTAATACCTCAAACTTACTTTGCTTCGTAATAATCTCAACCTTAGTAAGCTTATGCTCCGTCTTATCTTCTTTTTCAACTTTAACACGAGTTACAGGTACTGATTCTGATATCGGTTTGCTGTCCAATGCCTTATTTACAGCAGCTGACACACCCATAGTCGGCATAAAATCTGCATAAGCACTGGTCAAGCCGTGTTCATGAATATCCAGTCCATCGATTTCTTCTTCCTTAGAAACTCTGAGTCCGATGGTATGTTTGATAGCAAAGAAGGTAATTGATATTGCGACAGTAACCCAGGCAGCTACTGCAGCAACACCGATAATCTGTGTTAATAAGAAGGAAGCGCCACCGCCGTAGAATAAACCTCCATCTACTGCAAACAGACCGGTTAATATTGTACCTAAAGCTCCGCATAAACCATGTACTCCGACCGCACCTACCGGATCGTCTATTTTTAATACTTTATCAATAAATTCAATACCAAATACTACTGCAAATCCGGCTATTATACCGATCATTGCTGCTCCAAAAGGAGAAACTAAGTCCGTACCTGCGGTAATTGCTACAAGACCTGCCAAAGATCCGTTTAACGTCATTGAAACGTCAGGCTTCTTATATCTGATCCATGTAATAATCATTACTGTTACTGTAGATACGGCTGCTGCCATATTTGTTGTAACAAATATATTGCCAAGTGAAACAATAGTATCATCTCCGGTAGCAGAAACAGTGGAGCCACCGTTAAATCCAAACCAGCAGAACCAGAGGATGAATACGCCCAGCGCACCGAGTGTTAAGCTGTGTCCCGGTATTGCCTTAGGTTTACCGTTCTTATCGTATTTACCGATACGTGGTCCTAATATTTTTGCACCGATTAATGCGGCTACACCACCAACCATGTGTACTGCTGTGGAACCGGCAAAATCATGAAATCCCAGATCATAAAGCCAGCCGCCACCCCAAATCCAATGACCTGATACCGGATAAATAATAGCACTGATTACCATACTGTAAATACAGTAGGATGAAAATTTAGTTCTTTCTGCCATGGCACCGGATACAATGGTTGCCGCCGTTGCACAGAATACCGTCTGGAAAATTAGGAATGCCAGTAACGGAACTCCCTCCGGTAATACGGAGGAATAATCACCCTTTGCCATCGGATCAAATCCGCCAATTAATGCACTGCTTCCTCCGAACATAATACCAAATCCTAATAACCAGTAGATTGGTGTTCCAAGTGAAAAATCCATTAAGTTCTTCATGATGATGTTTCCTGCATTTTTTGCTCTTGTAAAACCCGTTTCTACCATTGCAAATCCCGCTTGCATAAAAAATACCAATGCGGCTGCAACAAGAACCCAAATTGTGTTGACTGATGAATACATAATTTTCCCTCCTATTAAATTAAAAAATGGTGTGTACTCGCTGATAACATCAGCTCATACACACCTTTGTGCAATTTTTAAAATAAAATGAAAAAGCGCTGCAGGATTTATTGTCCTCAGCGCCTTCGCAATTTATTTTTATAGTTAGTATATTAGCAGTTTAAGATTCTGTCAATAGAAATTTTAAAAATATTTTATTAACCTCATATAAATTATAAAAGTGTTATAAGAATTTTTATAAGGGGAAGGATTCTATGTGTCTTCTAATCCCCAATCTATCTGCAACCTTAAGTAAATTATCCACATCACTCTTAACCAGATTTCCATTTCTATTTGGCGGAACATTTACTACCAACAAATTATCCTGTTCTGTTAACTGTCTGTAGCTTTCCGCGATATCGTCCACACTGGTAAGAGCTTTCTTTTCATAATCATCGGAAAAGAACCAGCTGAACCCCTCCCTGGAACATATGGTTTGCTCATACGGAAGATAATAAACCTGATGATCATAGGTATACAACTTAGGATCGTCTTTCCGGCAGATGTATGGATCCCACAAACGGAAATCTGAAGGAAAGTTGCGTATCGGATCATATAATTGATAATTCTCAGGCTTATATCGATCCTCCGGATCCCCCAAGCCAGGTCTTCCAATGGTATGATTAATTCCGATCTGACATTTCGGCTGTAACCGTTTCACTAGGTCATAGATCAAATCATAACGCCATTCGGGACAAAGCTTTTTCCACGCCCCGTCAAACCATAATTCTACAATTTCTCCATATCTGCCATTGAATAATTCGGTCAGCTGCTTCAACATATAGGATATATAGCCATTTTCAAAATCTTCCTTAAAGCTCTTCTCGTGTTCATCCCAAAGCGAATAATATAGCCCCAATTTCATATTATATTTTTTACAAGCCTTAGATACTTCCTCTACCACATCGATTCTTGATGCCGTATTGTTAATGCAGTATTCCGTATGTTTTGTATCCCAGAGGCAAAAACCATCGTGATGCTTTGTTATCAGTATAATGAAATTCATACCCGCCTCGTAGGCTGCTTTTACCCACTCCTCTGCCTCTATTGCAGTCGGTGAATACAGTTCCAGTGGCAGGTTTCCGTCTGACCATTCTAAGTTTGCAAAGGTATTAATCCCGAAATGCATAAACATCCCATATTTTCTTGCTATCTGCTCCTTTTGTGTCTCATTCGGTTCCGTTGAAGGCTTCATGGTAAATAAACCATTTTTATCAATCAATACGTCCATACCGTCTATTCCTTTCTACCTTACTATGTAATTTTAAGGCGTTTGCGAAACAATATAGTTATTGCTATTGCGCATACAGAATATGAGTTTCGCAACTACCTTTACTATGTAATTCATATAGATCACATGAATTGTATTTACTATAAAATCCACACCTCTTAATGCGTCTTTTCGGTTAACTACTCCTACCTGAGGCTTCATTATCGTATCCATTATATAATAATGCAATCTAAATTGCTTTGTTGTATGTTTCGTAATTTTGTCATTATGTTGACTAATGAGAAAGAGGTAATCCCTCACATTACTATTAACCAGCGATTCGTCCGTCACTTAATGAAAACAGAGTTCCAATGTTCATTCTACATTAAAACCCTGTTTTTGCTGTATCTGCGGTATTTAGATAGGTAAATACTTCAAGTCATGAAAGATAAATATTTCATGTCATTAATCATCTGCAAAGTGCATAAGCACCTCATTGAATTCATCCATCTGATCAAAGAATGTCGCATGACCACTGAATTCAAACGGAACCAGTTTCGAATTTTTAATCATCTGCTGTTGAATTTCACCTAATTCAAATGGAACAATTTTGTCATGTATACCATGAATAATCATTGTCGGTACGCGGATTGCCGTTAAATCTGAGAAGAGTACCTCTCTTATCCATGTTTCCTCTACTTCCGCCGTTGCCCATCCTGCTGCCTGTAAGCCTAATTGGAACATCCAATCCGAAAATGCTTCCGTGATATGCTGAAAGACGAAATTATCCCCAAAATTACGCAGCATTTGTGGGCGATCCGTATAAGTATCCTTAATCATCTTCACAATCGTCTCCTTATCAGCACCATAAGGAAAATTAGGACGTTTAATTAAGCTTGGTGCTGCTGCTGCACATAAGACCAGCTTTGATACTCCATATCCTTTATGCCGCCCCATATATCTTACAGCAATCGATCCTCCTGTGGAATGACCTACCAATGTAATATCATGCAGATTTAATTTTTCTATCACACACCGGACATCATCTGCTAATGTATCATAATCGTATCCATGAAATGGTTTGTCTGAATCACCAAATCCTCTTTGGTCAATACCGATGCAACGAAAACCAAACTTTGGTATCTTATTAAACTGATATTCGAACAAATTGTGACTTCCCGGCCAGCCATGCAAAAATAAAATGGTTTTACTGCATTCTGGATTAAGGTCCACTACGTAAATTTTTACGTTTGATTCTACTGCTACATAATAACCCACTATATAGCCTCCTAAATATCATTCCGTTATTATTTTATTCGGCATCTGGTAAACGGTTCAACTTCTTGATTATTAATAAAGCCCTCTCTTTCCTTCTGTATCTTGATAGTGGATAGCCTCATTATTGTTGGATTTGTAACTTTCGGAGGCTTATACCTGGACCAGTAGCCTCTTTTTAATCTTGACAAATGAATATCTTTCACGTAAGAGCCAAGATTTAAACTCGTAGCTTTTTCCACTTATGCCGTATACTTAATTTATAGTTATGGTGACTCCGATACATTAGTATTTTCTAAAGGAATAAAATTAGGCTAATACCGAAAATGGAGTTGATGTTCGATACCATCAGCTCCATTTTTAGAAAAATAACTTATGAACTTATGAAAAAGTTGTAAAATGTTTTTATTATGATTCATTCAATAATAAGGGACTTGGTCACCACTAAAATTTCAGTAAAAAATAATTTTAGAGGTTCCGCGTAAAATCACGCAGTCATTCTGTTTTCATTATCATAATTCATCTTTTTCGACTTATTACCGGATTGGAATGCGAATTTTAATAATATAGGTGCTACAATTGTTGTTGCGACAACAACAATAATTATAGGCCCAAAGATCATACTTGACATTAATCCAACAGAAGCACCCTTACTTGCTACAATCAGCGCCACTTCACCTCTGGATACCATTCCGCAGCCGACTTGCACACTTTCCTTATTGGTAAACGAACAGAGTTTTGCCCCTATTCCGCAACCGAATATCTTCGTTAATATAGCGATAACTACTAATAGTACTGAAAATACTATAATCGCAACTGACATCTTAGGAAGAGTCACCTTTAACCCTATACTTGCAAAGAAAATAGGCGATAACAATACATAAGACAGTGTTTCAAATTTCGTTGTTACATATTTTGAATGCTTTGAGTTTGATAAAATCAATCCTGCAATATAAGCTCCGGTGATATCTGCCACACCGAAAATTACTTCGGAGCAATAAGCCATTAATAGGCAAAATACAAAGGCTAAGATGACAAACCTTCTCATATCTCTCTGATATATCTCCGTGATTTTCTTAAAGGTCTTATAAAACAGAAATCCTACAACACCGGAGAAAACGAAGAAAGCAAGTATCTTCAAAAGCACTACCGATACATTTACGGAGGAGTCTGCTGTACTTGTGATAATCGTAAGAATTACAATACCAAGAATGTCATCTATAATTGCCGCACCTAATATTGCATTGCCTACACTCGTACTGAGTTTTCCCATTTCTTTTAACGTTTCAACCGTGATGCTGACGGAAGTAGCCGTTAAAATTACACCGATAAATATATTTTGTAATAGCAAACTTGTGGATACATCAGATTCAATAATTCCGGGCTTATTAAATAGATAGGCTATACCAAATCCTCCAATCAAGGGCACAACAACACCCAAGACCGCTATGATTAAAGATGACTTCCCCGTCTTTTTCAATTCACTGATATCTGATTCAAGACCAGCCGTAAACATTAATACAATTACGCCTACCTCGGATAAAGCCAAAATAAATTCTGTCTCGTTCAGTATATTAAACACCGCCGGTCCTAAAAGCAATCCTGCAAGAAGTGCTCCGACTACCTGAGGCATGTTAAACCTTTTCGATAAAATTCCTAAAACCTTCGTGCTTAACAATATCAAGGCCAGATCCATTAAAAACTTATATGTTTCCATTACAGTCCCTTTCTTTCCACAAAAATTATTTTTTTATTAATTGTATATTATCACAAAAAAAGAGACCCTAATCAAGGCCTCAATGTCTTGGTGAAAAATATGCAGTCGAGGGGACTTGAACCCCTACCCAGAAACCCGGACTAGATCCTTAGTCTAGCGCGTATGCCAATTCCGCCACGACTGCAAACACATATTACAACCATTCATATCATCAATATCCAATTGATTTATTACTGGTTCATTCACTCGTTATATCCAGCGAACGAATTATATTATAACAAGAAATAAAACAAAAAGCAATACCTATCTTTATCAAACTTTCGAAATTCAACAAACACTTTTTTACAATTCAGAAATAATTATCCGAATGACAACAAAAAAATATAACCTGCACCTTTCGTCAGCTTAACTGAACCGAAAGTCAGGTTATATTTCGTCCCCAAGTCATAATGACTTCTATACTTATTTATTCGAGCTGTGATCATTTTTATGTTTATGAGATAGGTAAGCCCGAATTATATGAGAATATCACATTTACAATTTAAATCTTTCAACCTGCTTCATCATTTCACGTGTCTTTTCCGTAAGAACAAGTGATGCAGAAGCAACTTCATCCATAGAAGCATTCATTTCTTCTGAGGAGGCAGCGATTTCCTCTGAGGAAGCCGAAACTTCTTCTGCAATGGAAGCTACGCCTTCTATCTTATCAATAATAGCATTCTTTTCACCGTCTAATTGGAAGGCTGAAGAATTAACAGCTTCGATTTCAGGTGCGATTACTTGAATTGCAGCAATAATTTTCTCAAAGGATTTTAAGGTTGTGTTCAATACCATAATCTGGTTGTCCAGCTCTTTATCCAAAGAACCGGAGGTGTTTACCATCGTCTTAGTCTGATCAGAAACACCCTTAATGATGGTATTAATGTTAACCGATGATGACTTTGTCTGTTCTGCAAGCTTTCGAATCTGGTCTGCAACAACAGCAAAACCTCTACCTGCCTCGCCGGCTCTGGCTGCCTCAATTGCAGCATTTAATGCAAGGAGATTGGTCTGGTCTGCAATGCCGTTAATAAAGTTTGCGATTTCATTGATTTGTTTTACATTGTCGCCGAAGCCCAATATTTTCATCATGAATTCTTTGAAGGAGCTATTTATGATATTCGAGGATTTAACCAGTGACTGCATATTATTCGTGCTGTCCTCAGCCATGACACTAATTTCTCCGGCATTATGGTCGATATCTCCAATCGCATGAACGATATTATCAAGTTCATTAGCAAAATGATTTAAGCTTTCAATCATCTTGGTCAGATCTTCTGCCTGAGCTCCTGCACCTTTCGCAACATCCTGTATCGCAGTTGTTACATTTTCTGATGCTGATGTCATGTCCTGTGCTATCGCAGACAAGCTTTCAGACTGTTTATCAATGCTTATGGAACTATCCTTAATATTATTAAGCATGTCTCGTATGAAGTTTTGTGTTGTGGAAATGGACTTGGCAAGAACACCAATTTCATCCTCTTTATTAAGATATTTCACGGGTACTTCGCTTGTTAAATCACCGTTTGCCATAATACTAATGTTCTTAACCATAGCTCTCAGACTGCTTGTAATATTGCTTGCGATAATGAAAACTGCTACAACACCGATTAACACGAAAACTACAGTAAACAGTATAGAAGCATTCCCCAAGGTTTTTAAACCGGACAACAATTCACTTTTCTCTGATGTAACGGCAATTGACCAGTTGGTTCCCTTTATCGGTGCATAACCGGCATATTTTACTACTCCGTCAAGGTTATATTCGCCGACACCTGTGCTACCCGTAGTCATTTGTGTTATAGTGTTGGCGAGTTGTTTATAGGAGGTATTATCCTCAGCTTCCTTGATAAAATTACGCTTTTGAATAACCCACGCTACATTCGTATGGGATATGATATCACCGGTTGCATTTACCATAAATGCTCTTCCGGACTCCCCAAAATTAATTGCATTCGTCAAATCATTAAATTCATTTCCATTCTTAATGGCAAATAATATACTTTTCACTTGCCCATCCGTCTTAATAGGAATTGCAAATACTACCACCAGGCTGTAATTGTTATCGGAAAAGGTATCCGGGATTGGCTCGGAAACAACAGATTCCCCATTCATTGCTCTTTGATAGTATTCCAAATTTTTAATATCTATGTATTTATTATCTGCTGTTACCAAAGTTCCTGCATGATCTGCGATACCCAAAAGAAGATATCCGCCTCGGATCTGCTGGTCCTTCATCTTCGCAAGCTTTTCAGTTGTATTGTACTTTTCATCGTTGATGTTTTTTGCTGTTACATCCAATACCTTAAATGTAGTGTTAATTTGTTTCTCAATTAACACTGCCGCCTCTTTAGCCATTTGGGGTAATATTCGATTGGTATTATCAATTAGTGCCTTCGATGATACTTCATATGATATCATTCCCAATCCGGTACATACGGCAAAAATCAATATTCCTAACAATAAAATCATTCTAGTCTTAATACTTTTTGAATTGGTACCTTTTTCATCAGTCTTATTATTGTTCTTAAATCCTTTGATTTTAACTTTATGAAAAATCTCTCTTACCGGCTGAAAGCTCATTCGCTTTAATTTCATACCATTTCCCTCCACCATAAATAATAACTAAAATACATACTTCAACTATGTATTTAGAACTTTTAATAAAAATGCGTAAAAAAAATAGGCAAAACTTCTGTTGCCCACTTTATAAGAACGATAAGAACAAGCGTTTACACCTTACCTCACGATATTGCGTGCTTAATTCATATCCGTTATAAAAGTATTGGCAACCCAGCTGTCTGGTGTTCTCACTTTAGACCTGTGGCTTTGCGTCCCTACCTTTCAATAGGTTTGCTATTTACAAATTTATTATAACCTTTTGTGTATAAAATGTCAAATTATAAAGAAAAAAATCGGGAGAGATATACATTTTTTTGTAAATGCTTTTCTCTCCCAACAGAATTATTTGGTTATGACCTGTCCTTCTTTTTTCTCTGACAGGAATCAAAGGCATCTCTCATGGCGGGGTTATTAATTAAATTTCCGCGATAATCAAATCTTGATCCATGGCAGGGGCAATCCCAGGTTAGTTCATTTTGGTTCCATTCCAGACTACAGCCTAAATGCGGACATTTGGTGGTCACAAAATAATATTTATCAATCGTATCCCGGTAGACCCCAATTCTCTGCCCATCATGCTTGATAACTCCGGCTTTGCCAACCTCGATTTCACCGAAGGTATCGTGAGGAATTTTAAGATATTCGGTTAATAGGCTGATCGTGACCACCGCAGCATCCTTAAGCAGTTTTCTACTGCCGGACAGCATGAGCCTTCTCGGATTAAATACCTTTTGGTATTCATTATCTCTCCCCATAATCATATCTCTTAAAATAAAGGCTGATACCATACTGCTTGTCATTCCCCATTTATTAAAGCCGGTTGCCACATAAATATTAGGTGTGTTAACTGAGTATTTACCAATATACGGGATGGAATCCGGGGTCATGCAGTCTTGATTGGACCAGATGTATTTGATCTTGGCGTTCGGGTACCATTTTCTTGCGGACTCTTCTATTTTAGTATAAGCATCCACCGGATTATATTTCCCGGTTCTGTGATTGCCACTGCCAAACAAAAGATAATTCTTATAATTTCGGAAGGTGTATCCGTCCACATCGCCATCCAAATACATCCCGTCAAGGCGCATTTTTTTATCGTTATCAACGCCCTCTAATGCACTCAGATAATATCTTTCCTGATGTAGCCGAAAGAAATAATAACCGGGAACGTTGATAAATGGATAATGGGTGGCTATGACGACAGATTTCGCCTTTACACTTCCGCTATCCGTAATAATCAGGCCGTCCTTCCGAACCTCCGTAACCCTTGTGTGTTCATAAACAGTCAACTTACTAGCAACAGCATCCAAGAATTTGATCGGATGGAACTGTGCCTGTCGATCAAAGCGAATTGCCGCTCTGACCTGAAATGGAAGTGCCGTATCCCTGGTATACACTGCAGGGAGCCCAACTTTTTTCGCTGCCTCAACCTCCTGCTTAATCCGTAACTCGTTATCAAGCGTATAAATATAATTTGGTTGTATTTCATAATCGCAGTCAATCTGCAGCTGGTTAATGATTTCTTCATACATTTCGATGGCTCTCTGGTTCGCCATCGCATACTCCCATGTTCTTTCTTCTCCCTTATTCGTCATCAGCTTTCTATAGATTAAGCCATGTTGGGATGTTATTTTCGCCGTTGTATTCTTAGTCATGCCGCTGCCGACTTCCCTGCATTCTAAAACTACCGCAGAAATACCCTGCTGCTGCAGAAGATATGCAGTCAAAATTCCAGCCAGACCGCCTCCGATGACAGCAACCTCTGTACGGATATCACCTTTTAAGGAGGGATATACCTTTTTCTCTATTCTGTCGCTTTCGTCCAGGCCATATCTGTACTGCTCCTGTATCCACAGTGATTCACCGCGTTCTTTTCCGGTTTCCTGAAATATCCCATTTTCTTTCCATATCGTTCCCATACGTTTCACCTCAAGGCTATATTTTCCGAGAAATGAAATATTTATACGAATTAATTATACGAATTATTACGAAATATTTAAGAGTTCTTCCTATAATATTGACTTCTTCCACAGAAAATTTATAATAAGTATTTAAGTAAGGTAATTTAATACTCCGAGGATGGGATGGTAATCTATCATGGAACAACAAAATAAAAAAATCAGTCGTACTTTTATTCTAATTAATGTTTTAATGGGTATTATAGTGCTTGCAATGGGGGTTTTAAGTATAATCACCCCAAGTGATCCTATAAAGACCAAACTACTTATAAGGGTATTATTAAGAGGTATGATCAGCCTGTTAACACTCTATAATTCTATCTATCTTCTATTTACTAAAAAATACACTCCACTTGCAAAAGACGTCTCGACTAAGCAGCGTTACTTTGCAGGAATTCTACTTGGCATTGTGGGACTTATTATGCTTCTTACCGCATTCTTAGGGTATGGTATAAACGGTGATCCAAGATTAATATGGTGGGAATAAATCAGAATTGGCGATACGGTTTTGAAATATTATTTTGTTACAAATAGCCTTTTTTTGACTGTGTTTTATGATCATCACAACCGATTGGCATTAAAAAAGATGCTTATGCATCTTATGAATTAAAAATATAAAGAATAACTCCCCGAGTAGGGCTCGAACCTACAACCCCACGGTTAACAGCCGTGTGCTCTACCATTGAGCTATCGAGGAATATGTTGTAATTTTAATACTCAGACTAAAATATGTCAAGAGCATTCTTAAAATTTCTATTGAAAATAAAAATGGTCTATGTTATAATCAAATTCGTTCCGTAAGAATACAAATAAGCAGTTGTGGCGGAATTGGCATACGCGCTAGATTCAGGTTCTAGTTCTCGCAAGGGAGTAGGGGTTCAAGTCCCCTCAACTGCAGTAAGGCTTTAAAGGGTGTTGCGAAAAGTGAATATTTAGGCATGTAGCCAAAAATGTAGCCATGGGATTTTATACTTCCATGGCTACATTTAAATGCTCAATTATTGTTTTTTATTATTTTCATTGCGTCAGAAAAACCTTTTTTGTAACATATTATTTCTGCTAGTCCCTGCGTCATTGCAGGATCGCTATCTTCTTTTTCAAGTAATAAGTATTCGTCACTCTCCAATAATGCAGACTCACACCTTTTTGCTATAAAGTTTTCAAAATCCTTTTCCAATCTAGTTATCCCCCTTTAGTGATTTTGTGTGTTTTGTAGCAGTGAAATTATAACCATTATATCAGAACATTTGTTCGTTATCAATCATATTTTAAGTTATTATTTTAACAAACATAGTTCTGTATAATATTTTATGCCTTTCGACATATTGTGTCAATCCCGTGTTGAACTGGAAAATTTTATGTGATATTATCCACATGGGGTGTTGCACATGTATGACAAGATCAAATTCGGCAACAAATTGTCAGTTGCCAGAAGAAAGAAGGGGTTAAAACAATCAGTTATTGCCGGATTGTTGGGAATACACCAAACCACATACTCAAAAATCGAAAATGGTAAAGGCGAGGTTACTCTTACCCATTTATATATATTGTCAAATACGTTAGGCGTGTCGGTATCGTGGCTTATAGGCGAAACGGACACGGACGTTACGGCAGACGAATTATTACAAATCGAATTATATAAGCAATACATTATAAGCATTCGTGGAAAATAATGATAATTTTGGGGTGCTTTGACATTATAGTACTAAAGTAGGACAGGCAATGTCTTTTTATAAAAATAAACAAAGGAGGAATATTTAGTGTTTAGTAAATTGTGCAAATGGTTTTCTATAGGTGTTTTTGTATTAGCATTCTTTGGATCGTTTTACTTAGCTGAAACAATAAGCATTAAATCGAACGATTCGGAAGCTTACACTGTAATGTTAATGACAATGTTGTCAGCGGGTGTGTTATGTATGATAATTTACGGAATAGGTGAAATAGCCGGAAGTTCAAGGGCATTAATTGAACAAAATGCAGAAATATTAGATAATCAAGAAAAGTTATTGAAACATCTTATAAATAACAAAAATACCCCAGGCGTTTAAACCTGGGGATTTGTTTATGCTCTTTTTATCTTTTCTTCGATTGCATCAATAATAAATTGATTAAAGCTTTCGTATCCTTGCCTTTTGGCTTCTAATTCGTAGTATTGTTTCTTGCCTTTTTCTACATATGGATATAATCTATCGTAATTATTTAGGTTATACTTGTTCTTCGCCTTGGTGGCTGCAGTTCCTTTTCTATCCATATCACACCGCCTTTCGTATTTATTATATAACAATGGATATACTTACGCAAGTATGCATAATATACAATATAACATAATTATATTTGGTAAATTTGTACATTGAATATATACTTGCGTTAGTATATAATAAATTTATAAGGAACAACAAATAAAACAAACGGAGGATTTTAATATGATGATCGTTAACATGAATGGAAAAGAAATTGATTTTGAAGTTGCAGTAGGTTTTATGGATGATGAAATCAGAGAAGAACTGCACAATGTTGGATTTGAAACTGAACAGGAATTTTTTACAGCTTACGAAAAAGCTCACTTAGAAAAATACGGAGAATGTGAATTAAGCAAGGCAAATCCTGTGTTTTAATCCCGTCTGATGATGGCTGTCCGGGCAACAGCCGAAACCTCCATATAGGAGGTCACGGGAACCCGTCGGCATAGTGGATAATCGCCGCCACTTTTATCATAGAATGTACTTTGATAATTTAATATTGTGTAAGTCTTTTAATTGTCTTTGCTCCGGCTCTCCATCCATCATCTTGACCATCTTTATTCCACCCAAACAACTCCCAAGTTATCAACACAGCAATCCTTGTTTTGGCATCATATACACCGTTTAAGTCAAGCTTTGGATAAATACCATCTATAACCTTGTTAATCTTTGATTTAAGCCAGTTTATATCATCAGTGGATGAATTGACAGTAATCGTACTGTTAGGCACAGCGTTAGCCATAATGCGAGCTCTGACATCGGCTCTGAATGTATCCATGCTCTTGCCGTGCTTCGGAAACCAGTGCATTACGTCGCCATGATTAGACCCATATCCTAAGGCGTGTACTTCGCTATGACATAAGATATCTTTCATCGGGTCTAGTAAGAAGTCATAGCATAAACGGGCGAATAATTCTACGGCATTTTCGTAAACCTTGGCAAAGTATTCCTCGTTCTTTTTTACATCGTAGTTTACCATAGTACTGCCGTTTTTATATGTATGGCCTTTTGGTTCGCATATCTCAACGCCAATGCTACATGAATTATATGAACCTTTACTTCCTAACCCGACATGCCATCCTTTAAAATCCCAGGGAAGAGTTTGGACTACTCTGTCTGTCTCGATAAAGGCATGGGGACAAGCGGAAGATATAGCCGTGTTCCAATTACCGATATGTACGTCTGCATCCGGTTGAGCGCATCCGGTGGAATGTAATACAAGCTTTGTCACTTGAATTTTTGTACCGTTGGTATAACACCGGTTTTTTGTCATGTACTTTTTAGTCAGGTTCATCTTTGCTCGCCTCCTTGATTTCTGCCTTGTCCTCTACTTGTTTTCTAATATTTTTGACTAATGGCATTAAAAAAGGCGGTATCGGAGTACCGATATCCACCACGTTTTCAAGTATCGAGATAATCTCATTTGCTATAAGCCATATGGCTACGATACAGGCTATTAAAAAGCTTACAGGTAATTTTATACCCACTGTATCGCTTGCATATATAATAAGCCAATCAATCATAGCTCCCACACCTACCAATAACCACATGCACACCTTTTTAGCAATTCCCCTAAAACTCTTATAACTATTTAATTCCTGATCCCGATATTTAGCAGCTGCTAAGCCAGTACCATAATCAATAACGTTGCATAGTACCAACACAAATACCGGTATAGCTAAAATTCCAAGCCATCCAGCCAGGGCTGAAAAAAATGCAGTAAACATTGTTTTAACCTTGTTCATAATTTTACCTTCTTTCTTATTTTTTAATAATAAAAAGGAGCCCGAAGGCTCCTGTTATTTAGTTCGCAATATCATTCTATAGTAATTTAAAGACCACGCATAAAAGCTTCTACCCTATCAACGTAAAACTTGCGATAACCTAATTCGTTCGGATGCCACCCATCTGCATTAACTGTGTAAGTCGTTTTTAAATTAGCTATGTAGTTCAATGACGGTATTCCTACGTATAAATCACAGTAAGGAATCCCCCACTTTTGTAAAGCAGATATCATATTTACGTAGTATGCTTCAAATGCACTAAGCATCTTATGCGTGATAACAAACCCTATTTTCTTTCCTGGATAGCGAGCGATTGTTTGTTTTAGCATGTTTTCAAATGCTCCACAAAATGTGTCCGTATTTAATGTGCTAGTGTAATCAAATTTACCGGTCAACATGCCCATTGGCACACCCAATGAAGAATCATTGACACCGCCTTCCAAAATAATATAGTCTGCATCGTCTCTCATATTATTGATTGTACCTGATATTGAGTGCCTTAAAGTCGTCCCGTCGCTTTGTAATTGATTTGGAGTAATCGTTGCTCCGCTTACTGCGATATTTTCATATGTCATATTGTTTCTGTCTGCTATTATTTTGGCAAACCCGCCAACATATCCATGACCGTACATGATACTATCACCATTAAAGGAAACAATCTTTTCTGATAATGGGTTTCCTCCTACTAAAATAGAAACTTCTGATTTTTGAGCATTATTCAGTTTTAATTCATTTGATAGCGATATTTTATATTCGCTATAAGATGATGGGTATATATTTCCTTTAACTACCATGGTAGTGTCTTTGAATAAGATTCGAAGGTTTACTCTCATATAACTAATGGTGTCGTTTGACGGGACTGTGATAACTCTGTGAGTATTACCAGATTGTGCTACTGCTGTTACATAGGTTACAAATTCATCATTTTCATTATAGTAAGCACCACTTGTAGCATCTCCTATTAGGTTTATGTATGGAACTGAATAAATGTCTCCAATCTCAACTGCTATCTTACCACTAATGAACAAATTAGCGTTAGCGGTATGCGTACCTGTTTGTGAAAGGTAAAAACCGTTTTCGATTTCAGGATCATTTTTATTGAACAAGTTATTGCCAAATTCTAGAAATGTAGTTTTTTCTGGTGTCACGCTTTTTTGCCTTGGAATGGACAGCACATTAAGAGTAGCACCACCGGTTATAGCACTTGCCAAATCATTAGAAATATCATTT
Source organism: Herbinix sp. (assembly GCA_029240245.1). Taxonomy (GTDB): domain Bacteria; phylum Bacillota; class Clostridia; order Lachnospirales; family Lachnospiraceae; genus Mobilitalea. The sequence goes on from JARBTJ010000004.1 coordinate 87,722, forward strand.
GTTCCGATTGGAACGCTTTTTTTTCTGACTTCCGCATCGTTTGCTTTATCTGCTAATTGCGACTTAACACTATCAACATCGGCAAGAGCATTTTGCAAAGAATTAAAATCGTCGCTTGATATCACACTGCTGTCAACCAAGTTGCTATTAACCACAATCCAGAATGTATCAGATGTTATCCATTCACCGCCTACATTTAACTGTAGCTCTGCCTTTACTGTTCCGGCTACTGCATAAACCTGGTTGGTTAATTTGATATCATAATGTTCTGCCCCAGGTGTTGCATCGATGTAAACTCTTGTTCCGTCAGGTTTTTCGCAAAATATTCTAAGTGTTTCGGTTGACGGCACAATATAGGCACCATTCTGTACTATTTTTACCCTTATTCCTCTTCCAGAATCATCTTGCTTTCCGAAATACGAAATATTAACAAGCCTATCGCTAATATCCCACGTTAATAATTTGTAACTGTTTTGTAAGCTAATCGCCATTGATATTCCTCCTGTAAGTATTAAGAGGAAAATGATTTCAAATATAAACTTCTTTTTCATAATATCACCTCGGTAACATTATAGAAAATTTTGGTTTATTTTGCAATCTTTTCCTGTAAATTTTTTCATGCTCCTTCAAGTGTCGAAATCCTACTTGATAAATTATTCAGTATATCTGTTAATCCTGTGATACTAGAAATATTTTGATTGTGTGACGAAGGCGGGTATGTAAAATTATTTTTATTGGCCGGGGTTATTGGCTCATAGCCACCTACGGTTATCTCGCTACATACAATTGGTCTGTTCGGCATGTAAATTCTTTGTGTGCTAAGTTGCATTACATTCTCTTCTCCGTCAAAGAAATAAATATATGCTTCTGACCCACTATTTGATATGCCAATTGTCTTGTCCGTAGTTTCGTTGTAGGATGTTATAGAGGTCGGTGTCACCCTCATTATTTTAGTGCCGAATTTTAATGTAATAACGCTTGTTGAATCTGACCCTGTTTCGATGTTAATAGCACCGCCTGTTATTGCTACACTTCCGTCACTATTAACTTTAAAATGTTTGGAATCAATAGTTCCGTCCGACAAGTAAATTTTCATACCGCTTACATTCGGTTGGTAGTTGTCCGATTCAATCGCGCCTCCAATAAAGGTTGATGCAATGATTCGCCCTTTGAAGGTGCCGTTAACTGCTTCTATGCTGCCATCTTCTAAGACTTTAAAGTATTCGTTGGCGGTTACAATTCCTTCAATATTGATGTTGTCAGCCTTAATTAAAATCTGTGATCCGCTTGCATCACTGGAAAGCTTAAATAAACCAATCTTGCCATTGGAATCAACCTTAAGTATAAATTGGTTGGCTAACTGTTCAAGTAAGGAATTTGCTCCTTTTACGCTGTCTGACACGCTCTTAATGTTTTGTTCTATGCCGGATATTTTGCTCTTAAGGGTTGTTCTTTGTGTACCGAATTGAATGTTATTGAATTTTGATGTTGTGCAATCGTATTGATATGAAGTGACATAAGCAAGCATATCTATGTTTAATCGCTCATGTTTTACCTTGACCGTATCACCAACCTCAACTACCCCGGTAAGGTGTGCATCTAAATCATAATTGATATGAGGATAAATATTATCATTAAGATAAGCTTGTGCTTGACTCCTAAGGTCGGTAATTATTAAATCGCTATATTCTGATTGCAAGTTAGATAAGCTTGCCTGCGCTGTGGATAAGTCTGATATAGTTTGAGTAAGTACCACTTGATTAGCTGACTTATTCGCTTCTAACGATGATATCTCGGTGTTAATTTCTGATATCTGCGCAATTATTACAGCCTTTTCTTTTAGTTCTGGTTCAGAGGTTCCAAGCGCGTTGTACCTTATTTGCAGTACGGATATATCTGCTTCAAGGTTGCTTACCGCCATGTCGCAAGCTGAAATTCTGTTTTCGAGTACCGTTTTAAAATTCTGTAGGTCTGCAACTAAAGTTATTCCGGAATCAATAGCAGTTTCCAATGACTCGATATTATCTTCGATACTTTCTGACAATCCAAACTCAACCGTTTTTTCATATACTCTTTGGTGTGGTGTGGTCACTGACAAATAACCTTCTGGGAGCGTTGCTTCGTTATATCCGATTGGTATTATTTTAGTGACTACATCATCCCAATTCTCTGAAACATTGCAATCAATAAGATTTTTACCATATGATATAACTGCCCCTCTGTCTGCCGGTTCTGGTTGGTTTTCCTGATAAATTAATCTCCCTTTTACTATCGCGGTACGTCCAGTTTTTGGGTTAAATATTTGATACCCTTTTTTACCTGTCAAGGTGTCAACGATTAGTATGTTGTCCTGAATCAAAAACTCCGCATATTTCAGCGGAGCTTCGACTTCGATATATTCATCTTCGGTGTTCTTTGTTATCACGGCACTAATTGGCTTTATGATGATATCGCCATTCGATGTATAATCGTTGTCCGTGGCTTTAAATGCTTTTATCATATCCATCTACTCCTAACCAATGTTGTGACCTGCGTTACGGTTCCGTTAAAGGTTAAGGCGTTTAAGCCTGGTGCGAATACCGGAAACTTACCAACCATTGAACGGTTTTTTAAGACTGTCCCATTTTTAGCGTCTTGCTCTTCGCAATCTAAAGTTATGTATCCGTCAATTGTAACCGTGCACACCTCAACACTATTTACTAATACGTCAACTGTTCCACTTCCGTATATTGTAATTAAAGGAAAACAATCGACATTGCCTTGGTTTATTAATGCTGTTGAAGTTGTTTCGTACTCATGGACGGCGTATTTGTATGGCTGAATCAGAAATGGTACATCTGCTTTGCGGTATCTTAATGCCTTGACGTAATCAATCTGTTCTAAAATGAAGACATTGTAATATTTATCAGGTTCATTACTAAGTATTAATTTACCGGTTCCGGTAAGCCAATTTAAAACATAGTCAACATTATCTTCTTTGAATCCAATTGGGATAATCTTCTCATATGCTTTATAACCAAGCGTTTCAACATCAGTTCGACTATTGCCGTCTAACTCAATCAGATTATATCTTAGTGGTGGCTTTACAATTGGTGGTAACCTTTCGATGATTACACCCATATCATCCGATCTGATATCATTAAATATTAAGTAGCTCACATTATCCCTCCTACTGTATTAGTCTTTCAATGCGCCCATCAATCAATTTTCCTACTGTTTTGCCATCCATAACAACTGAAAGGTTTAACTTTTTCAATCCATTTACGATTGCATCCTCCATCTTGTCATAATCTACCGCTGTTCCGGTGTATTGGTTGCCGCCAAACTTTGGTACATTCAATAATTTTGAATCGGCAGCATTCATATTTTTAAACATTTCGTTTAACCCTGTTACTCCTGCCTCTGCTGCGTACTGTTTCATAGCTTCTTTGATTTTCTCTTCATTTTCAATCACGGCATCATACTTTAATGCATTGTTAAGCTTTAACTCTGCAAGGTCGGCTTCGTAGGTTTCTTTTGCGCTTTTTATAGCAAGTTCTTTTTGTTTATCAAGGTACTCTTCGTTGTCTTTTTGTTTTTCTTTAAACGTGTCTCTTTCAAGTTCCTGTTCTTCCTTAAGAGCAGCTACCTTTAATTTATAGCGTTCTTCAATTGAATTCTTTTCGTTTTCATAATCAGAAGAAACCTTATCCTCTTCCTGCTTTTGTTCTGCTTGAAGAGACTTAATCTTTGCATCGTACTCATCGTTAATGGTTTTCTTTTGCGTATCAAGAATGTCCTTTTGAAGAGTTCGCTCCGCTTTCAACCTTTCTCTAGCAATTTCAGCTTCAAAATCTGCAAGTTCTTGTTGTGCATCCATGCGTTCTTCTGTGGTGGTAGCGTTTTCTATTCTTGCCCTTAATTCAGCTTTTTTCTCGGCTTCTTCTTTTAATTTTAAAGCTCTGTCTTCTGCCTCTTGCTGTGTATTTATGGTGTCAATTTGATCCTGTACGGATTTGAGTGCATTGTACCGGTCCTCATCAACGGTCTTCATTTTTTCAAGATATTCTTCATCGATAAGACCAAGCTTTTTTTTGTGATTGGCTTCTAATAAATCAAGTTCTTTGCCTTGCGCGGTTTCAACTGCTTTTAATTTGGTTTCCTGCGACTTTGCAAAAACTCTCTCTTCTGCTTTTAATCTTTTTTCGAGCGCGTCTTCCTGCTCTTCATAAAGATTATTAATGGTTTCAATGCGTTCCTCTACTGTGCCAATCTCGTTTTCGGATTGTGCTTCGAGTGCCTCTTTATACTTTCTGGTTACATTTTCAAAAGCTTCAGATGCCGAAACAATAGACGATGTATCTCCAATGTATTTAGTGGTTTTATTCCATTGGTCATCAAGGCTTTTTAACGTTTCTTCCGTAGCTGTAATTTCATCGTTCATCAACATTATTTCATTTGATAAACGTCTCGTTGCGTCTTTAGCACTTTGGTTGTTATTAACGTATTCTTTTTCAGATTTTGACAGCCAGACATACCCCTTATTTTCAAGGTCTAAGACTTTCAAGTGTGTTTCCATGGCTTTGTCAAATTCTTCTTGTTTTTTAGTTCTTTCTTCTAACAATTGATTTAATGCGACTTCGCTTTTAATTTGCTGTTCTGCTATGTCGGATAAATTCTTTTCGGCTGCCTTGGCAAGTGCAAGGTCTTTGTGAGCCGAGACTAATTTATCTATTTCCTCTCTTTGCTTACTAAGCGTTCCGGTTTGCTCATCTAAGGACAAATTAAGATTTGGTATCGCATCGTTTAATTGATTAACCAGTGAGACCATTTGTTGCTTTTCGGAGTTAGTTTTCTTTTCGTTGTCAGCCAAATCATATAGTCGGTCTGACAATATCCCGAGTGCGCCATACTCTGCTTCTATATTTTGTGTTTCTTCTTCATAGGCTTTTGATTTTTTACTAAGTTCCTCGGTAAGTTTCTTGCTGTTATCTAAAAGATTTTGTGTTTCGTCTGATAGCTTTTTGGTTGCTTCCGCTGCATCACCACTGCTATCTGCATAGGTCACCAAGGCTGTACCAAGTCCAACAACCAAGCTTGCTATTACACCTATAACATTGGCTTGGCTCGCAACATTAAAAGCCGTCTGCGCTGCTGTGGCTACTTCCGTAGCCGTGGTTAGAGTTTTATATGCTTGCACCGCAAATGTAATACCGTCTACAGCTTTTTTTGTAATCAAGGCTGCTGCTACACCTTTTAATCCGGATGTAACGAGGTCAATGTTATCAACAAGCCAAAGGAATCCGTCTACTGTATTTTCTAACGCTCCACCGGCAAAGTCGGCAAATTCATCATCAACCTCGCCTAATTTATCGGCTATTTTTCCAAATGCTTCGGTCATTGCAGGGGCAAGAGCTGTTCCGAATTCTCTTTTGGTTATTTCAATCTGTTGATACATTCTTTGCAGAGCGTCGTCTGTCTCTCCAAGCTTTTGGAGTGTTTCACCGGATAACACAGCACCCATGTTTCTGGCTTCTTGTGCGAACTCTGCCATTCCATCTTTGCCAAGCTTAATAACCGGGTTTAAATCCTGTGCAGACCGTCCGAATAGCGTCATTGCCTTTGCGTCACGTTCGGTTTCGTTGGCGATATTTCCGAGTGCTGTCACGGTATCCCAAAATACTTCTTGGCTTTCTCTTAATTGACCGTTCGTATCAGTTATTTGCACCCCAAGACCTCTGTAGGTGTCTATGTAAAGCTTAGTTCCTTCTTGCGCGCTTGACATTGACCGGATATTTCTAGCCATAGCAGATGTAATTGTTTCGAGTGAAGTATCTGTTAACTCTGCCATGTAATTTAATTCTTGTAGAGTATCGGTTGCTATGCCTGTTTGGGTGGATAGTGTAAGCATATTATCGGCATAGGCAGCTGTTTCTTTTACGATGTCAACCATTGCACGGCCACCGTCTTGAATGGCATTAAACAAGGTTTTTACGCCTTGGATAATTGCTTCGCTTGCAAGATTGGCTTTTAATACATCACCGAATTTTAATGTTTCCTCTTTGGTTTCTTTGACTTTATTTCCAAACTCATCAATAGATTTTGCGGTATTATCGGTTGAGGTTTCGGCTTCCCTCATGTATTTCTGATTGTTGTCTAACTCGCGGTTAATTTTAGTTAATTCAGAATAAGCATTGTTAAGCTTTATTTGCCAATCCTGTGCCTGTTTTGAGTTTTCACCGTACTGCTTGGTGGTATCTTGTAGTGCGCCACGGAGTAAGGCAAGTCTCTTTTCTTGTTCGACTTGTTGTCTGGATAAAATATCGTTTTTAGCCTTAAGCGCGTCCATAGAATTGGCATTACCTTCATATTCTGCCGAAACCGCCTTTAAATCACTCTTAAGGACGTTCATTGACTTACTAACGTTCGATATTGCCTGTCTATACTCTTTTTCACCATCTAAACTTATGGTTGCTCCTATATTTGCTTTTCTTGCCATTGTAACCCTCCTAATAAGGTACTACATCATCAATATTAACTTCTTTATCTTCTTTGATAAAACCCTTGTATATGTCATATTCTCTTTTGTGGGTTCTAAGCTGACCCAATGTCATGCCCCACACTTCTTCTGTGTTGTAGCCGAGTATAGTTTTTCCAATATTAAACCAGTATTCAACGTCAATAAACTCGTGTTCAACTTCTTCTCCGGAAGCAATAACTTTCGGCATATTTTTATATTTAATTTGTTCTATGTATGCACTCAGCAGCATCATGCTGTAATATTCAACGTTATCGGTTTCAATTACTTCTCCTGTGATGTACTTCAATAAGCACATCACGGCTGTTTTCATGGTTTTTTTCTTAGTCAATGATTCAATAATTGCACCCATCGGCATGTTTGTTTTTTCTTGCAATTCATCTATAACATCAAGTGTGTATAATATGTTATATGTTTTTTCGTTTATAGTAATTGGCGTTCCAGTAGGTTTTAGATATCTCATGTTCCCTCCTAAAAAAGGGAGAGGTTTCCCCCTCCCTACATGTTTATTATGCTATACTTGCCTTGCCATTAAGATAGGTTTTAGCTTCTGCCAATGTAGCGAAGCTGTTTTCATATTTCCAATTACCTGTATCGTCAAGCATGATCGTGCCTGTCATTGTCGGTGTGGAAAAAGTAGTACTCTCACCTTTTGTCTGGTTGGTTTCGGATGGCTCCGCAAACTGTACTTTCGGCAGCCATATTGCCCTAAATTTCTGTGTCGTTACTTTGCTTATAGAAATAAATCCAACCCCAACATATGGGTTATTGTCGTTACCGTTTGCCGTGATTTCACCGGTTTCTACGTCAATTGTATGACCTAGAAGTTCTTTTTGAATAACAACATTTGAATCATCAACCCCTAATGTTAAAGTGCCATCCCTAAATGACTTGTCTGATTCCACTACCTTGTCGCCTGCGTATAACTTCGCTTCATTAAGCTGAATAGAAAGGTCAGCTTGAATGGGTTCTGCAAGTACGCCTTTTGCGGGTGTTTCCCCCGCGCCTTTGTAAACCAAATATTGTAAACCTATTTTAGCCATTTTATTCCTCCGTTTCTGATTGTCCATCAATTTCACATTGAAAAATGATGTGTTTTTTCTTTGTATCTTTTTCGTCCTGTTCTGTTATGACTGGATAAGAAAAACCCGCTCCGAATAATCGGGAACGAGTTCTTTTTTTTAGTGCTATGTAGTTAAAGTCAATCGGCACGAATAAATGTACTTGAATGCTTGCTACATCAATTTGAGGGGTGTCATTGGCATATACAATAGCTCTATCATCCTCATAATTAAAGGTGTAATATTTATCTGATGTGCCTGTATATATTCCAGGAACAACTGGTAATCCCTCTGGCTCTAATACACTTTTGATTATTGGGTTTACATTCATTCAACTTTCACCGCCTCATTAAATGCTTTTTGTAATACCTCTGTTACTTTAGGCTCCGCATCTTTTAAAGCCTTTGTCAATACTGGTATTGATGGTTGCGTACTTGTACCATATTCCATGTAAACAAGCTTCTCTGCATTCCTCATGCCGTTTTCATCTGTGCCTGTAGGAAATACCGTTGCATACCAGCCGTACTTGTTTTGAGCAGGCTTCCCGGCTTTGATTGATTTTAGCAGTGCGCCTGTTTTTTTGTGTTTGGCTATTTCGCCTCTTACATGCCTTTCAAGTATGGGAATAGCTTCACTTAATATCTTTGGTGCTATTTCGTCATAGTTTGAAAGTTTTTCGAGCTGCCGGATTAATGCGGTGTCGAATTGAAAATCAAATTTCCCCATAGTCACCGCCTTAATGTGGCGAATATCTCTATATACTCATGCGAAAACTCGTAATCATTTGTATACGCAATATCATACGGGTTTCCAATAAATACAAGTGTCCAGAAGTTCTCTATTTTTTTCTTTGTATACCGTATAAGGAACCTCGTTTTGACTTCGGAAAACTCTGCATTTGCCTTGATTAATTCCGTTCCGCTCGTATTCGTTACTTTCGCCCAACACTCATGATGTGTTATTTCTTCGGCTATTGGAAAGCCGTCTGCATCTTGACCGCTTGTTGTGGTTATGAATTTTATTCTTTTGTTTAACTCGCCCGGGTTAATATTCATCTGCTCACCCCTTACAAAAGATTTACACGATGCATTCCTAATATTGCGTCTACAACCTTGTTTAAATTGGTTTTATCCACATATAAGCTTCTGTTATCGTGCATATCTTGGCAGAGTACATATATTGCAATTGAAAATTCTTCGAATGCGTCTATCCCGGTCTTATATGATGCTGTTACGGTATCGTTTTCTAGAGGAGTTGTTGCAAAGATTATTCCGGTTTTATCATTATTTACATGATAGTCTGTGTCTTTTGTTTGAAGTTCTCCATTTAGCGATACTGCTATCGTATCAACAATCACGGGATGTTTTAAAAACAAAAATTCTGCTGCTTCTCCGTCTCCAACGCCTAATGCCTCGCCCGATACAACACTCTCCTTGATGCCCGTATATGACGAAATAAAGGCTTTTGCTGTGTCAATAAGCATTTGTATATCATCACTCTGATACTCGTCTTCTTCGAGTTTTAAATAGCGTACAACGTCGCTTATTTCAATCTCGCTTGCTTTCATTGGACTTCACGTCCTTTCTTAAGCATCTGCTACCATCAAACCGGCTGCTTTTAGCTTTGCTATTAATGCGCTCAAATCAGCTTTTAATCCTGCAACATCGGTTGCCGTGCTTGCTGCTTGATTGGCAATAAGTAATTCGCCATCGCCGTTTACAATTGTACCGCCAACTACGAATACTTCTCCACCCTGCTGCATGTGGTTTTTTGCATTATACATGTGATTACCTCTCTTTCATAATAGGGCGGTTGTTACACCGCCCTATGTAATTTTGATTAGCTAACTGACATAACCAGGGTAGCAAGCTTCTGATTGTCAATAACCTTGGAATCAAACTCAAACCAAGAAACAATGCCTACTGCGTGCATTGTTGCATATTTTTCATTGAGGATCTGGATTTCGATGTTTTCTCTCATGTTCACTGCAAGACCGGAATAATCTCCGTATAAAACTGCCTTTGCAGCAGAAGCAATCGCCGGCATATTGTCTGATAAGTAAACAGGCTTGCCAAGTAAGGTATAAGGGAACGCCTGCGATAAGCTAGGCTGTAATAAATACTGTCCTTGACCATCCTTAAGCTTTCTAATTGCCGTAAACGTTGCAGGCGCCATTGTCCAACAAGCATCAGTTTGATAAACCGTTGGTACTTTTGCCTGTAACTCTATTAAAATATCTGCTGTAATAGCAGTGGTTGACCCTGCTAATAATGTAGTGGTGGTTGCAAGCGCTCCTGTTGCTTTATCGGTTGTTCCGTTCAGTAATTCTTTTTCGATAAACAGCGCAATCTTCTTTGACATTTCGCTTACAACAAAGTCAACAACGCTGATTTCGGAATTATTGATAACTGATTTTCCAAGCAAGGTTAATGCTCCGGCAAGATATCCAGTTAAGTCAACGCTTGTGAACTTGCCTGCATCTGCCGTAATGTCGGTAAATTCTGCCTGATATCCTACGGAAATGTCGTGGGTTGTATTTGCGAGGCCCCATACGGGTACTTTTAATGTGCCTTTAACAGCAAACATGGTAACTTTAGATAAAATCGGACACATTTCCTTGACTGTGCTGATGATTCTGTTTGCAATGGTAACCGGGATAACTGCGCCATTGTTAGCCATGGTTAAGTTTTGCTCGCCGGCTCTGATCTCGACCGCAACGCCACACTGAGACTTAATATAATTCTCAAAGGCTCTTTCCTCTGTTGCCGCCACTTCTTCGGCTCTTAATTCCGCTTTCTTATCGTCGGTAACAACGTTTAAGTTTAAGCTTCTTGCTCTTTCTGCTCTGGTAATCGTTTCTTCCAATGCTCTAACTTCGGTTTCTGCTTTGTCGAATGCAGCTGTTTCCTCTGCTGTCATTTCGGCTCTTTCCTCTGTTTCCATTTTGGATAGAATGGCTTTCATTGCTGCTACTTTTGCGTTTCTTTCTTCGTATAACTTCTTTAAATTCATGCTATTTTCTCCTTTTCTGCATAAAAATGAGCCGACTATTTGCCGACTCTTAATTTATTGATTCTGTGTTTGTATTGCGAAATGTTTATTGGTTTCTTAGGTGTTTCAACCATTTTTAATTCGATTTCATCTTCCGATGATCTCGTTTCAATTTCTGTCTCAATATCTGCTCTTAATTCAACTGATGTAGCGGAGTAAACCGGTCTTTTCTTTACCACAAGCGTGATATGGTCAAGGTCTAACTTTTCAACATGCCTTATTGGAAGTTCGTTCGCCCTTTGCTCCAGGTTGTCAACCACGTTGTACATACCAAAAGACCAACCTTTAATCTTTCCTTGTTTTGCAAGTTCAATAATCGTCTTGTCGTCAATCAGCACATCTGCGTGAAGTCCTATTGCATCCTCTCTAAGAGTCAACGTGCTTTTTTCTGTGCTTGCATACACGTGAGTGCTATCGTGATCTACTGTAACCGATATGTTTCCGGCTCTTTCGATTGCATCCGAAAACGCTCTTTCTTCGATAACTTCTATACATCTTCCGTGTTTTGTGATAACTGGCCTTGACTTTTTACCTGTCACATTTACATATCCGGTAATTTGTACTTTATCGTCTGCCCTAATCTCTATTTTCGTTGTCTTCACCCTCTTTCCCTGTTGATGCATTATTCATTGTCTGTGCCTTATCCGTATTTGGCGTATAGATCTGCTTAGTTTTGGTGTCATACAGCACGGAGTTAAGTCCAAGGTTAATCCAATCAATGCCGAACGCTTCCATGTTCTCCATATACCGCGCTTCATCGATTTGCAGAAATCCTTTTTCAATTCCTATGCCGTAAGCTTCATATCTCGATTTAATGTCACCTTTTAGCATCTCTTTTGTATCAAAGGCCCAATAAAAAGACTTCTTTTCTTTTTCAAGAAGGAAGTCTCTGTTTAAAGCGCATTCTATTGCTCTTAATAGTGGCATTATTCCAAGTTTAAAAGCGTTGTTGTACTCTTTTTCTGTCCCGGTTCCAGTGATTACATTTACCGGGAAAAGAAACAACTTGCAAATTTCAGACGAATTTGTTTCTTTGTTTTCGTTTAATTGCATTTCTACGGATGAGTTAGAAGCTTCCTGGAACTCTATTCCTTTGTTTAACACAACAACGTTCTCTGAATTATTGCTGTAAAGTCTGGCATATGCTTCTCTTAACGCTTTCATTGCATTTTCAGAAATTTCTTTTTCGGCTTTTAAAAACCCTTTTCGATTTCCGCCTTTTTTAACAAGGTTTTCTTCGAATATCAGCGTGTTATACGCAACACTAAGAAATAATGAGTTTTCTTTTATGATGCTTGACCCTTTGGCTCCGTCAATTGTATTTCTTAGTATTTTTACAAACTCAAACGGCTTATACCGTTTTCCCATAACCGTGATATCGTAGTCTTTAAAGATAGGGTCTGTGCTTTCTATGTGTGAAATATGCATTTCGTTTACGTAGTGTAAGCTTTCTACCACACCAAAACCACGATTGATATAGGCATATCCACCTTTTCCAAGGTAATAATCGGTTATTAAGGCTCTCCAAAACTGTGCAGCATCGAGCGTATCACCCGTGTCGTCATTTAACAGACTCACCCTTCTGTCGTTCTTTATTTCCTCGACTTTTCCGTTATTATCCCGGTATAATTTAATTGGTAGCATGGAAACCGTGTCAGCTGCAAATCTTATGCAGCCTTGTATCGATGGAATGCTAAGTGCTTCTGCTTTCGTAACTGTAGTTTTACCGATTAATGCTTGCAAGAGCGAATCTTCATATTCCGGAAATCCATCTGCCCTCTCTTCCGGCTCAGCTCTTGTTTTTAATATGTTTGCACTGTCTTGTATGTATCCCAATTGATCACCTCTTTCATGCTAATTAAATCAGCTTATATGCAATAATCTTAATGCCTTTTGAGTGCTTATGTTCTAATTCATCGTCATAAGTATTTTTATAATACTCTAATTTTTTCACTAGATTTTCTGGCGGGTTAATAATAATTTCAGGGCATTCAAATCCTGGCATTTCTATAAACAACATTAAAGATTGATTGTTTTTTATCGCTGTGTTAACTGCAAATTCTAATTTCTTAATTTTTCTAATTTTCATTGCGCTTCCTCCTAATATTGGGCCACAAAATCAGAACCAAATAACATGTCTTGTTGCAATAAATAAACCGCATTGATAGTCGAAACAACCATATCGACCTTCCCTGCGGATTTCTTTTTATTAACGTATTTATTTAAGTTTGTATCTTCTGTACATCGAGCATTTTCAAAGTTGTTTTCAAGTAATAAGTTTTCGTCATACTCGAATAATTTCTCTAGAATATACTCTTTTAAAAGTTTTGTTGGCATGTGCAGTACACTGGAATGCTGTTTGATCTCTACGCATTCATAACCGGCTTCTTCTAGTTTTTGGACGGTGCTTATTGCGTTCCATCTGTCGTAACCTATCTGTATAATTTCAACGCCGTATTTGTCTTCTAGTCCTATTATGAAGCGTTCAACAAATCCATAATCAATAACCTCTTGGCCACACGCAAAACATTCACCGTTTTTTATTGCTCGTCTGTAGTCAAAGTTTTCCTTCTTACTTTTAGAGTCGATCTTATCCTCTGGAATAAACGCCCATACTTTAGATTTTATCTTACCGTCGTTTTCGCAATCCATGGAGACTGATACATTATCATCGGATAGTGATAGGTCAAGGCCTATGTACACTCTCTTATTCTTCCATGAAGACAAGTCTTCTTTTACCTTGCATTCTCTTACCTTGGTTACTTCGATATATCCCTCTACACCAAGGCCCTTGTATTTAATGTTGTTGTGTTTACAAAGATAGTTTTCTCGCTTATTCTCATAGAGAATTGCGTCTTCGCGCATATCTTTAATCGCTTGAAATATGTAATCATGCGCCACGGCTACCGGATTGGACTGATATATCACTAAGTCGTTTGTCTTCCATTGATCGTTTATTAAGAGGTCATCGTCAGGTTCGTAAAGAAGTGAAAACATTCTTTTGTTATCTCTTAATTCATCTAATGTTTTCTTTCCCTTGTCCACTTCATCGATCATAACGTTGTTGTCGTTCGGGTATTGCGTGCTTATGATTATTCCTAATTTGTTAAACAATGTAATCTGTGATGATCTCATGGCTTCTACCGGATATGAATCCATGGCTCCGGCTTCGTCTGCCAAGAATGCATTTGCTAACTTACCATCCATTCTATCTTCTGAATATGCTAACGGTATATACTCGCTCTCGGTAAGCAAGCACCTTACTTCGCTTCGTAGGATTTTAAACACATCGTCTTCGATTAGTACCGGACTTGATTTGATAATCTTTCTTATGGCGATCTTTAACTCACTTGACAACTTAAGGTCTGGAGCTACCGAAAAGAATCGACTGAACTGTGTATCAGTAAGCATTAATAATATAAAAATAACCCCACTATTGAATGTCTTGAAATTTTTTCTCGCAATCTCCAATAGAGCGGTTATGTAATATCTAGTTTTTAAATCTGTTTTTAACTTGGTACAGAAGATTGCGGTTATTAAAAACCAGGCATAATCTTCTAACCCTTCATCCATTGGTACTAACAAATCAGGATGAATCATTAATTTGAGTACTTTACAAATTTTACTGTAGGCCTTTTCGTCGATTACGGCTTCTGCATTGTTTCCGTCTACAATATCTATCCATGACTTTGCTTGTTTTTTTACATACTTCGGAACTTTACTATTGCCATCTTCTAGACACCATAGGCAATATTTATATGCTCTACCTTCTTTAACCATTTAAGATATCCTTTAAATTAGATTTCTTATCTTCTTTCTTTGGTATAGATCGTAGTGCTGCAGCAATTGTCATGATGTTTTCTTTCTCTATGTCAAGAAGCATTTTCCTTTTAGATTGTATCGACGAATCGTATCCAAGCAACATTTTAAGTGATTCGTTGTATGATTTTGAATAGCTTCTTATTATTTTTGCTCTTTCTTCTTCCGGAGCTGAGTCTATTTCATCTTCAAAAGCATCGTTAAGGCTTTCTATGATCTCATAGCATCTCTCTTTTTTACTTTCCATGTCAACGCATTCTGCTATCATTAAGCAGTATCTATTGATGATGACTTCATATATAGCATCGTTTTTGTCGATACCTGTCAACAACATGTCAAGTCTTATAAACTCATCATGAGCGATTTTGTTTTTTGCAACTTCCGGACGTTCTTTCAATGCTTGTCCGGATGCAAGCGCTTTCTCACCTTGTTTTCTCTGTTTTAATTCTGATTTAGTGCGGTGTGACTTCTTTTCTGACGATAATACTGTGAATGGCTTTGGTGGTGTAGGCATTGTATGAACCTCCTTTCAAATGTTGATGTGGGAATATTTTATTTACGAATGCCCAAGGTTGGTGTTGAAGTGTTTAGAAATATAACCATTGACCCCTCCGGGGGTATGTTTATGCGCTCCGTTTTGTACTGACAGCCAATTTCTAATACTTTTATTCATTTATACATTTACTATTTATATTTATTTAAAAATACTGGCTGTTCCTATCGGTATGTTGCGCCCTCCACATGCAATACATGATTGTCCATCTGATTTGTGTGTAGGATATACGTTTATTTCACCACAATCATAGCACTTATGGGCAATGTACTTTCCATGCTTTATATTGTGATTTCGTTCTATTATGAATTTGTTCAGCGGTTCATTCGCTTTAATTGCAATTATCAATTCGTTGTCTTTATCTCTTAACATTTGCATTCCCCTGCTCTTTTATTATCCTTAACACTTCCAATGTTGGTATCTCTCCACACTCCATCTTCTCATGATGCACCTCGCATGTAGTGATTAAGTTTTCGTTATCCAATCTTTTGTCAAAGTCTTTATGAAGCGGTATAGCATGATGTACCGACGTGTTGTCGTATGTAAACTGATTAGTTGTTCCATAAAGATTGCGTATACATATCTGACATATGTATAGATCACGTTCCTTAATCTCTTCTCTCTTATCTTGCCATGCTTTAGAGTTGCGAAACCGATATATTTCTAAATTCTTTTCTTTAAACTTCTTCTGACGTTCATTTATTAGTTTCTGTTTCTGATCACATATATGCTTGCTGTCATGTATATGTCCACATGAGCTGCATGACTTAAGCATGCCCAACCCTCACTACGCATCTATTATCCGGTTGTATCTCTATCTTTGCGCCACTGCTTGAACCCTGTATCTTTACTTCCTTACCGCATATCTTTCTACTGATTAGAGGACATTCAATACAGTTCGTTGGTTGTTTATCTGTTATAATCTTATATACCTTCATATACTCACCACGCCTTATCTATTGGTTTTCCGTTGGTAGAACAGTTAATGTTTTTTGTTTTGTCGCATACTGGGTATTTAACATCTTTGTTATACTTGCATCTTGTTTTCTTACATTGGATGTTTTTTGATGGATCACATAAATATATTTTATTTTCCATGTCGTCTCCTTCCTTATTTATTTGTATTGTTTTATCATTCGCACATAGTTGGAAGTGTGGGATTTGAACCCACGTCACCATTTAGGCACATCGGTTAGTATACCAATTGCATTCGACCAAACTCTGCCAACTTCCCATGAAAAAGGCACCGTTACGAGAATTCCCGTTTCGATGCCTACCTGTACTCTCACAGGCTTTGAATTATCTTATGGCCTCTTGGCTCTGATATTTGTATAAAAGGCACTCTTTTATAATCGAATGCCTTTTTATGGGGAGTATAAGTATTGGACCATCATGGGGTTTGTGATGGTAATCAGTTACCGGACTTATTCAGACCGGCAACCGCTAGGAGGACCCCCTGTAGGTGTTTGTTTATCCTTTAATGATTTAATATTATCACATATCTTATGGGCATTGCGGGCAACATTTATTTTCCTTGATGTATTTATAATATTTTCTCGATGCAGTTCTCCTGTCCATACCTATTTCATCCCCGATGCAATCCCAGTTCATATTGTTGATGCATCTCAACCTAAGGATTAACCTTAACTCTGTATCGTCAACCGCATTTATGTACCGTTCTATTCTGCCTCTGACAAGGTATAGTTCTTTTAGCTTAATATCATATAACTCTTCAATCTCTAGTTCGGCTATAGCTCTGTCGCATGTCTTATCACTAGTTCCGCTACCAAATGGCATATCTGTTATTTCTTGCCCTTTTATATATGATCTTGACTTCAATTCTTCAAGCTGTTTTTTTAACACTCCAATTTCTTTGTTGATCCAGTGTAGTTGGTTTAATTCTTTCTCTGTCGTAATTAATCACCCCTTATCTTTTCTGTCCATAAATTTCTGTGCCATGGCTGCTACCTGGATTAGCTCAACCGCTCCGTTAATAGCCTCGCTCTTTAATGCTTCAATGTCATACCCAAATTCGCTATTTCTTTTTATGCTATTTCATATCTCTTTCATGGCCGTGTTAATATTATTGAAACACTCCTGCGCTTCCTCGACCTCTTCTTTAATCACTGCGTACCCTTCATGATCTGAATTAAACGGAGGAAACTTTTCATTTGCCGACTTAAGCTCTTTAAATACTAAACATATTACATCGTTTTTAACTGCATCCATTTCACTAATTACCTCTCTGTATTTATTTATGTGTGACGCATACGCCTTTGCTAATTCGCATTCCTCCGGCTCTACATCACATATTCGGCATGGACATATATCTTTGCATATGTTAATCATGATGTCCCACCTTTCAATGCTGCCTCGGCTTCTTCTCTGGTGAGGAACCAATCTTTATTAATATCACCGATGGAGTACTCCGTGTATCCGTGAATATACGATTCACTCCTGATAACTTTTTCAAAGTCCATAAAATCTTTATCCGTAATATGGTATATAATTGTTCCGTTTGGTACAGGAGCTTTATGAATTAACCCTTGTTCCTCCGCTTGACGGTAATAGTCTAATTCCTTATTGAGTTTGTTGATTAAATCATTCCGCCTGTTAAGTTCTTTTCCTTGCTGTTCTATTAATTCAATCCTTCTGGCGTTCTCTTCCTCCAGGACTTGAATAAGTTCGTCTTTATTCATATAGGCTTTATCTCCTTTCTTGATAAATCAAATTACCTTAGTAACTTGCCATATTTCATAGCCATTATCTGCTTTTGCTTTTCTCTCAATTTCTTCATCCTCCATTACCGATGCTATGTCTTCGGCATCATGCACGGTTTCAGCTTCAACTTCCATAGTGCAAAATCTTGCAAATTCAACTTTATATTTCATATCTTCCTTTCCGATATAGGAGCAACTAACCGCACGTTGTTCGATATGTGAATTCCCATAACGAAAATGATAAGGCTATCTGTCACTCCTATATCTGTGTGATTAAATCTCTGATATAAACACACACCAACCATATGTGATTTTATATTTGCCCGGAGCTACACCTTCCAGATATTCCTGTGCTACCAGTTCAAATTGTCTCCAAATATCATCAATATCGTTGTGGGAATAATTATCTTCAAGCTCGTCCTCGCTAAGAAACTGCGTATGACCGTGAAGCTCGTTACCCTCATACAATCTTATCAATTCTCCAAATGCTTGTTCTATTTCGTAATCCATACATTTTCCTTTCCGCTGTTATCAGCTAATCAATCGTGATTACAAATATTACACTTTTTACGTGATATCTTTTTAAATGTTGCTCCAGGTTCTTCTAACTTCGCGTTCTCAAGTCCTTCTTTTCCGCGGCAGCATCCTATAGGCTTCTTTGTATATTTACCTATGATCTGATAATGTGGAGTTAACAATTCCCACAAGTCTATTTTTACTCCAAACATTGGTATTGGGCATATATAAGCTGTTTTTCTACTTCTGTCTATGTAAATGCCTATCCATAAATCAAACCATCTAAAAAATAATTTAACCTTCATTTTTCCTCCTTATCAACTATACCGGACTTACCGGATGGATTGGTTAGCAAAACGGCAATTCACATTTTCTGCAATGCCTTTTCGCCCTACGTTTACAGTAACAATGCACGTTTCTATGATGCTTACGGTAATTTAATCCATGCTTTTTCTTTGGTATATGATGCATTTTAAGATAATTATTAGTTGCTACGATTCCGTTCTCATACAGTTCAAATTCTTGTTCTTGTGTCAATCAAATTCCTCCAATCTTAATTTACAATTTCTCAAAAATCCTATATAATCCCCATAGAGGTGAATCCCATGCAAATTGATGTAATAGCTGTCCATAATACCATCGGTGATGTAAAACCCCTTTGGATACTCCGTGACGGTAAAAAATATAAAATTGATAAGATTAATACCGTCACGAAACTCCGTGGGTTAACTGTTTATCACTGTGTTATTGATGGTGAATTTGTATCGTTGCAGTTTAATGGGGTTAGGTGGTGGGTTGATTAGTGTATGGTTGGTTGAGATAATCTATCAATCCTTGTCTGCAGTTCATTCCGCATCGACTATTACCTCTGTGAATGCAATATACGCAAATGCTTTCATCTTCTCTTTTCCAGACCATTTCTGCTAAACTCTCATTACTCTCACGGATTTTATCTCCGATGGTGAGTGGTTTGCGTAAATGTGGACATGGACCGTCAAGATAACACTTGCCGTTCTCTTTCATTTCGCAATCATGTTCGCTATAACACGGTTCTTTCTGCTCAGATAAGATAATTTCTTTTATTCGTTCAGCTTCATGCAGTCTCCCTTCATATCTCATTAATCTTTCGCTTTCATCGTGATAACATGGACCTGTGCGGTTTTCAATGCGATGCCGATACATTGCTATCTCTGCATCTATCTTCTCAAATATCTCTTTCACTTTGTATCCTCCCTTATAGGCTTTCTAGTTCCTTTTTCAAATCCATAACCTTAAGTTTCCTATGTCCAATCATTAAATCTAATTCATCATGTCTTATTAAAACCGTACTGCGAATACTGTCAACTTCTTCAAGGCTCCAAAGATGCTTATAGGTTTGCTTTTTCGGGTTAGATAGTAATTTTCTTATTCCGGTATAGCGACATCCTTTGCGATACTCAAGTTGAGATATTTCTGCCTCATATGTTTCAATTTCTCTTTTTATCTCATTGGCTCTATTTAGTGTTTTGGTGTTCATCCTTAGCCTCCAATCTATAATCCATTACCTTACGTACAAGGTCGGCTTCATTAATATTTGGTATTCCTTCACTGCAAATATCTCGCATTGGACATTTGAGGCATTTCTTGTCATTACATATTGCCTTTACCTTGCGTAAAAACTCAATTGCTCCTGTCATTGGATACCTCCTTATATGGTTCTGGCGTGTCCTGCCATGCCGTTACGATTACTTTTTGCGTTTTCCAATTCGTATTTTTCAGCCAATCAGCAAACCATGACTTTTTCTCTGTGTCATATATTCCAAAACCTATTATATTGTGGGCTCCATTTTTAATAGAAATCAGATATACTCTTTCTACCTCTGGAAGCCGTTCCTTGCATGGTATCCATCCATTAGTTAATTGCTGTTGCAAATGTTCGGTTAACACATCAACTACTTTGCCAGCTTCTTCTTTATCACAAAATGTAGATAGGTCCATGTTCTGAATAACGTTTATCGCTTTCTTAATCTCTTGCTTATTCATCCTTAACAGCTCCCTTCACTAACCGAATTGCAAAATCATCTTCATCTGCTCTGCATGCGCAAGCTATCTTTTTACCGCTAGGATTGCCTTGTAGTTTTGATATTCTGATATTATCAGCTTTACGTTCTTCCAACTGCTCCACAACCTTATCCACATTATAGGCGGTTGGTTGTCGCTCAATTATAATTTTCATTCCTGTTAATATCATATTACCTAGGTATCCGGCTCCATTGACGGCAAAGTATTCTTCAATATCATTCAATAGATTTTTTCTGCTGATTAAATCACTCATGCCTATCCCTCAACTTTCATTAATCCGTCGGCAGCATAACCACCCCGATAATTCTCAAGCATCACACATTCAGTACCACATAGGTCAAATGGTTCGCTTCTGACGATAAATACAACACCTTTGTTTTTCTCTGATACATAATATTTATTGTTCATGGAGACTTTATCTCCGATTGTTAGGTTACTCATAAATCATCCCTCCTTAATCTCTGATTGGTGATATAAATTCGCTTAGTTCTGTTTGTTCTACCCTCTCAATTCCTAAATCAAATAAGCTTCTCTGTGCCTTTACAGCCTCTAATCTCTTTGAAGCCATATCATAATAGGTCTTATCTATTTCGAAGCCCACATAGTCGAATCCGAGGTTGTGACAGGCTATTAATGAGGATGCTGAACCTACGTGAGTATCAAGGATTTTATCACCTATGATAGCGTATTTTGTGAGTAGCCATTCATAAAGTGCTACTGGTTTTTGAGTAGGATGAATGCGCTTTTCATTCTTGGATTTATCCCCTTGCATTAAATAACCTTCACTGATTGATTTTCCCTGAAGCATCCCATTCCACATGAAACGGAACATTCTTACGCTGTCATGCATACTGCAGTAGGCTATTTCTGCATCCGAGAACGAACTCTCGCCATTGCATTTATCCCAAATTATCCTTCCGGTTCCGTGGAATACATATTGATAATAATTACAGCCCCAAATGATTTGATTTTTTGATACTCTGGCTAGTTCGTCGAAATATTCTTTATTAGGCACTTCCCAATTTGTAGAAGGTTTATAGTGTCGTTGTACTCCGATTGGGCTTATTTTACGTCCGTAAAATTCTCTTTTCTCTGGTCCAGAGAAATATGGAGGGTCAACAATCGCAAGTTCAAAATATTTGTCAGGAAACTCTTTCATCCCTTCGAGACAATCAATATTGTAAAATCCATAATCTAACGTTTTAATCCCTCCTGCCTTAACTGTGATGGGGTATCATCTGCCGAAATATTCCCTCGAGTACTGGTGTACAGATACTATTTCCGGCTTGTTTATAAAGCTGCGTGTTGCTATTTACCTTTTCTGCCTTGTGAAAGTCTTCATCTGTAAATCCCATAAGTCTCCAGCATTCAAGCGAAGTGAGTTTTCTAATGCGGTAAGGTGTTTCAATTCTGCATACCCCTGTTTCCGTTGCTGTCAATGTGGGGCATGTATCTCCGTTGTCCTGAACCCGTCCTCTGCGTGTCTTGCTTTCTGGATAGGATAAATCTGCTACACCGCCTAATTTACACTCTATATAACCGTCTTTGGTGGCTTGTTTGATTTTAACGGTTGGTTCAAGTAGTAGATTATCTTTTTGCACACTTGTTAATGTATTGCATATCATTTGTGTGTTCGGTTCTAATCTCTGCTCTACATCTGCCCCAGGTGTTCTATCGGATGGGTTTTCTTTGTTTCTTTCTCTTGATGCTACAATGATTGGTTCTAATATCATTTTTTCGTGCATTCCGTGATTCGCTCCTATACTTGCGATTAATCCGTTTATGTCGTATACTCTACCGGCTTGTGAATCGTGTCCGTTATCTTGAAATATATTACCTATCACATTAATCTCAATCACTCTTTTATCACCCCCCCATCTATGGTTCGGATTGTGCCTATGCAGCCATCCTTAAAAAATCTAAGTCCTTCATCGCATCGTTCTTCACATACTATTTTCATTACACACCACCTTTATAGATTCTTTGTAATTTACAGCATTAAGGCAAGGTGAAATTCCATCTGTGCTATACACAGTATTACTTTGGTGTTTTCCTGTGCCTTTTTCTATAAATCCCAACTCATTGACACTCAACAACCATGTTTCCCTCTGAACGCAAGTTTGAAATTCCGGCATCATATCTTGCTTTGATACAGTTTGCAACTTCTCTTGGTCCAGGGTTATTAATTGTTCCATCAACACAGGTTCGGCTTGTCTGTCTGTCTGTCTGTCTGTCTGTGAGATTTTACCCGATGTTATAAGTTCGTCAATAAGCTTCTGTGCCTTATCAGTGTTGATATAATATTTCTCATCAACCTCATCCTCTAAATATTCAGCCATAGTCTTAGTAAGTGGTATCTGTTGAGGAAACTTATAATTCCATTGTCCTAATAGAGATACCATGAAGCAACGTTCCCGGTTCTGTGCCACTCCGTAATCCTTGGCATTCAGTACCTCAACATAATTCGTATAACCTTTGCTTTCTAGAAAGTCTTGCCATAATCGGAAATCTGCTATGTTTGCATCTGATATTACTTGCGGTACATTCTCCATGAGTAAAACTTGCGGAAGATTATCCATTTCAGTCAGCAACCTTTCGACTTCCCATAACAACCCCGAACGTGTCCCGCTACCCTTTGACATTCCCTTCATCTTCCCGGCTACACTTAAATCTTGGCAAGGGAAGGAATAAGTTAATATGTATGTGTATTTGTCTGTATCGACTATCCCTAAGTCATTGCCATGTACCTCTCGAATGTCTGTGGGCTTGAAGTCTGTTCCGTGTATGGCATTGTATGAAGCAACCGGGTACTTGTCATACTCTACAAGCTTGTAATGCTCGAAATCAGCCCCGATATTCCTTAATGCCATGGCTTGGCTACCCACGCCGCCAAATAACTCTATAAGGCGAATAGGATTGTTAATCTCAAATGTCGGATATAGCATATCAAAGATTGTCATGTTACCACTGCATTCATAGTCAAACATTACACCGCCTGCCTTTCCTTTAATCTTCTTTTGTAATCCTTATTTCGTTTTAACTCTTGCTCTCTGTGATTTCTATACCATTCTCTTTGCTTGGCATTGATGTATTCTTTGTTAGATTGCTGCCATTCCTTTTTAACCCTCTTAACCCTGTCTTTGTTTTCCGAGTAATACCTTTTTGCATTCTCGCATTTTTCTATTCTGTGGTTGCTATCATATTCGGCTACTCTTTTACGTTCTTTTTCTCGAAAAAATCCAGGCTCGTTTATGTATCTGTCAAGTTTCTTGTCGGCTTTAAAATCGTCGGTTGTAAGGTTGTTGTTGTCGCAATCTTTAAGCTTGCAATTTAGACACTGTGATATTGTTGGGGTTACGTGTGGACATTTCATTTCGATTCCTCCACGTATCTTTTGCCGTTTTTACAGACTATCTTTCCGCCTTTGCGGATTAACTCAGCTGCAGCCATTACCTCATTCCATTGCATTATTAATTCTGAATCGACAACTACTAATGTTTTGTTGTCTGGCGTTTGCACCCTTCTTACTCGTAATTCATTTTTTCCACCTAGTGTTATACGAAATCCGTTTACTATAGCCTCTCTAGACGCTATTTTTGATATCTTTTCTTTACTGATGCCTGTGATATCGCTTACCTCATAACAGTTCACATTCGCTTTTATAAGTTTTCCATCTTTGTATACATTATAATAATTACGCCTCATTCCTCGTCCTCCACTTCTTCTAGTTCACCAGAACCGGTAATCTCAATACCAGGCTCTGCACTCTTTTTATTTCCCTTGACTTTTACTCTTCTGACAGCGTATCCATTTTTCGCAAGGATCCCTGCCACCTTTTCAAAGTCATCATTTAATCTGATTTTTAATATCATTGTCACAACCCCTTATTTAATAATTTTCTTTCGATCTCTGCGTAATCCTGTGCGGTGTAGGTCCGCTGTGGGTATTGGTTGAATTTATTTGTTGATTTTGGTTTATCCTCTGGCTTGTCATGTGGATTAGTCTTGCTAACTTTCTCCCATGTCCTTACACAAGCTTTCCAGTCTTTCATTTTATTCCTACCTACCATCCATCCTTTTGAAGAATAGAAATCATAAAACCGTTCTGCATCTACTTGGTTGTTACGTTCTTTGCAGTATGCTTTGATTTCTTCTGGTGTTGGTGGAGTGAAACGACTATTACTTCTTTTAATATCTTTATCTTTATCTTTATCTATATCTATATCTATATCTGTTGCGTTACCTTGCGTTACTGGTAACGTTACTGTAACGTTATTTTGCTTTACACTTAGTAATTTTTGCTTAAATCTTGCCTGCCGGATGCGATTCTGTTCTCTCATTTTTTCAAGTCCGCCGGTGTTTTGATACTCTTCCCAGTTCTTTATGTAGATAATTCCGTCAAATACTTCTATCATTCCAAATTTTTCAAAAGTAGCAACCGCAAGCCTTACAGTATCTACTTCAAAATCATATTGCATTGCAAACTCTTCCGGTGTATATGGAATTTCATCTGTAAAATATAATGCACCTTCCTTATTACTCTCGCCTGCCTGTGCTAATAAGAACGCCCATATAAGAGCAATCGTGTTTCCGTCCGGCATTCTCCTTATGCGTTTGATTTTTGGGCTTGTGAGGATGCTGACATAAAACTTTATCCATTTAACATCTGCCATCTAATCACCGACCTCTTCAATATCTACAATCACACATGGAGTGTCTTTATAAAACTTCCGCACCTCTAATGTGACAACCTGTGTATCATCTTTGTAAGCAATGCCATTTAAAGCATCTAATATAACCTTTGCTATATTGTCTATATCTGGCTTTTTAGTAGGTCTAATCTTATCGGTGACCATATCTAGCCTTTTTGCTTTTGATGCACTCCTTGGAGGCTCAAAACACGCTCTGATATAAACCCTTAATGGCTTTACCGATATGTATTGTGATACTAGCTGATAACTCATTTTTACTAGGTTCTCATACAGAACCGTTTTCTCTGGTGTAATACTGCTCATATGTCCTAATTTATAATTAAAAAATGTTCTGGCTCTTGCCTTCCCTTGCGGCGGTCCAGGTATTTGAAAAGATATCAATGTTGCCCCTTTCCCCGGGATGGCCTATGAAACCACCCCGGCACTCATTGGATAAGGTTGTCATTCATTGTGATATGTTATGACTAATTCCAGTTATCCCGAAGGGTATCTGCATATTACTACCCTAATATTAATAGTTACATTTATAACAACCCAGTGGGTTAGTTATTGATGTGGAATAAATAATGACAATATTTCGCTTGCTATTTCTTCTGCATATTCATTGCTAATACCCCATCCCATCATTTTTCTGTTGCAATACTCACATCTGCTTCCGTTTTCTGATGTATTGGCAACACATGTTGGGCAATAAATAGTTGTCCTGTCATTTCCTTTTAAAGTTCTTGTAAGAATATTTATAATTTCCTTCTTCATAACTACCTCACTTTCTATACTTGAAATCTCTCCATTTGCTATATGTAACGCTTTCCGGTGTCCATCCCGGATAAAGTATTTTCAAATAATCCTCTGCCATCCTACGCATTTCTGGACCGTACCGACCATTATCCATTAAACTGTGATGCCATCTGCAGCCGATCACTCCGTTTTGTATAACTCCTAATCCACCTTGAGACTTATTAACAATATGCATTGGGTCCAGTATTGATCTATCCTCAGGTAGCGAACCTATCATGTGTATGCCTCGCTTGCAGAAGAAACAACCTTTATCTCGGTCTAATAAGTCGGCTTTGGTTTTGATAGAAAATTGTAGTGCCTGTGTACGTTTTTTCATACGCCCCACTTCTCCTTCATAATCCGCAATTCGTTGTCGGAAATCGTATCAATACCCAACTCTTTGCATTCACTTACAACTCCGTCAATTAGTACAGACATTTCTTTTGTGTTGTAGGTAGATGATCCAAAATAACACTGTAGCTGAATGCCGGTTACTCCATTTACTACAACCTCGCCTAAATCTCGAACATTACGCCATTCGGCTTTCACACGGTCAACAACATTTGGCTTAACAATGATGTGAGTGAATACTCCGTACCGTCCAAGAACTTCGAGGTATAGCTCGTCTTTCGAGGTTTTAAGTAGTTCAGCCATCTTTTGAAGTAGGACCCACATATAGGCATTTGCATCTAAGCTGCGCTTTTCGCGGTATTGTTTTATCTCTATTGATAACTTTTTACCCTTAAGCTTTTCGAATTCTTCGGTTAAGTTATCGCCTGTCACTAGGGTTAAATATGTACCGTTTTTTAATTGAATGGCGGCGTCTATTGTTCCTGTAAATTGCACTACGAAGCAGCTCCTTTATCTGGTAATTTTTTTAAGCTGTCAATATATTTATTTAATTCGGCGGTCTTTATATATTTAGCATCTGTGACCTTAGAGGACGAAAGAAACCATTTCAATGACTTACCAGTTCTTAATATCTCTTGGTGAAAAACGCCAACTAATTCATCATGCTTCGCAAATCCATCCTGTTTATTCTGTGAATCTTTTGCTTGATTATTTGCTTTATCTTCATCGCTTGCAGTGTTTGTATATTTGGTATTGTCTTTATCCCAATACACATCAGCACCTATTCCAAGTTGCTTACAGGCTACGGAGATTGCGTCAGTAGTAGCCATCTTGTAGCATTCATCCGATACATAAGGACCATTCTTCTCTGCAGCAACAAACATGCTTCCTCCGGTGCCACTGATAGGCATTGACCATTCATTATCAAGCTTGATAAATAATTCAATATCTACAAACGCTGCAGCTTCTTTATCGTATCGCTCAATCCACTTATTGGTCGTTTTATAATACCAACCAATACCACACGGTCCGAACTGCTCGGTTAATACTTTTATACGCCACATTGGGTTAATATCTGTTTTGCCCTTCATTCTTCCGGCAACAATATCTTTCTTAGCAGTTTGAGGAACAGCCCTGACGTTGTTATAAATCAATAAATTATCCATGGCCTAACCTATCCTTTCAAACTCTACACCAAGCGAATTAAGATACATTTCAATTTGTTCAATCTCTTCCTCGGTAGCAGAAATACCATAAACATAATCGCTTTGTACGGAAGACTGCTTTTTAACCGCCATAGCTTGTTGTTCTTGCAGTTCTTTCGTTCTCTGTTCATGCTCTGCCTTTGCTGTAGCCTCTGCTTTTATGCGTTCCTCTCTGGCTATGATTTCTCGTTCTTCCCTGCGGATACGTTCTCTTTCTTGCTCCGCTTCCTTCTCGCGTTCAATTTTTTGCTGCTCAATCATTCGTTGCTCAATTTCTCGCCTCTGCTGTTCATGCCGGTTGATAAAATTGATAGCACCCATAAAGTCAAGGTTTTCATAGTATCGGTTCAAAGCCTCTTCTACCTTTTCAGATTGCATTGATTTAATCGAGATAATACTGCCTGATATAATGGTTAGCTTTTCAGCTATCTCATCTTTAATTGATTTCATGCTAGTTGTTGCACTTTCCCACTTACTGTCATAAATCTTTTCAAATGAGATTACATCTACTAGATCGCCTATAAGTTCAGCAAAAATATTCTTAATGGCTGCAATTTTCTCTAATCTCTGCTTGTCCTCGAACTCTTTCACCCGGCTATCAATCATCTTTACTGGTTCATTGATGATATCAACTAACTCGTTCGCCTGTTTTTCGAAAAGGTCATAAGGCTTAAGACACTCCTTCTTAACCTCGATGCGCTTATCGCTGACAGCCTTGATAATTTTCCTTAGAGTAGCAATATCTTTTTTGCGCTCGGTTTTGTTTTCCTCCGTAACTGCTAGTTCCTTATAAACTTCCATTTGAGACGTTAAAGCCTCTTTTATTTCATCGAAGTTAGTAGAGATAACCCCTTGTTGTTGTTTTACTACTATCTGTAAATCATTCATCCTTCTTTTCCTCCATTTCAATTTCTAACTGTAGTCTCCGATGCAGCTTGTGAATACGCTCCTGCTCGGATTCATAATTTTCATACTCATCTATATTATCCGGAACGTACATCAAATCAGCTCCTTTAAATAAGCCAAAATACTCAAATACTTATCTCTGTTTTTTTCCTGGCACATGCAATCAGTGTAAAATGTTTCTGATACGTCGCTATCTGCACCACGTAACCATCCATTAGTGTGAATGCCTATTGAGACACTTTTAACATGTGGAGAATAGCTAAAGAATACATCATGACCGTTTTCCTTCGCTTTCAGGCACAAATCCAATAATTCTAATACTTTTTCATTTTCCATTGACTATTTTCCCTCCCATGATATAATTGACGTGAATGTTTATCTCTGCACCCTAACGACTCGCGATCGTCTTGGGTGCTTTTTATATGTAGTCTAGTAAATACCGTCATGCATATCGTTGATACTGCTAAAAGTGAACATACAGCGATAAACACGATAACTTGTCCATGGTTTAGCGGTGTGCGGTCCTCAATGATTAATGCGAAATACATCAGGGTAAACATACAGGCAAATCCTAAACCGCAAAAGAAATTTGATATTTTCATGTACATGGCTTGTCCTCCCTCCTAAGCCGCATATTTAACGGCGTATTCCTTAACAATGGTTGTGAATATCTCTTTCAGCTTTGTATCATCCTCAATTACATCCAAACGGCAATAAGCCTCAACCTTGCTTTTTGTTGCTCCAATATCTTCGAGACGCCTCCTTCCATTTCTTACTCTTGCAGATAAATCACATTTTGCTCTTTTTTCGAGATCATCATATAGTCGGTTGTATGTGTCCTGATAGCTTTCATTTAAGCCTCGCTGAATGGATGCTATCTTATGCTTAATATCGTCACGCCAATTATCATAAGTCTCTACAAATGTCTCTTTAATGGTTTGGACTTCCTCAATAGCTTTCTGGCTTTGTTCTGTGGCTTGTCTTACGCTAATTTCGTGTTGTATCATCTGGTCAAGTAACCCCTGGAGCATTAACAAATTTTGCGGTATCTCAACTTGCTTTGACTGTATTACCTCTTGCATGTCGTTAAACTTATTAATGTACTTCGCTGTGAAGATTGCTCCCTTTGTTCCGGTAAGCTTGTTGCCGATAAATTCACAGCCTTTCTTGGTTACGAGGTAACAAGGTTGTTCTTTGTTCTGCGAATTAAAATATGTGCTCTCTGTAAAAAAATCGGACTGGGTGATTTTCCCCTCTCCTAACATTTCAGAATATCTACGGATATCCTTTAATAATTCGTTGTGTTGCTTATCCACCATTTCAGCAACCTCTACCGATGTAATGGTTTTCTGTCCTAATTGCATTTGTTTTCTCCTTTCATTAAAAACACATCGTTCATTATTCGCAACGCTTAGGGTAAAAAAATATCATCCAATATAAGAACAGTCTCGCTGCCCATCTTCTCGAGTTTTTTGTTGAAAGCTTTTTGAATTGTTAACATTTCGCTTAATCCGATTTCTGCCTTACCATTCTCTTTTTCGCAATAATAAGCTTTCTTACAACCTATCAGAGTAGCAACGTCTTCTTGTCTCAATCCCAAGACGCCTCTCCAGTACTTTAGCTTGTGTAATTTTTTTCCGTTATGCATTGATTTTCTCCTTTCGCCCATAATTATCCTAGGTGTTGTGCCGTTCACTATTCGCAACCCTAAATAAAGTATAGGACTAATTACTTTGTTTGTCAACAACTTTTTGTTGCAAATACTAAACTTTTTTGCTACAATCGTTATAGTAATGGAAACGCAATAAAATAAAGGGAAAAGAGAAGGAGTTATATAAATGAACGAGTTTGGAAAGCGTCTTAAAATGTTAAGAGATGAGCGTGAATTACCAATGTCAAAACTTGCAGAGGCGGTTGGGACGACTAAATCAGCTTTATCTCGATATGAAAACGGCGCAATGGAGCCCGGATTAAGCGTACTTAGAAAATTAGCAGAGTACTTTGGGGTTACGATGGATTGGCTTGCAGGAAACGGAAACATAGACGACGTGCAATTTTCAAACAAGGAAAAATATATTAGTGCAATTAACAAATGCATTAAAAAGGATATAGCTCCCGAGCAACTGGAACAATTAATAGATATCATGAAAAAGTAGGTGATTATATGAAGGGTGTATCAATATATCAGCGAAAATCAGATAATAAATGGGTTGGCGTAATAGAAAACGGCAAAAAGCCGAACGGAAATAGAAACAGGATAACTGTATACGGAGACACTAAGCCGGATGTAGTAGCAAAAACCAATGTAATTTTATACGAGATTCAAACAGATCAATACATATCCCCAAATAAGGATATGTTGATTAGTTATCTTAATGATTATTATAAAATATGCTGTGATAATTGGGAAAGTACAACGGCAGACCTTTACAGACTGTATATCGATGTGCATTTTTCTCCGTATTTCAAAGAAACAAAGCTGTCAGATATAAAGCCAATGGTATTAGACACTTTCTATAATTATAAAATGAAGACACCTAGAAAACATACAGTCATGATAAAAGGTAAGCCAAAAGAAAAAACATCACCGCCACTAAGTATAAATTCCGTCAGAAAATTAAACTCATTTTTAAAATCAGCTTTTAAATATGCCATTGCTAATGATCTGATGAAAACCAACCCTGCAGATAAAGTCAAACTAGGACGAAAAGAGAAGTATCTACCGGAGGTATATAATGAGGATCAATTCTTGCTATTACTAAATCATGTAGCCGGAACGGACGACGAAATACCGATTATATTAGGTGGTGGATGTGGCTTAAGGAGGGGTGAAATATTCGGATTATATTGGAGGAACATTGACATTAAAAGTGGTTATATTATCATAAATCAAACAACGGTAAGATTTAAAGGAACAATAGAGAAATCACCAAAAAATGAAAGCAGTTGCCGTACTTTTAAGGCGCCTAAGTATGTAATGGATATATTAGAGAATTACAAAAAGAGGGTAAATGGAAAGTCAGGTCAAAAAGTTATTACCAGATGGAAGCCAGGAACATATTCGGAGCGGTTCAGTGATTTGTTGGAAAGGTTTAAATTGCCACACATAAGGCTCCACGACTTACGACATTATAATGCGGTTATTATGTGTAAGTATGGTGTGTCTGATAAGGTTGCAGCAGAACGGCTTGGGCATTCGCAAGTAAGTACACTAAGAAATGTTTATCAGCATGTTTTAAAGGATATGGATCAAACGGCAGCCGACGAAATCGACGCAATGTTTTTGAAGCAAAAAGAAAAGGACGAAAAGAAAGCTAATTTTAAAGTCGTGTAGCCAAACGAAATGTAGCCAAAAAATGTAGCCATTTTTGTTTTGTATGTGTCTTTTATGGTTGCGTATAGTGAATTTATACGCTAATTGCAAACGCTCAAATATAGCAAAATGGCTGCATAGCGTATATATTAATGAACTTAGTAAAAGCAATAAACTAGATTCAGGTTCTAGTTCTCGCAAGGGAGTAGGGGTTCAAGTCCCCTCAACTGCATTAAAGAAAAGTCTTGTAAATGTTGAGTTTACAAGGCTTTTTGCTTTATATTAATACTATATGAGTTTTAATAGTCTCAAATCTCACAGATATATCTGTTAGACATCTGACAAAATATTTTATGTTGATTCATATCTGGTATGCTCATAAATTTACCCATCTGTTCCTTAGAGAGTTTTAACTCGTTGAATAGCACTCTTGTTTTCTTCTACAATAGTAAAATAATTTGTTTCATCATAGACCCCACATCGAATGCAGATATGCTTCCCCCTTATTACTGCCATATAAAAGAATCTGATCATATCCTGCAAAAACATCTTCTGAAGTGTAAGTACTGCACTGCGGTAGGAATCCGGTATATTCTCAATTTTACTGACTTGTTTCCATATGGCAACAAAATAATAAATATTTCTCCAGAGTAGCGCCAGTTCCGAAAAAACCTTAAGGAAATCCTCTTTTTTCAGAAAATGTACCTAGTCCACCGGAGTGGTAATATGTAAAAGAATAAAGTGATCGTCCTTTACCGATGTAATCCCCGTTAATCCATGTACCTCTAATTGCTTAATAAGCTGCTCCATGGTTGCTTCCATAAGTGCAAAATAAGCATGATTCGTAAGACTCTCACCTTGAACTAATTGAATTACTACCGTAACAAAGTCGGACTCTGGCTTAATTCCCAGAAGAGTATAATTAAAAGAAGGTTGTGTATCCTGATAATTTGTTATTAGCTTAAGAGCTATTTCGTTTTTAAGTAAGGGAAAATTCTTTACCAGACGTTCCTGCAAGATTGCCTCTTCCTGCTTTTTTCGATCACAATGTATCATATGTATCGCTTCCGCCAGTACTTTTTCCAGTTCATCATAATCGATGGGATTTTCCTCGTAACTAAGAGCACGCAGATGAATCGCTGATTTTAGATACTCTTTTTCAGAATATCCACTCATAAAATTATCTTTACCTCAGGAATTTCCTCCCGAAGCTTATATGCCATCTCAATACCGTCCATACTAGGTATCCGTACATCCGATAATACAATATCCGGTTGATAGGTGGATGCGAGTAAAAGTGCATGCATCCCATCATCTGCCTGTCTTATCTCCGTAATACCCAAATCCCGGTTATTGATATTACGAATGATACCTTCTCTAGATATAATTTCACCATCAATCACTAGTAATTTCAACAGCCCACCCACCTCATTTTTCTATGTTTTTGGTATATTTTCATTATAGAAAATGTACCAAGACCCGTCATGCTATCAAAGGCTTCCATACACAATAATGAAATTTATTACACAAAACAAAAAAAATCTCCATTATGATACAAGGGAGGTATTTGATATAATCTGCATACAAACGAAACATCACAAGTATGACAAAAAAGTGTAACCCATCACATACAGAGCTTATCACACTTTGCTGCAGGAATGGAGACAACAACTATGAAACTGGGAAAAAGAAAACTCTTTTTTAAGAGACTACGCAAATACAGACAACTACTTCTAATGCTGCTACCGGCATTATTGTTTTTTATTATCTTTAACTACATACCAATGCTTGGGATCGGTATTGCCTTTGAAAGTTTCACCTTTGACGGAAGTGTATTTCGCAGTCCTTGGATCGGCTTTGACAACTTTAAATTTATGCTTATGTCAGGTGATATTTTAAACGTAACAAAGAACACTTTTTTTATAATACGTTATTCATTATCGTGAACAACAGCCTCGAAATCTTATGTGCCATTCTCTTAGCTGAATTGACAAATAAGTACTTTAAAAGAATCACCCTGTCCCTCATGTTTTTACCCCACTTCATATCCTGTGTTGTGGTCGGAGCCTTTGCCTACAATGTATTAAATTATGAATCCGGTTCCTTTAATACTCTGATGGAAGCACTGCACCTGGAGCCCTTTGATTTTACAATACGCCAAAGATATGGATCTTAATCATCGTGTTGGTATGTGCCTGGAAGAATATCGGATACGGCACCATCATCTATTTATCCGCAGTTATGGGTATTGACAGTGCTATGTATGAAGCCGCTTCCATTGATGGGGCAAATATTTTCCACCACTGATGTTATTGATACCTATGTAACACGCTCCCTCATCAGTACTTCCGAATTTGGTATGACGGCTGCCGCCGGTCTGTACCAGTCCGTATTGTGCTTTGCAATTATAATGATTTTTAATGCCCTAGTAAAACGCTATGTCAAGGATTATTCCTTGTTTTAAATTATACATAGATTGGAGTGATTAGCATGAAGAAAAAAAGCATAAGCGAAAGGGTTTTTAATGTACTTGGTTATACTATTTTAAGTTTATTAGCTGTCATAGCAGTAATACCGTTTATCATGATTATATCCAGCTCCGTTACAGCTGAACATACCATTTAAAATATGGATACGCACTTATTCCCAAAGAGTTCTCAACTCAGGCCTATGAGAAAATATTCGGTTTTCCGGATGATGTGCTGCGAGCTTACGGAGTAACCCTCTTCAACACCTTTGTAGGCGCAGTAATCGGTCTGTATACAACCGCTATGACTGCCTATGTTCTCTCGAGAAAATAATTTGTCTGGTGGGAAACCTAATACCTGCAGCGAGTTTGCAAGCTCGTCCTCTGTTATAAGTGTTCCACTAATACTTATCTCGCCTAGAGCAACCAGTGAACCCAACGTTGGTTTTCCAAGTGCGGTAAAACACAGCGCAATCAATGCCGGCAACGCCAATTACCTGTCATACCTATGTATGGCTTATTGGTGGCAGATGTTTCATAAGGTTATTTCAAAGGAAGCTGACTGCGGCCATTAAGTGATAAGAGCAGTAACTCCATTACGCAAAAACACTTGACATTAATTTCCATGTGCTATACTATTAAGCTGCACCAATGAAATTAAAGAATTAGTTCTATGTGTTGTTTTGCAAAATCCCTGAATACCAATCTGTTCCAGATGGAATACATCTGTCTGTCAACCATTTCCGTAGGGGAATTCTACAGACAGTTCTGTTCCTGCCTCGGTGTGGATGCAAACGGAGGCAAAACCGGTATGTTTAAAGCCATCCAGGAGCGGATCTATTATCTATATAAAGAGAAACGGAAGCCCTTGATTATCGCTATTGATGAAGCTCAGTATTTAGGTTCCGGCATCTTAAAGGATATCAAAATGATCATGAATCACGGCTATGATTCCCTTAACTGCTTTACATTAATCCTTGCCGGAGAACCGTATCTGAATAACATCCTGGAAAAACCGGTCCATGAAGCCTTAAAACAGCGTATTACCGTTCATTACAACTACGAAGGCCTGAATGATTATGAAATCTCAGATTACATCATCCACAAGCTTTCCACTGCCGGAGCATCCCACTCCATCATCGAAGATGCTGCACTCAGTGCGATTCATGGTTACTGCCAGGGAAATCCTCGTCTGATTGACAACCTGATGACGGATGCACTTGCTTAGGGTGCGCAGCTGGACAAGAAAGCCATTGATAGCGATGTAATTCTCGCCGCGATCAATGCACAGGCTCTTCATTAAATCAACTAAATAATTAAAGTTCTTCAGGCTGTGGCGCAAGTCATGGCCTTATCAATTCTAAAGGTCCCCTTTAAATTTGATAAGACTACGACAGAGTGTCGTTGTTACTGTTTATACTGTGTTGTACCGGTCAGAAGGTGTTGTTATCGGCATAAACTAGCAGAAAATAATGTGCAGTTTGTGCCGATTAGAGTGTGTCGCTTAACACTACATTGTAACGACAACTTCTATACTAGTTGAGTATTGGTAAGTAAGCTTATTGCAAAAAGTAAGGCATGAGTAACCCTCATGCCTTTAGTGATTGTACTGGAATTCCAGTAGTCCTTTAAAACGGATCAGTCTAGAGAATTACTTTCCGAAATTGTACATATCCTCAGAAAGAATAATGTCTCTCCAGCCAGAAACATTACATTGTCCATACGTATTATCACCAATGGCAACAACCGTTCCATCTTTTTTTAATCCTACTGTTTGAATAGCTCCAGCTGAAATTGCTACTATGTCTTTCCATGAGGAAACATTACATTGTCCATACGTATTATCACCAACAGCAACAGCCGTTCCATCTTTTTTTAATCCTACTGTTTGAATAGCTCCAGCTGAAATTGCTACTATGTCTTTCCACGAGGAAACATCACATTGACCATACGTATTAATACCAACAGCAACTACCGTTCCGTCTTTTTTTAATCCAATTGTATTATATTCTCCAGTTGAAATAGCTATTATATCTTTCCATGAGGAAACATCACATTGTCCATAAGTATTATCACCAACAGCGACGACCGTTCCGTCTTTTTTTAATCCTACCGTATGACACTCCCCAGCTGAAATAGCCACTATGTCCTTCCATGAGGAAACATCGCATTGTCCATACGAATTATCACCAGTAACAACAACCGTTCCGCCTTTTTTTAATCCAACTGAATGATGTGCCCCAGCTGAAATAGCTACTATGTCTTTCCATGAGTATACAACACATTGTCCAAACAAATTATTACCAGCAGCAACAACGGTTCCATCTTTTTTTAATCCTACTGCATGCAATCTCCAAGCTGAAATAGCCACTAAGTCTTGCCATAAAGAAACATCATACATTCCGTGTTTTCCATCCTCACCAATAACGACAAGAGTTCCATCTAATCTTATTCCCACGGTACCATACAGATAAGTAGAAATCAAAGATGATAATTTTTGAACAAGTGTATGGCTTTTTTCTGCAGAATCTCTAAAATTAGCAAGATCTGAAAAAACTCTTGCTGCTTCGGAATATTGTTCATTATTCAACAATTCATCTGCTAATCCATATTTGCATTCTGAAGTCTTTGTAATGCTATCCTTAAAAGCTCCCAATTCAGAAAAAGCTTGTGATGCCTCGGAATATCGTTTACTTGTTAATAAATCCATCGCTTTCTCATAATTACATTCTAGAATTTTCGATTTGCTATCCTTATAATCTCCCAACTTGGTAAAAGCTTGAATCGCTTTAAAGTATAGTTTTATTGCCAAAAAATCTTTTGCATCTTGGTACATATTATTTTTACATTCTAGAATTTTTGATTTGCTATCCTTATAATCTCCTAATTCAGAAAAAGCTTGAATCGCTTCAGAATATTGCATTTTTGATATTAAGTTTTCTGCATTTTGATACATATTGTTTTTACATTCTGTAACTTTTGCCTTACTATCCTGAAAATTCCCTAACTTTGAAAATGCCTGTGATGCTTCGGAATATTTTTTATTTGATAGTAAATCCATGGCAATGTCATATTCGCATTCTGAAATCTTTGTCTTACTATCCTTAAAATCCCCTAACATTGAAAATGCTTGTGATGCTTCAGAATATTTTTTATTTGATAGTAAATCCATGGCAATGTCATATTCGCATTCTATATTCGCATTCTGAAATCTTTGTTTTACTATCCTTAAAATCCCTTAACATTGAAAATGCTTGTGATGCTTCAGAATATTTTCTATTTGTATATAAATCCATTGCAATACCATATTGGCATTCTGTAACCTTTGCCTTGCTTTCCTTAAAATCCCCTAACTCTGAAAAAGCTTCTACAGCTTCAGAGTATTGCTTATTTAATAATAACTTGTTTGCACTTGAATAATTAGAGTTTGTACTTAAGTAATCAAACCAAGGAATAACAACAGTTACAGTAACAATAATAACTGTACTTACAGCCACTAATGCCAAAAATGATATACCTGATACTTTTTTTATTTTCTTATTCCTTAATTCTCGCTGTTTCTCAGTAATGCGTGCCTGCTCTAATCTTTCCGCCTCTTCTCTCTCGGCTTTTATCCTTTTCTCTTCTTCTGCTTTTTCTGACTCCTTGATCTGTTCATTGCATTTTATTAAACGTTGATCAGCATCTTTATAACCACTAATGCTTTTAAAAAGTTCATAAGCTTCAATATAGTCTCTCGATGATGTGGCTAATTTTATTACTCTCTCAGACTTGTTATATATGCTTTCTTTTCGATTGTTTTCTTTTCTTTCAAGTGTTAGTGGATCTAAGTCTTCAAGTACTTTCATATATGTACTATCAGCAAATCTTAATGCCTTTTTATAATTTCCTGATTCAGTAATATTCAAACTACAGTCAACTAGTTCATTGATACTTGTTAGTTTATATTCTACTAACAGCAATCCAATATATGCTTTTGAACATTCAGGATCAATATCAAGCACTCGATTAAAATATTCATCAGCGGAATTAAAATTGCCGTCTTCTAGAAATATTTCAGCTCTCCTTAATAATGGAGTAATTGGCGATGATGCTTCCTCAATCGCATTTGATTCTGGTTTATAAGTTGAATTATTCGGATAATAATCTGTTTTCTTAGATTGCTCTGTAGAATTCTTGGCTTCATAATTATTTTTAGAAGCATCTGCCTTCTTTTTTCCATAAACGATCATTATGACGCCAACAACTAATATAACCAAACCGACACCTATCATCATGTTTGCCTCATCTATTGTTTCACTGCCATATACCCCGTCAAAAGCAACTTCTTCCTTATATTGATCGCTCGTTGTCGTTACAAAACCCGCAAAAGACATCCAAATACCGAATAATAAACCTAGAATTCCCCATACTAATAACCCGTTTTTTCTATTGTTCATGCTTATCCTTCTTTCGTTTTAATTACATAGATTATGTAAAAAAATTTTATATAAGAGTATATTTCACTAGCTTTTCCTTATATGTCACTGATGCAAATTTCATAGCCTTTTTATAATTACCATTTAACGCTATGTCAAACCTTCCATTTTCCAATTCATTTTCACTTTTGACTTTAAATTCAACAAGAAGTCTGCCAATATAAGCTTTTGAACATTCAGGGTTCAAATCCAGCACACGATCAAAATATTTATCAGCTAATTCAAAATCTCCATCTTCAAGAAATAATTCAGCACGCTTTAGCAGTGAGTCAACTGTTGGTGCGTTAGATTTGATTTTATTTAAGAGGGGGGATTCCTTAGGTGGTGCGTTGTATGTGTTTTGTAATAATTCTTTTTGTGCATTATTTTTTTGTTCATATTGAACATTCTCAGAATTAGTTATGATAGTGATATTTTCAGGTGCTTCTGGTTTAGCGTTGTCTACTTGATAATTTTGATTACTATCTCTTTTGATAGGTATTATCAATCCAAGTATGACACCGCAAATTCCACCAATAAATCGCCCCATATTTATATTACTTTTTGCCTCTTGCTCACCTATATCTGCTGCAACTGAATATTTATTTGAATAATAATCCGGACCATAAATCGAGCCGTATTGACTCATAAATTTAGATTGTCCGTTTAAAACATCAACTGCTTCATTAACATCTTTGTTATAGAAATTTGCTACAATTCCCCCAATTATTATCCCTATAACCGCACATATAATTATTATTATAAACTTCCTAGTATAATTACTTTCCATATGAACCCCCTTTGACTGCTTATAACTGTTATTTATTAAATTGATGAAAACTGCTATAATTTATTATTACGATTAAAATTAAAATCAATAACAGGCAACATCATTGCTTAACTATCTCTTTACCCATAATATAAAAGGTCAAATACCTTATATGCATCCATCCTTATTGAAGTATTGTTTACCAATTGATTCAACTTTTGCTTTATTTTATATAATGTATATTTTACCATATTATAGTATATTTCTGAGAGTTTGTCTAAACTATAATTTGAAAGTCAATAAAAATAGGCCACTGCACTTAGTTAGATGGGGTATAAATACTTAAATATTTATATATAGTCTGCCGACTTAATCCGCATAATCTTGAAAACTCTGTAGCATTAATTAGTTTATCCCGATATTTTGGATAATGCTTTAGAAATGAATTTGGAAGTGCTTCTATTTTCGTAATTGGTCTACCAATAGCTTTCCCTTTTGCAGCTGCATTAGCCATACCACTTTTAACTCTCTGGCTAATAATAGCTTTTTCCATTTCACTGAAAACACCCCACATCATAATCATACCCTGCGTCATAGGATCTAACTCTTTAGTGCAATCGACCACGAAACTTCCGATAACTAACTTTAAGTGTTTTTCTTTGGAAAGCTCAATAATCTCACAGAGTTGCTTCGTAGAGCGAGTTAACCGAGAAACCTCTGTAGCGGCAATAGAATCTCCATCTTTCACAGTGCTTAAGAGTCTATCTAGCTGAACTCTATCTATCTTCGAACCGCTTTCGTATTCAAAGAAAATGTTGCTCTCCTTAATACCCAATTGTTTTAATTCACGCTTCTGGCGGTCAATATCTTGTTTGTTTTCATTTGTTGAACATCTACAATATCCAAATTGCATCTTTATCATCCCTTCTTATTTTGAAAAATTAATAAAGTGTCAACAAAACGGTGTGGCTAATTTTGCTGACACTTTTATGCTGTATAGTGCGATTTTTAGTAGGTAAACACGCTTATTTATTTGTCTACGAAAAGAGTTCTTTTCGCTGACACATAATATAAAGCTAAAATAGCCCGCAAAACATAGTAAAACAGCTTAAATCTGTCAACAAAACATTTTAACCGTTTCGTTGACAAATCGGAACAGTAAGCTGTAATAACACGAGAGGATGATATATATATGGACTATGGTTACTGCAGATGCAGCACAAACGAAAGTAGGCAAGATATAGATAGACAAAAACGGGAACTTAAACAGATAGGCATCAAAGAAGAACATATTTACTGGGAGTATGTATCCGGGAGCAAAGACTCCAAGATTGAATGGAACAGGTTGTTAAGCATTGTATCACCTATGGACTCCATAGACTGTACCGAAGTTAGCAGGCTAACAAGGTCCACAAAACAATTATGTGAAATAATAGAATTTGCAAGGTCAAAACGGATAAAACTCATCATAGGCACATTCACGGTAGACTGCACTAATGAACTGGACCCTATGACTCAGGGTATGATAATGATGTGGGGAGACTTCGCCGAAATGGAGAAAGCTATAATTAGTCAACGAGTTAAGAGTGGAATGGGCAATGCTGCAAGTAAAGGCACAGTTGTAATAGGTAGACCCACAACTACAATAGACAACCTTCCTAATCTCTTTCTACGACACTATCCTAAATATAAGAACAATGAGATTAATGTATCAGAGCTGGCTCGGCTTTGTGATGTGAGCCGGCAAACCGTTTATAAGTACATAGGCATTTATTCTGGTGTATCATTAAAGGAGGCGAATAAATCCTATGTTGTATTGCACCAAATGTGGATATAAACGCTACACCAAACGCAATACAAACTTGCGTGGTGCTTGCCCTGTATGTAATGAGAGGTTGGTACCTGTCGACGGCCGCCTCAGCAAGATAGTCACCTCATTGGCTATGTCTGATTATATGATAACATCAGCTATATGCACCGCTTATACCCTTACTGGCATAAGCGAAGTCGAAATCATCCTACGATTTGCATTTCCTTATAATAAATATATATTTAGTAACTTACCTGACCGATTTGAGTTTTATAGCAACGACGATGTACCTTACACTCTAAATTATGTACTCAATCACGATGGCTGTGGTTCAATGCTTATGTATAATTACTATTGGCATCCAGATGAGGGTATATCAACAAATAAGATACTTAAGCAAGCGGTTGATGAGCTGTATACTTGGGCAAAGGATATTAAGGAAAATAAGTGGTTTATATACAAATTAGGGGGCTGGCTCTGATAGGCCAATAAAATCTAAATAAATTATCAGTCTTCCGCAAAAACGTATATGGAAGTTTCACTCTGTAATAAAAAATAAAGATAAAGCAGCTATAAGTCCTGTGTTTGAGGATGTTACGGCTGTTTTACTGTGTATGGGTGGAATAGGATATTTTTTGCTATTTTTTCATTTGCTTATCATTGCCTTAAAATTGTTCACTTTTCCCCTTAATATTTTTACACAACAAAAAGCACCTACCTTTTATAGTAGATGCTTAAATATTTAATATAAGTTATTTCGTGGGGCGGCACTCCCATCATCTCTTTAAGACCTATGCAAGCATAGG
Source organism: Herbinix sp. (assembly GCA_029240245.1). Lineage (GTDB taxonomy): Bacteria > Bacillota > Clostridia > Lachnospirales > Lachnospiraceae > Mobilitalea. Next base: position 129,592 of record JARBTJ010000004.1, read on the forward strand.
AGCGATAGCAGCCTATTCTATCCTCAAATAACTTATATAATTACTATATGCAATAAATTCACTTTCTATAATTATATTACCATCAGTTATAAAAACAGTCAAGTGATTTCTTTGTATTTCCATGCTCTATTATTCTCAATGTAATTTTGAAGCTGACTATCTCTTAAGGGATACATCGTTCTATAACCCATTTTACCATCACCCGAAATCCTTACTGCAACAGTTACATATTTTGTATATTTCCTTATAAAACATATACTATCATCATTTGGATTTATACTGATATAGTCTGGGTTTTGTATAATATCAGGAATATCTTCTAAGCATTTATCAAATTCCTCACTGCTTGAAAAATCCTTCCTATGTTTTTCAGTATATTTTACTCTGTCGCTCCAAAATAAAATATCTTTATCAGAAGATAATCTATCTTTAAGCTCTGGTTTTTGTTTTGAAATAAAATTAATAATATTGCAATCCAATTTACCAATTGGAACATATTTAATTTTATCAGAAAAAGTAGCAATATCTAATTTTCTTATGCCCATTCCAATTTCCCTCATTCGTACATAATAATTAAATATATACCAAATAGTGCTAAAAGTGAATACTTGTATCAAAATATTACCAGAAAGGCATCAATCGAAATAATACCTTCCATTATTCAATATGTATTACTCTTGTAGCAGTTTTAAATCTGTCATCGGGGTTCTGCAGTAGTTTATGTGCCGTATCTCATTTTGCGTCCATATACAAAAAATAAAGTACTATACCTTAAACAAACAAGTATCTTATTGAATATTTGAAATAGATAGTTGTTGATTACACTTTTAGATTACACCTTGATTACACTTAAAGAAGATGCAGCGCAAATCCCCTTTCTTTAAGCCTATTTTAGAATCATAGTAGGGGTTCAAGTCCCCTCAACTGCATATAGCGAGAAGAGCTCTCGCATAGGTAATAGTAGAGGTTCATGACTCAGGTTATGGGCCATTTCTTTTTTTGTAAATGTGTATTTAACACAGTGTGGTTCTTTATCTGCACAAAGTTCAAGTTATCCCATATTTGAGAAAATAACGAACGGATCTCTAGAAATTGTACTGATATATATATCGATAATGGCCCAAATATATTTTTTCTACCAGCCCCCTGTCTGCGGGTAACCCTCCGCTGATATCAATTTCTCATAAGTACGAATTCTTAAAAAACAATCTCTTGATAAAAATCCTCAGTCTCCTTAACATAGAACATCATCTGCCACTCCACCTGGGGTACTTCAGAAAAGTGTAAGGAGGAATAGACAGTACGCCAGTTGCACTCTTTCGTACCCTTATCTACCACAAATATTGCGGATGGCCCATCCGCACTACCTATGATACCCACACTGCAAGCTGACCTGCCCCCTAGAGATAGTGAATTAATATTATTACTCCTAGGTGGATCGCTCCTTGCACAATCTTGTATGCCAAATTCTCTTCCAGAAAGCTCCGGTGTAATGCAGTAAGTTACTACTTTCATGGTACCCGGATATTCCATACCATCTTCGAAGCTAAATGTATTTGCCGGTAGAGTGTGAGTTTTACATTCAATAATTGTAAGCTTATGCTCCATATCGGTAACGGGATGTATGAAATTGATTTCTTGTCGTTTTGAGGACTCTTCCGTCGTGAAATGCTCTCCAAGGTATATTACTGGATTTTCCTTTAATCTCAGTGCTAACGTCTTCCCTTGCGGTTTTCTTGATGTACTCCATGGGAAGCATACCCGGACGAATCTCCAACCTCGGCATCGGTCACACCCATAATGCTCCATTAATTCTTCCTGTACCTTCTCATCTTCTTCCCGTTCTTCATCAAGGGGATGCCAGCCTACGGCGCACATCCTTGGATGTTTTAATTCTTTTCCATCCAACTTAGCCTCCACCTGAGGATCGATAGAAAACGGATTTTCCCTTTGCATCTGAAAACGATCCTCCTCACTTAGTCCGGACATTCTCTTATCTTGATTCCAGTGTTCAAAGAATTTCTCAAATCTTTCACTCGGAATTTCAACACAGAAATCAATGACCAATCCTTTGGAGCAGAAATAAATAGCCGGAATACGCCATTGTAATCCTCCCCACAGGAACGCCTTTTCGATAGGTATTTCTTTTCCTGCGTGCTCATATTTGTGACCTCCCCAGAAGTTGCCGCTATAATATACTTTCATTTTTTCTCCATTCCTGTAGTAGAATTCGCAAACTTATAGCTTGCATCCCTTATGAATAAATCAATTATATCAATCCACATTTTCACAGATCATATCAGACATCTCCTACACTTAATTTTTCTGATCCTCCGAGCTTCTGGGTAGGGGTTTAAACTCCTTATCTGCATTCTCTTGAAGACTGTTTTTTACTTGAAGTCTTTCAAGGTTTCTCTGCAAAATATCTTAATTACAAATCTTTCTTATGATCATCATACCACATTAAAATTTCCTCCAACCTCTCATATAGCATTTTCTGAGCTGATACCTCGTAGCGATTGATGTAATATTCGTTTCCCTTCTCTGAGATTCGTTTTTCTCTTATTATGCCTGCAGCCATCCCTTTGTCACCGGCAAGACGGGTCGTTCCCCCGTGCGGTGTTTCCAGCTCCTCAAGATAGCCATGGTACAACAGCCACTTGGTCAGAGGCTTTGTTAATAATTTCTTGGTTCTTTCCAATCGAATTCCATTCAGAAGCTCTACATATTCTGCTATACTTAGTCCCGTTTGAAATTCCGGTTTTTTTGTCTTATCCAGCGCAAAGGGCATCTTTAACTTGCTTCTTTTTTCATCGCTTATGGAATCATCTATCTCATTGCTTCTATATTCCGCCGTGTTACTATGATTAACAGTTTTTGTAGTTCGCTTCTCAGGATATTTTAGAAGATACTCATCAATAATACAGAGAAATCCTTCGCCGTACCTTTCGTATTTCATTTCTCCGACCCCATTAACTCTCAACATTTCTCTTTTATTGTTCGGATATTTCATACACATGTCGATGAGAGTTTTATCAGAGAAGATGATATAGGGTGGCACCCGTTCTTCTCTTGCAGTTTCCAAGCGATGGCTCCGAAGCAGTTCAAATAATTCGTAGTCTATACCTGATAGGTTCTTTTTGTCCTTCTTGATTTTCGCCGACTCTGCCTTTTCCTCATGTCTGGGCAACTTCAGTATGACCTTCTCCTTACCAGTCATAACTTTAGTTGTATTCTCATTTAACCTCAGTACGGCATACTCCTCGTTCGTAGAAGTTAGGATTCCTATCATGATGAGCCAGTCGATCACCTTGCGGATCCTTACAATCGACTCTCCGGAAGCCTTACCAAAACTGCTGAGGTGATTAAAGTCTCTCTGGCGAATCTTTACATTGTCCACTCCATGAAGAATCTCTGCAATCATTACCTTTCCAAATCTTTGGTTTACTTCCTGTATGCATTTTATTATTTGTATCGACAGTTCAGTAACATCCATCTCCTCAAACTGAGTTAGACAATTTGAACAATTTCCACAATAAACTGTCCCTGTTTCTCCAAAATACCGAAGTATGTAGGATCGTAAGCAATCGGTGGTAAAGCAGTAGAACGTCATCTTCTTCAATCTTTCATAATCACGCTCCCGAATCAACTCTACTGTCTCGGAGTCCAGTTCAACCTCCCGGTTGTTATTAATGAAGTACTCATTCGTGACAACATCCTTTGCTGCATATAATAGTATACACTCTGCCGGCAGACCGTCCCGACCTGCTCTTCCTGCCTCCTGATAATAACTTTCTATATTCTTTGGCATATTATAATGAATTACATATCGAACATTTGATTTGTCGATACCCATTCCAAAGGCATTGGTTGCTACCATAATCCTGGCCTCATCATAGGTGAAATTATCCTGATTGGTACGACGTTCTGTATCATCTAGTCCTGCATGATAGCGTGTGACCGAAAGCCCTTCTGCCTTTAGCTTCTCGCATACCTCTTCTACCTCTTTTCGGGTAGCACAGTAGATGATACCCACTTCCTCCTTTTTCGATCGAATGTAGGATAGAAGTTCCCCGTACTTATCTTTTGGCTTTTTCACCGCATAATAGAGATTTTCGCGATCAAAACCGGTTAACACCACCTTGGGCTGCTTTAATCCAAGGATGCAGATGACATCCTCACGAACCTCTCTGGTTGCCGTAGCCGTAAATGCACTGATCACCGGTCTGTTCGGAAGTGCTTCAATAAAATCAATAATCTTTAAATAACTTGGGCGAAAATCCTGCCCCCAATGTGATACGCAATGAACCTCATCCACGCTGAGCATAGAGATATCCGTATGTACGGCGAAATCCAGGAAATCAGGGGTGTCCAGCCTCTCAGGAGCCACATAAATGATCTTATATCTTCCCTGTCTGGCATATTCTAATGCCTTTGCATATTGTGTATTGGTTAGAGAGCTATTTAGATAGGCAGCATGTATACCTGCTTGATTCAAAGCATTGACCTGATCCTTCATTAATGAAATCAACGGTGAAACCACAATCGTGATTCCGGAAAACATAAGTGCCGGTATCTGATAACATAACGATTTCCCGGAGCCGGTCGGCATGATTCCCAAGGTATCTCTTCCCTTCAGAATACTGTCGATTAGTTCCTCCTGCCCCTCCCGAAACATATCATAGCCAAAGTATGTTTTTAATATCTGCTCTTTCGTCATAGCATCTCCATTTCTATTTTATTTCCTTAAGATAGGTAAGTAATAATTATGCCGAAGAATATCCAGTGGAATTACACTCCTCATACAACTACTTATATTAAGGCGATTGCGAAACTCAAAATCTGTATTAATTGCGCACACAACATATATTACTCCGGAGCGGAAGTTAAGCCCGTAGGAAGCGTTGGAGCGGAGGAATAGTATGTGTTGTGTGCGCAATAGCAAAAACTATACTGTTTCGCAACGCCTACTACTTATATTAAGATAAATTCCACAATATTTCGGCAATTAAAATTTGTGGGAATACCATTTAATAAATTCACTTATCTTCATAATTAAGTTAAGAAGTAGTTACTTACGAAAGCCAGTAACTACTTCTTTTTTTGAAATACTATTGTACTGCCAAATCGCCTGCCTGTTATCGCCTGCTAGTATAAGAAGCAATAATATGCAGTGGTGTAGCCGGTAAAAGCGTCTCAGCATTTTCATAATCCTGATCCTTTATGAGCTTACTGTTATATACCAAAGAAGCACCTTTATATTCCCCTCGAAGGTACCCGGAAGAGGGGTAGGGATAATACGTAGCTTCTGTGGTGTAAGACCTTGAGGAGCAATCTTTCCTGCCCACTATTTCACCACTGATAATGCCTTCGCAAAGAGTGATAAACCAATCGATGTAGGAAGTGGAAATAGGGCTTCCGTTATGAGACGGATAGATAGCATCAAATTGTGGTTTTAATGCTTCCAGCTTTCTCATGGTGCGAAGGCAGGTTTCCACAGAAGCTGCTGCCTTTGCATGTATTTGACCAGGTTGTTCTGCATAGCCGGGCAGAAGTAAAACCTGCCCCGAATCAATTTCGTCACCCGTAAAAAGCATACGATCAGTCATATCCAGCACTGCGATATCTCCGGGACTATGACAGTCAAGCTCAATGATCTTTAGCTCTCTGCCGCCTAGATTGATTACATCTCCATCCTCCACTATCGTAAATGTATAATCCAACGGATACTTGTCTGGATTTCGACCCATTGTATTTTTTGCACTTCTTGATATCTTCTCTGTGCATAGAACTTCCTCAAAAAAACCATTGCCACCAGTATGGTCATAATGACTGTGGGTGTTAATAACTCTTTTTAATGGCCTTGTAGTAAATGACTGGGCATAAGCTCTAATATTTTCACTGGAACATCCGGCGTCAATCATAATCGCCTCTTTTTGTCCCTCTAACAGATAACAGTCACAGCCCTCACCACTAATAATCCAAGTATTTTCACGAATTAATCTTATTGAAAATGTCATATTCTCCTCCTTAAGTTAAATTGTATTAATAACAGGAGAATTTTTCTCCTCTTACCTCAACGGATAAATCATGGGATTTACTACATCCGTACCATGCAAGTCCAAATCCAGCTTCGGCACTCCTTCTACATATCCCTCATTTCATAAATTTTTTTAAGCCTGTTAACACTTTCCTTTTTCGCATCGTCCGATGTTGTAAACATATACTCTTGCATAATCCTGTAACCGAATTGCCGACTGGTTGGTTTTGTGGGTCTGATGCTAATATTATGAACAGAAAATTGCGATGCAAGGTATTCCATCCCATTCCGGCAACAGAATATCTCTTTCCGTAAATACGATTAAAATATGAGATTATTTACCAGGTAATTTTAACACAGTTTTATTACTTGGTATATACAATTTCATTATAATGAATCGTAAAAATTAAACCTTTCTCGTTTCTTATATAATTTAAAGAGAACATAATACAGCAAAGTTCTTTTACTATAACAGTACATGAAAATCATGGCTGTAAGCCTCGATTACCTTACGCATATAAAAATGCCGATATCGTTGAAACCCGATTTGATGTTATACCATAATTATCGCATAATGCTGGAGTATACTATTATTCTTATTTCTAATCACCTATGTTAGCAAATAAGTATCAAATTTGCCGGAAAGCCGGTATTCTAATCTCTACCGTCGTCCCCACATTATACTCACTTTTAAAGGATATCCCATAACCCGCTCCATAATATAATTGAATACGGTCATTGATATTTTTGATACCATAATTACTGCCTCGAGTATCTATAAAATTACCTGACCTGATCTTTTTCAGCTTATCCGATGGAATACCAATCCCGTCATCGGAAACACTGAGTACAATATCCTCACCTGCAACATTTCCGCTAATGACGATCGTCCCTTCCTTTATTTCTTTCCCTTGTATTCCATGTATGATTGCATTTTCCACAATGGGTTGTAAGGTAATCTTTAAAATACTAAATTCCAATAAATAATCGTCAATGTCTATAATAAATTCAATCTTATTCTCATAACGGATGTTTTGAATATTGATATAAGCTGAAACATGAGCAAGTTCATCCTCAAGAGCAATTACTTCTTTCCCCTTACTTAGACTAAGACGATAAAATTTTGCTAAGGCTTTGACGGAATCCTCGATTTCCATGTACTTGTTTTCCTGTGCCAGATAAATCACCATGTCCAAAGTGTTATAAAGAAAGTGCGGATTAATCTGCGCCTGTAATACCTTTAATTCATAGTTTTTTACCTGTTTACCATGCTTAAATTGCTCGGTTAACAAAAGCTGTATCCGAGAGATCATGTAGTTATAATTCTGAATTAATTCACCGATCTCATCCTTCGTTTTCGATTGCTCCAGTGGGGCCAGAACACCATGATGTACATCCCCCATTTGATTTATAAGCAGTGTAATTCTTTGGGTAATACTGGTGGCTATGACATAAGCCAGCAGATACACAATAAAGGATAGCACCATTGCCGTTATAATGGTTTGTGCCAGCAGGGTTTTACTTTCAGAGAATATTTCATCGTAGGGCAAAAATGTTACCATATACCAATCAGTTTTCTCTATCAGCTGACTCCGAAAGAATACTTTCTCTCCTCCGGCTGTATTTGTAGTAGACCACTCGGGTCCCTCCGCCTGACGTACTACAGTGGTTGGTTCTATGAAGGTTTCTAATAAATCATTAGAAGAACAGACCGGAATACCACTCTCGGTCTGAATATAAGTAACGCTGCTTTCGACTGTATTTGCATTCGCCATTATCTCGAGGAGTGCATCAGTATTAATATCAATACGTATCAAGCCGATTGACTTGGAATAATCCTCTCTGCTAAGAAGAAAAGAAATGACCGAAACTGTTTGGTCCGCCTCTTCATTTTCCTCGAAATATGCGGAAGGGCAAAAAAGGAACCTCTTATCACGTTCCTCTAAGATCTGAAACCATGTGGTATCCTCTATATCCTTCAAATTATACAAATGGGTTTTTGTATTATCCGGACTGTTGGCGTAAATCAATCCATCCTGTACATAAAGACGAATTTTATTCACTACCGTTTTATCCTCCAGACTGTCTAAGAATGAAGTTAATCGATTCATATCATCCATCTGCGTAAATATGTCCGTATCAGAAGTTGTTTTATTTACAATTACAATGAGATTTTTATCCTGCACAATTACATTCATTGTGTTTTTCACTTTTTGTAATCGATCGGAAATAAACGCATATGCCTGACTATAGCTTTTGTCCGCAGAAAACAAGGTTTTTTCTTGCATTGTTTTGGAGAAGCTATGGTAAGTCAGGGATGAAAAGGCATACAGCGATAAAAGAACCAGAAAAATATAGGTCAAGAGTAATTTTTTACGAAGCTTCAGGTTAGTAAAAGAGTATAGCAACTTCTGCAGAGGGTTATATTTCATTTTGATATGTCTCCTTATACATTGTTGGAGTCATATCAACATTTTTCTTAAATATTTTTGCAAAATATTGACTATCATTAATTCCAACATGCTCTGCGACTTCGGATATATTATAACTTTTATTCTTAAGTAGTTCTTTCGCTTTCTCAATACGAAGGTTCGTAATGTATTGATTAATCGTCTTTCCTGTTTCCTGTTTAAACATAGAGCACATGTAAGCCATGCTGATAAAGGCATACTCACTTATTTGTTTCACAGATAAATTACTGTTCGTGTAATTGGCTGCAATATAGTTTTTAATTTGCAGGACTTTACCCAAATTGTCCCTCTTTTCATTGCGGTATTTAAAAAATGCTTCAATCTGTTCTATGGTGTAAGTTTCTAATTCATATAGTGTATTAAATTTAGTCAGTGTCTGCCAGGCTTGGTTATAATCATGTGTTTCCAGAAATGTGTCAACAAACAGCTCCCTGGAGGTTTCATATAACTGAAGGAGCATCCTGTAAAAGTAATTTTTAATATTGCTTGCTAAGGTGTTCGAGTGCAGGGTAAGCTCTTGGATCAGATCATGTATAAGAGTAATTGCATGATCTTTATTATCTTGAATCAGGTAGCTTCGAAAATCCTTTATTTTATCGCCAAGAAATATATAACTATCACCTTTATAGCTACCGGAAAAAAGAATCTGATCGAAACCCACAAAAAACATCTTTTGTAAAGTCAGTACAGCGCTACGGTAGGAATCCGGTACATTTCCAATTCCACAAACCTGTTTCCCAACGGCTACAAAATAATTTACATTATTCCAGAGCGGTATCAATTCAGAAAACATCTTAATAATATGATCTTTTTTCAATAAATGCCTTTTGTTAATCGGACAGGCAATGTGCAATAGGATATAATGATCATCTTTTACGGTGGGTATGCTGATGATGCCATTTGCATCAAGCAGCTGCAAGAGTTGTTCCATGGTTTCTTCCATAAGTGTAAAATAGGCATTGTTTGTAATACTCTCTTTCTGAATCAGTTGAATCAAGACCGTGACAAAGTCGTGATCCGGTTGAATTCCGAGCAGAGTATAATCAAAAGATGGTTGTGCATCCTGATATTTTGTAATCAATTTAAGAGCAATTTCGTTCTTTAATAAAGAAAAATTCTTTGCCAGACGTTCTTGCATGTCTGCTTCTTCTCGTCTTTTACGCTCAATATGTATCAAATGTATCGCTTCTGCCAGGACTTTTTCCAACTCATCATAATCGATCGGCTTTTCGACATAGCTAAGAGCACGTAAATGAATGGCTGACTTTAAATATTCCTTTTCAGAATAACCACTCATAAAAATAATCTTTACATCAGGATCCGCTTCTCTAAGTTTATATGCCATTTCGATACCATCCATTCGGGGCATTCGTACATCCGATAATACAATATCCGGATGATAAGTGGACGCGAGTAAAAGAGCATGCATTCCATCATCTGCCTGTTTAATTTCGGTAATATCGAGATCTCTGTTATTGATATTACGAATAATACCTTCTCTGGATATAATTTCATCATCAACCACCAATAATTTCACCAGTCCACCCACCTCTTTTATCTACGCAATTAGATACATTTTCATTATAGAAAATGTAAGGAGACGCGTCAAGGGACCAAAGGCTTCCATAGGTAGAAACGAAATTTATTACACAAAAACAAAAAAAACGTCCATTTTGATATAAGGGGGCATTTGATATAATCTGCATGCAAGCGAAAGACATCACAAACAAGGTGGAGAGAAGTGTGAACAACAAAATTCTTTTCACACTTTGCTGCAGGAATGGAGACAACAATGAAACAAGGAAAAAGAAAGCTCTTTTTTAAAAGAGTGCGAGAATACAGACAACTGCTTCTTATGCTGCTACCAGCCGTTATATTTTTCACGATTTTTAGTTACCTGCCAATGCTTGGTATCGGAATCGCCTTTGAAAGGTTTACCTTTGATGGAGGAATCTTTCACAGTCCATGGGTCGGACTTGATAATTTTAAGTTCATGTTTCTGTCCGGTGATATTTTAAATGTAACGAAGAACACTTTCTTTTATAATATTTTGTTTATTCTGGTGAATAACTGTCTTGAAATCCTATGTGCCATTATTCTGGCTGAGCTAACAAGTAAACATTTTAAAAGGATTACACAATCTTTGATGTTCTTACCCTATTTTATATCCTGGGTGGTTGTTGGGGCATTTGCCTATAATGTTTTGAATTATGAATCCGGATCATTTAACACACTGATGGAAGCACTGAATCTACAGCCCTATGATTTTTATAACACACCAAAGATATGGATATTAATTATTGTACTTGTATGTGCCTGGAAGAATATCGGTTATGGAACCATCATCTATCTATCCGCAGTTATGGGTATTGATGGAGCAATGTATGAAGCAGCAAAGGTTGATGGAGCAAATATTTTTCAAAGAATTCGCCATATTACCCTGCCGAGTCTTGTCCCTACCATCGTTATTCTGACTTTACTTTCTTTGGGCGGAATCTTCCGGGGTGATTTCAGTATGTTCTATCAAGTTACAGGAAACAATGCGATGCTTTATTCCACCACAGATGTTATTGATACTTATGTAACAAGATCCCTCATAAGTACCTCAGAGTTTGGTATGACAGCTGCTGCCGGTCTGTATCAATCCGTATTGTGTTTTGTAATTATAATGATTTTTAATGCCCTGGTAAAACGATATAACAAGGATTATTCGTTATTTTAAAAAGACTGATTGGAGCGATGAAAATGAAAAGAAAAAGTGCCAGTGAAAAAATCTTTAATGTTATCGGTTATACTATCTTAACTTTATTGGCCATCATAGCAGTAATACCGTTTGTAATGATTATTTCCAGCTCTGTTACGGCAGAACATACCATTCTAAAATACGGATACTCCCTTATTCCGAAAGAATTTTCTACACAAGCATATGAAAAAATATTCGGTTTTCCGGATGATGTATTGCGAGCCTATGGAGTGACTATCTTCAATACCTTCGTAGGCGCAGTGATAGGGTTATTCACAACGGCTATGACTGCCTATGTCCTTTCAAGAAAATACTTTGTTTGGAGAAATAAGTTTTCGTTTTTCTTTTACTTTACCACATTATTTAGTGGCGGAATTGTACCCTGGTACATACTTTGCGTCCGGTATCTGAATTTAAAGGAAATGCCTATGATAGCCCAAGTAGCTCCTTATCTTCTATCCGTATTTAACATCCTGATTATTAAGAGCTTTATGCAATCTATCCCGGATTCCATATCCGAAGCAGCTAAAATTGATGGTGCCGGTGAATTTCGGATTTTTCGTCAGCTCATGCTGCCATTATCGAAACCGGTCCTGGCCTCTATTGCTTTGTTTATCTCGATTGGCTACTGGAATGATTGGTATTTAAGCTTCATGTTTGTCGATAAAGCCAAATATTACTCTTTGCAATTTTATTTATACAAAATACTAAATGCAGCAGAAGCATTAGCTCGAATATCCAGTTTATCAGGCCACCATGTAGGAGAAATGCCAAAAGAAAATATAAAGATGGCGATGGCCGTAATAGCAACAGGACCAATTATCTTATTATATCCCTTCTTACAGAAGTATTTTGTGAAGGGCTTGACCATTGGTGCCGTAAAAGGATAATACCATTTGTTTGGTTTATCAAATATAATGTATTAAGAGGAGGAACGAGAATGAAACATGTAAGCAGAAAGTTATGTGTAATCATGGCAATCATGCTGATCGCTGTTATGCCACTAAGTGCATGCAAAAACTCAACAAACACGGACGACACCTCAGGATTGACATCAAATGAAGCGAAGGGAGACTCAAATACCGAGAACAATGATACGGAATCAGATGATGGTACAACCGTCGACCCGATTCAAGAAGAACTTGCTAAGGGTCATGTAACCCTGATCGGTTACCAATTTGGTGATAATTCCGTGGATCATGAGGCTGTATTAGCTAAGTTAAATGAGAAGCTAGAGGCAGATATTAACACAACCATTGAAATACGTGGAATACCCTGGACAGATGCTGAAACCAAATATAAACTTATGTTTGCTTCCGGCGAAGAATTTGATTTCTGTTATTCCGGTGCCTGGATTGGTTTTAATTCAGTAGCAACAACCAATGGGTATAAGAGCATTGACCTTGATATGGTAAAGACATTTGCTCCGGATACCTATGCTGCCACTTCAGCAGATCGCTGGAAACAGGTTACGGTTAAGGGAAACATCTACGGTCTGCCCAACATCAACGCCAAAATCAAGAATGTTCTGGCTGTATTTCGCGGAGATATCTTGGATAAATACAACATAACCAGCATTTCAAGCCCGGATGAATTTGTTAACGCTTTATTAAAAATTGCTGCAGGCGAAGATGAATTATTAGCATGGAATGTCGGAAATGCGGAGCAGAATGGCAGAATGAGGGGAACCCTCTATAGCCAGGCTAAGAATTTAAAGGATGTAATTTCGGGTGTTCCACTCCTTAGTGTAGATATGTTAGATGATTCCTATAAGATTTTTAAAGTATATGAAGATCCGGATTATTTAAAATACTTAGAAACCACAAAGAAATTAGCGGATGCCGGCGTATGGTCCAAGAGTGCTCTTGCCAATTCCGATGCTGATGAAAATAACTTCATGGCAGAAAAATCCGCCTGCTATATCGCTGATGCCTTTGATACCTTTAGCCGAAATGATGCGACAATGAAGGCATTAAACCCCTCCTATGCAAACAGATATTTTGAAGTTAACCCCGGTTATAAGAAGATTCCCGAGGGCGGCAATATGTCTATGCTTTCCATCAATGCAAATAGTAAGTATGCCGAACGAGTAATGATGATGTTTAACTTATTTGAAACAGATAAGTCCTACTTCGATTTAATTAATTATGGTATTGAAGGAACTCATTATGAAGCAGTTGGTGAAACCCGATATAATGCACTTTTACCAAAATATAATGACTTTGGCGGCTTTACAATATCCTGGGGGTCCAATAATTCCAGCTTATTAAGGCAGAATACCACGGTTCCTCAGGAACAAATCGATGCCTACAATAAATCTCTTGCAGAAGATTCCATAGAAACACCACTTGCTACATTTACCTTTGATGATACAAATTATAAGAATGAGATTGCAGCCATTACCAATATTGTAGAGACCTATATGATTCCTATCGAACTTGGTCTGACCGATCAGGCGGAAGGTTTGGAGAAGATGAAACAGAAATTAGAGACCGCCGGTATTGATAAACTGTTGGAGGCTGTTCAGACACAATTAGATGCGTATATAGCCGAATATAATGGAAATAACTAAGGCCTGACAAACATTATTACCATATTGTCTGTATCCCTATCGTTATGATAACCATGTAACTGACGTAATCATCACAAATGGTGTTACCGGACACATCCGGGATAGTTTCGAAGGGGTTGAGAGCTTGTTTCTCAACCCCTTCTCATACTATCCTTTGCTATCTGTAACAGGATTAATATCGGCCTTCCCAATAACTAACTTGATTTATAGTCAGCTTTTATGAGTTACTCAATAATAAAGTTTGATATTTCCCCTTTTAACTTCTCTGAACTGTTTCTTGTTATTTCAACCTGCTTTGTCACTTCTGAAGATTTATCAGTGATGACGGCAATCTTCTCTGCTATATCTCCGGTTCCGATTGCGCCTTCCGTTGCCGCATGGGCTACTTCATTAACAGAATCCAGGATATTCACAATCGATGCCAGCAATTCTTCCGCTGTTGCACTAAAATCAGAAATCAGTTCATCTACATAGACTGCATCACTCTTATAGGCATCTGCAACCCCAAGGAATTTTCGGAAGCTATTCGTAACATCGGAAGAAACAAACTTAAGCAACGCACTTGCACTCTCGGATAGGTTAGCTACTGCATTTGTGACATCTCCGGTTACTCCCTGGATCTTTCCTACCGCAGTTTTTGATTGCTCTGCCAAACGGCGTATCTCCTCCGCTACTACAGCAAAACCACGGCCGCTTTCCCCTGCTCTCGCTGCCTCTATGGAAGCATTCAATGCAAGAAGATTTGTTTGCTTCGTAATGTTCATGATTGATTCTGTTAAAACATTGATCTGATCAATAACCTTTGATTGCTCCAATGCTATCTTTAGTTTTTTCTCTATTTCATTACCGATTGCAATTGCATTTTCCTGAGAAGCACGTACCTCCTCCTCTGTTTCTGTTGCACGTTTCGTTATTTCTACAACTTGCAGTGCTGCTTCCTGGGATTTTTCTGCGATAGATTTGGCAGCCGTTTCAATTTCCTGGGCAGTTGAGGACATCATCTGTGCGGAGGCTGCTGTTTCCTGCATGCTGGCCGCAAGTTCTTGTGTTGTTGCTGCCACATCTTCAATATTTCCATTGAGTTCTTGAACATTTCCCGTAACATTGCTTACAACTTCATTAATCTTATTCGCCTCAACCTTGGTACTACCAACCAACCGGCCAACCGACTCCTTCATCAATTCGAGATCCCTGGCCAAAATACCGAAATCATCCTTTCTCTCTTTATAGTAAGAAGGAAGCTTAATAGTAAAATCACCTTTCGCCAAGGTATTAAAATAATTACTGATCGTTGAGAAGTCACGGTTTAACATACGGGATAGATAAAATGCCACAACTATCGCAATAAAGATTGATATAAACACTATGATAGAAAATCCAAAAATGTCAGAGGTTAATATCTCCTTCTCTTGTTGTTTTAACTGGCTAATTTCCTCATCGATGTAATCGGTATAATTACCGGTTCCCACCACCCATTGATAAGGTTCAAAGGCCAAGGAATATCCTCTCTTTGGCAATGGCTCTTCTTCACCGGCTTTCGGAAACCAATAGTCCGTAAATCCGCCGCCCTGTTGGCGTCCCGCTGCAATGATGGCTTTGATAAAACTGAATTCTTTCTTATCCTTGGCTTCATAGCGGTTCTTTCCCTCATCCTCTTTACCTAACAGGACGACATTCACGCCTTCATAGGTATCAACCCAGAAGTAGCCGCTATCTCCATATTGGAGGTCTCTTATCATATCAGCTGCCAATTTTTGAGCTTCCTCCATGGTATACTCACCATTCGCTCGTTTTTCCTCAATCGCCTTCAATAACGATATAACATTTTCTACTTGATTCTTAATATTGATATCATAGCTTGTCCGAATTTGCTGCTCTACTCTTTTTACTTTATCCCTGCTGTCGTTTACTTGATTACTGATAGCCACTGCTGCCATGATCGTAGCCGCAATCAATAAAAATAATATGAGTAAGGCTACTTTTGTTTTCACTTTTAAATCTCTAATTAGGTTTTTAAGCATACTGGCTTCCTCCTGAAGGGGATAATAATCCACATAATAATTTGTATGTATAATTTAACTAAAGTTTCAAAGCACCTTCGGTGCTTTCCGGCCTTGATATATTGCTATTGCAAGCTTGCTTGCATATCTATATATTGTGGCCGGATTTGTGCGTAGCACTTTTGACACTTTTAACATAATTAATATTTTTATTTTACAATATTCGTCACAATTGTGCAATATGCTTCATTTTTCCAACAAATATATAACATTTCTATATTTTAACCTTCCTCCACTGCATAGTATAGCAATACCTTCATAAACGCAAACAAGGGCTTCCAAGTTTTCAACAAACTTTGAAGCCCTTGCTTTTTGCTGTATTGTTTTCTTCTCATATAGCGTTTTCCAGTTCTTTACAAACCATCTGTTCTACATATCTAACCTGCTTTTTATTCATTGAAAATTGAAAGACCGATTCACAGGCATGGATAAAGTCATAAAAATTGCAGTTGCCCGTCCTTTCCCCAATGCCAAACAGGGTACAGTCAATGTAATCGGCACCTGCTTTTGCCCCAATGATTGAATTAGCTATTGCCATACCCAAATCATTATGAACATGCATTTCAATCTTTAAATCTGTATTCATTTTGATTGTTTCAATTAGTTCCTTTGTTCGAAATGGTGTCAGAGTTCCAACGGTATCTGCGACACGAATGGTGGTAACACCAAGCCTTTGGAGTTCCTTTATCATACTTAAGATAAATCCGATATCTGATCTTGAAGCATCCTCCAGCCCGACTGTAACCTCGACATTATGGCTTTTCGCTACCTCAATGCATTCCATTATATTTTTCATAACCCAGCTCTTATTCTTTTTGAGCTTACTATATATTTGGACGTAGGAAACCGGTGCTCCGATATGGATAATGTCCGGCTTACAGGCTACTGATTTCCTCACGTCATGAACATCCATGCGACTCCATACCGATATTTTTGACTTATGACAATGATTTATGATATTTTTAATACTTTCTTCTTCAACCTCACTTAAGACAGGGATTCCTGCCTCAATCTCATAGACTCCGATTTCATCCAACAGCTGGGCTATTTTAAGCTTATCCTCCGCACGCAGTGCAATTCCCGGACTTTGTTCCCCATCCCTTAAGGTAGTATCAACGATATACTTCGTCTGCTTCATAATCTGCTACCTCCTTAATCATCACTGCAAGCTCCTGAACATATAAGCTTCTCCCATGTTCCGTGCAAAAGCTCTTTACCTTCTTTAATATCTTATCGATTATCTG
This sequence comes from Herbinix sp., assembly GCA_029240245.1. Classification (GTDB taxonomy): domain Bacteria; phylum Bacillota; class Clostridia; order Lachnospirales; family Lachnospiraceae; genus Mobilitalea. Next base: position 146,722 of record JARBTJ010000004.1, read on the forward strand.
ATCCGAAGGTATCGGATATCCTAATTCTTCGAGCTTTAATTTCACCGCTTTCGAGCCGGAATGCTTTCCAATCACCACTTCCATCGTGCCACCAACGATACTTGGAGCATAAGCTTCATACGTAGCGGGATTTTTTTTGATACCATCCACATGAATTCCGGCTTCCACTTTAAAAATATGTTTACCGACGATCGGCTTCTTATTTCCGATTGGTTTATTCGTAAATTTTTCATACAGCCTAACCAGCTGAGGCAGAACCGCCAGGTTTCGATTCGGCTTATGCCGGATGGCCAACCGCAATGCCATAATCACTTCTTCTGTAGCCGCATTATTCTTACAGGCAGCAAAGCTGGTCGTGATATCTCCGCCGAAATCCGACGCCCATTGTATCGCCAAAGCACTTGCACAATAATAAGTATTTTCAGGACATAGAATAATCGAACCGTTTGGCATGGCATGTATCATCTCCCTAAGTATCCTTTCATAGGAATCATAGCAAATAAGATCATCAAGTCCAACAATGCGGATTTCCTTACAGTTTTGATGCGTCCTTAACCTTACTATTTCTCGTGTATCATTCATTTGTATCTCATAAATAAATTTATCCGATGAATCCTCATAACGGCTGACATATCGGTAAAATCCAGGATTTTTTTCCTTCTCCTCAGGAAAATTGATATTCAAAATATACTTTTGCCCCTCAGGAAGATATCCCATTTGTTGATATACCGGAATTGACAGTTCAATAGCATCAACACCGATGGCAAACAGCAATTCGCAGAAAGAATGAAGCTCTTCTTTGTCTGGCAGATTGTGATCCAAAGATGTTAAAGTATTATCAATCAAACGAATCATACTACCAACACTCCTTTCTAACGGAAAGTATCTGCTCCTTTTTTCCTCTTCTGCTTAAATAATTAAATCATCAATTCCTGCACCGGTTTCCCCTGTAAAATATGCTGCTCCACAATGGTGTCCACATCCTCTTCCCCGAGATTACCATACCAGATTCCCTCTGGGTAGATAACAGCAATCGGTCCTTTTTCACAGATGCCAAAGCATCCTGTGTTCGTTATCATGACCTCGCCGGATAGATCATAGTCCTCAATAACTTCCATGAATTTCTGAACAATATCAACAGAATCCTTCGAATAACAAAAGCCCTTTTGTTGGCCATTTATCCTGCAGCTTGTGCATATAAAAATATGATGTTTCAACTTAACCATAATTGCCTCCCTTAAATTTAAGGTAATTTTTTTATTTCATTTGCTGCCCATAGAACAGATGCTTCTATTTTGTCATATGTGGTAAATGTTTTAATTCCCTTCTGGCCCAGTTTGACTTTGGGTCCATCACCGATTCTCATGGCTATGACAGCATCGCAATCAGCTATTGTCTGTATCAATAGATCCATCTTATCCGTGCCTTCCCCGCATTCCGCAGAACCTTTGCAGTATTGATTCACAGGCCGCTTTTCTTTAAAGACAGCATTACCCTTTGTGTATTCATATACATAGAATTCGGATACCTGCCCAAAATGCTGATCCACGATGATTCCGCTTTTCGTCGCAACTGCCATATAAAGTTTTGGTGTTGTCACTTGTTGCGAAGCCTCTGCTTCCTCCGGTAGTCGTGGACTTGGGTTCTCACTATCCATTCCGTCTAAATATTCTTTATCTACTAGCGGTGCTTCCTTTTGATTCCCTGTCTGGAATTCACTTGATCTGTCAGAATCCAATGTTCCGATTGCATCGGCGCGGCATTGCTTGCAATGATACATCTGTTTCATGATCTCACCGCACTTCACTCGCATCTGCATAATCTCTTTATTGGTTACCAATGGAAGCTCTTCAAAAACACTGCCCTTTACCGGAATCATCTGCATGATATTAGTTATCACTCCACCTAACTCCTTCACTTTAGCAACCACTTCCGGTATGTGATGGTCATTGATTCCCTTCAGCATAACTATATTTACTTTACAGATAATGCCTTGCTCGGTTAACATTCGGATACCGGCCAATTGATTTGATAACAGTATAGCAGCTGCCGTTTCTCCATAATATTTCGTTCCCATATAATCCACGTACTTATAGATTTGGGCACCAATTTTGGGGTCAATCGCGTTCATCGTGACGGTCACATGAGATACACCTAATGCGATTAATTCGTTAGCATATTGAGGAAGCATAAGCCCGTTGGTTGACAGGCAGAAGGTAATATCCTTATCCTCTTTACGAATTAATGTTAATAAAGCTTTGGTCTCTGTAAAATTCGCTAGCGCATCTCCCGGACCTGCAATCCCTACTACAGATAGATTCGGGACTTTAGTTTTTACCTCCATGAATTTCAGGAACGCTTCCTTGGGGCTTAATATGGCAGTAGTTACACCCGGTCTGCTTTCATTGGGACAATCATACTTTCTGAGGCAGTAATTGCAGCTGATATTACATTTTGGAGCAATTGGCAGATGAATTCTTGCATATTGATGTGCCTGGCAGTTATAACATGGATGCTTTGCTGTTTTTTCCTCTATTGTCTGTCTTTTCACAAGTTCATTTTCCATAGAATCATCCCCTTCCCAATTATGTACTGCCGCCGCTGCTTCTTCCGAAATCTGCGTACTACTTTCTTCTCTAATATAGTATTGTTGATACAGATTTTCACGAAATGTCCGCTCTTTCCTTCCAAGGATTTCATTCGTGATTTCATCTATTAACGTTAATGCGCCTTCATAGCCAAACATTCGGAGCCTTTGCCCTCCCATACGGTCATGGATCGGAAAGCCTCTTCTGACCAGAGGTATTTCTAAGGTTTCCGATATCCGTCTCCCGTCTGAGTTACCGATGAGAAGATTTACTTTAAGATCCCTTGCATATTCCTCAATTGTCTGAAAGTCAACATCTTCTATTATCTTGTAATCATCTATGAAAAAAGCTTCTGACACTGTCATAATTTCCTGTTCCAGTAACTCCCGCAGCTTCGGATACTTTGAACCTGTGGCGGTAATCATCGGCATGATACCATTCTCAACACACATTCTTGCCGTACTTACAACAAAATCAGGTTCCCCATAGATAGCTACTCTTGCTTCACCGTTATATTTATGCGAATCAATCATTGCGTCGATATATCGTTCCCGCTCCTTTAATGTTTTTAACGGTACTGCATTTCCCGATACTTTTGCAAGGATTCTCAGAAACTCATCGTTATCTCTGAGACCTACCGGTAAATTGCATCTTATGTACGGAACATCATAGGTGTCATACAGATACTTCGCAGCGGAATTTTTTTCGTCTATACTTATGGTTATCTCTATGGTCATCCTGGCTCCGGCCATTTTCTCTATCATACGGATGTCGGTGCCTTCCTGTGGTAGCTTACTATATGTGTGCAGATGGCCACCATCCAAATTCTCAGACAAATCAGGCAATAAGATGTACTCTATTCCAAACTCAGCAAGAAGCTCTTTTAAATACCTGGTATCTGCCGGTGACAATTGTCCGGTAATGATATTGACTTTGCTGTGTTTTTCGGGATTCATAGGAACCGTCTTAACAATATGATACAGAGCTGTCATAAATCCTTCATATTGAGTTCCTTTATAGCCGGCGGACGGTATTTTTATGATGGTGATATCCTTATGTTCCGGATGTTCCTCATAAAAGCGTTCAATCATCCGACCGATGTCTTCCCCAATCGTTTCTGCCAGGCAGGTGGTAGCAACCCCGATTACTTCCGGATGATAAACCCGAATCAGATTTAAAAGCCCCTGCAGCAGATTCTTTTCTCCTCCATAAACCGTTCCCTCCTCCGTCAATGAAGAAGAGGCAATATCCACCGGTTCGTTATAATGCGTTGCCATATGCCTTCGAATGTAGGTACTGCAGCCTTGGGAACCATGGAGAATGGAAACGCATTTCTTAATTCCATACATCGCCGTCATGACTCCCATGGGCATGCACATCTTACAGGGATTTACATTCAAATTCACCAGATTTCCTCTCATTGCTTCCTCCGTTCTACCTGTATCAACAGATGTTGTTATCCATCCATCACTTAGCAAATTCTTTATCTATGTCAAACAAATCGGATTCCGTAAGCTTCCATACCGGGTGATTCATGCTAAGATTAATTTCTTTTGTGAAATTCACGACTCCGTCAAAGCCACAAAGCGGATGTTTTCGTTCATGGTTATGGTCACAAAATGCAATACCAAGCTTATAAGCCAGCGGTCTCTCCTTAACACCACCTACCAGGATGTCAGCTCCTTTTTCTTTCATAAATTTCTCAAGCTCTGCTGGGTTTGCATCATCAAGAATAATCGTATCGGGACCAACAATACCCTCGATAATCTCATAATCCTCTTTTTTTCCTGTCTGCGTACCCACAACCACGGTTTCAATTCCTAAGGAACAAAACTGCCGAATCAAGGAAATTGCTTTAAAACCGCCTCCCACATAGATAGCGGCTCTTTTACCCTCAAGGTTTTTTCTGTATTTTGAAAGAAATACCTCCAGCCTCAGAGTTTCCGTCTCTGCCAGTTCGATGGCTTTTTTTCTGGCTGTTTCATCTTTTAGAGCATCCGCTATCCGGATTAAGGAGTTTACGGTATCCTCAATCCCATAAAAGCTGATTTTTATATAGGGAATTCCCAATTCCTCCTCCATCCGATTTGCAAGATAGGTACTCGAACCGGCACACTGAACGATATTTAATTCTGCCGCAGGTGCCTGAATCAATGACTCATAATTCGAATCACCCGTGATGGTCGATATCACGGGGATTCCTATTTTATTTAAATATTCTTTTACAATCCAGATTTCACCTGCCAGATTAAAGTCACCTAAGATGTTAATCCCTCTTCTTTTTTCCGGTTTATGAGGTGCTAATAATGCCATGATCGCATTGCAAGCCATCTTGTAGCCGACTGATTTATTACCTGAAAAGCCAGGAGATTTCACCGGCAGAACCCGAATTCCATGTTTATTAGACATCTCCCTGCAAACCGCTTCTATATCATCACCAATCACTCCTACAATACAGGTTGCATAGACAAAAATCAGCTTCGGATGATAGGTGTTCACAATTTCGTCAAGCGCAGCGGTCAGCTTTTTCTCTCCGCCAAATATGACATCCGTTTCCTGCAAATCTGTGGAGAAACTGTTACGATATAAATCATCACCACTGCTCAGACTTCCCCGGATGTCCCAGGTATAACTGGCACATCCGATTGGTCCATGTACTATATGGAAGGCGTCTGTGATAGGATTGAGTACTACTCTGGCCCCGCAATATACACATGCCCTCTGGCTTACGGAACCTGAAACGCTATTGCTGTCACAACGGAGTCCATTGCCCCCGCAACCGCCCTGTTTCTGTTTGATGAAATCTTTCCTGGCATCTAATATATTTGAGTTATCCATCCCATATCCTTCCTTTCTAGTCCTACATAACCATTTCAAAATCCTCTTCCGCGGCATCTCTATCCTGACGATCCATCAATGCGTTGGAAATGAGCTCTGCAAGTCTCATTCCGCCCTTATATCCAACCAACGGCATATAAGAATGGATATAACGGTCAATAATGGGAAAGCCTGCTCTAACAAATGGGATATCCTCTGCCCTGGCAATATATTTTCCATGTGTTCCACCGATTAAAAGGTCCACGCCCTCTTCCTTAATCCACTGATGTAGTTCATATAAATCACCGGAAGCCTTTGCTCTGCAGTCCTTTACACCAAATTTTGCAAACAGTGCCTTTGCTTCTTTTTCAAAAGCTTCTCCCGGAGTACCTGTCACCAGATATTTCGGTATCATACCCATCTCAAGAACAAACTCCGCCAGGCTAAGTACCGTATCGGGATCACCAAAGATAGCGACTTTCTTGTTATAAGTATAAGTATGAATATCAATCAGGATATCCACAAGCTGCCCACGCTCCTCCTCCAAGGAGTATGGAACCGCATTCCCGGTATAATCCTGTAGGCTCATAATATATTCATCCGTTCTTCCGATTCCAATCGGTAAACCTAATAGCTTATAAGGCACCTGACATTTCTTTAACAGCGTTTCGAGCGGTGCTTCACTCGCCATTTTCCCAAAGCCGAATGCATAGGAGGAGTCACCGAGATGAATAATCTCCTCAACGGTCGTTCCCCCCTTCGGATACATTTCGAAAGTTCCGGTCATCGGACTATCCATAACACCGCTAGTATCCGGCAGCATCGTATGGTTAATCCCCATGATACCTGCGATACGTTTCAACTCCCTCATATCACCCGGATTCACAAAGCCGGGAAGGAGTGCTGCCTTTCCATTCCTTTTACCGGTCGATACCGATAGATAGCTGATAAAGCTTGCTACCATATTGCTGAAACCGGTGATATGGGAGCCCTTATAGCTGGGAGTATTGGTATGTACCATATACTTCCCTTCCGGAATGTCAATTCCCTGAATCAACGCATTTAAATCGTCACCTATGGTTTCAGAAAGGCATGTTGTATGTACCGCAATGATCTTTGGATTATAGATATCGAAAATGTTTTTCGCAGCCGTCTTTAAATTCGTACCACCACCAAAAACAGAAGCGCCCTCTGTAAAGGAACTCGAGGACGCCATTGCCGGATCTTTAAAATGTCTAGTCAAATACATTCTGTGAAATGCGCAACAACCTTGAGAACCATGGCTATGTGGCATACATTCGTGTACTCCGAGTGCAGCATACATCGCTCCTACCGGTTGGCAGGTCTTAGCCGGATTCACTCTCAGTGCACTTCTTTCATAAGCTTCTTTTTTCGTATAATCTAGCATACTGCTTCACCTCCCAAGCTTCCACTTAAAACCGGAGCTGTCTTCCAGGGTGACTTGACATAGCTCCATGCCGGTGTATAAATACCCATGGTAATATCTCTTGCAAAATTTACTGCTCCGCGGAAGCAGGAATAAGGTCCGCTGTAGTCATAGGAATGCAGCTGTTTGGATAAAATACCACTTTTCTGAGCTACATATTTGTCCTTAATGCCGGAGAAAAAGATATCTGGTTTTAAGAGCTTCAAAAACTCTTCCGTCTCATAATGATTTAAATCATCAACCATATAAGTCCCGTCCTTCATGTCTTTCACCATACCACCATAATAATCGATCAGCTTCTCCTCTTTCAGCCTCTTCAAATCCTCCTCGGACAAATAAACGTGATATTTTTCAGGATCCGGCTCAACCGTGATGGATTCAATGTTTTTACTGTCTGCATCCGGTTTGACAAATGGGATTACCTCTCGGCCCTCATATTCTTCTCTATGTCCGAATTCATAACCTGCCAGTATGGTATGAACACCAAGGTCATTGAGTAAGAACTGATAATGATGAGCTCTCGAACCACCGACATAGATTGCCGCCGATTTCCCCTTCAATTTACTTTTGTAATATTCCATATCTTCCTGAATGGAATCGAGTTCATCCGCTATGACCTCTTCCGTCCTGGCTGTCAGCTCCGAATCACCAAAATATCTGGCAACGTTTCTTAATGTTTCTATCGTAGCATCGACTCCAATAAAATTCACCTTCATCCAGGGAATACCATATTTCGTTTCTATCAACTCCGCAATATAATTTATGGATCGGTGGCATTGAACCAGGCTTAAGTTCGCCTGATGTGAATTTTTCAAGTCATCCATGCTGCTGTTACCCGTAAAAGTCGATACTACCTCATAACCGATACGCTTTAATAAACGTTCTGTCTCCCAGCCATCACCACCAATATTATACTCACCAAGAAGATTGACGGAGAACTTATTCGTAATCTTGCGATCACCCTCCCCGATCACATATCGTACCAATTGGTTATTGGCGATATGATGTCCTGCTGATTGGCTGACTCCTTTATAGCCTTCACAGCTGAAGGCAATACATTTAATCTCATATTCCTTCTCCGCCCATTTCGCAACCGCATGGATATCATCGCCGATCAATCCAACCGGGCAGGTAGAACAAATCATGATCGTGGAAGGCCGGAATAACTCCATTGCCTCAACAATCGCTTGTTTGAGTTTCTTCTCACCACCAAAGACGATATCCGGTTCCTGTAAATCGGTAGAGAAGCAATACTGCAGATAATTCGCAACCCCTTCATCCTTCTTTGCTTTGTGGCGTCTGGTTCCCCAAGAGTAAAAAGCGCAGCCGATGGGTCCATGGGTAATGATAAAGGCATCCTTGATCGGACCCAATACAACACCCTTGCAACCTGCATAGCAACAGCCTCTCTGGGATATGATGCCCGGTATGGTACGGACATTGGCAGCGATCTCATTGTTATTCTCATTGTTGTTAACGCCCACCATATGTTCCTTACGGTTTTTATAGACTTTGGAGTTATATTGATCCAAAACCCGATTCATAACGTTCATAACAGCCTCCCTTCCACCGCACAATGGCGGCAAATGCCAAATACGAAATGATTAGTATGCATCCGTTGTCGTCTCCCCATTACGTACCCTGTAATTTTCACTTATGGGTAATACAAAGATTTTTCCGTCACCGGCATTACCGGTACAGTTTACATCTATGATGGTATTGACTACTTTATTCACTTCGGAATCCTCTACGATGATGGTGAATACCCGTTTGGAGATTAATCTGCTGGTTTCGGAGAGATATTCTCCCTGTGAGGTGGCCGGAATCTCACCGGAATCAACGATCGACCTAAGCAGTGTCATATCTATCAACTTTTTCCCTCTTCCAAGGACCCTCCGACAGGTGAATGCAGGTATTCCGGTTTCCGCCAACGCTTCCTTTGTTACATTTACTTTATTTTGTCTGACAATCGCCATTACTTCTTTCATATTGCCTCCAATCTGCTATATAAAACCTCTGACTTCCAGCTTAAGCTACTGGATCTTTAAATTATCGTACCCAAAATATTAAACTTCTGCCTTACAGTCCCTTTTTCCTTGTACTTATCGTATACGCCTCTTCTACCGGACTGACGAAAATTCTACCATCACCGAAATGTCCATTCTCACCGGTTCTTGCATACTTCATGATGATTTTAATCACATCTTCTTTATCTTTATCCTCTACTACCATAAGAAGCATTTCCTTGGGAATTTCATCGTAATAAACTTCTCCAACCTTCACTCCCTTTTGTTTACCCCGTCCGTATACGTCCATTTTAGTGACTGCCGGAAAACCTGCGGATAATAATTCTGATAATACTATTCCAACTTTCTCTGGACGAATGATTGACCTGATTAATACCATAATAAAATCCTCCCTTTTATTTTTATAGATCCAGAATACCATGCTCCATTAATATCTCTTCCAAACGTTCCTGCTTCATCGGTTTCGGAATAACAAACATATCATTTCCATCAATCTTCTTCGCCAGTGCTCTGTATTCATCTGCCTGATTTGCAGCGGGATCATAATCAATTACGGTTTTCTTATTAATTTCCGCTCTCTGCACCATATTGTCCCTTGGTACGAAATGAATCATCTGTGATCCAAGCTCCTTTGCGAAGGCTTCAACCAGTTCTGCTTCTCCGTCTACTTTTCTTGAGTTGCAGATAATTCCTCCCAGTCTTACACCACCGGTATTGGCATATTTTTGTATGCCTTTCGAAATGTTGTTTGCTGCATACAGGGCCATCATTTCTCCGGAGGCCACGATGTAAATCTCCTGTGCCTTTCCCTCGCGGATTGGCATTGCAAAGCCTCCACATACAACGTCGCCAAGTACGTCATAAAATACATAATCCAAATCGTCGGTATAGGCACCTAACTGCTCCAGCAAATTGATCGAAGTGATGATACCACGACCTGCACAGCCTACACCGGGTTCCGGACCGCCGGATTCCACACAGCGAATGTTCGCAAAACCTCGCTTCATGATGTAATCAAGATCGATATCCTCTCCCTCTTCCCGAAGTGTATCAAGTACCGTCTTTTGTGCCAAACCACCTAGGATAAGTCTGGTAGAGTCTGCCTTCGGATCACAGCCTACTATCATAATGTTCTTTCCCATCTCACCAAGTCCTGCTGTCAGATTTTGTGTTGTCGTAGATTTACCGATACCGCCTTTTCCGTAAATTGCAACCTGTCTCATAATAATAACCTCCTGTTCAAATTTTACTTCGTTGAAATAACTACTTGGAACGTAAAAAACGCCATCACTTTTCTATAAAGTAATGACGTCTCTGTCTGATAGAGCTCTTAAATGTTTTGCGTAATAATTTTTATAGGTGATATTCTACCATCCGGAGTATTATGATTCAATACATCGATTTGTCAAAATTATTAATCTGTTTCAATTAATATTTGCACAATTTATACTAATACGTTGATTTTATTGAATCCTACGGATGATTTGCATCTATTTTTCTTTTAGTAGCAGTATATGCTCCTTTGGTAGTGTTATAAACTGTGGCAGCTTTTCCTGATAGATGTTCCTCCAGTCCTGCTTTGATAATACCCAGCAAACGCTTTCCGATTGTGGGCTATCCGAATTATGCAGCAGCACTTTATGATCGAAGGGTCCCTCCTGTAAGGAGGTCAATCCCGCCTTTATTGTATTAATATCATATGAATTCTGCGCAGGTTTTAAATGCTGTGACCGAATACCCACATATCGTATCTCCTCACCTACGAACTGGTTGACGCAAAGCTTTATATTCCAGTCAACTGCTAACACTTCGCTATCCGACAGCCTGCGCACTCTGGAGATATTTCTTAAACCCGTCAACTTTGCTGCTGTAATGTCCAAAGGACGTTGAAACACATCCTCTTTGTCCCCCATTTGAATTACCTTTCCCTGATCCATAACAGCTATTTTGTTACAAAAACGGTATAATTCATCCCTGTTGTGAGATACCATTAGGATGTCTCCGGTATAATCTGTCAGCATTTCACCAAGTTCCTGCTGAAGTTGATCCTTCAGATAAGAGTCTAAAGCGGTAAAGGGCTCATCAAACATCAGTATCTCCGGCTCATAAGCCATCATTCTTGCCAAGGCAACTCTCTGTTGTTCTCCTCCGGATAATTGATTTGCATATCGGTGTTGTAATTTCATAATATGGAATCTATGTAGGAGACTCTCGGCCACCGACCTTTTCATTTTATTTTTACGTACCGCTATTTCAATGTTTTCCCTTACTGTCATGTGTGGGAAAAGTGCATAATTCTGAAACATAAAGCCAATATTTCTCTCTCTTGGTGCAAGGTTGACGGAATGCTCGGAATCATATAGAAGCCTTCCATTATGAATGATTTTACCCTCATCCGGCGTCTCAATTCCGGCGATGCATTTTAATGTAAGACTCTTCCCGCAGCCGGAGCCCCCTAATAGACCTGTTGTATTTTTTTCTGTTTCAAATTTCATATGAAGCGTAAAAGATTTATATTTTTTTAATATATCAACCTTTAGACTCATGCTTCCTTCTCTCCCTCTCACGATAATGATGGCTGACAGCGAAATAGTTCATAAAAAATATCATAAAAAACGATATTACAATCAATATCCCGCATAGAATGGCAGCTTCCTTCCGATTCCCCGCCTGAATTGCCGTGTAGATAGCAAGCGGCATCGTCTGGGTTAGCTTAGGGATGTTACCGGCAAGCATAAGCGTTGCCCCAAATTCCCCGAACGCTCTTGCTAAGGCCAGGATACCCCCGGTACCAACTCCGGGTAATGCTAACGGCATAATAATTCTCCAGAAAATCTTACCTTCCGACATACCCAGGGTTCTTCCTGCATAAATCAAATTCCGGTCGACCTGTTCAAAAGCCGCCTTTGCTGAGCGGTACATTAACGGAAAAGAAATTACAACCGATGCCACGATAATTGCTGAACGTGTAAATATAATCTTTATCCCTACTTTTGTGAGAAAAGCTCCGAGAAATCCATGCTTTCCCAATAGCATCAATAAAATAAAACCCGCAACCGTAGGAGGAAGGACCAGTGGAAGCGTCAGGATGACATCTGCCACCCGACGGATTCCCCGGTCGGATTTCACCACTTTATGTGCTGCGAATATCCCTAATACAAAAGTAATCATAGTGGCAGGAATTGCCGTAATTAATGATGTCCAAAGTGGTGCCCAGTCCATTTTGTTCCTCCTTCCCGAACGCCGGTATGGCCAAATCCTTGACCTTTCATTATTTAACTGGGGTGAAACCATATTTTATAAAAACTGTTTTTGTTTCTTCCGATTGCAGATAATCAAGAAATTCTTTTGCGGCGGACGCTGCCTTCGTATCCTCAATGATTGCCGCAGGGTATATAATTGTGCTATGACTTTCCTCCGGAGCATACGCGATTATTTTGACATTATCCGACCCAAATGCATCCGTTGCATAGACGATACCAGCATCTGCATTTCCCGAGCTTACCCAGGTCAGTACCTCCGAAACATCCTTGCCATAGACCGCTCTCTTAGTTACCTCTTCCGCAATCCCAAGATACTCAAATACTTCCATTGCATATTGACCAGCCGGAACATACGCCGGGTCTCCGATAACGATTACCGGTGCCTTTGTAATTTCCAGCAGGCTGTTAATCTCGGCCTGATTATCGGTCGGAGTTATCAGAACGATTGTATTTTCCAGCAAGTCCCTTCTACTGCCTTTTAAAATTAAATTATCTTCCTCCAAGGCATTCATCTGCTTTTCGGCTGCTGATATAAATAAATCAATCGGAGCTCCTTCCCGAATTTGCTGTTCGAGGGCACCGGATCCTGCAAAAGTGAATGAAATTTTTACTTCCGGCCTGGCCTTCTGATACAGTCCTGTAATTTCCTCCATCGCCGGTTTTAAACTGGCTGCTGCGCCTATTAGTATTTCGTTGTCGCCGTTTTTTCTGCCACAGCTCATGAGCAGTGATCCTATAAGAAGTATCATTAGGGTAAAAACTATTCTTTTCTTCATGGTAATTTGATTCCTCCTTTGAATGCCTGTTTTTAATAAATACCAATACTTAACCACTTTATAGATCAATGTTTTGTAGATTGAAACAAAAAAAGCGCCTTAGAATAGTTCTAAGACGCCTCTGTCAATGCTTTCTGACATACAATTCATTTAATTCTCAATAATTACTACCGTAATTCATTAATTAGTCGTTATTATATCGGCAGATAACCCTAATTGTCAATACAATAATGTTATAAATTTTTGATGGAAACAGGCACATAATATGTGAAATCATATAAAAATGAACCGCTATCGACAAAATTAATGCTCACATTTCTCCACCAGCTTTTCGAACCATTCCTCCGCCAGCTTCGTTTTCCTCTCAATATCCTCCAAAGAGGCAATTTGTGCAAAGAATTCCAGCCTTTTTCTCTCCTCAGCCGGAATATGATGAGAAATATGTATCAGATAATAATCCGCATTCGCCGGTGTATATATAATTCGAAGAAGATCAATCAACGGCTCCAGGACATATCGGTTATAATACGCATATGCCTCCAGATACTGCTTACGGTATACATACTTTAACACCCTGGAATGCTGGCTGTATCGGTATTTACACTCCATTCGCCTACCGGTATTCTGTTCCTGGAACTCTTCTGCATTAAAATCCTTATACCGAATAATCTGATCCTTATCAAAGAGAACCATAGCGCCTTCTACCGCATTATTCTTAATATAGATGTATTCCTGCCGGTCCCTGCTGTGAAGCTGGAAGCAGAAATCAATCATCTGATACTCATCGGTACCGCTTAAATGATAAATATTCTGTCGAAGCTTCGGATGTCCATGCGGTATGACCGATTTATAATCAATCTCCGCCAGCTCTTTTAATGCCTCTTCTACCGCTGCCTTCGTCTCCATCTCATATTCATCTTCAAAATCAACATAGATATCCAGATCCGAAAATTCATCCACAAGGCCGGACGCATCCGCGCCTTCAAGCCACATGGCATAAACATAGGGCAGCGGTATAAGCCTTTCCTTTAAATGCCCTATGATCCTCTCCCTGTTTAATAAAGTATTATGATCCATTGCACAACCCCTTCTCATTGTTTCTATTCATTTTTCTTATTAACTTTGTAACACTTTCATTAGCAAAAAAACAATATATCTTTACACATTATACAAGCATAATAACTCTCGTATCAGCCCTTCATTCCAGACACTCCGCCAGACCATCCTTATTAAGAATTTTAAAGCTGTGCCCATAAAAATCAATCAGCCCCTCTTCTTTCATTCTCGACAGCTCACGGCACATGGAGGTACGGGAAACATTTAAGTAATCTGCCAGCTCTGTCCTGTTTTGCAGAATCTGAAACATACTGCTTTCTCTTTCATTCGCTTCATTAATCAAATAGCTAGCCAGCTTCTCCCTCATTCCCTTTAGTGTTAAAAGTTCCAACTTCCGATTCAAATTGACATTCTTCTCTCCTAAAACCACCATCATGTTTTGAATCAGGCTGATATGAAAGGAACAGGTGTTACCGCAGGACTTGATAATTCTTTCATATGGTATATATAGAATTTGAGCAGCTTCCTTCACCCGTACCGATACGGGAGAAATGCGCTTTACCGTACACACGATTCCTTCGGCAAACATATGGGAGGGCTCTAAAAACGCCAGAATATATTTGTTCCCCGCCAAATTTTCCTTCACAATCTCTACCATGCCGGAGAGTACAATTCCAACGGAGCTGACTTTGTCCCCTGCCAAAATGATATATTCCTCTTCTTTATAGCTTTTGACCTGTGCCCCCAGGCAATTTAACAGATGCCCATAGTCCTGTTCCCCAATCCCTCGAAACAAAGCACATTTTCTTAATATCATATTGTACTGATCCATGTCGCCCTCCTGTTAAATGAGCATTCTCACCTTATTACGAATAGATGTCCCCAGCTTGATAAATAGAGAAACCATTTCAAGCTTTATTCTATTTGGAAATGTGCGTAGCAACCTTTGATATTTTTATTTTTCAATTTTTATCATTTGTAGCCACAGCTACACTTTTTTATTATCAACTATATTATACTCACCTTGCAAACGAAAAGTCAATGCTGCAAGTGATTTGTTTTAAACCGCTTGTCATAAATAAATCTTAAGGAGAATATTAAAATGGAAAACAAAATGTTTTGTTATCAGTGTCAGGAGACTGCCAATTGTGCAGGCTGTACCCAATTCGGAGTATGTGGGAAATCACCGGATTTATCAAGAATGCAGGATTTATTAATTTATGCTACCAAGGGCTTAAGTGCAATAACCACCGCTTTAAGAGCACAGGGCGAAGAGATCTCTACTGAGGTTAACCATTATGTAACCATCAATCTTTTTACTACAATCACCAATGCAAACTTTGATGATGAGGTATTTTATAAAAGAGTGCTCGAAACACTTTCTATGAAAGACAGCTTATTAAATAAAGTAAATGATAAAAATGTACTTCCCGAAGCGGCCGTTTGGACTGCACAAACCAGAGAAGATTTAGATGCAAAATCCACCAAGGTTGGTGTTCTTACTACCGAAAATGAAGATGTCAGAAGCTTAAGAGAATTAATTATTTACGGTTTAAAAGGTTTAGCCGCTTATATGAAGCATGCGAATGAGCTTAAGTATGATAATGCAGAAGTTAGTGCATTTATGCAGAAGGCTCTTGCCGCTACCTTAGATGATACCTTAAGTGCAAACGATTTAATCGCGCTCACCTTAGAAACCGGTAAATTCGGTGTGGACGGCATGGCACTTCTTGATTCCGCTAACACAGGAACCTATGGCAATCCGGAAATCACAAAGGTTAACATCGGTGTTGGCACAAGACCCGGTATCCTTGTTTCCGGCCATGATTTAAGAGATTTAGAGCAATTATTAGAGCAGACAGAGGGCACCGGCATTGATGTTTATACTCACTCCGAAATGCTTCCCGCACACTACTATCCTGCCTTTAAGAAATACAGTCATTTCGTCGGAAACTATGGAAATGCATGGTGGAAACAGAAGGAAGAGTTCGAAAGCTTCCGCGGTCCGGTCTTAATGACCACCAATTGTGTTGTTCCTCCGGCTGCGTCATACAAAAACAGATTATTTACGACCGGCGCAACCGGAATTACCGGCTGCGTTCATATTGACAGCAATGAAAACGGCATTAAAGATTTCTCCCAGATCATTGAGCTTGCTAAAACCTGTGAAGCTCCGATCCAGATTGAAAAGGGTGAAATCATCGGTGGCTTTGCTCATAACCAGGTACTTGCACTTGCAGACAAGGTAGTAGACGCAGTGAAGTCCGGTGCCATCAGAAAATTCTTCGTTATGGCAGGTTGTGACGGTCGTCAGAAATCCAGAAACTACTACACCGAATTTGCTCAGGCTCTTCCGAAGGATACGGTTATCTTAACCGCCGGCTGTGCAAAATACAAATACAACAAGCTGAATTTAGGCGATATCGGTGGTATCCCGAGAGTACTTGATGCAGGCCAGTGTAATGATTCTTACTCCCTTGCCTTAATCGCTCTTAAATTAAAAGAAGTATTTGAACTTCAGGATATTAACGAGCTTCCGATCGCCTTTAACATTGCATGGTATGAGCAGAAAGCGGTAATCGTTTTACTTTCCCTTCTTTACTTAGGTGTTAAAAACATCCACTTAGGACCTACATTACCGGCTTTCCTTTCTCCGAATGTAGCAAAGGTGCTTGTTGAAACCTTCGGTATTGCAGGTATCGGCTCTGTAGAAGACGACATTAAATTATTTTTAGAATAATCCGATTATGAAAAGGAAATTCTATTGATAAACAATCAATAGATCCTCCATCCATTTACTATCCGTAGTGCCTGCAATGGGAAAGCCAGAAACGCTCATTGTAGGCATTTACATTCCCCCTATCTGTAGCTTCAGTGAAATACTGCACCTTGATAGCGCAGATAAACAACAGAAAGGAACGTGAACTATGAGCGCATTTTTAGGCCCGATTCATTATTGGCTTTATCATAAGATACAACTGCAGCAGTCGATTGTCGATGAGCTGTATGAACTGGAAATCAATATGGTTTATACCTTAAGGATGAGTGTGACCGTGAATTTGGCACCTTCGAAAACAAACCGCTGGAGGAAATGATTGATCACGGTAATATCCACGGCTGGCTCCAGGAAAGAGTATCCCAGGTGGAATATAAATATGCTTATTGCGTCACTCATTTGATGCAAAAATCCCCGGATGCGTTTCATCAGGTAAAGAATATCCTTAAGAATAACGGAACAAAACTGGGACACTCCCTTACAGGAACAGACCTCAGTGCGCCTTACCTTTATAAAGTGATTTCAGACAATTTACTCGACGGTATGCCCTGCGACCATGCCAACTGCGTGGTGGATCAGAGTCCGGAGGAAATTGAATGGAAACGTAATGTCTGCGTCCACAGTCCTTATTGGGAGGAAACAGACGGTGACATTAAACTTTATTATGACCTTCGCGATGCCTGGCTCTTAGGCATGATAAATGCGTGTGGGTATCAATTAATCAAAATAGATCCTGTTACTTATCGTATTAAGAAATAATCTTAATACTTATATAAAACAACGAATAATATATGAAAGGTGGTTTGAAGCAAATGGACAGTATCAGATTAATGATGGAGGAACACCAATATATTTTAAGGATGCTAACGGTTGTCCGAAAGGCCTGCTACCGGATTTTAAAGGGTGAGGCCATCAACTACGAAGATTTTGACCGAATGATCGATTTCATACGTAATTACGCGGATGCCCATCATCACGGAAAAGAAGAGAAGCTTTTATTTAATGAAATGGTGGAGCATTTGGGCCCTCTCGGCAATAAGCTGATTACTCACGGAATGTTGGTGGAGCATGATTTTGGCAGATTGTATATGAAAGAACTGAAGGAAGCCATGGACCGTGTACAGAACGGGGATGATATCAGTAAGCTTGATGTGATCGCCAATGCCATCAGCTATACTCATCTTCTCAAACGGCATATTGAAAAAGAAGATTCCGTCGTTTATACCTTTGCCGAACGCCAGCTTTCAAAAGAAATTTTAGATAAGGTAAATGAAAAGACTGCAGAGTTTGAAACCTCTGCCCTAAAACAGGGAACTCAGGAGCAATATCTGAACCTGTTAAAGAGTCTTGAGGAAAAGTACAGATAATAATTCATAGTAAAAGTGAATCGCCATATTTCATAGACAGAAAGCATAATCTCATCCTTAATCATCAGATGCAGAACATAATGCTTAAAGCCTAGGAAGTATGGCGTTTTCTGATGTATAAACAATTTCCTTAATAATAACTTAAGGTATCCTTAAGAATACATTGCCGCAAGCAGAATAATATGTTAATAGAATCATGTATTTATATCAATCGGGTCATGTTGCCCATTACCCTACGAGTAACCCTGTACGACTGAGACGCCATTTACTACATTTCTTCCATATTTTTCTTGGTTTTTTTCCAAATTTATGCTATCATTGCATATAAGAAGCTCCCTTAACAAGTACGACCAGCTACCTTTTGTTGTTAATCCTATTATGATCCACGGGAAGGAGGATACGTAATGATTGATGTTAATTCCATAGAAAACTATCTGCTGATTCACGGTGACTGCATGGAGAAACTAAAGGATATCCCGGATGCATGCATCGAACTGATTCTTTGCGATCCTCCCTATAATCTTGCCAAGTACTCCACCGGTAACATGAAATTTGAATGGCGAAATGATATCAATAACGATGTGGCTAAATGGGATCTGCACGAGCTGGCACCGATTGATTTACTAGGTGAGTTTAAGCGGGTACTTTCTCCCACCGGCAATATTTTTGTATTTACCAGTTATAACATGATCGGAAAATGGCATGAAGCCTTTGACAGTGAATTTGATACCTTTCAATTCATGGTATGGCATAAAATCAACCCGGTTCCCAATATCAGAAAATCCTCTTTTCTAAACAGCTGTGAGCTGATCGTCTGCATGTGGAATAAGGGGCATACCTGGAATTTTTCCAAGCAGAATGAAATGCATAATTTTATCGAATGTCCCATCTGCCTAGGGCGTGAACGTTTAAAAGCTCCGAAGCATCCGACTCAGAAACCGGTTAAGGTATTAAAGCATATTATCAAAATAGCCAGCAACGAAAATGATCTGGTCCTTGATATGTTTATGGGGGTTGGTTCCACCGGTGTTGCTGCCAGAGAATTAAACAGACGCTTTCTCGGGGTCGAAATCGACGATGATTATTTTAAGGCCTGCGAAACCAGAATGCAGAAAGTAGAGGATGATATCAGCAAGCGAAAGGAACACCCAGTGAGGATATCACACCTATCGAATGGCGGCTAATTGTCTTTCATCTTTTTATCGAAATCATTTACTAAGACCCATTGATGCGTCCCGATATGGTATTTTATCGTTATCATTTGCTTACAGTCTCCGCGCAGAATGTTACAGCAATAAAGAAGTACGGAAATTCCCGCATATTTTTCTTCCTTGCTGAACACAATGCTTTCAATTTTATAAGTCTGCAGGATATGCCTCTCATCCTCTAAACGGATATAATTAGGCTTAATCTTACCCTGCACATTAAAGGTTGCTATCACATCCACAGGCATGGTAGACATTATTTAATCCCTTCTTTATAGTTAGGTTTTCGTTTTTCCGGTGTTATACCGCCGGCCATATGGTAAATCCGATTATTTAAAAATATGGCACGCATGATGGAGTTCTCACCATACCGTTCCCTGATATTATCCACTGCCACATCAAGCTTTGATAATCGCTCGTAACGGTTCATATCGAATAAATTAAGCTGTCTTATGGAATCCCCTTTTACTACCTTGCTCGTATGAATCCCCAGTTTACGAACCGGCAATCCATCCCATAACTCATCAAATAGCCTGCAAGCCGCCTTGTGAATCTCGTTCGTTGTGTTAGTGGCTGAAAATAAGGTCATCTGGTGGGAAGCATGGTGAAACTCAAAATCCACGATGCTTACGGCAACCACCGTAGCCATTACGGAATCTGCCCGTAGTCTGGTACAGACGGTTTCTGATAAAGATAACAGTATCATCTTCGCCGCACCTTCCTCATCCACATCAAAGGCAATCGTCGTAGAGTTGCCATAGCCTTTATTGGCTGGGGTCTCACTCGCCACTAGAGATACATCCACTCCGTTGGCAAAGGCATAAATTACCTCACCATATTTTTTAAAATGTGCTCTTAATATATTCAGATCTGTTCTGGCCAATTCACCTATGGTATTAATGCCAAGAGCATGGAGCTTTTTCTTCGTAGCATGCCCCACATAAAACAACTCCTCTACCGGAAGTCTCCAAAGCTTCTTTTCCATCTCCTCCGGAAACAGGGTATGAACCAGATTCGGTTTCTTAAAATCGGAGGCCATCTTTGCCAACAGCTTATTGGAGGAAATACCCACATTCACGGTAAATCCAAGTTCGTCGTAGATTCTATCCTTAATTAAATTCGCCGCAACCACTGCGGAACCATATAAACCTATGGTTCCCGTCATATCACAATAGGCTTCATCCACCGAATACTGTTCCACACACGGCGAAAACTCCTTAAGAATTTCCATGAAGGCTTTGGAGCTGGTTTCGTAAAGATCATAATGGGGCGGAACCAATACCAACTGCGGACAAAGCTTCAGGGCATCATTGATCGTATCACCGGTTCTTACCCCGTATTTTTTTGCGGGCGTAGATTTGGCCAGAATAATACCATGCCGCTTCTTAATGTCACCGCCCACGGCTGAAGGTATCTCCCTTAAATCCGTCGTTTCTCCCAGGATGTGCAGTCGATAAACGGCTTCCCAACTCAGGAAAGCCGAATTAACATCAATATGAAATATTATTTTTTCCATACATATGTTCTCCTTTGACATCATTATATCAGAACGGATGTTCGATGTAAAGAGTATATTTTTGTAAATTATATTTTTGTAAATTTATTTTTGTAAATTATTTTATATCTTATATAATTGACACAAATTTCTATTTTTTATATAATACATTTGTGATGATATTAAAAAGGGGTGTTGAAATCCGACATACTTGACATTGCATAACCGGTAATGTAAGTGTGCTGTGGAAATGATTTGTAAGCATAATTTAACAGAAAATTTAGGCTGTTTTGTAACGGCTTTGTTTCTATGCAATTATGTTTCCATCATGTTCCACACTTACTGCATTTGTATGTATCAGCTGTGGAACATTCCACAGCTTTTTTTATGCGACAAAACCATAGGAAAAACGGATCAGGATATCATCACAAAATGCACCCAAGTTAAGACAGATCTCTTAGCCTCACTTACATTATGAGCCTCTTGCGTACCCAGATAACATCAGCAGCATGACATGAACTACTTTGTAATGCCCATCCATTAATATGTATAGAAGGAGAATATAACCTATGAACGAACTACTACTTCATTATGTAAACCAAAGACCCGATTTATTCGCACCAAGCACCTCAAAATTTTGGGATGATGAACATATCTCAAAAGGAATGTTAGAAGCACATCTAAACCCTAACTGGGAAGCTGCTACCAGAAAATATGATTTTGTAAAGAAATCCGTCGAATGGATTAAGACGATATGTGAGCCTATAAAACGTCCGAAATTATTAGATCTCGGCTGCGGTCCGGGAATCTATGCCGAGTTGTTTGCGGATGCCGGATTCGTAGTGACCGGTATCGATCTATCGCCTCGTTCTATCCGTTACGCTTCGGAACATGCTGAGAACGGCGATAAAGATATAAACTATCTCTGCCGTAATTACCTTACGATATCTTATGAACAGGAATTTGATGTTATCACATTAATCTACTGTGATTTTGGAGTTTTAAGTGATGGGGAAAGAGAAGCACTTCTTAACAACGTATACCGGGCTTTAAAGCCGGGCGGCCTTTTTATTGTAGACGCATTTACCGAAACAGAATATGAAGGTAGGCCTGAGACAAAAAGTTGGGAATATAGTAAAAGTGGCTTTTGGAGCGATCATCCTCATGTATGTCTTGAGTCCTTCTATCGTTATGACGCTTATAATACTTATGCAGACCAATATGTGATTGTTGGAAACGATGGGGAAGAATGCTATAACCTATGGAATCATGCATTTTCGCCAGAAGAAATGCAAAAGGATTTAAGGCATGCCGGATTTGATACCGTTACGATATATAGTGATGTAGCCGGTGAGGTATATCATCCAAATAGTAAAACAATGTGCGCTGTTGCTGACAAAACAAGCCTTTCCTAAGAAGCTATTCAGAAGAGACCGTTGATGATAATTATGAAACTATTGCTATAGCAACGTACGCTGTCAGTAATTAGAGCGAAGGTTTTTTATTAAACAGGATGATAGAGAGCATTCATTGATTAACCCTGCCGGAAGGGTTTGAAAAGTACTATCCGGCAGGGTTATAGTTGGCATTAAACTCACATGTCATAAGAAAGATCCTTAATTAAATTAACCGCTTATACTGCCTCTCTGATTAACTGGGGCGGTACCCTCTTTAAGATCTCGTTGGTTGCATTGTAGTCCGTAATCCAGG
Organism: Herbinix sp.; assembly: GCA_029240245.1. Classification (GTDB taxonomy): domain Bacteria; phylum Bacillota; class Clostridia; order Lachnospirales; family Lachnospiraceae; genus Mobilitalea. The sequence goes on from JARBTJ010000004.1 coordinate 169,249, forward strand.
TTTCGATCTCGTTCCTTGGAATAATAAGCGGCATGCGGTTATGCACCTCCCTCATAGATTCATTCGCGTCCGTAGTTAGAATTACATAGCGCATTTCATCCCGGTAATAGGTGTACAGCCCCGCCATATAAAGGGCATTGGTTCCTTCCAAACGGAACATGAATTTCTGTTTATTGGCATCCCATTCATAAAAACCCGTCGTGGGTACGATACAGCGCCTGTTTATGAGGCTGTCCCGGAAGGTTTTCTTCTCAAAGGCAGTCTCCGATCTTGCATTAATGATAACACCCTTTTGATCAAATTTCGGAAACCCCCAGGTACTTAACACAGGGGAAACCTCTTTCTTTTCCTCAATTAGGATCGGGGCCAGATTTGTCGGATAGACCTCTCCGGTTCTGGCCTCCTTCCCTTGAAATTTGGCATTTATTTTTTCAAGAATCTCTAAAACCTCGTCACTTTGTTCCACCGTAAAATTATACCTGCCGCACATATTGTCCCTCGCTCTCCGATTACCCAGACAATCCTCCATATTTCCTCTTAATTGCCGGTAATATCAATTGTTTAATAACACTCATAGCAAACCGTCTTTTCGTAGTATCATTTTACCACAAAAATAGGAAAAGTAGTATAACTCCGATCCTAAAATGTAAATTCCCAAAGCTTTATGCAATCAGGAGATTTGCTTTAATTAAACACGAAGGAATAAGTAAAAAAGCAAAAAGACATTTGACATTTTCACATTTTCTATTATGATAGAGTATGGTGTGGTTATTATAGCTACAAAACATCCCATTTATATTTATACACTACTATCCTATATCACTTAACATTATCCCTTATGATTAATAACGACAAAAATTTTGATACCTGAAACAAATGTATTCAAAGGAGGATACCATATGAAAACCGGCTTTGATCCCCAGAAGTATATTGAGGAGCAATCTAAATTTATATTAGAAAGAGTCAACAACTATGACAAGCTTTATTTGGAGTTTGGTGGAAAGTTAATCGGCGACAAGCACGCAAAGAGAGTATTGCCGGGATTTGACGAGGATGCCAAGATAAAATTGCTTCAAAAGCTAAAGGATCAGGCAGAAATCATCATATGCGTATATGCAGGTGATATTGAGCGAAATAAAATCCGCGGTGATTTCGGAATCACCTATGATATGGAGGTACTTCGTTTACTGGATGATTTGCGCGGCTACGGTCTGGAAGTAAACAGCGTGGTAATCACACGCTATAATAAACAGCCTGCTACCACGGTATTTATCAACAAATTAGAGCGCCGCAACATTAAGGTGTATAAGCATTCTGAGATTCCCGGATATCCGGCAGACGTGGATACGATCGTAAGCGAGAATGGATACGGTATTAATCCTTATGTCACAACTACCAAACCGATTGTTGTTGTCACTGCACCGGGTCCTAACAGTGGTAAACTTGCGACCTGCTTAAACCAGCTCTATCATGAATATCGACTGGGTCATTCCGCCGGATATTCCAAATTCGAGACCTTCCCGGTATGGAATCTTCCTTTAAAGCATCCGGTTAACATCGCTTATGAAGCTGCTACCATTGATTTAAAGGATGTTAACATGATTGATAATTTCCATTTTGAAAGATATCATACGGTTACTATAAATTATAACAGAGACTTGGAAATGTTCCCCGTAATTAAACGTATTATTGAGAAAATTACCGGTAAAGAATCCATATACCAGTCTCCGACGGATATGGGTGTAAACCGCGTCGGCTTTGGTATCATGGATGATCCCTTGATAGCAGAAGCCTCCCGTCAGGAAATCATACGTAGATATTTTGCTACTATTTGTGACTTTAAGAAAGGTTTACTCGATGAGGAATCCTTAAATCGCATGAAGGTTATTATGGAAGAGGTCCAGTTAAAGCAGGAGGACAGATCCTGTGTACTTCCGGCCAGAACCTATGCCGCCAAATTGAAGGAGTGCTGCGTTGATAATGAGACCGTCTCCGTAATCGCATTTGAACTGCCGGATGGCAAAATACTCACCGGAAAAGGCTCCCCTACTATGGACTGCTGCTCTGCTGCAATATTAAATGCCATCAAATACCTTGCAGGTTTCAGCGATGATATTTATCTGCTGTCTCCGGTTATTTTAAATACAATTCGTTCCTTAAAGGAAAAGAATTTAAACAATAAGATTACCCATTTGAATGCACATGAAATTCTGATTGCTTTAAGTATTAGTGCAGTAACAAATCCTACCGCACAATTAGCTTATGAGAAGCTTTCCCTGCTAAAGGGTGTTCAGGCACATTCGACTGTAATGCTTAACCGCAATGATGAGCAGCTTTTAAAGAAGCTTGGCATCGACGTCACCTGCGATGCCGTATACCCTTCCGAAAACTTATATTATGTTTAGGATTTATACCCTTCCGAAAACCTATATTATGTTTAGGATTCATGAGCTTCCGAAAAAGAATCTAATATAATGATCCTATCCTTAAAAACCGGTAGAAAAATGCCTCATGCTTAGATTCATCTATGCACACCTGATGAATGTTCTCTTTGATTTCGTTGATGAAAAAACCCTGCCTATCTTTGGCTTATTGCACCAAAGGTAGGCAGGGTTTATTGTTATATGTTTAAACCAATTATTCTTCCTCATAGGAAACAGCGTTCCAGGCTTCCGTATTCACTATAATATCATACTCCGAGGTCCATTGAGAATAAAGCTTAGCAAACATTTCATCACGGCGTCCCTCAATTATTTTCTCTTTTACCTGCGTCGTAGCATCAACATTAAAATCAGTTACACAGTACAGAATATGCCAGCCGTAATCCGTAGAAATAATATCGCTGACCTCATCCGTCTTTAAATTTAATGCTGCCTGTTCAAAGGCCGGGCTGTAATTTTCCGGTCCCGTCCCCCGACCAAAGGTGTATTCGATGACTGCTGCCTGTGAATTAGCCTCCGCCAGTTCATAAAAATCATCTGTTTCTTTTGCCTGCACTAATAGAGATTTCGCCTTATCAGAGGCTTCTTCCTTATCCTCAACGGCAAACGCAACCATATTTCCCTCTTCATCAAAGCTTGTCCCATAAATCAAAATATCCAAAACCGTAATCTGCTTTGCATCAAGGTCAGAGACATTGGTATCCACATTAATCGTCTTCGTTTCAAAAACTTTATTTGCCAGAAGGTTATCCGAGTAAACCTGCTCCAAAAGCTCCTCAGTGACAAGATATTTATTAATATCCTGACTTGTTAGTCCTTCATAATGCTCTTTTGCATAGGTTTTTGCTTCCGCAGTTTCTTCCTCTGTAAGAGTAATACCTTCTTCAGCGGCCTTATTGCGGATTATCTTTAATTCCGTAATCTGCTTAATTACCTCTTCTTTAATCAGACTGCCAAAGGTATTGCCATCACCCAAAATGTCAACCTCCCAGATATTATTACCATACCCTGATTCATAATTTTCCTGGGCAGATTTTAAATATACCATTGCCTCATTATAATAAACTCTGCTGTTACCGATGAGTGCTATTAATTCGCCGGAACTGACATCCTTAACTGCCGCATTATCTTCACCCTCAGCCCCTAGTTCATAGAAGGATAGTGCCGTAATGCTATTCGTATCGATATTATAGGTAACATACAGTTCCTCTGTATTATTATGGTAGGAATAAGTGATCGAATCTGCGGAATTAATTGTTTTTGATTTCTCACTTCCGAAAATAGGTATCAGCTTTTCCTCCGCTTCTGCAAGGTTCATATGAATACCCACACCAAATACGGTATAGTCTCCTGCATTATCAAGTAGTGTAACCGCTGTCACTTCCTTATCGGGTGCCATCGCTTGTACCACACCCTCCATTACAAAGACACCGTTACTCTGTTCATTTAACTTAAGCCCTGTTTTCTTTTGAAAGGAGGAAACAGATCTTCCCATATAATTTGTTAGTTCAAATCTTTCCACACCGGCTCTGCATCCCGCAAGAAGCAGTATCATAAGCAGTACCGGGAGCAGTATTTTCATTTTCCTATTTGTTTTCATTCTTGTTCCCCTTCGCTATAACTTACTGCATATTCCCAATTTAAGTTTATTTTAGATAGATAGCCATTCCTTGTCAATGGTTTTCCGGATTTATTCCTGAATCAGCTGTTTAAAATCCTCCAACAGCTTCTTTAAACTATCAAAAATAGTAATGGTATCCGTTTTCCCCTTGGTATTCGCAGGAAGCTTATATATGAAATACGGATTTGCCTGTGTCATAAGCTTTAAGTTGTTCTGATGCTTTTTTAGGAGCTCCGGTAGTCTTTCCACCGCCAGCTTTGCCTTTGGATACATTGCAAGCTTTACTTCACTCTCTTTATGAACCAGACCTGCAACATAAACACTGTGGCAAATGGATTTGATTAGCGCAATATTAAGCAGGTTATTCACAGCCCCCGGAAGGTCCCCGAACCTGTCCATCAGTTCCTCCTGCATGTCCATAAGCTCTTCTTCATTTTCGATTTCAGCGATACGTTTATAGATATCCAGTTTTTGAATCTCGTTCTTTATATAAGTTGCAGGTATATAGGCATCCATGTCCATATCCACCGTAGTCTCAAAGGCATCCTCCTCCGAGAGTTCACCTTTCATGGATTTTACGGCTTCATTGAGCATCTTGCAGTAAAGGTCATAACCTACCGCCTCCATATGCCCGCTTTGCTCTGCCCCGAGCAAATTTCCGGCACCCCGGATTTCCAGATCCCTCATGGCAATTTTAAAGCCGGAACCTAATTCCGTGAATTCCTTAATCGCATGAAGCCTTTTTTCTGCAATCTCCTTAAGCATCTTATCTCTGCGATACATCAAAAATGCGTATGCAGTACGGTTGGAGCGTCCGACACGCCCGCGCAGCTGATAGAGCTGGGATAAGCCCAACCGATCGGCATCATCGATAATCATTGTATTTACATTGGAGATGTCAAGACCTGTCTCAATAATGGTCGTTGAGACTAGAACATCAATCTCTCCGCTGATAAAATCGAACATGATTTTTTCCAGAGTCCGTTCGTTCATCTGTCCATGGGCAAACGCAACATTTGCCTCCGGAACAAGCTGAGCCACTAAATTTGCAACCTCATCGATACCATTGACACGATTATATACATAGTAAACCTGGCCGCCACGGGCTAATTCCCTGCTGATGGCCTCTCTGATAATTTCATCATTGTGTTCTAAAACATAGGTCTGTATCGGCAGACGGTCCACTGGAGGTTCATCAAGGACACTCATATCTCTGATTCCCACCAGACTCATGTGGAGCGTTCTTGGAATCGGGGTAGCTGTTAAAGTGAGAACATCCACATCCCGTTTTAACTGCTTTACCTTTTCTTTATGTCCGACACCAAAACGTTGTTCCTCATCCACAATCAAAAGCCCCAGGTTTTTAAATTTTACATCAGAGGAAAGAACGCGATGCGTACCTACGATAATATCCAGGCTGCCTTTTTTCAGTCTTTCCAGCGTCTTTTTCTGCTCAGCGGCACTGCGAAAACGGGATAACACATCCACACTCACAGGAAAATCCTTCATGCGCTGTACTAAGGTGTTATAATGCTGCTGTGCCAAAATGGTTGTAGGTACTAAGACAACTACCTGCTTTCCGTCCGATACCGCCTTAAAGGCTGCCCGAATCGCAATTTCCGTCTTACCATAACCCACATCCCCACAGATTAAGCGGTCCATGATTCGTTTACTTTCCATATCCCGCTTCGTTGCCTCAATCGCCGTCAGCTGGTCATCCGTCTCCTCATAAGGAAATGCTTCTTCAAATTCCTTTTGCCATACCGTATCCGGACCAAACTGGAAGCCCTGCTTTTCCTGTCTCTGTGCATACAGTTCCACTAAATCCTTTGCAATCTCCTTAACAGCGCCTTTCACCCTGGCCTTTGTATTCTTCCACTCTATGGAATTTAATTTATTAAGCTTCGGCTTTCGCCCCTCGGAACCCGAATATTTTTGTATCACATCAAGACCTGTTGCAAGAATATACAACACGCCTCCGCCACCGTATTCAATTTTGATATAATCCTTGGTTATCTTATCGACCTCAATTTTTTCAATGCCTTTATAGATACCAAGACCATGGTTTTCATGTACCACATAATCACCGGGAGAGAGCTCCGTAAAGGTCTGAATCTTCTTCCCTTCATAACTGGATTTCTTTCGCTTTTTCTTCTTTTCTGTGCCGAAAATGTCACTTTCCGAAATAATAACCAGTTTAATTAAAGGATATTCAAAGCCCCTTCTTAAATTTCCGTAAGCCACCATGATTTCGCCACTCTGTAAAACACGGTCCATATCGTCACTGTAAAAGGCGCTTAAGTTAAATTCCCGCAGATCTTCACTTAAACGCATTGCCCTCGTTCTGGAACCGGACAGTAAGATGACACGGTATTTGTTCTTTTTCCAGCGCTCTAAATCCTTCACAAGAACTTCAAAATTATTATGATAGGAGGCAACTGTCTGGACTGTAAAATCATACTTTCTCTTCGGGCTGAAAATAGTATTCTTAACTTCCATTGTACTAATAAGGACTGAGTTTTTTCTGGACAATATACTCATAACCTCTTTATATCCATAGATTACGTCCATCTGTCCCGGAAGAATATATCCCTTCTCAATTCTTCCAATCATGCCTTCACGAAATTCTGTCTCTACCGCTTCTCCTTTTTCCGAAAGCCTGCCCGGCTCGTCTAAGAAAAACAGCGTATCCTCCTGACCAAAATAATCAAAGAAGCTGACGGTATGCTCATAAAAATAATTAATATAGCTCTCTAGTGCCATGGAGCCCTGAAAGGCTTCTAAATTCTCCTTGAATTCCGCGATAATCTTATGAATTCTTGCTGCTTCCTCAGTCTTAAATTTATCCCTCAGACTCTTGACATATTGCTTTTCTTCTTCCTCTATTTTACGAATACCTGATAACATCCGGTTTTCATCCGGAATAATTTCAGCTGCCGGATAGATAATCAGCTGTTCCACCTGCTCGATCGAACGTTGACTGCTGACATCAAAGGTCCGGATAGAATCAATTTCATCTCCCCATAATTCAATGCGGTATGGAGTTTCCTCCGTTAATGGGAATATGTCAATGATTCCTCCCCTGACTGCAAAGTCGCCTGGGTTTTCTACCTGTGCCTGTCTTTCATAACCCAGATGTACTAAGGAAGCAGAAAATTCCTGCAGCTTAATTATGGAATCCGACTTAATCATAATCACACGGTCCATCATAATTTGAAGCGGCAGGAGCCGGTCCATACCACCGTCCAGTGTTATAATAATTGTCGTAGCCTTCTTCTCAATAATGCGGCGCATAACCCTCAGACGATCCCTTACAATTGCATTTCCATGGATATCTGCGCTATAAAATATAATATCCTTTGCAGGATAGATATACACGTCTTTGTCATATAAGCGGAAATCTTCATAGATTTCCTTTGCTTTTAAATCATTATAGGTAACAATAATTTTAAAGAGGAAATCCTCGCCGAGACCGTATGCCAGATGGCATTTCTGGGAATCAATACAGCCGGTAACTTGTACCGGCAGGGTTTTTGCTATGATGTTTTCCCTGATATCATTAAATTCCTTTAACTCCTTCAAGGGCGCCGTAAAGGTTTTCAAGTTGGTTCCTCCTGTTTGAAAACTGTTTTTGTAAGTCTATGTTCCTGTTTTTCATGAGGTCCATTAAATATATTACTCATTTATAATATAATAACCTCTGTCATTGTTTATATTAAATAGCTATGAGATATTATTTTTTCTTATTAAAGAAATTCATAGCTGCCTCCATACCGGAAGTAATGATTGTTCGGCAGGCATCCGAGGTATCCTTTAAGGCTGTTCTTATCATTTCCTGTTCCTCTTTTTTAAATCTCGACAGTACATAATCAGCCAAGTCAAAGTCCTCCGGCTTGCCGCCGACTCCAACTTTGATTCTCGGAAAGTCCTGTGTCCCAAGATGTTGTATGATACTTTTTACTCCATTATGTCCGCCGGCACTTCCTTTTGTCCGAAGTCTAAGCTGTCCTACCTCTAAACTAATGTCATCATAAATCACAATGACATCCTCCGGTGTTACTTTATAAAAGTCCATCATTTCCCGGACACTTTCACCGCTTAAATTCATATAGGTCAGCGGCTGGGCAAGTAATACCTTTTCACCCTCGATGTATCCCTTTCCGCAGAGTGCCTTATGGCTTTTTATATTTAGGGGAATCCGGTAATCATCCGATATTCTGGTAATGGCATCCCATCCCACATTATGTCTGGTTGCCTGATATTTATCCGTTGGGTTCCCAAGTCCTACGATTATATACATTTTAACTAACCTTTCTTCTCATCTATTCGCTCTTCCATTGACTTACGGATAGGAACGATTTGTGCTGCAGCTGTTCTATATAATTGTCTGTAATCAAATGGCATTTATTCTTAAGGTTATATTCATATACTCTAAATCCTTCTTGGTATACGAAAGTAAATACATGCGATATTATTATAATCCTTCTTCCAAGTCGTGGCAACAGTAAAATTCCACACAAAAAAGGCAGCCCCAATGCTGCCCCCTTTGTCTCTGATACTTCTTCTCCTATTACTCTTCGCTCTCGGTATCCGATTCCAAAGCTGCAATTTCGTACTTTTCCAGGATGATTTTTTGAATCTTATCCCTAGTTTCCGAATTTATGGGATGAGCAATATCTCTGTATTCTCCATCCCCTGCTTTTCTACTCGGCATTGCGATGAACAAACCTTTGTCGCCCTCAATAACCTTGATATCATGTACTACAAATTCGTTATCAATAGTAATTGAAACAACTGCTTTCATCTTGCCTTCTTTGCTCACCTTACGTACTCGCACATCGGTAATTTGCATGGCATTATCCCCCTTCTGTCATATTTATCGTTAGTTGTGTTTAGTAAATTATCTGCTAATTTACTTGATAAAATAAAAAGTTGTATTGAACGTTTAACTCCTGCTAACAATTTTACTTTTCCCCGTAACAAATTCAAAAAATGACCGTCTATTCCTAGTAAAAGCTACTATTTTGAGTCCGTTGGACCTATTATACCATATTTATTCCAAAATGTGAATTATTTTTATGAAAAAAACGGTAATATTTACAACATTTTTGCTATTTATATAAACTTTTTTATATTTTATGCACGAAACTTTATTTTCTAATTATTTTTCATAGTATACTAGCAACCTAAACTCCTAAAAAGAATATAATGCTATAAAAATATTATAATTTCCATAAATGTGTCAATACTCAGGATGTAATTTAATATTGTATTTTAATTGAAAAAGGATATAATATCAGTTAGTAAAAGGTCAACACGATAAAAATTTAAGAATAGGAAGTGTAACATGTATAAAATAGAGTTCGACAAGCCTTGCCGGATACATTTTATAGGCATCGGCGGTATCAGCATGAGTGGTTTTGCAGAATATTTACATAGTATCGGCTTTCAGGTAAGCGGCTCAGATAAATGCCAAAGCAAGATTACCGACCACCTCATAAACCTCGGTATTGAAGTTTTCTATGGACAAAGACCCTCTAATATTACTCCGGATATTAAGATTATAGTTTATACGGCAGCCGTTCATGCGGACAACGAGGAATTTGTAGCGGCAAAGGAAGCGAATCTTCCCTGTCTTAACCGTGCTGAATTGATCGGACAGCTAATGCTTAATTATAAGAATGCTGTAGCAATATCGGGAACCCACGGAAAAACGACTACCACTTCTATGCTTTCGGTGATTTTTATGAAGGGTGAACAAGATCCTACTATTTCGGTTGGTGGAATTTTGGATGCAATCGGAGGCAACTTCCGAATTGGAAAATCAGAAAATTTTATAACAGAAGCCTGTGAATATACGAATTCTTTTTTGGAATTCAATCCAACACGCAGTATTATCTTAAACATTGATGAAGACCATTTGGATTACTTTAAGGATCTGGCTGATATCAGAAATTCCTTCCATCTCTTTGCCAAACGGCTTCCGAAGGACGGTCAGTTGTTTATTAATGGTGAGATAGACAAGTATGAGGAAATCACCGGCGACTTAGAATGTGAGGTATTTACTTACGGCATTATCGATCCGGCTTTCAATAAAAATGTGAAAACCTATGATTTTGCTGCCGATCATATCAATTTTGACGGCAAGAGTACCAGCAGTTTTGATTTTTATTATAAAGGTCAGTTTATCGATCATATTATATTAAATGTAATTGGTGTTCATAATATTTCGAATTCCCTTCCAGCCATTGGTCTATCCCTGCAGGCAGGAATTCCGATCGACAGAATTAAGGATGCACTTATGACATTTAAAGGGCCTGAACGACGCTTTGAGTACAAAGGAAGTATTGGCGGTGTTGTCATAATCGACGATTATGCCCACCATCCGACAGAAATCACAGCAACTTTAACTGCCGCAAAATATTACCCTCACGAAACATTATGGTGCGTATTTCAACCGCATACCTATTCCAGAACGAAGCAGCATTTAAAAGCTTTTGCAGAATCCTTATCCCTTGCGGATAAAATTGTCCTTGCAGATATTTATGCTTCCAGGGAAGACGATCCCGGAGATATTCATACGAAAGATTTAGTAAGGGAATTGGAAGAATTAGGTAAGGAAGTGTACTATTTTCCGTGTTTTGATGAGATCGAAAATTTTTTATTACAAAATTGTATGAACGGTGACTTGTTGATAACTATGGGGGCCGGAGACATAGTAATCGTAGGAGAATCGCTGTTAGGGATGTAGTTATCCACATTATCCACAGTATTATCAACATTTTATGTTAATAATGCTGTGGATTGTTTATTCCCCAAAATCTTTTCTACAAAGATAGATTTTTTATTCACAATCTTATTGATTTCACTTATTCTTCTGCTAATATTACATATATTTACATTATTTTACCTTTACCTCATCCACGTTATCCACAGTATCCACAATGCAGGAATCCTCTAAAGTGCCATAAAATAGGCTATTTCCAGATAGTTTTAACTGTGCTATAATGTTGCATGGCATAAGAATAGCATTTAGGGGGATCAGTTTAAATGGAAAAGATATCACTATACGCAGAAGGTATTTCTGACGTAACAATCATCCCAAATATATTTATCGATGATTTTATGCCATCGGCAAACGGTGCATACGTAAAGGTATATCTGTATTTATTGCGTCTGCTGACACAAAATAATCCGGATATAACAATTTCCGCGATTGCAGACCGTTTAGATAATACGGAAAAAGACATCGTACGTGCCTTAAGTTACTGGGAAAAGCTTAATCTACTGGCATTAACACGTAATGAACAAAAGGAAATCACCGCCATTCAACTGGTGGATATAAATAAAATGGGCAAACAGACGCTTTCGTCGGCCTTAAAAAAAGAATCCGGTAATGATACGGAAGTTCCGGATATGGATTCCGAGCTTGATGAAATTGCAGTCAGTATACATACCGATAATAAACCTGCGCAGAGGCAAAGCTATTCTGCAGAAAAGATTGCCCAGTTGACCAACAATGATGAGATCAAATGGGCCCTGCATATTGTAGAAATATACTTAGACCGGCCATTAAAGCCGATGGATCTCCAGTTGATTCTGTATTTGTACGAGGAGCTGCATTTTTCAGCCGAACTGATTATGTATCTTTATGAATACTGCGTGTCCAAGAACAAGAAGAATACCTCCTACATAGAAGCGGTAGCCTTAACCTGGGCTGAGGAAGGCATCGATACAGAGGCAAAGGCAAAAGAAGCCACCGCGTCCTACAGCGAACATTTTAATGCAGTAAATAAGGCTTTCGGGCTGAACAGAGCGCCCGGACAGATTGAACGCCAATATATTAAAAAATGGGTGGAAGTCTTTGGTTTCGCCGATGAAATACTGACAGAGGCCTGCAACCGTACCATTTTGCGAACACAAAAGCCTGATTTTAAATATACGGATAAGATTCTGGAGACCTGGTTTAAAAAGGGTGCTAAAAGTTTGACGGATATCGCAAGGCTTGATGCTGAATTCAGTAAGGGCAACCGTCCGGCTGATACTCCGAAAACCAACGTACCGGCAAAACCCTCGACGAACAAATTTAATCAATATCCACAGAGGACATATACCGCAAAGGATTATGCTGAAATAGAGCGGAAGCTTTTAAATAAGGGATTATAAAGGAGCGTTTACGAAATGGCCATAAAAAATGATCAATATAATCAAATTTTACGTGAATATGATTATCGACAGCAGAAAAACAGGCATGAATTAAGTAAACGTCGGGAAGAGGTATATAACGTCATTCCCGAGCTAAAAAAGCTGGAGGATGATATCATTTCTCTTTCTGCTCAAAGCGGCAGAATGGCTCTTCAAGGCGATGACTCTAGTCTTCTTAAATTAAAAGCACAGTTTGATGATATAAAAGCTGTACAGATTGAATTATTAACCTGCAACGGTTTTCCTGACGATTACCTGGACATGCACTATACCTGCAGCAAATGCAAGGATACCGGGTTCATCGGCAAAGAAAAATGTAACTGCTTAAAACAGGCAATCGCAGATCTTATTTATGATGATTCTAATATCAAATCCATATTGTCACATGAAAATTTCAGTGCCTTTTCATTCTCCTATTATTCGGATGATTACATTGATGAGACCATTGGCGCCACTCCATTAACCAACATGCAGAAAATTGTGGCCGGTTGTAAGAATTTTATAAAGCATTTTAAGGAAGGCCATGATAATTTATTGTTTATGGGCAATACCGGTGTAGGAAAAACCTTTCTCGCCAATTGCATTGCGAAGGAGCTTTTGGATCAGGGCTATACCGTAATATATCTTACTGCATTTCGATTATTTGATATCCTTGAAAAGCATAAATTTGGCAGAAATGAGGAAACCTCTTATATAGCTGCAAATCAATTTGATTATATTCTGGATTGTGATTTATTGATTATCGATGATTTGGGTACAGAATTAAATAATTCCTTTACGGCTTCCCAATTGTATCTTATTATAAACGAACGTCTGCTTAGGCAAAAATCTATGATTATTTCTACTAATCTGTCGCATGATAATCTTAATTCCAATTACGGAGAGAGGGTTTATTCCAGATTAATAAGTAAATACTCTATCCGAAGGATCGTCGGGGAAGATATTCGTTTACATAAAGCAGTAAGCAATTAATTGCGATATAATATGACAAAGAAGCTTGACTTAATAATTTTATAATGGTATAACTTTTAATGGCATTTGAAGCAAACAATACAATATGGAGGGAAATGTAATGTCTAAGCATGATAAGATCGTAGAAACTATTCCTGTAGGTCCCCTTGGGATTATAGCTTTGGAAGGCTGTAACTCCTTGGGAAACAAAGTAAATGATTACCTTGCCGGATGGAGAAACACCAGAGAGAGTGAGCACAAAGGAACAATAGCTTTCTCCGGTTACCAAAAGGAATCTTACCTACTGAATGCCAGCTGTCCCAGATTTGGTACAGGTGAGGCCAAAGGAATGATTAAAGAATCTGTTCGCGGTTCCGATTTATACCTGCTTGTTGATGTGACCAATTATAGTTTAACCTACTCTGTTTGTGGTCAGACAAATCACATGTCACCGGATGACCATTACCAGGATTTAAAAAGAATTATTGCTGCAGTTGGCGGCAAAGCAAGAAGAATTACAGTTATCATGCCTTACCTTTATGAAGGCAGACAGCATAGAAGAACCTCAAGAGAGTCTCTTGACTGTGCATTAGCGCTACAGGAGCTGACACATATGGGCGTTGAGAGTATTATCACCTTCGATGCTCACGATCCCAGAGTTCAGAATGCCATTCCATTAAAAAGCTTAGAAACCGTAGCACCTACTTATCAGTTTATTAAAGCAATGCTCAAGAAAGTTCCGGATATCAAATTTGATTGCGATCATATGATGGTTATCAGCCCTGATGAAGGCGGTATGTCAAGAGCTGTATATTATGCCAATGTACTTGGACTTGATATGGGTATGTTCTATAAGAGACGAGATTACACACGAATTGTTAACGGACGTAATCCAATCGTAGCACACGAATTCCTCGGTTCTGATATCGAAGGCAAGGACATCCTAATTATTGATGATATGATTTCCTCCGGAGAAAGTATCTTAGATGTTGCTACTGAATTAAAAAGAAGAAAAGCAAATCGTATCTTTGTAGCAGCTACCTTTGGTTTATTCACCAACGGTTTTGATAAGCTGGACGAGGCATATGAGAAAGGCCTGATCTATCGTCTTCTTACGACGAACTTAACCTACCAGACACCGGAATTATTAACAAAACCTTACTACATCAATGTTGATATGAGTAAATATATTGCTCTTATTATCGATACGTTAAATCATGATAACAGCATCAGCGGTCTGTTAAATCCGGTTGAAAGAATTCATGATATATTATCGGAATATGGACAGGACGGCAATAAAGCAAAGTAATTATGACTATATTTTTGTTCTAAATACCACTGAATAATAGATAAAATCGAATGAGGGAAATGAAGTATAGCTCCGTGTTATTAATTCACCTGTGAGCACACTTCATTTCCCTCTTTTTTGATGTTTCATATTTGGCAACGATTGATAAAGTATTGATATTAATTAAGATTCGTTATTCGATCCCTTCCTCAGAGCTATCCTCGGATTGTTCCTCGGTATCCTGATTTAAAGGATCCTCGGCGATTACCTCAGGGTCCTCACCTGAATTAGCCGGGGTCTCCCCCTCGGGTTCATTCTGGGTCTCTTCCCCTGGATTCTCCGGGATTTCATCACCCGGATTCACCTCGGAATCCTCCTCCGAATCCACCTCCGGATGATCCTCCATATCATCTGGATTTTCCTCTAGGTTCTCCTCTAAGTTCTCTTCTAAGTCCTCCTCTGGGTTCTCCTCTAAGTCATCTTCCATATTCTCTTCACTTTCCTGTGAATCCTCAGATTCCTCCTTTACCTTATCTCCAGTATTTTCATCCGATTTCTTCTGGGCCTCGTAAATCGGTCTCCAGTCATAATAATCAAAGGTTTCCGCCATTGATGAATCATGTATCTGATTCATGTAATCCTGCCAGATTGAGCCGGGATAGGAGGAGCCGGATAGATCCTTAAGTGTTTTCGGAAGGTCATAGCCCACCCAGACACTGGTAGTATAATAGGGTGTGTAACCCACAAACCAGCCATCCTTCCTGCTATCGGTAGTGCCGGTTTTTCCTGCACTCACGGTATTCGTAAGACTTAGTCCTTTGCCAGTCCCGTTTGCGATAACTCCGGTCAGCGCTTCCGTCGTCATTCTTGCCGCCTTCTGCTGATAAATTATTTTCTTTTCCATATGATCCCCTACCAGCTCTTTTCCTTCGGAGTCCATAATCTTTACAATGCAGGTCGGTTCCCGGTAAACTCCGTCATTTTCTAAGGCTGCGTAGGCAGAGGCCATTTCAACCGGGCTGACTCCTACGGTAAAACCGCCCAAGGAGGCCGCCGGATAATAATCATTTATATTAATTTTTTTAAAGTTCATATTTAATAGATAGGATAAGCTTTTTGTAGGTGTAATTTCCTCAAACAGCTTCCATGCTATTGTATTTTTAGAAACCTCGATTGCTCTTTGCAATGTTATCTCGCCGTCATATTTTTTATTGGAATTGGAGGGCCCGTCTTCAAAGGGTTCATCAGTGACCGGACTTTCCGGATAGTAGCTCTGTTCAAAGGCAGGAGCATATACAATTAACGGTTTAATTGAGCTGCCCGGCTGCCGGAAACTTTGATATCCTCGGTTTAAAGTATAGCCCGGAAGCTTCTGGCTGCGTCCTCCGACGATTGCTACCACCCGTCCACTGTCATTGTCAATCGTGACCGCTGCTGCCTGAAGCTTATATACCCCTTCTTCATTTACCTCAGTAAAATCCTTTAAGGTATTGTCAAGTGAAGCCTGTAAAAGCTCCTGCTTTTTCATATCCATAGAGGTATAGATGCGGTAGCCGGAGATAAATAGATCCTGCTGGCAGCTGTAATAAAGCTCATTATAGGCCTCCTGATAGGCTTTCTGGTCCTCCTCACAGTCAAAACGGATGGCAAACTGAAATCCCTGTCGTTTCATCAGAGCCTCAATTGCACAATGATAAATATAGGTTTCCACATAATTCTTTTTCTCAGCACTTTGCTTCTTTAATTCAATGGGCTCAATCAGTGCCTGATCATATTCTTTCTTTGAAATCAGCCCCTCATCAAACAGCTGAAGAAGAATTCTATCCCTACGGGCCAGTGCATTGTCCATATGAGTCACCGGATTATAGAGGTTGGGGTTGTTTGGTATGGCACATAAAAATGCAGTCTGCGACAGACTGAGTCCGGTTACACTCCTCCCAAAATAACCGTTGCTTGCCGCCTGGATTCCGTAATGACCATTGGCATAGTATATGTTATTTAAGTAAAATTCCATAATGTCTGTTTTCGTATATTTTCTCTCCAGCTCCTGAGCAACAAAAATTTCTTCAATCTTCCTTTCGTAGGTTACCTTATGGGTTAAAAATACATTTCTCCCCAGCTGCTGCGTAATTGTACTGGCGCCTTGGGTTATTTCGCCTTTATGCTCGATAAGCTTGATGGCTGCCCGTATATTCGCAAGATAATCCACCCCGCTATGCTCAAAGAATTTTCTATCCTCCGATACGATAACCGCATTCATAACCAGTTCAGGAATGTCTGCATAATCCATATAAAAGACGTCCTTTTCCGCTTTCAGAGTCGAAATGATATCTCCCTCCGAATCATAAACCAGACTGGTCTGGCTAGCGCGGAAGGTAGCATAATCCGAAGCGGCCACCGTCTTTTTCGCATATGATTGAAGCTTTAGAATGGTTTTTCCGTAGGCTATGTAAAAATAAATCATCCCCGCCATAACAGCCAACAAGAAAAGAAAAAATATAAGCTGAAGGACAAGCTTAATCACCTGTCCCGCACTCTTCTTTTCTTTCTTTGATTTGATGTTTTTTCTTTTGTTCATCTGGTAAAGCCTCCGGTAAAACTATAATATCTATATCATATCGTTTTTGTGCATAATATCAATGGCGCTGTCTGGAAATGGGATTTCTTAAGCATTCTGAGTTAAATCCACAAAATGGTACGGTATCCCCATATCTTCTAACAGAAGCCTCTCCCTCCTATGACAGCTAAACATTAAAATCTGCTTACGGTCCTTTATTTTGTTCAATGCCGCTTTTATCCTAATGTCATCATATAGTGCAAAGCTGTCATCGAAAATTAGGGGTATCTCATCCCTTCCAAGCAAAAGGTCTGCTACTGCCAAGCGAAGTGCAAAATACACCTGATCTATAGTTCCTGCGCTCAACTTATCAAGCAAAACATAATTTCCTTTCCAGCCCACCTTCACATTCAACTTTTCATCCACCTTGATATCGGTATATTTCTGTCCGGTTACCTCACCGATCATTGCAGAAACAGCTTCATTTAACTGCCTTCCAAAGCTGTCATGGATGTCAACGGATAGCGATTGTATGGTGTTAAGGGCTAATCTTACCGCCTCTAATTCAACTGCTGACTCCTTCTGCCTTTGCTGCAGTTCTTCATACCGTTCCTTGTTTTTCAGAAGCAGAAGTTCGTTGCCCTCCATGGTTGATAGTTCCCATCTTAATTTTTCTATCCGGAGTCTGCAATTTTCATAAAGCCCGTTGATCTCCGAATGTTTTCTTACTTCCTCCAATTTTGTCTGCTGTATGATCTCTTGAAGCCTTTGTATGGAATTCACGGTTAATTCATCTGTTAAAAGATAACTTCGGGTATACTTCATAATGGTATCATATAAAAGATCTTTATTATCCTCCAGTTCCTCCTTACGAAGTTCTAAATCAGCCAATTGTTTCTTATTAAGCTCTAAGGCAATGGAATGCTTCAAAAACTCCTCCTGTCTGATACGCAGCTCCTCCATCGACCTTGACTGGTTCTTAGAAAGAATATTATGAAGCTGATCTATAGCAGCTGAATGCTTTTGCATCAGTGAATTTATCTCCTCCTCCACCCTGCGCTGCTTTACCCTTCCTGTCCGTTCCAGGAAAACATAGGTGGCCCCTCCAATGAGTAATGCAACTGCTGCGAAGACAAATCCAAGTGTTATAGGCCTAGCTAGTATTATGGAAAGTATGGATATCCCACCGGTAGGAAGCATACTGATCAGTGTATTTCTTTTTTTATCAGCCTGACGAATAACTTCCTGTTCCTTTAACCGCTCCTTCTGTTTTATTTCATAATCACGAATGCTTAAGTTCAAGGCCTCCGCTTCTTTGATTTCCTTGCGGAGGGTTGCTGATAGTAACTTTTCTACCTCCCAGGAGGACATCTTTTCCTTAAACTCTATGCATTGCCTTTCTAGTTGTTCACTGTGCCTTAGTAGTTCAAGGTAGGACCGATATTTTTCTAATATGGCCGGAAGCTCCTCTCTTCGTTTCACTTCTTCACTGTCCGGTGGCGCTAAAACAGCCTCTCTTTGCTTCTTAAGCTCCTGCTCCTCGGTCATTAAATCACGCAGCTGCAGGGTGAGGGAGTCAATTTTTTCCTCCTTCGCCATACCTTCTTCTATTTCGGACTGCAAGGCTTTTAACTCTGGGGTATTAAGCGATGCTTCCAGTACCTTTTTCTTCTCGTTTAGTATGGTCAG
This sequence comes from Herbinix sp., assembly GCA_029240245.1. Classification (GTDB taxonomy): domain Bacteria; phylum Bacillota; class Clostridia; order Lachnospirales; family Lachnospiraceae; genus Mobilitalea. Next base: position 188,001 of record JARBTJ010000004.1, read on the forward strand.
TGCTTTAACTACATTAACCTCCTTACTTTTAGCGATCGACAGGTTTGTAATATAATTACGCACCTGAGCGGCCAGCTCTGCATCGGTCTCTGCTTTCAGCTGCTCAATACTTACCGTATTCCGAAACGCCGATTCCGTAAGGCCCGGAATCATTTCGCTTAATAATCCTTCCTTCAGCTTTAATTCTCTTCCGGTGGATAAATCCAGAATAATGAAGCTTTTATCATTGGTATGAAAGCTTCTTTGTATGCGGTATTGTTTGTCATCAAGCAGGATATCCATACTTCCGCCAAAGGCACCCGGGTAATCCCAGGGAAGGTATCTTGTATAAATATCCTCCTTTGAGGCAGAGCCCCTGCCCCTTAAACGTTCTATCCCGAAGAGCATTCCCTTAATAAAGGTATGAAGCGTTGATTTACCGGCTTCATTTTCTCCGTAAATGATGTTTATCCCGGGCTTTAAATCAATTTCCCTATTATGAAATCTACCAAAATAATTTAACTTAAGCTTTGTAAAAAGCATATTCTACCTCCGGCTATTCCTCTTTTGCTCCGAGCAAGGCCTCCATTCCATAATACAGTGCCTTTTTTGCTATTTCGTCCTGTTCTGTATTTTCAAGGATTTTTTGAATAAATAATCCAATTATGTTGTCCGCATTTTCCCGGAAAAGCGTATCAAAATCGTAATCAGGAACCGACTGGTCAATTACCTCAAGCACATTACCGATAGCACGGATTGCTTCTCTATCAAATTGGATAGCCTCATCCCTGACTCCTTGAATCGTAAAGGTATAGATATGATGGTTACCATTCTCTTGGATTGCTTCCTTTGCCTGATCCATAAGGGCTCCGTTTGTGGTGGTCTGGGTAACCGGAAGTATTATTCTTTTATATTCCCTGCGTGAGCTGGGTTTAAAACTGATTTTGGTATGCTTCTCCCCCTTGGAAGTAATTTCTCCAAGAATATAACCCCTTTCACCGGTCTCATTCCTATCGAGTGGCTCCAAAGAGCCGGAATAAGCCATGATGTTACTGATCATCTCCGGCTTGTGGATATGACCAAGGCCAATATAGTCATAGCCGGCATCCAAAAGCCGATTTTTATTGATCGGTATATCCTTATCATCGCCACCATGGGCAAGGAGTATATGAATTTTTCCGTTCTTGTCCGGCTTTATTGCATCATATAAGGGCTCTGTAATATCCCTTGTGTAATAGCTGAAGCCGGAAACCCCTGTGTTGATTTCAGGAAAATCTATGGTATCCAAAGTATCCGACATAAACATATGAACCCGTTGATCCCATTCGAAGCCCCGATAATTTGATCTCGTACTGATATGATCATGGTTTCCTGCCATCAGGACCACTTGAGCGGTCTTAAGCTTACCAAAGTAATAATTTACTTCCTTTAACTCCTTGATTAAAGGCTGTTTATGGAATAAGTCTCCCGCAATCAGTAGCAGATCTGCCTTTTCCATATTGCAGACGTCGATTATCTTCTGAAAGCCTTCCCAGATTTCCCTCTCCCTGTCAGCTCCCCAGGGCATATTGGAATCGGGTACTGCGCCAAGATGGACATCCGCTATATGTATGAATTTCATAGAGTTCCTCCTATTAGTGGTACAAGTAAATTTGAATTTGCTTCTTTCCTATATATCTGTAATAAGGACACCGTATCCTGATTGTGTTTTATTATTATTTATCTTAAACCTTTTCTTTGCACTGATATTTTAACTATTATAGCATATGGAAAACGTATACCGCAAGCCCAACCCGAACACCTATTCTGTTACTGGTATAACTTCGTTTTCCGGTCATTAACCCTTCTGCATTGTATCTTTCGAAACCCCTTTTTACTTTTAAGATTCCTTTGCTTTTCAACTTATGTTAATTTGATTTGATTATTTCTTATTTTCCTTTTACTTAATAATTTTTCTTGTTTTACATATATTTCTTGCAGAATACAGGGTATGCGAGTATAATCATAATAATTTTACCATCTATCCTGATCCTTATGGATTAAAATCCGTGGGAGGGAGCTCTGTGTAAAAGACAACAAATTCGCGCTGAGACTGCGTTCTGTGAGTGAATGTTTGCACTTAGAGAATACGTGTTCTCATAATCAAAAAAATTGGAGGTTAATTATGAAGACGCTGGAAACCGAACGTTTACTGTTGCGGGCCTTTGATGAATCTGATCTGGAGGATTTATTTGAATATGCCAAGAGCCCGAATGTAGGTCCGAATGCAGGCTGGAAGCCCCACGACAAAAAAGAGGATACCTTAAATATTATTAAAATGTTCATACAAGAGGATGATGTCTGGGCAATTGTTAACAAGGAAAATAACAAAGTGGTAGGTTCCATCGGTTTACATAAGGACCATCTACGAAGTGCAGATAACGTTAAAATGCTTGGCTATGTATTATCCGAGGATTATTGGGGCAGAGGCTTTGTGACGGAAGCTGCAAGGGCTGCCATTCGTTATGCTTTTGAGGAAATGGGAATTGAACTTTTGTCCGTAAACCATTATTCCTTTAATCAAAAATCCAAACGTATCATCGAGAAATGCGGCTTTTATTATGAGGGAACTCTTCGTCATTCGACAAAAATATACGATGGCTCCGTTTATGATCTTGTGTGTTACTCTATGACAAGGCAGGAGTATCAAAAGCAGTACGTACTGGAAGTCTGATTCATGAAACTTACCTTAAGGGGCTGCTTATTTCGAAGGAAATCACTCATTTTTGTATACAAATAATCAAGTCGTATCTACATATTTGTGATATTATGTCAGTATACGGTACCGTTATATCAGCAATTGAATAAGGCAGGTGATGACTTTGAAGAATTTCTACATACTTTCGGATGCAATCAATTATATTGAAGATAACCTATGCAATGAATTTACCTTAGAAGAGGTGGCTAATTCCTGCTTTTCCTCCCTCTCGGGATTAAAAAAATTGTTTTCTTATGCTTTTCATCACGGATTAAAAGAATATGTATCAAAACGCAGAATGACTCATGCAGCGTATGATTTAATTAACACAGACCTTTCTGTTACAGAGGTTGCGATGAAATATCAATATAATTCACCTGAAGTTTTTTCACGGGCATTTTTCAAAGTATGGGGTACACCCCCCTCCGCCTTTAAAAAGCATTGGAAATTCGCAGGGCTTTTTCCAAAAATTACATTTGAATATAATGGAGGTAAGGTTATGAGCAGAAAAAAGGTAGACTTAACAGAATTATACGATTTACTAAAAAGCAGGACCAAAAGTTATGTTTTATGCTTTGATATGATACATATGGAATTGATTAATACAAATTACGGTCATGAAGCCGGTGATAAGGCAATTGTGGAATGCTTAAGAAGAATTGATACTCAGTCGAATGAAAATTGTATTCTGTTCCGTATCGGCGGGGATGAATTTGTTTTGGTAACCGACAAGGAGGATATTCATGAGGTCGAGGAGATTTCAAAATCCATTCTGGATTTCAACGGACGTCCAATCTTTCATAATAACGCTGTTATTCCTGTCAGTATGCGCGTAGGTTGTACGAAGATTACCGGTAGTAATATCCGTTACAAGGATCTTTATGCTGACTTTGACAGAGCGATTGGGCAAGCCAGAGAAAGCGAACAAAGCATCCTATAGATTCGTATCTCTGCACTAAGGAAGCAATGTTTTTAGCAAGGAATCCATTCTTTAAATAATGAACCAATTCTATATTAATTATAAAGAGGTTGAAGAAGTTTGATCAACATTTTTGGTAGAGCATGAAACTCTCCAAGAATAACGGATCAGTTCTTCAACCTTTTATTTACACAGTTTTATATTTACAAAATATTTCATTGTGACCCCATTGACAAATTTCATATTATGTAATATATTACATTTAATAAGTAATATATTACATAAGTTAATTTAATACCAAATGTACTAAAAACTCAAAAAATTCTATCTTAATGGGAGGTACCGTCTAATGCAATTAGAGGAAGGGAACCGGGAAAGCAAATATATTCTTTTCGCAGAAATTTTTATGCTATCAAACAGGCTTCAGACGATTGGAGATTCCTTTTTTAAAGAGATTTCCACAAAACAGTGGTTTGTATTACTGGTTCTGAATGTAATGAATGGATATTCCCCCACCTTAAATGAATTATCTGAGGTAGTCGGAAGCTCTCATCAAAACGTAAAACAGCTTATCCTAAAACTCGAACAGAAGGGCTATGTTAAAATCAGTAAGGATGAAATCGATGCAAGACGCTTAAGAATAAAAATCACTCCAAAAAGCTATGAATTTTCGAAAGCCTATGAACATAAAAGTACAGATTTTATGGAAAAATTATTTGCCGGCCTAAAGAAGGAGGATATCGATATTACCATAAAGGTTTTACAAACAATGAAGGAAGCATTGAAAGGGATGGAGAAAGATTATGTCACAGAATCATAATATAGCTGTTGTATACCGCTCAAAAACAGGCTTTACCAAGAATTATGCTAATTGGCTAGCAGAGGAGTTTAAATGTGATTTACTTGAAGGCGAAAAGGTAAAAGCCTCTGATTTAGCTAAGTATCAGACTATCATCTACGGTGGGGGTATGTATGCCATCGGAATTAACGGCATCAAATTAATCACTAAAAATTATAGAATACTTAAGGATAAGAAGCTGATTGTATTTTCCGTAGGAGCCACACCGGTACGTAATGCTACTACAGAGGAAATCAGAAAAGCCAATATACCTGCAGTAATGTTGGATAAGATTCATTTCTTTTACCTCCGAGGCGGCTTTGATTACAGCCGGTTAAGCCCCTTCCATAAATTTCTGATGACCCTGATGAAGATAAAGCTGAAACGCATGAAGAATCCGGACGCGGATGCAAAGGGTATGTTAGCAAGCTATACCCATCCCCTGGATTTTACGAATAAGAAATACATTGCACCGATTGTAAAATGTGTTAAAGAATAAATTGAATTTATATAAATTTAAGTTTTATCGATTAACTGAAGTAAGAATAAAATTGAAGTCGATAACGATTTATTACTGTTATCACCTATGATTCAGATGTAGAGAATAAGAATATTTTATCGATTGGAGTAAAACCATGAAAATCAAAAAATGGGTTATCGCTTTATTAATTGTAATTGTTGTAATCATAGCCGGCGTTGTATCTTTTAATGTAATAATGGAAAAGTATACTTCTGCCTATAACGATTTTAATTTTTCCGCCATCAATATGGGTACGATAGAAGATGGCACTTATACCGGCAGCGAAGACGGGAATATCGTAAAGGCTTCGGTTGAGGTTACTGTAAAAGATCACACCATTACCGATATTAAAATACTATCCCACGAATGTGGAACGGGCAAGCCGGCAGAAGCCATCGTTGAGGATATTGTAGAAGAAAATAGCCTGGAGGTTGATACCATCAGCGGAGCCACTTATTCCTGTAATGTCATCAAAGTCGCAGTATATCATGCTCTTAATGGAGAAGAATAAAGTGAATTACGTTATTGATTTACGCGGAAGTTAAGCCCAATGGTAACTCCTTGCCGAAGAAATATTCTTTGTTGTGTGAACCATGGCAAAAACTGTATTGTTTCGCAATTGCTAAAATTTATATGAAAGAAAGTTAACATCATTTATCTGGTAAGTCAGTAAGCTTATATTCCATATGTGGTTCCTGTGGTGGCACAGTGGATATAAACATAGCACATGCTCCCTTTTGAGTGACTTTGGTTCCGTCGCCTTAAGGGAGCATATTTTATTAAACCAGTAACTTACAGTTCTAATATTATAAACCTTGCTCTGTCTCATTTCTACCAACAATATTTCTGACAAGTTCATGTGTGCCCGTACTAGCCAGACCGCTTGCCATGCCTCCCAGCAGTATTTCCGGAGTGATTGACCATCCATTGATCCAAACATTCAGTATCGTACCGACAATCGCCATTATTAGGGGTATGTACCTGTTCGGTATCATTGGGATACTATGTTTAATGATGTATCCTAAGCATAAACAGATAAATAAAACAATAAGTACAACATAGCGTGATAAAAATTCCATCTGCCCATCTCCTTAGAAAGAATTCAATTATTATCATTCTTTACATATCTTAGTATAAGGTATGTCTTTTCGTCCTATGAAATGATAAAAATTTTATCTAAGCCATTTTATTTTTCATAACATAACTGGAATATCGTTATCTTCCTCTATTGTTGTTCACTCTTACATAAATATATCGGAGCTGAATGCCATAAGCCTTTATTGTACTATGATCGAACTTTATTATCTTAATAATTGCTGTTAATCTCCACCTGGAGTGTCTTAACTGCTGTTGTCTCAGTAAATTCATCCTAGTATCAAATAAATTTCCGTATCTGTCTACTTTAGATTGTTAACCTTACCCGCTGTCCGGAAGCTCTTTGCACCAAACATATTGCTAAACACGAAGGGTGCGGCAACGGTTATCCAAAAGCCTATGAGAAAGTAACGTATGTAATCCGTAACAAGAGTTTCTCCCAGAATCTTCTTCACAAATGTCTTAATAGCGATCAGAACAGCCATACCAAAGACAAATTTAACCGCCCTCTGCCACATAAGACCCTTAGCTTCATAATGTATGTACCGGGAATCCAACAGGTATCCGAGAATAAAGCTGGTGAAGGTTCCGGCAATTTTATAATAATCAAAGGACTGTATGAAATACATCCCTAATGCCATGGGAATAATCAGGATTAGGAGTATTTCCTTTCTTTTTATCTTCTCGACATAACCGAATACCAGATTGGCACCAAATACCCATGCAAACCCGGCTAGTGCACCGACGATTACGTCAGGTAAAGTATGAACACCCAGATACATTCTGGACATGGCCATCAGTATCACCATGATGATTCCTGCGGTATAAATCCATTTTCTTCGAAACATCGTTGCGATGGCTGTGCTTAAAGCCGTTATACCCTGGGTATGCCCGCTTGGGAAGGAATACCCCGTGGCAGTTTCAGGCCGTATGGGAATGATGTCCCTATCCATGATAAAAGGGCGGCGTACTTTAAAAGCATTTTTTAAGGAAAAATTGCATATCCAGGAAGTCAGATAGGCAAAACCGATCGCATAACCGTACTTTTTATTTACACACCACAGTATAAGGCATAAAACTGCGATGGCAAAATAGTCTTCGCCTAATATTGTTATCGATGTAAACACATGATCCAGCACGGGATTTCTTAATGATTGAATCCACTTTAGCATTTCCAACATATAATTCATCTATGATACACCTCTCCTATACGATTTATATTCCGGAGAGTATATCATTTATTCTATTATTCTTTAGAAAATAAATATATTTCTTTCGGTTTCTCACATTATTTCTTCTTTACTGCATACACATCTGAATTAATCTTCCATGAGCCATCTTTCAGAACCGTAATATTCTGCCAATGAAATTTTTCTTTCGATATTTCCGCGAAAACCCACTTACTTGCAGGGTTATCCAACATCGTTAAAACAACTTTCCCTTCTTCTTTCGTACCTTCCAAACGTGTCATCCTACCTCTATGTGTATAAACCATATCCCATACCAAGGTTTTTGGATTAAACATTCTTATTGCCACACCATATTCTCCGTCCGGTTGAGGGCTGCTTTCTCGTGTATCCCTTGATGGACAAATGAAAAGATCCTGAATTCCTATTCCTTCCATAATCCTTGCAAATATCCATTCACCTTTTACATGCCTTTTCTCATTTTTATCATAACCATCATAATAATCAAATTCCCATTCACCAATTAAGTCCTTCCAATAATCATATTCATCCGGTATTAAATCACTCTTTTGGGTACTTAATAATCCATTAATAAATGCATTCACGTTTCATTTCCTCCATTTTTTCTTAAGTATATCACGTTCCTGCGACAACTATATGTCGTAATTATCCAAAAATTTTAGAGCCGTTTGAATTAATTCATCTCTGTATTCAGCAGGTGATACCACCCATACCTTATCACCAAAGCTTAATAATAAAGCTTTCCATAGTCTCTCTTTTTTCGGTACATTTAAATGTAATTTATATTCCTTTTCCTCAACTTTTTCTATTTTGCAATCAGGAAAATATTCTGTCATTAGGCTTATCGTTTCTTCAAAAAAATGGATCTCAACAGATATACAAGTACGATAATAGGTCTGCTCCGATTCTTTCATCCGTTCTTCTATACTTCCATGGTCAACCTGTGAGATATCATCAGTAATGATTAAGTCTTGTATTCTCGCAACCTTGCATGTTCTGTATTCGGGTGTATCAAAGGACCAAAGAAACAAATACCATGCATACCATTTATAATGGATTGCTAAGGGCTGTCCTGTTCTGCAGGTTTCTTCACCGTTCGCACTTCTGTATCGGAATTTAACAATTCGATTTTCCTCAATCGCCTTTTTTAGTACTGCATTCCATTCCTGAACCATATTATTTTCTTTGGTTACCCCAAAATCCCAGTATATTGCTTGTCCGTCCTTTTTTTCTGCAAGCGTATTGTATTTTTCAATTAAGCTGTCCAGAGAATAATCCGAATATGACGTTGCTAAACTTTTTAATGCCTTTAATGCAAGCTGATATTCCTCCGGTTTCATACTCTGACTGTTCATTTTGTATTCCTGCAATATAGAATAGCCACCTTTTTTTCCTCCGGCAGCATAAACCGGAATACCGGCAAGAGATATACTTATCATATCTCTTTGTATTGTTCTGGCAGAAACATTAAAATGTTCTGCCAACTTCTTTGCAGACACATTCTCATGATTTAATAGATAAATAATTATTTCCAACAAACGATCTGTTTTCATTCCGTTTCCCTCCCGTCAATATCCATATATTAGAATATAACATAACATAAGCCATATATCTATCTTTTGGACTTTAAGCATAACATGACTATATAAATCCATTGTAACCGAAAGCTGTGAATGCCCTAGCAATATCTCAAGTCCTGTTGCATAACACCATTCTCAGTGACTCTGGTTGAGTATGTATGACGAAGAGTATGGCGATAATTCTACAATAAAGTATATTATTCGAACATTTTTGCAGCCTGTGCATAAAATAAAACTATAAAAATATAATATAGGGAGGATTACGTTAGCATGTATAAAATAAATAAACCATGTAATTGTAATGAAATAAGCAGCCAAACCGATTTGGCTTTAGTAAACAATATGGAGAATATTTCAAAAGCAGTTCCATCAGAACCCTGCTCCTGTACCCCTTACTCACTACTCTGTTGTTGCGGCCCTCAAAATGGCATATCTGTTATACAGCCTGCATGTCAAAATCTTCCTGACGGAAGTGTTGTTAACAATCCTGCGTATGTTCCAAGTCTTAATCAATCCTTTTGGACATACAAATTTATGACAGATTGCAGCACTACAGCCAGAGGAATCAGCGGTATTGCTATACCAATTTGCCAATTAATCAATGCAACTACTTTAATTGTTAGTGAAAAGATTGACGGCTGTGGTACCTTTACCCCAGTTGATTATACCTTGACAACTAATGACCCTAATTTTGGTACTGCTCCATCGGGTTTTCAATTTGTTAAAATCGAAACTGATGACCGTTATGATAAGGGTGTTACTGTTGAATATCGCTTGGAAATTGTAGGCGATTATCCAATCGCTATTCAACCTATCAATGTTAAAGCAGCTACTAGCATTTATGTATTTGACTGCGACTGTTTTCAAGTTCCACAATGCAATCCGGAAGGCAAACTATCCTTAACTAAAACGTGTTCAAACACTATTATTAACAATCAAGCAACATTAAATTACCATTTATCTGTTGATAATATTGGTGACGGCACCTTAGATAATGTGCAGTTTAATGATGTAATAACAATTCCGACTAATATTAAAGTCGGTTCTATTACAGTTACTCCCGAAACCCTAACTGTCAATACCAGTCCAGCTGGACAAATTTTTATAAGTGGTAATTTAAGCACAATTGAAGCAGGCGGTGGTATTATTATCAATTATACAATTCAGATAACAGGTGTTACTGCCCCAGGGAACTATGTTGTTACCAATATAGCTACCGCATCAGCTTTAAATACCCAGGACTCTGCTAATTGTTCAACTCATTTAAATGTTGTTCAATTAGTTACTGTTAAATGCTGTGTGATAGAAGGAAACAAAGCAATGTATCGTTTTACGATTTCAAGCGTAGACTTATCTCCAAATGTAACAATTGATATTGTTGATAATTTATTTATACCGGGAGGCATTACAGTAAGATTTACAAGTTTTGGTGACTGTGTGGCTACCTTTGCCAATACAGAAGAGCAAGTACCTTTAGATATTGATATAACTGGCCCTCTCCGTATTCTTATAACCTGTAATAACGTATTAGTACCTCAAAGTGGCAGTATTCATAAAGATGTCTCCTTTTTATTGATTTCCAGCTCCTTTGTTGGAGTATCAATTATAGAAAACGAAGTAGAATCCGTAACCCCAACCGTATCTGAAAACCAATTATTCCTTGGTGCAGGGGCACTGCCTGTAAAAGCTTTTATGAATGTTGAATTATCAATAGAATGCACAAATCCTTGTAGCTAACCCATATTTGCTACATTTTACCACTATATAAGGCGCAATAAATTATAGACAAAAAGCCGTTACACAATCAAACTTCATGTAACGGCTTTTTTTATTAACTTCTGCAAAGTGTGTACATGTCGTGTACTACAACCCTTCTCGCCTCATGGAATTATTTTAGCCTTTTCACGTAACCAAATCAATTATTGCTGCATCCGTTCTTTTGACAAGTAACTACTTCAATTGAGTCTTCCCAAATTAAGGACGGTTCCATCATCAAGTGTTACTTGTTTCTCTTCATATCCAACTTTATATGTTTTTTTTAGAGGTTTTTCATCATAATGCATATTACGGCAAGCGTAAAAGCTAAGAGCAATTGTAGCAATAACAATAATTGTAGCCAGTACTTCGATGATTATTCCATGAACTTTCACTCCCCTCTTTGCAACCTTTTGTGTAGCTCTTCTTTCTTCACTTACTTTCATTCCTTATCTACTCCTCCATGCTTACTTCCACATTTCTAATAGCTTCAGCAAAGTTCATTAACCAGTCTTGCTTAGCTAAAGCAAATCCCTGCGCCTCATCACCTAGAACCACTAGGTTATCAAAGTTGAGTCAACCTTACGGCAACTCTTGACATCCGCGCTGTTCATGTTATAATAGAGAAGTTGTAAACCCCTATAAATACTGGGATTATCACAATCAACTCACGTCAGTTCGTAACCTTCCTGACGTAAAACAAAACTAAAGGAGAATTTCATATGAACAAAAAAACTCTATTTATCACGCAGGCTGCCGTAATAGCAGCTATTTATGTTGTTCTGGTACTGATTTTTCAGGCTACCAGCTACGGTCCGATTCAAGTACGAGTAGCTGAAGCACTGACCATCCTTCCTTATTTTACTCCTGCTGCCATACCGGGTGTATTTTTAGGGTGTTTTATCAGTAATCTGTTAGCACCGGGAACACCGATTCTGGATATTATATTCGGTTCCCTGGCAACCCTGATCGCCGCCACCCTTTCCTATCAGTTAAGACGCAACAAGTACCTCGTAGTTATTCCACCGATCGTCGTTAATGCACTTATCATCCCCTGGGTTCTTCGTTATGCCTATGATGCACCTAATACAATTCCATTTTTAATGCTTACGGTGGGGATCGGCGAAATCATATCTGTCGGTGTAATCGGATTGGTTCTGCTATTCTCTTTGGACAGGGTAAAACATATTATATTTAAACCGACCAATCATTGATGCTATTCTTTCCATCACATAGAAAAGTCTAAACCATAGGTTTGAAAAAATGTTATCTTAGAAAGCTATAATGAGCCTTCCGAGATAACATTTTTTATGTCTAAATCTATATGTTTAGGATTAGCAAATCCCGATTTCAACTGGAACGATTAGTTCAATAGGAACAAAAAGTGGAACTGTTGGCAAGGACGATAATGGAGTACTTCCTGCATATAAGGGTATTGCCATGTACCTGTTTATAATGTGAATTTCTTTACAAGCATTACCAGATTATCTGAACTCGTCTTTGAGGTTACCGCCTGTTTCATTACCTGGTCCGCCTTTTCAACCACTGTCGAGGACTTGGTCGCAATAATAGAAGTTCCTTCTGCGCCTTCATTAGCGGCAATTGCAACCTCATTTATCGTTTTGAGCATTCCTTGGACTGATGCAGATAATTCCTCTGCAGTTGCACTGAAATCAGTAACAAGATCATCTACAAATTTAGCATCCTTATTGTATTGATCAGAAATATTAACAAGTAAAGCATAATCTTTTAGAACTTGCTTATCTAAGAAGTCTAATACATTTGTAGAATTTATAGCCAGATTTTCTACCGCCTCAACGACCGTTTTTGTAAAGTCTTGAATACTATTGGCAGCCGTTTTCGAGTTTTCAGCTAATTTTCTAATCTCATCTGCAACAACTGCAAATCCTTTTCCGGATTCTCCTGCTCTTGCTGCTTCAATAGCTGCATTTAAGGCTAATAAATTCGTCTGTTCGGTTATTTGCAATATCGTTTTAGATAGCACAATTACGTTATTCACTGCTTCGGATTGTTTAATAGCGCTTTGAAGCTTTTCTTGAGTTTGTTCAACTATAATTTGTGCATCAGCTTCTGACTTAATAGCACTTTGCTTGATATTCTTGGCCCTCGAACTGATTTCGCCTGCTGCTATAGCACCTTCCTGCGCTTTTGCTGAAATCGTTTCAATTGCAGCGTCTATCTCCAACGCTGATGCATTCATTTCTTCTGAAGATGCTGCTGTTTCTTCCATCCCTGCTGATAACTCTTCTGTTGTGCTAGATACTTCTTCTATCTGAAAAGTCAATTCCTGCATAAAATCATTCGTACTGACAACCGAATTCGCTACTTGATTTGACTCTTTTATAACACCTTGAACAACTTCCTTTACCGATTGTTGCATTTCATTCATTGCCTTTACCAAATCACCGATTTCATCTTTCATTACCAGGAATTTTCGCGGAACCTCACTGGAAAAGTCTCCGGTAGACAATACCATCATCTGCTTGGAAGCATATTTAATTGGAGTCACAAGTTTATTCACTATAATATATAAGATTCCTAAACCAATCATAAGAGAAAGAACGCTGAATATCAGAAAGAAATTCCTCATTGCTTCCAATCTTGAAAAGATTTCAGCCTTTGGAGCTGCTATCGCTAAGGACCAGTTGGTCCCTTCCACCGGCGTATATCCTAGATATTTATATACGCCATTGTACTCGTATTCTCCAACACCTGTCTCTAAATTAATCATCTTCTGTTCTAAGTCAACTAAAGATTCCAGCTTAGGATCGCTTTTTATATTTACGAAATCATTATCTTGGGCTTTTACCAGATCCGTATTACTATGCGCTATTGTAGTGCCTTCATGATTCAACATGAAGGCCTTGCCCGATTTACCAAAGGTAATATCATTGGTAATGTCACATAAATCCAACCCATATCGAACAGCATATAAAGCACCGATTACCTTTTGATTTTCATCTTTTATCGGTACTGCATAATAAATTTTAATATCATCCGTTCCTTTAATTACAATTGGGTCTGAGACATAATTTTCTCCCTCCATTGCTGTTTGAAAGTAGTCCTCATCCTTAACATTGATATCACTGCCAATAACTCCTCCATCCTGCCGCGCAAGGCCCATTTCCAGATAGTCGTTTCGCTTTTTTTCATTATGGAGTATTCTCTCCGCTTGAACGTAATCCGTTTCATTTGCATCTCTCAATACCTCTATTGCTGCTAATGCTTCTAGAGAATTAAATGTTGAATTTATTTGCGCTGATATTTTATTCGCTCCTTGCTTCGCTAATTCCATCAAACTATCATTGACCTGTGCCGTGAGTGCCTTTTCTGCATTTTGGTAGGATATTATTCCCAACCCAACACACATAAGTGACAGTAGCAAACCCATCATAACTATCATCTTCGTCTTAATACTTTTCATGATATCCCTCCTAGGAAAAAGATTCTTATAGGCGCTATGTATTAGTCCATTTACATATTGGTAAAAAAATGTAACTTCATTATGTTATGGAATAATGCTATTTTTCGACCTATTAATTTAAAATACTACATTTTTTGTTGATTAGTATACCACTCCTTTTATAGAAATGATATATAAAATTTTATCGCGGAGATAAAACTTTCGATATGCCAGTTATTTATTAATCTGTCCGAACTGAAGTAGCGCTAAAGACAAGTTCCTCAGGTTTTTAAGTTTCCATGAGGTCAAAAGCACCATTTACATTCACATAATAACGAGTTAGCGGAAAGTTTCATGGCCGATTATTCCCATGGCCTTCATAAAAGTTTTAGCAAGCACATAAGAAAAGACCAGGGGGTTATGTATCACCCACTGATCTTTTTTAATCAAATCAATTATATTAAATAGTACTATAAAGCTATAAAATTATATCAACTGAACGTTTTCTGTCCAACCCTTTATAGATCGCAATTGTTAACAGTTCTAGGGAATGGAACAACATCTCTGATGTTGCCCATACCGGTCAGGTACATAACGCAGCGTTCAAAACCGAGTCCGAAACCGGCATGTCTGGCAGAACCGTATTTTCTTAAGTCAAGATAGAACTCATAATCTTCTTTCTTAAGTCCTAATTCTCCCATTCTCTTAACCAACTTCTCGTAATCGTCTTCTCTCTGGCTTCCTCCAATGATTTCGCCGATACCAGGTACCAATAAATCCATTGCAGCAACGGTCTTGTTATCCTCATTCAGCTTCATATAGAAGGCTTTAATTTCCTTCGGGTAATCGGTAACAAAGACAGGTTTTTTAAATACCTGTTCGGTCAGATATCTTTCATGTTCAGTCTGAAGGTCACAGCCCCAGAATACCTTATAATCAAAGTTATCATTATTCTTCTGTAGGATCTCGATGGCTTCGGTGTAAGTTACATGGCCAAAGTCAGAGTTAGCAACACCTTGCAGACGCTCTAGTAGTCCCTGGTCGATGAACTGGTTAAAGAAGCTCATTTCCTCCGGTGCGTGTTCAAGTACATAACGGATAACGTATTTTAACATACCTTCTGCCATTGCCATATCATCCTTTAAATCCGCAAATGCTATTTCCGGCTCGATCATCCAAAACTCTGCCGCATGACGTGTGGTATTGGAGTTTTCTGCACGGAAGGTAGGTCCGAAGGTATAAATATTCTTAAATGCCATTGCATAGGTTTCGCCGTTTAACTGACCACTTACCGTAAGACTTGTTTCTTTACCAAAGAAGTCCTGTGAGTAATCCATCTTTCCGTCTTCGTTTCTCGGAGGGTTTTCTATGTCCATTGTAGTTACTCGGAACATTTCGCCGGCGCCTTCACAGTCACTGCCCGTAATAATCGGAGTGTGCACATATACGAAATCCCTGTCTTGAAAGTATTGATGAATTGCATAGGCAATTAAGGACCGAACGCGAAATACCGCCTGGAAGGTATTCGTTCTCGCTCTTAAATGAGTCATTGTACGTAAGTATTCCAAGGTATGTCTTTTTTTCTGAAGAGGATAATCTGCGGTGGAGGTTCCCTCCACAATTATCTCCTCTGCCTGAATTTCAAATGGCTGTTTTGCCTGCGGAGTAGCCACCAATTCACCCTTTACGATAATAGCAGACCCTACATTCAGCTTTGATACTTCCATAAAATTTACTAAGGCATCATGGTAAACAATCTGCAGTGTTTCAAAATAAGTTCCATCGTTTAATACTATGAAACCGAAGGTCTTAGAATCTCTGACACTTCTTACCCAGCCGCCTACTTCCACCTTTTTGCCGATATATTGTTCCTTGTTACGGTACAATTCCCTGATATCTACTAAATCCATATAAAAACTCCTTTGTTCATATAATAAATTAAAATTGACCTTTGGGGCTGTATCTGTACACTCAAATACATCTCTTAGTCAGTAATTATAACATAAGTTCTACATATTACAATAGCTTCGCCCAAATGTGGGTTTTCTGAGCTTTCTGTCCTCACAATGATATTATTCTCAATCACTAGAAATAACTTAGGTCTTCCATACATCCATTAATGCCTTGATTATATCCTTCCTATCCCGGCTCTCTGAACACAAAAAATGCTCCGGTTCATGGATTAAACCTAAGGTATGGGCATCGGAATTGGTTATGATATTACACTGAGACAGATATGGGTGTTTTTCCTTAAGCTCAACGGCTTTTTCACTGTTTTTCACTTCAACGCATCTAAACTTTGACTCCGGTGGGATAAAGCCTAAATTAGATATCAAACCATTGGAGGTCTTATCAATGTGAGCCGGAATGTAGATACCATGATACTCTTGCATCAGTAAGTCCAGGTGATCAAATGAAATCTCGGTTGCATTGACCAGTAAATAGGATTCTATTCCAATCCTTCGATCCTCTGCATCAACAATTTCCTGTTTACCGAAGATCTCTTCCCGATTTAGGATTTTCAACAGTTTTTCTGCTACAAAGCCATCAAAACGAAGTGCATCGTCTAAGCTTTCAAAGAGGCAGAGTACATGAACCTCCTCTGCCGTGCATAGCTCCATTCCGGGGATTGCCACAATACCCTGTTCCTCGGCAAGGGTTAGGACTGCCGGACAATTTTTACAGGAATTGTGATCCGTTACAGCAATAACCTCCAGATTTTTGAGTGCCGCCATACCGACAATATTGGCCGGAGTCATATCTTCATCACCGCAGGGAGAAAGGCAGGAATGGATATGAAGGTCATATGACATCCTAAGCATTCAAGTATTGATAAACCATCAGTGCAGCATCGAAAATAGGCAGCTCCGTTTTCAATACGGTAATCCCCTGTTCCTTCGCCTTATTTTTAGATGGTTCATCCAGGTCAGTACCTTCCGCAAGTATGATACAGGCGGCCTCGGCAAGTGCTGCCACTGCCAGAGTATTCATATTACCCATTACGGTTACCCATGCAGAGCCTGCCGGCATCTTTCCCATTGCGATACTTAACAGGTCGCAGCAATACGGCACGGTAATCCTGTTATGGGTATTATTACCCTCATTAAGAATTTTAAAATCTCCCTTTTGAATTAAATCCGTTATTGTCATAGCTTGCTGATGAAGAGTCAATGATTCGCTGACCACTGAGGCTCTTCATCTCCTCCTTTATGTGTATATATTATAGAAATATCCTTATCCAAGCGATTAATCGGTTACCGTTATTATGACGGATATTGCTTGATTATACCAAGTTCCCAACATGTCGTCTTGATCAAAGGAGCCGTTCATGATAGCGGAAAGCTCATACCTACCGGTAGGGAGCCTTAAATCCCTTTCCGAATAAAATTCTTTATAAAATTCAACGTAAGGATCCTCTGCCGACCAGCCGCCACTTTTTACATACTCGTAATACACCGGCTGCCCTTTGAAAAAGGTCGTACTGATTAATTCATCAAAGGTCGAATAACCGCCTTCAAAATAGATATTATCCTTAAGTCCAAAGCCAAGCAGCGGATTACCGTGATAAATGGTTATGCTTTCTTCCTCGCCGACATATTCAAGTGTCGCATGACATTTAATTAATTCGTCTTCTCTAAATATGTTCTTATCAACATAAAGCTTTAGTTCAAACACCTCATCCTTTACCCCTGCAATAATATCAGGTTCAGATTCAGGGTACGTTTTCATTTCATCGAACTTATCCTTACAAGAAACTAAGGTAAGCATCATGATACTCATTAATAAAGCAAAGCACAATATCTTTTTCATTCGGGTAACCCTCCCTTCCATGAAACCTAATCAGATCTATCCTGAA
Source organism: Herbinix sp. (assembly GCA_029240245.1). Lineage (GTDB taxonomy): Bacteria > Bacillota > Clostridia > Lachnospirales > Lachnospiraceae > Mobilitalea. The sequence continues at coordinate 205,912 of JARBTJ010000004.1, forward strand.
ACAATAAACAAATTAACTTCTATTTTCAGATTATTAAGTCACTATTCCTATAAAGTTATAAGCCGAACAATATTCAGAAGTTATTTTATCCGGTATGTGTAAATAGCAATCGTCCATAGCCTCCTAATATTATAAAACATTGAAAGTAACTGTTTCTTCTAGTTATTTTTTAGTATCCAGCTTTGATAACTCATCCGACAGCTTATGGATATAATCACGAAGGATATGTATGCAGTCCTGTTCATGTGCCACACCGCGGACGATATCTTCCGCCAGGGCTTTACAGGTGGGTGCTCCGCAGGACCCGCAGTCAAGCCTTGGGAATTTCTCGCAGAACTCCTCTACGCGTGACATATTCGTAATACTTTCCTTCATATCATTACCAAGCTTAAATACCGGTTCGTATTTAACTTCATCCGTCCAGATTCGATTCTCTTCATCTCCGCTTTCCAGATGGGAGCAGGCAACCGGAAGGTATCTCCTCAGTCTTTTTAATTTGACCTTGGCTACATAAGGGTTCTCCACTGTTAGTACACCGCCCACACAACCTCCTGCGCAGGCATTCAGTTCAATGAATTCCAACTGGTCAAATTTCTGGTCCTCAAGATCCTCTAACACGCGAATTACATTTTCAATTCCATCCGCAGCCAGATAACTTTCCGATAGTAAGCTTCCGGCCTCACCTCCGGTACTACCCCACCCGATTCCGATTCTACCCGAAATGCTAAGCTCCTCCACATCGTCAATGCTCTGCATCATAAGGGGAAGGAGAATTGGGTAAACCTCTTTCATGGCAAGAACAGCATCTATTTCACTTTTTTGAATACCAATCGGTGCCTTAACTGCCGTAACCTTTGCCGGACAGGGGGAAATAAAGATAATTCCGATCTTCTCTGCAGGAAGTCCGGTTTTTTCCATGGCTAGTTTTCTGGCGGTGGCTGCCGCAATATCCACAGGTGCACATATCGGCAGCAAATGCTCAATCAGATTGGGGAAACGAACTTGAATCAAACGAACCACCGATGGGCAGGCCGTACTGATAATTGGCCACTTTTCTTTATGCTCCGCAACATATTTACGGGACATTTCCGAAACAATCTCTGCTGCCCCGCTTACCTCATATACATCATCAAAACCCATTTTTTTCAGGGCTGTAAGTACAATGTTAACATCATCCAAATGGTTAAACTGGCCATATAGAGAAGGTGCCGGCAACGCCACCGTATATTCAAAACGCTTCATAATCTCAGGTGAATCATACGTTGCTTCCTTTGCATGATGAGGGCAGAGACGGATACATTCTCCGCAATCAATGCAAAATTCTTTTGTAATTACAGCCTTACCGTTGCGCACCCGAATGGCCTGCGTCGGACAACGCTTTATACAATTAATGCATCCCATACATAAATCTTCTTTTAGATGAACTGAAGTAAAAAACTTACTCATTCCCCTACCCCCTCGAATGTACGTATACCGTCCAATGAATACATAAATACTTAAAAATGTGCCATGTAGTATTTATCTTCAAGTAATTATAAGTCCATTCTTTGTAAATGCCAATGTTAAATCTTTAACATTGGATTTTGACCTTCATAGTAACCGTTGTCCCAATGCCTACCTGACTTTCAATTTTAAGCTCATCCGAATATTTCTTCATATTGGGCAGTCCCATGCCTGCTCCAAAACCCAAGGATCTTACCTTATCCGGTGCAGTTGAATAACCGGCTCTCATTGCCATCTCAATATCCGCAATCCCAGGCCCCTGATCCTTTAATACCATTTCTATCTCTTCCTGTGAAACTGTGACATCAATCGTTCCTCCGGAAGCATGAATAACCATATTAATTTCCCCTTCATACATTGCGATCGCTACCTTACGTACTGTCTCAGGGTTCATACCCATCTTTTTTAACATGCTCTTTAAATTACTGGAAGCTTCTCCGGCTCTTGTAAAGTCATCTGCCGGAACTTCATAAAACACTTTTATCTTGTCACTCATTGATATGTCGGACCTCCCCGTAAGCCTTTTTCGTACAGTAACCCACAAGCAGAAAACATCCTGTGACCGGTAGAAAGAAGAGCTATTTCCTTCTCTCTCGCCATTTCAATCATCGCGTCCTCCGGCATTTTCCCCCGTACGAAAACTATACACACAATATCCATCATTTCAGCGGTACGTATCACCTGAAGGTTACATAATCCGGTCAGCAATACCGACTGGTCTTTCATGAAAGCAAGAACATCGCTCATCATATCCGAACCGCAGGCCGTATGTACCTCCCTGTTCTTCCACTCATCTCCGACAATAAATCTGGCTCCTAAAATTTCTTTTATGTCCTCGATTGTCATACTATATGACTCCTCTCCCTGATTAAAAATCTGCTAAATATCTGTTTCATAATAAATTTCGAATGAACTGGAAGACACCTTCTTAGCCATTGCCAATGCTGTATGCGCATTTGCCAACAACGTAGAATAGTCCTTCTGCCTGCCCAGACGAAACGCAATTCCTATACTGACGGACAATCCGTTTTTCGAATACCGGTATGAATGTAGATCCTCCACCGCCTTACAAATCAGCTCTGCTTTTTGATAGGCATTCTTATCCTCCCGTATTCCTTTTAAATAAACCACAAATTCACTTGTTCCCAATCTTCCGATAATATCGGTTGACCGAAAATGTGATTTTAGAATTCCACCAAAGGTTGTCAAAACATTCTCTCCTTGGATGGTTTTTAGAATTTCATTCAATGTTTTATAGTTTTTTATATCCAACAGTAAGAGCGCTGATAATTCATCCGCCTCCTGCTTTATAACCGCATCCGCTATCAACGCTTCTGAAGATGCTTTTGTTAAAACCTTCGTAAGAGTATCCCATTCCGACTTGATCGGAGTAGTATCCTCCTCTTTCTTACACGAATTCGTGATTGCCAATTTTCCAACCACCTTATAGGGATTCTTGTTATCATCAAAAATAATTGAGGCATTACAGATATACCAATTAGGTATACCATTTTTTGGAACAAGCCGTACTTCAAACCTGACCTGTTTTCTTCCGCTCATCACACTGTTGAATATGCCGATAATGGCGGGCAGCTCCTCCGGATGTACTATTTTTGTATGCTCCAGGCGGCTTCGGAAATTTGGCATGATAGCTTCTTTTCCGAATATTTCATGAAACAGCTCTGAAAAAATTAAGGTGTCATTGGCTATCTCATATTCAAAGTACAATTCCTTTGAAAGCTCGGTTATGGTTCGGTGATAGTCGTTTTGTTGCTCTATTTTCTTATATTTCAACATATGGTCCGTCACATCCATGGCTATGCAGGAATACACCGGCACATTCTTGCTTCCAGACTGAAATACCTCATTTGTACGGCTTCCGGTAATCATCACCCACTTAAAGCTGCCATCCTGTTGCAATGTACGGAAATTAAAACTGATCATATTATCCTTACGGTGTCTCTGTGCCGCCAGCTGCTGTGTTACATAAATAATATCAGCGGAATACACAATCCGAAGTAATGCCAACGGAGCCATAGTAATAACTTTATCTGTGACATTTTTAATTAACGAGTAAAAAGTATCTGTTGCATATAGTATAGTTACTACATCATCAAATGCCAGTTTTGCTATTCCACCGGGTGCTGTCTTTAATAATTGTTCTGATATTAGTGCGTCTTTATCATCCATAATAGGTACCTTGTATACACCTTTCCCAAGCATTTCTATCCCTAATTTTATATATTTCTGTGTCATCTACACATTGCGTGATTCTACTTATGATTATACATTATAATACTTTATATAACAAAATTCAATGTAGGAATCATTTGACAATACTGTAAAAATAGGCTTTGGAAAGGCCTTTCCCTGTATTATACATGTTGCATATTTCTCTTAAGTTAAATATAATAATTGTTGTAGATAATTTTTGTAGATTTTTTAACACACTTATGCTATAATGTCGTTGTTTGTGGCAACTATTTCATTCAAGGAGGTTTTACAATGGGTTCTCAAAAAAATACAGTACCCTTTGCTGGAACAAAAGAGCAGGAAGCAGCGTTATTAAAAGTCATTGCTGATCATAAAGATGACAAAGGTGCTCTCATGCCGATATTGCAAAAGGCACAAGATATTTATGGATATCTTCCGATAGAAGTTCAATCCATAATTTCCAACGAAATGAACGTTCCGTTGGAGAAAGTTTACGGCATCGTAACTTTTTATTCTCAATTTTCATTAAATCCAAAAGGAAAATTTAAGGTTTCCGTTTGTTTGGGAACTGCATGCTATGTAAAAGGATCAGGTGATATTTTCAATAAACTGCAAGAAAATCTTGGTATCGGCGATGGCGATTGCACGGCCGACGGTAAATTTTCACTCGAATCCTGTCGTTGCATCGGAGCATGCGGCTTAGCACCCGTACTCACCGTCAATGAAGATGTTTATGGTAAGCTTACTGTAGATGATATCGACGGCATTTTAGCGAAATATAAATAACATGATGACTGAACTATCCCTCAATGTATTGGATGTTGCTAACAATTCAGTAAGAGCAATGGCTGATTTCATCGAAATATTCATTCGGATACATAGAGAATCGGATAATCTGATGATTATCATAACCGATAACGGCTGTGGTATGACCGGAGAACAGTTAGCAAAAGTGGAAGACCCCTTCTTCACGACTCGTACTACCAGGGGAGTGGGCTTAGGCATCCCATTTTTTAAGCAAGCGGCAATAAATACGGGCGGTAGCTTTACGATTGAGTCCTCGGTGGGAAAGGGTACAAAAGTAACAGCAGTTTTTGGTTTATCCCATATTGACCGCATGCCATTAGGTGATATGAATAGTACTATTTATACACTAATTACTATAAATACGCACATTAATTTCCTTTATACCTATGAGAATGACGGAAAAAGATTTCATTTAGACACAAGGGAATTTCGCAGTATACTCGGTGATGTCCCGTTGGACGCACCGCAGGTCTCTGCATATATTAAGGATTATTTGGACGAAAATCAAAAAGAAGTTGATAATGGTTATTACGTTTAAAATCAGGTCACTAAATGTTTTATTTTTATTAAGGAGGTAAATCCTCCTTATAAGTCACTAAATGTTTTATTTTTTATTAAGGAGGATAAGCATGAAATCTCTAGAAGAGCTGAAAGCAATCAGGGAAAAGATGCAGGGCCAAATGGGGCTTCGTAGTGAGAGTAGCGACCAGATTCGTGTTGTTGTCGGTATGGCTACCTGCGGTATTGCAAGCGGTGCAAGACCCGTACTGAACACACTTTCCGAAGCAGTTCAGGCAAAAGGACTCACTAACGTTGCAGTAACACAAACCGGATGTATCGGATTATGCCAATACGAACCGATCGTTGAGATTATGGAACCAGGTAAAGATAAAGTAACTTATGTAAAGATGACTGCCGAAAAAGCACTTGAAGTTGTTGAGCATCATCTGATTAGAGGTCAGATTGTTAAAAAATATACAATTGCCGAAATGATCGGCTAACCCAAAGGAGGACACACTATGTATCGTTCACACGTATTGGTTTGCGGTGGTACCGGATGTACTTCCTCTGGAAGTCCTAAGATCATCGAAGCACTGCAGACAGAAATTAAAAAGAATGGTCTTAGCGAAGAAGTTGCGGTTGTGCAGACAGGCTGCCACGGACTTTGTGCTTTAGGACCGATTATGATTATCTATCCGGAAGCAACCTTTTATACCCTGGTTACCACGGAAGATATTCCGGAAATAGTAACTGAGCATCTATTAAAAGGACGTATTGTTACCCGTCTTCTCTATAAAGAAACTGCGGAAGATGAAGGTCTCAATTCCTTAAATGAAACAGATTTCTACAAGAAACAACATAGAATTGCACTTCGTAACTGCGGTGTTATCAATCCGGAAAATATTGATGAATATATCGCCACAAGCGGATATGAAGCACTTGGCAAGGTATTAACTGAGAATACACCGGACCAGGTTATTCAATCCATCTTAGACAGTGGTCTTCGCGGCCGTGGCGGCGGTGGTTTCCCTACCGGCTTAAAATGGAAACTGGCAAAGGGAAATGATGCTGATCAAAAATATGTTTGCTGTAACGCAGACGAAGGTGATCCGGGTGCATTCATGGATCGTTCCGTATTAGAAGGTGACCCCCACGTAGTATTAGAGGCAATGGCGATCGCAGGTTATGCAATCGGCGCCAGCCAGGGTTACATTTATGTTCGTGCTGAATACCCCATCGCTGTTGATCGTTTAAAGATAGCAATCAATCAGGCAAGAGAATATGGTCTTCTTGGCAAAAATATCTTTAATACAGGCTTTGACTTTGATATTGATTTACGACTTGGCGCAGGAGCGTTCGTATGTGGTGAAGAAACTGCTCTTATGACCTCTATCGAAGGAAATCGTGGTGAACCTCGTCCGCGTCCTCCGTTCCCGGCACAAAAAGGTTTATTTATGAAACCTACCATTTTAAATAATGTTGAAACCTACGCAAATATTCCTCAGATAATTTTGAACGGCCCGGAATGGTTTGCTTCCATGGGTACTGAGAAGTCAAAAGGAACTAAGGTATTTGCGCTCGGCGGAAAAATCAGAAATACAGGTCTTGTTGAAGTTCCTATGGGAACAACCCTCCGTGAAGTAATTGATGTAATCGGTGGCGGTATCCCGAACGGCAAGAAGTTTAAAGCAGCTCAGACCGGTGGTCCTTCCGGCGGCTGTATTCCTACTGAACATTTTGATATCCCGATCGATTACGACAACTTAATCGGCATCGGTTCTATGATGGGTTCCGGCGGACTTATCGTAATGGATGAAGATAACTGTATGGTGGATATCGCTAAATTCTTCCTGGAGTTTACTGTTGATGAATCCTGCGGTAAATGCACCCCATGCCGTATCGGTACCAAACGTCTTCAGGAAATGTTGGAAAAGATCACAACCGGTAACGGAACCTTGGAGGATCTTGACAAGATGGAAGAGCTTTGCTATTACATCAAGGAAAATGCTCTCTGTGGTCTCGGTCAGACTGCTCCTAACCCGGTATTATCAACATTACGTTATTTTAGAGATGAATATATCGCTCATGTTGTTGATAAGAAATGTCCTTCCGGCGTTTGTAAAGCACTTCTGTCCTATGTTATTGATGCTGAGGCTTGCAAAGGTTGTACCTTGTGTTCAAGAATCTGTCCTTCCGGCGCAATTTCCGGTAAGGTTAAGGAAGCTCATATTATTGATCAGAGTAAATGTCTCAAGTGTGGCGCATGTATGGAGAAATGCCGTTTCGGCGCTATCTCTAAGAAATAATGTTAAAGGAGGTTAACATGGAAACATTTAATATAAAAATAAATGGTATGCCGGTCCAAGCACCTAAGGGTTCCACAATTTTGGAAGCTGCCAGATTAGCTCACATTGATATTCCTACCCTTTGTTTCTTAAAGGAAATCAACGAAATCGGTGCCTGCCGTATCTGTGTTGTTGAGGTAAAGGGTGCAAGAAGCCTTGTAGCTTCCTGTGTGTATCCCGTTGCTGAGGGCATGGAAATTTGGACAAATACACCGAAGGTATTAAATTCCCGTAAAAAAACGTTAGAATTAATCCTCTCCGACCATGACAGAAAATGTTTATCCTGTGTACAGAGCGGAAAATGTGAACTCCAGAAGCTTTGTTCTGATCTTAAAGTAGATAACGAACTCCTCTATGAAGGTGAACGCACTCATTATGATGTTGATACTTCTGCAGCACATATGTATCGTGATAACAATAAATGTATCCTTTGCAGACGCTGTTCCGCAGTTTGTGCCGCAACACAGGGCATAGGCGTAATTGGAGCGAATGAGCGTGGCTTTGGAACAAATATTTCCTGCGCTTTTGAAATGCCGTTAGCAGAGACCAGCTGTGTATCCTGTGGACAATGTATCGCTGTATGCCCTACCGGTGCACTTGCTGAAAAAGACTTTACTGATGATGTATTTGCAGCAATAACTGATCCTGATAAATATGTAATTGTACAGACTGCTCCTGCAGTCCGAGCAGCACTTGGTGAAGCCTTCGGACTTCCCATCGGAACCAATGTACAGGGCAAGATGGTTTCAGCACTTCGTCGTTTAGGCTTTGATAAGGTATTTGATACTGACTTCTCTGCTGACTTAACCATCATGGAAGAAGCAACCGAATTACTCGACCGTATCAATAATGGCGGTGCACTTCCTTTAATCACCTCCTGTTCACCGGGATGGATTAAATACTGCGAGCACTACTATCCGGATATGCTTGATAACCTATCCAGCTGTAAATCACCTCAGCAGATGTTTGGTGCTATTACAAAGACCTTCTATGCTGAGAAAATGGGCATTGACCCTAATAAAATTGTTATGGTAAGCGTTATGCCATGTACTGCTAAGAAATTTGAGATTGGCAGAGATGATCAGAATGCAGCCGGAGTACCTGATGTGGATATCTCTATCACTACCCGTGAACTTGCCAGAATGATTGAACGTGTTGGCTTAAACTTCTTATCCTTACCGGATGAAGATTTTGATGATCCGCTTGGAAGATCCACCGGTGCAGCTGTTATCTTCGGTGCTACCGGCGGTGTTATGGAAGCTGCGCTTAGAACAGCAGTTGAAGTATTAACCGGCAAGGAGCTACCGAATCCTGATTTCTTAGAGGTAAGAGGCACGAACGGTATTAAAGAAGCAACCTATCATGTAGCCGGAATGGATATTAATGTGGCGGTAGCTTCCGGTTTAAGCAATGCCAGAGAGCTTCTTGATAAAGTAAAATCCGGTGAGGCAAATTATCACTTCATCGAGATTATGGGATGTCCTGGCGGATGTGTAAACGGCGGCGGACAACCGAGAGTACCGGCAAGCTTCAGAAACTTTAATGATATCAGATCTCTTCGTGCAAAAGCTCTTTATAACCAGGATGCTGAGATGCCTCTCAGAAAGTCCCACGAAAATCCTTCCATCAAGTTACTTTATGATGAGTATTTAGGTAAACCGGGCAGCCATAAAGCACATGAGATTCTTCATACCACCTATGTAAAACGTTCTATTAATAAATTTTAATTTATCACTCAAAGATCCGCTGTGAACGCAGCGGATCTTTTTTGTTCCGAATAAAACTTTTCTTACGAAGTATAAAATTTGTACATGACTTAACATATTGAACCGGTTATTTATTCCTTTCCATCTATTGACAAACAACCTTTCTTTATTCTATACTTAAATATGGAAATAAGAGGTATTAATCGTCATTTACAAATTATGACTTGAATTTTACTATTATGAATTGACTGAATTGGCAACCCATATCAGGAAGGAGCAAAACCATGGCAACAAAAAAGTTTGAGAATCCATTACTGCTGCTTGATAATAGTAACATGAATACCTTATTTAATGAGGGTGAGTTTAAATGCACGAATATGACCTTTGAGGAAGCTAAGGAAATAATCGGCATGTATGACAAGGAAGATATTCTACTATGCTTCACCCAACCGGATACCTATGACATTATATTTAATTACATAGGGGTACCTAAAAAAGATTATAAGTACAAGAGCATACGGAATATGCGTCTACATCAGGATGGTATCATCTTCAAAATTTATACTACTCCCTCTGAAACACAACCCATCATCCATGCTGACGGCGTAGAAGCAAAAAAAATACAAAACATCTATGTATACTGTGTACATATATCCAGATTAAAATAGGCAAATTAGAGAAAGTGTTCCCTTGATTTCATGGGTAAATCAGAGAACACTTTCTTTTTATTTAAAGTTAGAATATTCAATACATGCACTGTGTCCTTATAGCATTCGATATAATACAGCAATTTCATTTATCACCTGGGCTTACTTTCTCCATTTTTATTAATTTATTATCCAGATAGGTTACATTTTCATAAATTATATACGTATGCATTTGTTCTTGATTGTGATAAAATATTAACATACTCACTTATACATTCAAGAAGGGCTAGGTGCAAGCGATGAAGCTTAAATGGAAAATTATTTTGTCTTTGAATCTTTTTAATTTGGTTGTCATTTTATTATTCAGTCTCTATTTCAAGAATTCAATCACTCAGTTAGTAAACGAGGAAACCTTAGACGAGCTTAATAATTATTCCGTTCTAGGTTTATCCCTACTGGAAAGCCAGTATCCGGGTGACTGGAGATTAGAAGGTGATCAGTTATTCAAAGGTGATACTTTATTAAACGATAATTATAATGTAGTTGATAATATATCGGAGCATACGGGTATATTGGCAACGATTTTTGCCTGGGATACACGTATTTCCACAACTGTGAAGGATGCTCACGGAAACCGCAAGATAGGTACGCAGGCCTCCGACATAGTTATCGATACGGTACTCAAAAACAACACACAGTACATAGGCAGTGCAGAAATCGAAGGCGTCATGGCAGATACTCATTATCTCCCTATAAAGAATAAAGACGATGCTACCGTCGGTATGTGGTTTGTTGGTATCTATTCCGAGGTGATTGACCAAAAGATATCCGATAAAATGGTATCCTTAATGGGCTTCATGGGTATTGTACTCTGTTTCTCCTTTGTTCTGACTTATTTGATCGGACAAGTACTCTCCAATGCCTTTCAACGGATAAAGCATGACCTAGAGCAACTGGAAAAGGGTAATTTTAAGATAACCTTTCAATCAAAATTTATGGCCCGAAAGGACGAATTGGGTGATATTACAAGGTCCTTTCACAATATGCAGTATCAGATCAGCAGCAGAATTTCATCCATTAGGGAGGAAACCCTCAATATTGGGAATTCTTCCAATATCCTGGCCGAAGGAGCAGACAATGTCTATAACCATATAGAAGATATCTCCGCAACTACCGAGGAGCTCTCTGCAGGTATGGAGGAAACCGTTGCATCTACTCAGGAAATGAATGCAGCTGCTTTTGAAATTGAAACAGAGATCGGCAACATGGCTGATAAAGCCGAGCACGGACAATCTATCACTATGGAAATCAAGAAAAGAGCGGAAAAGTTAAAGGAGGTAGCTTTATCCTCACAGAAATCAGCAATCGACCTCTATGATACTACAAATAAAAATCTGAGACATTCCATTGAAAAAGCAGGTGCAATTGATGAAATCAAAGCTCTATCAAAAACTATCCTGTCAATTACCGCACAGACGAATTTATTGGCACTGAACGCTTCCATTGAATCCGCTAGAGCTGGAGAAGCGGGCAAAGGCTTTGCAGTAGTTGCCAATGAAATCCGAACTCTGGCAACAAATTCTAAGAATGCGGTGTCAAAAATTGAGGAGATCTCCCATCAGATTTCAGGAACGGTCGAACATATGGTGGCCGATTCCAAGCAGCTCTTAAGCTTCGTTGACAACACCGTCATCCATGACTACGATGTCCTGGTACAGACAGGTGAACAGTATTACGAGGATGCGAGCACTATGGAAAGCATGGTAAATGATATTAAGTCCTCCACCTCTCAGCTTTCGGAATCCATTCATTATATCAAACAGGCCGTAGAAGAGGTCGCTTTAGCAACGGAGGAAGGCTCTAAGGGCTCCTCCGATATCGCAGACAAATCGAACAATATCTTCCATATGACAACACAGGTTTTAGAACAGGCTAATGCAAACAAGAAAACCGCAGAAAGCTTGAATCATATGGTAGAGTTTTTTGAGATTTAGATGTGAGTTTTTTATACGATGTAATAGCCCCAACGAAATCGGAATCTAATGCTCTCAAGTAGGACAGGACCTGCTGCTGTAAGGCTTCTGATGGACAGTTGAGCAGGTACTACATATAAATCATAGCCCAACCGATAAAGCTTCGATTGGGCTATTTTCATACTCTTAAAAAGCTTAATTTTAAATGTTTAGGATCTTTTATGTACCCACCATATATCATCTTGGTAAGGATAAAAACCGATATTATAATAGAATTGCTGTGAAGAAAGCACATATGCATGTTTTGCTCCGAGTTTGCCACACCTATTTACCCCTTCAAGAACAGCAGCTTTGCCTAATCCCAACTTACGATATTCTGGTAAAGTGAAAACAGGCTCGACATAAGAATACTCGCTACCAGGAATACACCACATCCCACAATGGGCAGCATAGTCTCCATTTGGAGCAACAACTAATATGCGTAAATCAGGGTCAAAATATGGTTTGTCAAACCCTTCTCTATTTTTAACGCTTTCCATTTCGGCTTCAGTGCGTTCACGTTTATTCTCAAACCCCTTCCAAATCGCATCAAAATATTTATCAGCGTCAAAGCTTTTATCGGCAAAGCTCATAATTGTATACCCTTTCGGGAGAGTATAAACGTTGTCA
>JARBTJ010000040.1 GCA_029240245.1 Herbinix sp.
ATAAAATCACCTTCTTTCGTAGTTAGATTTGAGTGTTCAATCGGCTTGGTAAAACCCATGATCATGGAGCATCGACACCCTCGCATATAAGAATCCAGCCTAAGATGGACAGATGCGAAACCATACTGCTAGATGGTCGTCCATGAACTTAAGCAAACAGCCAGCCGGTTTGAAGCTAACTTCCATGTCAGGGGAACAGACTAAATATGAAGCAACCAATACTGGTTCAACAGGGGAAAAAGAACTATTACCTGATTGACACTAGGACAATTATATCATGGGTTTAACAAAGCCTATTGAACAAAATTAATCTAGTTATCAAGGTACATTTATGTATCTAAAAGATATTATACGAGGGGGAAATAGTATGAAGGAAAGAGTAAATCATGCAATTGAACTATTTGATCAAGGCTTTGCATGTTCGCAATCGGTATTAGGGGCCTTTTGTGATCAGTATGGGTTGGACCAAAATACGGCACTAAAGATTGCCAATGGCTTTGGCGGCGGGATAGCCAGAAAACAGGAGGTTTGCGGAGCGGTATCAGGAGCAGTCATGACCATTGGATTACAGTATGGTAAGAAAGATGCTTCTGACAGTGAATCCCATGAGAGAACCTATCAGGCAGTTCAATGCTTCTGTGATGAGTTTACAAAGCGTAATAACAGCATTCTTTGCAGCGAACTTTTGGGCTGTGATATGCCAACAGCAAGAGAACGGGGATTATTTCATACATCTTGCAGAATGTATGTGCAAGATGCCGCTGAGATTGTTGAAGAGCTTTTGAATGAGGGTTAATAGTGCGTTGATAGTACATAATAAAAGACAGAGGTAAGGTTCGTCCCTTTCGTCTGTCTTTTATAATTATGATAACTCTTTTCCTATGAAGTATGTGATTGATCGTTTATAGTGCTCCTCATTCATTCTCTGACGCACATAGCTCAATCTGGTTACCCTCCGGGTCAAGGATACAGCTTTCATAATACCCGTCCCCGGTGGTTCTTGGCCGGCTTAGGATAGTATAACCGTCCTTTTCTAAGCGAGCCGTCAAATCATCCACTGCCTCAGAGTTTCCGACACTCATTGCCAGATGAATATAACCCAGATGTACGGGAGCATTATTTTGCGATTCCATCTGTGGTCTTGTCATGATTTCCAAGCGAGTATCATCCTCAAAGGATAGAAAATAGGTTTTGAGTCCGGTAATAACATTATGATATCCGCTGTTTGCGGATGCATTAAAATAAGTTTCATAAAAGTGTTTTATTTTCTCTAAATCATTGGTATACAGGGCAAAATGATGAATTCTCATATAAAGTGATACCTCCTGAAATTCCTAAAAGTTATAATACATAAGATCAAGGTATTAAGTATCGCTATTTCCTTTAATGCTTTGCCTCAGAAGTACTTTGACAGTTAAATTGACCTTTATTAATCCGTTTTGCCATCCAAATATCGGGTTTTCCGATACCGTTAGCGTCCGGAAATACACCTACAATTTTATAACCTTGCTTTTGATAAAATTCATAGGGATGATGCTTATAATTTTTAATATCCTTAATTTTTTCGAAGGTATTATCAAATAAATCACCCTCTGATAGGGAGGTTGCTTTAAATTCATCATCGGTTCCCAGATAAACCATAACTCCACCGCGGGAGAGAATCCGTTCTTCCAAAGACCTCACTAAGTGGCTTCCGATTTCTTTCCCTTGATACTCTTTTGACACTACCAGCGGGTGCAATTCCCAGCCGGTAATTCCGTATTGAGGCTTAGCACCGATAAATCCCACTACCTGATTACTCTCCAAAGCGACTAAAGCAATTTTATCCTTTTCCAGACATTCATATATTTCTTCGATTGCTTCAACCATGTCAGGCCAGCTATGGGGAAAGGCCTCCAATAAAAGACCGGCAGCTTCTACAATCCAATCGGATTGGTTCATTTCTAATGCATGTATGTCACACATCATGTTCTCTCCTTTCTTGATAGGTATCTATAGGTGTTTGCGAAACAATATAGTTTTTGCTATTGCACACACAACACATACTATTCCTCCGCTTAAGCGTTTCCTACGGGCTTAACTTCCGCTCCGGAGTAGCATATGTTGTGTGCGCAATTAATACAGATTTTGAGTTTCGCAATTGCCTTTTAGGTATCTAAGGCAACTTCCTCGAGATGCGGTATTGTCTGAACATTATCTTTTCTTTGGCAGGTGAGAAGTTGCATGTATTACCGTAATTATATAGCAAATGGTGGTACAAAACTACCACAAATTAACTTTTAATTTCTCTATAACCTATAGTTATGCAATACATAATAAATATTGATTTTACTTATGTATAATCATACATTATACTTATGAAGTAATTGGTTATACTAAAAATGTTACTTATGAAACTAAATAAGTAGTTTATCCAAGGAGGATTTCATTATGGTTAAAGCAATTGTAGGCGCTTGTTGGGGCGATGAAGGAAAAGGTAAGATCACAGATATGCTTGGACAAGAAGCAGATATCATCGTTCGTTTTCAAGGAGGCAGTAACGCAGGACATACAATCATCAACGAATACGGTAAGTTTGCACTTCATCTACTTCCATCCGGAGTATTTTATAAACATACCACCAGCATCATTGGTAATGGCGTTGCGCTGAATATTCCTTATTTGTTTAAAGAAATTAAATCCTTAGTGGACCGCGGCGTTCCGATGCCGAATATTAAAGTATCCGACCGGGCTCAAATTATGATGCCCTATCATATATTATTTGATCAGTATGAGGAAGAAAGACTTGGAGGCAAGTCCTTTGGCTCCACCAAATCCGGAATTGCTCCGTTTTATTCTGATAAATATGCTAAAATCGGCTTCCAGGTATCTGAGTTATTTGATGAAGAATTATTAAAGGATAAAATCGCAAGAGTTTGTGAAATGAAAAACGTTATTCTGGAGCATTTATATCATAAGCCGGCGATAGATCCGAATGAATTATTTAATACTTTAATGGAATATAAAAGAGTGGTGGAACCTTACGTATGTGATGTATCAGCCTATCTTTACGATGCTATTAAGGCAGGCAAAAACATTCTTTTAGAAGGACAGCTTGGTGCTCTAAAAGATCCGGACTTCGGTATTTACCCGATGGTTACCTCTTCCTCCACCTTAGCTGCTTACGGTGCAATCGGTGCAGGTATTCCTGCTGCTGAAATCAAAGACGTAATCGCAGTTGTAAAGGCTTATTCCAGTGCGGTTGGCGCAGGTGAATTTGTTAGTGAGATCTTCGGAGAGGAAGCAGACGAGCTTAGAAGACGCGGCGGAGACGGCGGCGAATATGGCGCTACCACCGGAAGACCTAGACGCATGGGCTGGGTTGATATGGTAGCCTCCCGTTATGGTTGTAGAATGCAGGGTGCGACCGAGGTTGCGCTTACCGTACTTGATGTACTTGGTTATCTGGATGTAATTCCGGTATGTATCGGCTATGAAATCAACGGAGAGGTAACAAAAGACTTCCCGACCACCGTTAAGCTTGCGAAGGCAAAGCCGGTATATGTAGAACTTCCGGGCTGGAAGCAGGAAATCAGAGGAATCCGTGAATATAAGGATTTACCGGAAAACTGCAGAAAATACATCGAATTCATTGAAAAGGAATTGGAGGTACCGATTACTATGGTATCCAATGGTCCCGGAAGAGACGAGATTATTAGAAGATAACGAAAAGGTGACAACTACGAGATTATTTCAGTGATATAATGATACAAGCAAGAAAATGTTGTAATTAAGAATTACTAAAATATAAATACGAAATGCCGGATAAATTGGTTTCATCCGATCAGATCATCGGTTATTCCATTGATATCCGGCATTTCTATATGAATACAGAGCCTTTTTCTTATCAGCTGCATATTGAAGTTAGAAGGATGTTACTGCTTATGGATAGCTTTGTTACATCGAATAATGTAAGATTAACTTCATATGATGAAAGCATAATTCAGCACAGATTAGTTCTAGTTCAATAGAGAATTGATACTTCAAGTAATATCCAATCTATAATTTCAAGCAGGAAGAAAGCATCTACTCCGTTTCCTGTAAATAACTTTTCAAACCAATTTTCACATGGTTTCTTTGACAGCTCCTTATGAAAACGTAATACAGAAGCCGATGGTGGCATTGGCTTACGATTTACCATCCAGATTCCCTCAAGAACTTTCCACACATTTGTAGAAGCATAAAACGTACGATTCATACCATTCATTTGATTAATTGCAGAAGATAACTTAAGTCTCGTGCTTTCAAGCCAGTGAGTTACGGTTTTAATATAGTCAGCGGTTGGAACATAATTTTCATACTTATTATTGGCAATCTTTATAAGCTCAGCAAAATAACCATTATCATATTCAATCTTGCTCTGTAGGAAATGATATACCTCCATACTGCTCTCATTAAGTTTTTCTAAACGTCTTTCATATGTAGTATATATAATTTCGACCATTACATTGTCAATATACTTTACTTCAAACTTATTCTCATTGCATAAGACCATAATGTCCAAATCAGAATTTTCAGAAGCGCAGTTGGCTGCTACTGAGCCCATGAGCAGTACTCCATAAATATCCGCTCTTGTCAAAAAATCCTTAGTAAATTTCTTAAATACTTCTTCCTGTTTTTGCAAATTATCACCTCAATCGATTATTTTAATTATTTTTATGATTTATACGCATGTTCTAGTTTATCATATATTATAGGATTGATACTACATCAACTTTTAACTTATCATTTTAATACCTATTAGAAATGAAATAACTTTTTACAGTGAAATAACTTTTAACAGGACGATGTCAGCAGATTGTACCGATTTTTTTCTAACTGGACTTTTAAAATTCCTTATGTTACGATAAACTACTATAAGAATACAGTTCAAAAAATTAAAATGAGGTTTAATCGAATGAATTTATTAACCATAGAAAACATGAGTAAAAGCTATACGGAGCGTATGCTCTTTGATCAGGTAAGCGTCGGAATTAACGAAGGTGATAAGATCGGTGTGATTGGTATTAACGGCACCGGAAAGTCAACCTTACTTAAAATAATAGCAGGCATGGAAGAACCGGATGAAGGGAATGTGATTCGTGGGAAAAAATTACGAATTGGTTTTTTGCCCCAGTCTCCGGCCTTTGATGACAATTTATCCATCTTGCAGAATGTGGTCTTGAACCAGAAAGCAGAAGAGGAATATCGTAATCTTGAGGGTGAAGCAAACGCCATGTTAAATAAGCTGGGTATTGAGGACACTTCGATTTCACCGAAAATTCTTTCCGGCGGGCAGAAAAAGAGGGTAGCTTTGGTTCGTACTTTACTCACTCCGGCTGAAATACTGATACTCGATGAGCCTACCAACCATTTGGATAATGAGATGGCAGAATGGTTGGAGGAATATCTTACAAAATACCGTGGGGCCTTTATCATGGTAACCCATGACCGATATTTCTTAGACAAGGTAACGAATAAAATCTTAGAAATCGATAAAGGAAGCGTTTACAGCTATGCTGCAAACTATTCGAAATTCCTTGAATTAAAGACACAGCGGGAGGAAATGCAGCAGGCAACCGAGCGGAAGGCAAAGAGTTTGTTTCGTATCGAGTTGGAATGGATGCAAAGAGGCGCGAGAGCCCGTTCCACCAAGCAGAAAGCACATATTCAAAGATTCGAGGAACTAAGGGACCGTAAGATGACCGAGGAGGAGAGCAAGGTGGAAATCAATTCCCTTTCCTCAAGAATGGGAAAGAAGACAATCGAGTTGGATGGTATCTCGAAAACTTACGATGATAAAATTATAATTAAGTTCTTCACCTATATTCTCCTGCCCGGTGACCGTATCGGCATTATCGGACCAAATGGCTGCGGTAAATCTACCTTATTAAATATTTTAACCGGCAAGGCAGCACCGGATAGTGGTACAGTAGACATGGGTACCACCATAAAGATAGGCTACTTTTCACAGGAAAATGAATATATGGACGAAAGCCTTAAGGTGATTGATTATATTAAGGAGACCGCGGAATATATCCAGACTTCAGAGGGTACGGCTACCGCTTCCCAGATGTGTGAGCGATTCTTATTCACCGGTGCCATGCAATATACACAAATAGCAAAGCTTTCCGGTGGTGAAAAGAGAAGACTTTATCTCTTGAAGATTCTTATGGAAGCACCCAATGTCCTGGTATTGGATGAGCCGACGAATGATCTTGATATTCAGACACTGACCATCCTAGAGGATTATCTGGACGCATTTCCTGGGATTGTGGTTACGGTATCCCATGACCGGTATTTTCTTGATAAGATAGCTACACGAATCTTTGCCTTTGAAGGAAACGGACTTATTCATCAGTATGAGGGGAATTTTACGGATTACAAAGATACAAGAAAGGCACGGGAGGAGAAAAACTCTGTCGTAAACCAGACGAATAATACCGCGGAGGATAAGAACTCGGCAAGTACTGCGACTTGGAAGCAGAAGAGTAATAAATTAAAGTTCAGTTATCAGGAACAGAAAGAATATGATACGATAGATGCTGATATCGCAAAGCTTGAGGAAAAATTAGAGGAAACCGAGCAGGCAATCTCTGCAGCAGCCACTGAATATTCTAAATTAAATGAACTGATGAAGCAAAAGGAAGAAGTAGAAAAGGCACTTGAAGCAAAAATGGACCGCTGGGTTTATTTAAATGACCTGGCTGAACAAATAGAGGCAGCGAGGAACGAAAAATAGTTTAGACTAAAATTAGAGGACTTACTTCAAAGTAAGTCCTCTAATTTTAGCTCTCCCGGTTGTTTGCCAAACCTAGCCCTGATATCCTTGCGGAAGCCTATCATGTGACAGGGGATCTGCATCCTTATTTTAATCTTTTGCTTTTTTTGCCTTCTCGACATATTCATTACTTAATTCTGACTCCCCATAACGGGCCAGTTCATATAGCTTGGTAAGCATGTGAACATTATGGCCGGTTTTGACTTCAATTCTTTCTTTAATTTCACCCGGTGTGTCATTGGCATTTATGTTCACAAGACTTTTTTGGAAGTACTTTATCCTATTATAATATATTCGACGAATTTTTTGGTTATTTGTTTTTCTCTGGAAGAACGAAGCTATAGATATCCTTTTTGCTTCCTTTTCTGTTTTGATCGAATCTATGGTTTCGGTATATTCAATGATTCCTGTCTTCGGAGTATAACGCTTCAGATAAAATTTTAAACTTCGATATATCAGGAAGATGGTTAGTAATAGAATACATATAAAACTGACCAGTAATAACATCTTAATAATCATATCAAGCATGGGATTTGTCTTGGGGACATAGTGTTCATCTAATAAATCAGGTAAGGGTAATTCAGGCTCTTCCTCACTTTCCGGTAGTTCCACATCATATGAGATATCCTTGGTACTTAATAAACGTAACGCAGAAACAAATAGAGACTTTAAACCATTCCAGAGATAGATCAGTAGATTCCCTGCATTAAAAATTGATGCAAGTATTATAAACAGGACGGAAAAAAGCATAACCATGCAATTATAGCTGCTGTTCATGAAAAATATTTTCTGAAAGGGAATATTCTTTGCATCAACATTTAAAGAAAAGAACACTAACATATTAGAGAAATAGGTCCTTATATAATATAAAAGCAAAAATGCAATTCCCATGCAGGCAATGATTGTAACTAGATTATTTAACTTCGTAGCTATACAGATAATTTCGGCAGCAATAAATAAAATGATAGACAGCAAGGACATGTGAAGTTGTTTTTTTCTTTCGGTCAGAATCTCGATTTTCCAATATTGCACTGAGCCGAGCAGCAATATTACCAATAGCGCGCCTAAAGATATTTTATCAAGGTCTGTCAGTCCCGTATATAACAAAACTGGAATAAAAATTAAATGACCGGTAAGAAATATAATAAAATTTTCGCACTTAATTTTTAAGTAATAGTCAAAGGCGGCAATTAGAATGATAATAGGAATTCCGAGATAGTGCAGGTTCTTCCCTTTATATACAATACCCTGCAGCACCAGATAGATTACCGACATCATCAAAATCTCCATAAGGATATAGCAGATATCATTCGCTGTGCTGATTTTCTTGTTCATTCCGACACCTCCCATGCGTACATATCATCCTGTGATAATTCAACAGGCTCGGCAGTTTTGCTTTCCGGAATAATCAAACAGCAGGGAACTCTATTTTCTTTTAAATGGGAATAAATGGTAAGAAGATCAGGTTTACGGTAATTCGATATGATAAAATAATAAATATGATCCGTTTGATGATCTGACAGGATGTTTACCAAAAGCTTTTTAAAATCCGAGGGTTTTTTTGTTAAATCAATTCTAGCCAGGCATCGGTCAATGGCAGTAATATGCCGATTTCCGGAGCCTGTGCCGATACTGATGCGGGTATTTGTATAGAGATCAAAGGCGTTGGTTTCCAGGCTCAGTGGGAGATGATCGCTGAGCAGACGACCTGCTAAGGTACTGGCGATTCGGATGGCAGTTTCGATCACTTCATCATCTGTTGCCAGTGTCTGCTTATCCAAATTGAGTATCATGCGAATCTCTTTTGAGGAGGTCGGGTAAAAAGTATTTACTAAGAGCGTATTGTTGCGGGCAGAGCTTTTCCAATTGATGGATTTTATGCTGTCATAGGGTTCATATTTGCGAATTCCCCGAAATTCAAAGGGGTCCTCCAATAATTTCACTTTAGAAAGGTACTGGCCGGTGATGGACTGATAGGGTATCTCAAATTCTGACATATCCAGTTTCTTGGGATATACATAAAAAAGTGTGTCGGTTGGAATAGGGCTGTACATAATTTTGTTTAAAAGTAAATCGGAGGCTATCATGCAGGCATCATTAATGATATAGCAGCCTCTTTTGCTGCAAAGGAAGGCTAAATGCCTCGTCACAATTTGCTTACCGCCGATGGCAAAGACATCATCACGGTAATAATAATCGGAAACGGCCGAATTTTCCTCCTGATCAAATAGAAAGGTTCGTGAGGTTCGAAATTTTACATGCAAAATAGGCAGAGGAATACGTTTTGCATTGGTGATGACCTCCTTTAAAAGATTCTTTTCTCCCTCCACCAGGTCATAAGTCTGAAATTGTAATTCAACCTTTAAGTTTTTGTCCCAGTAGATACTATAAATAAAGCTTTGGAGTAGGTAAACCGCTCCAATACATAAAAATGCAACTATAATTGTCATAATATGCCTCCGGGTTCCTGGAATATGAGTGCATTTATTCTTAGTACATTTACCTCAGTGTGAAAATGATTACATCACACAAACGCCCGTGTTCTCTGGGCATCGATCGCTAAGGATAGCACCTGTTTTCAGCTATATTCATTTATTTATCCCATTCTTCCGTGGGTGCAGTTACGGATTCTAAAATACCTTTCGTGATGGCAGTGCTGCTGCTTCCTCTTGAAATGCTGGAAAATAAGATCAGTCTGTGAGATAAAATCGGCACAGCCAGCACTTTCACATCATCCGGTGTTACAAAGCTGCGTCCCTTAATGGCAGCATAAACTTGTGCCGCCTTAATAAATGCCAGAGTACCCCTGGGACTTACGCCTAAGGCAATCGATGGATTGCGTCTGGTGGCATGTATGATATCGATTATATATTGCCGGATGGCAGGATGAACGAAAACTGTTTTAGCGGCGTCCTTCATATGTAGGATGTCTTCCTTGGAGCAAACCGGCTTCATTTGTTCTAACGGATCGGCGGCGATAAAACGCTCGATCATCTGTAATTCCTCTTCAGCGGTTGGAAAGCCCATGGACAACTGCATCATAAACCGGTCAAGCTGGGCTTCCGGTAATGGATAAGTACCTGCAGTTTCTACCGGATTTTGAGTGGCGATAACGAAAAAAGGTGCAGCTAGCTTTCGGGTATTACCGTCGACCGTGACCTGCTTCTCCTCCATACATTCCAGTAAACTGGACTGGGTTCTGGGAGTGGCTCGATTTATTTCATCCGCGAGCAGTACATTAGTAAATACCGGTCCCGGGATAAATTCAAAGGTAGATTTCTGTTGGTTGAATACATTTAAGCCTGTGATATCAGAGGGAAGTAGATCCGGTGTAAACTGTATACGGTTAAAATCTGCAGTAAGAGATCTAGCAAGGGCTTTCGCCAACATGGTTTTACCGGTACCCGGCGTATCCTCTAATAGTACATGACCACCTGCGATCACTGCAGTAAGTAAAAGATCTATGGTGTCCTGTTTTCCTATGATAATCGTGCCTATATTATTCTTGATACGTTCGGTATATTCCTTCATATCCGTGATATTCATGATAAATGCTCCTCGCTTTGAATTTATTTGATGTAAGGCTTAAGGTCAATGGCCGGTATGTAATATAGAACGCCTTTTCTTATATTATAACAGAATGGATAATCATGTAAATAAAAAGAAGCAAACAATTAAAAAAGCTGCGGACAATACCGTTAGGTAACTGTGCAGCAGCTTTCTATGATATTTTAGATTTTATGCCGTTCTATCAAACTGAGAATTGTAAAGGTTTGCGTAGAACCCGCCTTTTGCCAATAATTCTTCATGGTTACCCTGTTCTACGATGTCGCCTTCATTCATGACAAGGATGAAATCGGCATCACGAATGGTGGATAAGCGATGGGCAATGATAAAGCTGGTTCTTCCCTTCATCAGAGAGTCCATTGCCTTTTGAATCAGGATTTCGGTTCTGGTATCCACGGAGCTGGTAGCCTCATCCAAGATCAAGATCTTGGGATCAGCAAGGATTGCTCGGGCTATGGTTAACAACTGCTTTTGACCCTGGGATACATTGCTGGCTTCTTCGTTTAAGACCATTTTGTAGCCATCCGGAAGCGTCGAAATAAAGTGGTGAACGTGAGCTGCCTTTGCTGCCTTGATAACCTCATCATCCGTGGCATTTAGCTTACTGTAACGGATATTATCCATTATCGTACCATTAAATAACCAGGTATCCTGAAGCACCATACCAAACATTTTACGTAATTCACCGCGCTCAAAATCCTTGATATTATGACCGTCAATTAATATTTCACCGCTGTTAATATCATAGAATCTCATGAGAAGCTTAACAATGGTCGTCTTTCCTGCACCGGTCGGGCCAACGATAGCGATTTTCTGACCTTGAGATACTTTGGCTGAAAAATCATTAATAATGGTCTTCTCAGAGTCATAACCGAAATGTACATTCTTAAATTCTACATTACCCTCAAGGCCTTCTGCGGATACCGGATTCTTTACGGTAGGAACTTCCTCTTCGGCTGACAGGAATTCGAAAACTCGTTCCGCTGCGGCAGCAGTGGATTGGAACATATTCGCTACCTGTGAAAGCTGGCCGATCGGTTGAGTGAAGAGACGAATATACTGGAAGAAGGATTGGATCTCACCGATTTTTATTTTACCCTTAATCGCAAGGTAACCACCGAGGATGGATACTCCGACATAACCTATGTTGCCGATGAAACCCATAATCGGAAACATGAGTCCCGAGAAGAACTGGGATTTCCAGGCGGATTCATACAGCTTTCCGTTATACTTATCAAATTCCTTCGAGGCATCTTCTTCCTTATTAAAAATCTTTACTATGTTATGTCCACCAAATACTTCCTCTACCTGTCCGTTGACATGACCTAAATACTCCTGTTGCTCCCGGAAGAATTTCTGGGACTTACTCATTACAAATCCCATGATGACACCGGATACCGGAATGATTACTAAAGCCAATAAGGTCAGAGGAACGCTGATCCGAATCATCATGATAAATACACCGATGATCTGAACCACCGAAGTTATTAACTGGCCTAAACTTTGATTTAAGCTGGTGTTAAGGGTATCGACATCGTTGGTAACCCTGGAAAGTATTTCCCCGTGGTTCATGGTGTCAAAATAATTCATTGGCATCCGGTGTATTTTCTCTGAAATTTCCTTACGGAATTTGTAGGAAACCTTATTCGCTATGCCGGAGGTTAGCAATCCTTGTACAAATGAAAATACGGCACTGATACCATATAATATAATCAAGGTAATGAAAATCTTAGCTAGTGCCTTAAAATCTATGCCCGGGCCATTATTAAATTTGCTCATTAAACCCTCGGCAATTTTCGTGGTTGCATCACCCATAATATCGGGGCCGATTACGGTAAAGACGGTACTGCCTATAGCAAATAATACAATGACCAGAAAGCCGATCTTGTACACGGACAGATAAGCAACCAGCTTTTTCATCGCCCCTTTAAAATCCTTGGCCTTCTCAACCGGGTGTCCCATTGGGCCTCCGCCGGGACCGCCTATCATACGTCTGCCCTGCGCAGGACGCGTGTTATTACCCTTCATTTCTTCTTTACTCATATTCCAACTCCTCCTTTGACAATTGGGAAGATGCAATCTGCTGATATACTTCGCAATTCTTTAATAATTCTTTGTGAGTGCCCTTGCCCACGATACGTCCATCATCCAGTACAAGAATTTGTTCCGCGTGCATGATCGTGCTGATTCTCTGAGCTACGATGATGATGGTCCGGTCGGATAATTCCTCCTTTAGAGTTTTACGTAATGTGGCATCGGTCTTATAATCCAAAGCAGAAAAGCTGTCATCAAAAACATAGACATCGGGATCCTTCGCAATTGCACGGGCGATGGACAATCGCTGCTTCTGTCCACCGGATACGTTAGTACCGCCCTGAGAAATAGGAGACAGATAACCTTCCGGTTTCGCATCGATAAATTCCGATGCCTGGGCAATTCTGGCTGCACGTGTCATAGTCTCATCGTTTGCTTCCGAATCACTGAACTTAATATTGGATTCGATTGTTCCTGAGAAAAGGACACCCTTTTGCGGTACGAAACCAAGTTTTTTACGGAGGGTATTTTGTTTTATGCTCTGTATATTAATTCCATCAATTGTTATACTTCCCTGAGTTACATCATAAAATCTTGGTATTAAATTGATCAGGGTAGTTTTACCACTGCCGGTACTTCCGATAATTGCGGTGGTTTCACCGGGCATAGCTGTGAAACTAATATCGGATAATACATCTTCTTCCGCATTTGGATATCGGAAATTTACGTTATTAAATGCCACGACTCCTTTGCTTTTCACTTGGAGTGTATCCTCCTTTACGGGATCGTGAATGGAAGGGGATACGGATAATACCTCATCAATTCGTTTTGCAGCTACAGCTGCTCTCGGAAGGACAATGGATACCATGGTAAGCATCAGGAAGGACATAATAATTTGCATAGTATAGGAGATAAATGCAAATAAATCACCGATCTGCATATTACCGGCATCGATTTTATCAGCACCAACCCACATGATTAAGATAACCACCAGATTCATGATTAACATTAAAAGAGGGAAGGATAATGCCATAACGCGGCTTACAAATAAACTGTTCTTGGTTACATCAACATTAGCCTTGTTAAAACGTTCTTTTTCATGCTTATCGGTACTAAAAGCACGGATTACCGGTAAACCGGTAAGGATTTCCCTCATAACCAGGTTGATTCGGTCTACCAGCTTCTGCATCATTTTAAACTTAGGCATGGCTACAACAAGAAGTGTAAGGATTAACATAAATATAGCACCTACCCCTGCTCCTAAGGTCCAGGTCATAGAAGAGTTTGTGTTAAGTACCTTTAAGATACCGCCTACAGCAAGAATCGGTGAATAGATAACGATACGGATCATCATTACCATTAGCATCTGAACCTGCTGGATATCGTTGGTACTCCGGGTGATTAACGAAGCGGTTGAGAACTGATCCATTTCAGCATTCGAAAAGGATAAAACCTTTTGAAATACATTATTACGCAGGTCACGGCTCATTTTGGCTGCTATACGGGCTGCAAAAAGTGTTACCAAAACAGATGCAAACGTACCAAGTAAAGCAACAGCCAGCATTTTTAATCCGGCAGTTATGATGTAATCGGTTTGCTTCTTATCAACATCGACACCGATCGAAATATATTCAGATTTGATAAATGCAGCGGAGGCCTGTGTGGTGAAAGTGCCGGTTGATTTTTTAACCTCTGTTAACATCGGAGCTACCATTTGAGCTTTTGCTTCCTCTGGGAGCATGGATAGCAGGGTAATTAAATCAGGATCACCGGTTACTGTTCCTGCCGGCATTCCTGCAATCACGGCTTGCTTCATAGCTTCAAATTCCGCACTACTACCGCTTTCAATACCAAAAACCAAGAGCATCGGGGCAGACATGGTGGAGGTTAAGATCTCTTCACCATTATTATCCCAGAGATAAAGTGCCTCGTTAGTTAACTCCGGGTATTTCTTTAGGTAGCCGTTCCATTTTTTTTCACTGAAATTGTCCTTATCAAGTAAGGTGTAATGGCTAAGTACGGTATCTTTTTCTTCATGATTCATAAATAGGAATAACCGATCCATCTCAGACTGACGTATGACTTCCGGAATCGTAGTGTTAATTCCCCCCTGCATGATACCGGTATTTACGATATCTGAGGTATAGGTAGGCAATGCCAGATCACATTGAGCCTGAATAATTAATAACAGAGCTACGATTATGAGTGCAAAGACCGATTTTTTTAAAAACTTTAAAATCTTAAACATAGGGTCTTCCTTTCTGCTAAATAGTTCTCTTAAAGCAATTACGAAACAATTTAGTTAGATCATGCGTTTCGCAATTAACTAAAATAGTTCTTTTTAAAATTAAATATCATGGGAAGGTTTATTATCTTTGTTAAGAAGATTATCCCGCATTTTCTTGGTTAGCCGGACAAAGCAACTGCGGTCCTCTTCGGTAAAACCTTCAAATAGTATTTCAGTTAATGAGTGCATAAATTTTTCTGATTGTTCTGCTAAATTACGTCCCTCCTCTGTAAGATAGACCCTCATGATGCGTTTGTCCGTTTCATCGGGTATACGGTAAACAAAATGATTGGCTTCTAACTTGTTTAACATACCGGTAATGGTTGCAGGCTTAACAAAGTGCATTTCAGCCAGCTCCTTTTGAGTCACACCCTCATTTTTCTTAATTAATACAAGGAATTTCGGCTGTCCTGGATATAGCTTCATCGTTTCCATAGAATCATAGGAATGCTGATGAATTAATCTGCCTACACTCATATAGGACTCAATCAATTGCTGTATCTCATTTCTCTCCATAGATCCTCCATCTAGGCTGGAAGATTACTTCCATTATAAATTTAGTTAGGTGCCTAATTATTTCGATATTATATCATGTTATATAGTCATGTCAATATCCTGAGTTTAGAAAATTCTAAAATTTTTGTAAAGCTGTAAATCATTTCATCAATCCAGCAAATTCTATATTTATGCTGTTCGCTTCTATTATGGATGATTTTGCTAACCATATACGGAAAACGGTTCCTGATTTCAATATCCGTAATACCATATTTGGCATGCTATGCATTTATGCAGATAAGATAACAGATTCCTTATAGAGGGCTATCCAAGGATAGATATGAAAGGGTATGGGCAGAAGACGAGCCGGTACCATAGAAAATTGTCTTCTGTGAATACCGGCTGTTGTTATTGATTATTTTGTAGTTATTGTGTTGACAGATTGTAACAGCACCTCGAGCAGTGCATCATTTACCTCCGGCATCATGAAGCAGAAGCGGATGAATTTATTGTTTAAAAAGGGGAAGGTGGAGCAGTCACGGATCATAAAGCCTTTGCGGATAGCAGCTTCAAATAGATCCATGGAGGTTACCTCCTCATTTAGTATTTTTATGAGGATAAAGTTCGCGGTTGGTGGATAATACTGCACATTCTTACAGCCGGCTAGAATTTTACAGATTCTGCTACGTTCCTTAGCAATTAAAGCTCTCGTAGTTTTAATATATTCTTCATCCGTAAACATGATTTCACCTGCAATCGCCGCAAGACTATTGATGGTCCAGGGATTCTTCCGCTGGTTCATTTCCTTGACAAGATCGGGATTCCCGCAGATGGCATAGCCAAGGCGAAGGCCCGGAGCTGCAAAGAATTTTGAAATCCCACGCAAGATGATGATGTTATTATAATAATTGGTGAGTGGTGCTGAGGTAATCTTATGCACATCCTCTGTAAATTCTACATAGGTTTCGTCAACCATAACAAAAATGCCTTTTTGCTTGCAGATATCCAGGATTTTACGCATATCATTTCTGGTGATGGCAGAGGAGGTTGGGTTGTTGGGATTGCAGATAACCAACAGCTCTACATCCGGGGTTAATTCCGCATCAAGGGAGGGAATGTCGAGGATAAAATTATTCTCTTCCTCCAAACGATAATAAAGGGTACTGCCGCCTCCAAGGGAAACCTCACGCTCGTATTCCGAATAGGTTGGTCCCACGATTAAAGCCTTTTTCGGGTGTCTGATTTGTATAAATAATGAGATAAGCTCGGTAGAGCCATTGCCGACGATCACATTGTCGATTTCGGTATGCACATACTCTGCAATTCGCTTTCGCAGCGTAGTGTATTCCCGGTCCGGATAACTCATGATGGCGTCAATCCGTTCGGAGAGGGTGGCTTTTAATTTCGGTGAGATACCCAGAGGGTTGACATTGGCTGAGAAACTTACAATATTCTCCTTTTTGATACCATATACTTTCTCTATTGTTTCTAAATCACTTCCGTGAAAATGATCGGAATGTCTTATCATACGGCGTTTTCCTCCTATGAAATGCTTCTTCTATTAAATACTAGATTTTTCCTTGCACTTGCATTATAATTATTATAACGTATTTCCACTAAAATGCAAGAATATGCAAGAAGGGTTGGCCTGTATGCTCCGGTCGCTCGGTATAAAGCTTCCGAAAGACAAATGTTTATCACAGGAGAGACCGGTCTATCTGTTTTCGGGGATCTCTTGTTAAAAATAAAACCTGGGGTGATAAATTGAGGGATAAAATCGAACGCTTATCGAAAGGGATTTTCGAATACGAGTTACCTTTTATTTGCCTGACCGAAGAGGAGATTCTTTTTACCGTAGAGGCCGGAAAAATATGGGAAGGCTGTTTTACGATTACGAATAGTGCCGGCCGTCATATGAAAGGGGTACTGTATTCCTCCAGTCGATGGTTGACATTTCAAAATCAAACCTTTCAAGGGATAGAGAATGTCACTCAGTATCAATTTAATGCACAGAATCTACTGGAAGGTGAATATATCCGCGGTGAGATTACGATCGTCAGTGACTGCGGAGAACAGCTTCTGCCTTTTTGTGTTCAGATAGAAGCACCATACTACCTCTCCTCCTTAGGAAAGATGAAGGATTTATACCAGTTCACCAATCTTGCAAGAATGGATTGGACAGATGCCAAGAAGGTTTTTCGCTCGGAAGACTTTGAGCGCATCTTTTTAAATAATGAAGAAAAGTACCAATTAATTTACCGTAATTTAAGAAAAAGCATCTCAACCAGTCAGGCGTTGGAAGAGTTCCTGATTGCGATCCATAAAAAATCCACGATCCGCCTCAGCATTGATAAAACGAGGCTGGAATACCTTGTTGGTGCCGGTGAAATCGTGGACAAGGTTACTTTGACCAAGGATCACTGGGGATATGCAGAGATAAAAGTAAGCACAGATGCTGCGTTTCTTCAACTGGAGCAAAAATATGTCTGGGCAGATCATTTTATCGGTAACTCCCAGCAAATAGGATTTACAATAAACCCCAAGAACATGAAAAAGGGCGTTAATTACGGGAAGATATATATCAAAACGGTGCACCAGACCCTGTTCGTGGAGGTAATCTGCAGGACCCGCAGGGAAACCGAATATACACCTTCTTTGAAAAAGCAGAGACAGAGAATTGAGTTTGGGTTATTTGATAACTATTTGAATTTCCGATTAAATCGGATTCATCTGGAACAGTATATCAAAGACAGTGAAGATTTGTTAAAACAGCTTCCGGCTGCCAAAGGAGATCGCTTGGAAACCTTTGTCCGGATACATTTGGCTGTCATTTCCGGCAATAAGCAGACTGCTGAGAAAATGTTATCTGATCTTGCGAAGGAAGAAATGGCTTTACAAAAGGAATCAGCCGTTGATTACTGTACTTATATCTATTTGAACGCATTATATCGTAAGGATGAAGAAACCATAAAAGCTGCAACCGAGACCATACGCCATTTTTATGAGAATGGTTATTTTGACTGGAGAATTTTATGGTTTTTACTCTATACGGATACCAGATACGAAAAAAACAAGGGTATTAAGCTACAAGATATCAAAGAGCAGTTTTATTATGGCTGCCACAGCCCAATGCTTTACTATGAGGCGGTCTGCATTTATAATGAGGAACCGTATCAGCTGCGCGAATTGGGTGATTTTGAAATTCAGATTCTTAATTTCGGGATACGTAATTGGATCATCTCGAAGGATACGGCGCAACAGTATTCCTATCTTACGAATAAAAAGAAAACCTTCCATCCGATGTTATACCACGGCCTGGTGAAGCTGTATGATGAATATCAGACCACGGAGATTCTGTCCTCCATCTGCTGTATGTTAATCAAAGGCTTGAAAAAATCACCGAAATACTTTGAATGGTTTAGTCTTGGTGTGAAAGCCCAGCTGCGAATTACAGAGCTTTATGAGTACTACATTTATTCCATAAAGGAAACTTATAAAGAACCTTTGGCTGACCAGGTACTTCTGTATTTTATCTATAATTCCAATTTAAATGATAGAAAGAAGTCGTACCTTTACGCCAATATCATAATAAATAAAAACAAAAACGAAGCCTTTTATCGGTCTTACCAAAAAAAGATGGAAGTATTTGCGATGAAACAACTGGAGGCGCACCATATCAGTGCTGATCTTGCGGTTCTATACCGCGAATTTCTAGTTAACAATGCAATCAGTCCGGAGACTCTGTCACATCTTCCGTATGTTATATACAAACACGAGCTGGAATGTGAAAATCGAAATATGGTTGGAGTAACCGTAATCCACAGGGAATTGGAAGCAGAGGAGAATCAGGTATTAACCGATGGAAGAGCACTGGTTGATATCTATACTTCAAATGCAGAGATATTTTTAATCGATTCTACGGGAAACCGATATGCTGTATCGGCGGAATACCGATTACAGTCCTTCCTGTCTCCAGATGAGTTTGAGAAGCTTTTAGCAGACCACTGTAATCATCCTATGGTATTGCTTAATTTATTTGACCGTTACCAAAACTACAGGATTATCAATGAAAAGGCCATGAGGATTCGTAAGAAGGTACTTGCTATAGAAGGTCTAAAAGAAAATTATTATACATCTGATCTAAACACTCTGATTGATTATTATTATGAGAATTATGACCATGATCTATTAGAGGGGTATTTAAGACAAGTAGAGATGAAAAAGGTAAATCCGGAGGATCGGAAAAAGCTGCTGGAGTATATGATTATCCGTTCCTTTTATGATAAGGCCATGGAAGCCTTTGAGGAGTATGGATATGAATTAGTTGCGTTGAATCGACTGGTAAAGCTTTGCTCTGCCTGGATTAACCTCCACAAAAAGAATACGAAGTTGCTGCTTCATCTGTGCCATTATGTTTTTAAAATGGGCAAGTATGATGATGCTATCTTAAAGTATTTGGTGAAATATTATTATGGCTCCACAAATGAGATGTTTCATATATGGCAAGCGGCGAAGGGCTTTGATTTGCCTACCCACAGGCTGGAGGAACGCTTACTGATTCAGATCTTGTTTGCAGAAAGTTATGTACAAGACAGCTTTATTATATTCAGCGAATATTATAAAGAAGTAACCAACCATCAGCTGGTAAGGGCATTTCTATCCTATAATGCTTATAAATACTTAGTTCATGACCGCGTGATCCATAATGAACTCTTTCCAATTATGAAGAGGGAGTTAAATTATGATGAAAACGATGTTTGTCTGCTGGCTTATATGAAACATAATATTGATAACAAAGCATTATCGGAGAATGATTTAAAATTCATTGAATACAATATCTACCTCCTGGTAAAAAAAGGGATCGTTCTTCCGTTATATAAAAAATACGCTAAAATTTTTAAGCTACCGGAAAAAATTGAAGAAAAATGCTATGCCGAATATAAAACAGATCCACAGAAGAGGGTCTATATCCACTACCGACTGCTTCGGGACAACACGACAGAGGAATTTGTTACAGAACCGATGCAAAATAGTTTTCTTGGAATCCATGTAAAGGAATTTATATTGTTTTATCATGAAATTCTGCAGTACTATATTACAGAGGAGTTTGCAGAGGACAGTACGGTTACGGAGAGCCTTCAGCTGCAATGCAATCACGAAATCACAGAGGAAGAGGAAACAACCTATAACCAGATTAATTTAATGCTCTTAAGCCTGGAAATGAAGGATGAAAAAACCCTGCTTGATATGATGGAGCATTATGTAAGATCACAATATATGATGTCCAAATGCTTTTTACCGTTGGATGAACTTAGATAAGGGGAGAACATCAGATGGATATGCCGCGTAAGTTAATTGTTGGTTATGATTTGGGCGAGGATGTTTCACAAATCAGCTGTTTCAGCCAGAAAACCTCCGAACCAATCACGATTGGACCGAAGGAGGGGGATGAGCATTACCTCATACCTACGGTAATCTGCGTCAGGAAAGACACCAGACTCTGGCTTTGCGGGAATGAGGCAGAAGCCTGCGCTAGAAAGGGCGATGGGGAAGCAGTCGATCATTTACTGGAAAAGGTACGCCGTGGTGAGGAGATTGAGGTCCTAGGTCAGAACTTTACCGCGATTTCCCTTTTGGAAAAATTTCTTCGAAAATCCTTAATGCTGATAAAGAATTATTTTCCTACCGAGCCGATAACCAAACTGGTAATTACATTACGGGAAACCGAACCTGTAATTGTTGATGGGATTTATCATGCCTTAGATATGATTGGAATCGGAAAGGATCGGGCCATGGTTATCAGCCATACCGGAGCTTATCTTTATTATGTTTTAAATCAGGATCGTTCACAATGGATGAATGATGTGGGGCTGTTTGATTTTAATGAAACGGGTTTTTATTATTATCAGATGAATATAAACCGCAGAACTAAACCGATGATAGCGGGTGTAACGAAGCGGGAATTTACCGATACCTTAAATTGTACTATGATAAACCGTAAGGATTTAAACTTAAGCTATACCCTTGAAAATATTGTGAATACTATTTTATATAGACAAAGCATCTCAACTCTTTATTTTACCGGAAATGGTTTTGAAGGTGGTTGGGCGGAGGGCGTTTTAAAAAAACTTTGTGCCGGAAGAAGGGTATTTCTTGGACAGAACCTTTATACCAAAGGAGCATGTTATGCTGCGAAGGAGATGTCCGGGGACCAAACTCTATCCGACTATGTACTGCTAAATGATGATATGATACAAGCCTCAGTGGGACTTAAAGTATACTGTGATGCAATGGTAAAGGAAGTGCTTTTGACGGAAGCAGCACTTCCATGGTATGAGGTAAATAGTAGTATCGAAGTAATTCCCGAAGAGGAAGCTGAGTTAGAAATTATTATTAAAAATATAATGACAAGAGAAATTATCCGTGAAAAAATAACAATAAAACCTTTACCGGAACGACCGAAGCGGATGACCAGACTTGAAATTAAATTAACCTTTATTAATAGAACAAGTGCTAAAATAACGATAACGGATTTGGGCTTCGGAGATTTTTATAAATCGACGGAACAAACCTGGGAATATACATTTGATATCGTATGAAAAGGGGTTGCATTGTATGGGTAAACTGATTTTATGCAGCGGGTCCAGGACGAAAAGACCGTATCTATTTGCATCGACCGGCATTCGAATCTATTCGATGGAAGAGCTCTGCTTTTACCTTTATCAGCATGTCTATCTGATTGAGAATAGTATCATCACAGATTCGCTGATCGATTGGATCGGAAGCGAATTAAAGCTTACCGACAGGGCAGAAAAATTAAAGCTCCTAAAGCAGCAGAAGGCAGACTTAAAGACTATAATTACTGTAATTTTGTGTAGTACGGATTACTACACCGAACAAGAGATTAAAGGGCTACTAAAATTGTTGGAGGAGATTATCGGTATGCCCTCCATTCGCAGGAATGCGGTGAAAGCTGATTATTTACTGAAGGAAGGACAATATGGGGATGCTTTAGGTGAGTACGAACAAATCCTTGATTCAAAGGATGCGTCTCTTTTGTCAATGGTCGAGTATGGTGATATCCTTCATAATATGGCAGTTGCGAAGGTGCATAGATCGAACCTTAAGGAGGCGTCGGAACTTTTTTTGCAGGCCTATGAGCGGAACCAGAGGGAAGAAAGCCTGCGACAGTTTTTGTGTGCAGTGAGACTGAGCGGCGGTGATCGTTTATATGAAGAAAAAGCTTTAGAGTATCAAGTAAATAGTGATCTGGCGGAACGAATAGAGGATGAATTTGTAAAGCTTGAACAGGAAGCGAATTGCTGTGAGGGAATGGCGGATCTTCATCAATTAAAGATGTGTAAGGCAGATGGAAGAATGAACGAATTCTACCGGCGGGCCGATGAGATGTTAAATTCCTGGAAGGCAACCATCCGGCAGAGTTGATTGTAATGGGTTGTCTAATATGGGGTAGAAATTATCAAGGTGGCATTTGTGGAATGGGATGGTTAGGGAAAGCGTGGATGAAACTATAGCTTGGGAAATGTTGGGCTGTGTTCGGTTTAATAAATAGGAATGACTGAATGATGAGAAACAAAAAGATGGCTGATACCTGCTACAAAATAGGAGGATGACCTTGAAAAAGGTTAGAATAGCTCATACCTGCTACAAAATAGGAATGACGATGAAAAAACGTAAGAATGGCTGATACAGGAGAGGTAAATGGAATGGGATTACGGAATTTATTTTCGCGAAAGAAGCATAAGAACGATCAGGTAGAAACAACGCAGTATGAATCTGTTTCCTGGGAAAAAGGGAAGGAAGGAAAGCGCTCCGTCCGTGTAGGCAGTCAAAATGATCGTATTGGATATATCAAGGATAATTGCGAATTGATCGTGGAAAGTAACCGTCAGATGGAAGAAGCTAAGGTCGAATATCAAGCGGTAACATCTTATCTGACGGATATGCAGAGAATAGATATGATACCGGCAGAACAAAAGTTAATTATTGAAGATGCTGCCAGAAAAATTATAAATTTAAGCATAGAACGAAGTAAATTCCAGAAGAAGGATTCAAAGCTGACAGACCGCCATTATCGTTTATTCGAACAATATGAGATACAGATTCCCAAGGACCTTCCTGTAATAAAAGAAAGCGAAAAATATCAGGTAGTTATTACACAGGATATTAATCATCTGGACAAGGAAAGAAAATCTCTGACGGAGGAGAAGGATGAGATCATAAATAAGCAGTCATTTTTAAAGGGAATAGCCATTACAACCTGTGTGGTCGTAGTGCTTTTGTTTCTCGTGTTCGCAGTGTTAACCAATTATACTGATTCTAGATTTACGATTCCCTTTTTACTTACCGTCTTGATGGGTATGGCTTCCGCTTTATATATTTTCATGGAAGCCAGGAAAAATAAATACGACATTCAAATTGTACAGATGAAGCTAAGCCGTGAAGTTATGCTGATGAATAAAGTTAAAATCAAATCGGTTAATAATCGGAATTACCTGGATTATATCTATAACAAATACATGGTAGATAATTATGAACAGTTAAAGCTTATTTGGGAAGAGTATGTCAGGGTGAAGGATGAGGCAAGAAGATACCAGAGTAATACAGAGCTCTTGGAGTTCTATAATAATGAACTAATCCATACATTAAAAAAATTCGGTATTGTAGATTCCGATATCTGGATCTATCAGCCAAGTGCTATACTGGATAGTAAAGAAATGGTAGAAGTAAGACATAGACTCAATGTTCGCAGGCAAAAGCTCAGGGAGCGGATCGATTTAAATGCAAAGCAAAAGGAAGACGCCATGAGTGCAATACAGTCAATTATGAAGTTAAGTCCGGAGCTTTTCGAGGAAGCAGAGCGGATGATGAAACGATATAAGATTCAAAAAACTACTTGACATAAATAAAAACTTTGCATAGTATATAACTATTATTTATATTGAAAAATGTATTGATGGAGAGGATTAGATAAGGGTAGCTTATCAGAGAGGACCGCTCACCGGCTGAAAGGTGGTCTAAAGCAAGCTTATTGAAGGTAGCTCCGGAACAGTATTTCTGAAACCGATGAAACCGGCGTGTAGGAAGTACCGGGAAGTCCCGTTACAGGCAATTAAGATGACTTGTCTTTTTTAATCTAATGATTTGCAAGTCATAAATAAAGGTGGTACCACGGTTCTTCGTCCTTTTCGGCGAAGGACTTTTTTTATTTCCTACGAGTGATTGTGTTCTATGAACAAAAAGGCACTCCATGCAGGATGTGCATCATTCGGTTAGGAAACTGATTGCTTCACAATCCACCAAAGCACGAAAGTGTTAGCAAGTTAACACTTTGTCTAAGTAAACTTATCATATGGATGTTAAATTTGCATCAAATGCAATACTTCCTATTTGAGGTTGATGTGTACCTGAATCATGGCAATACTGTAATTAAGGACCCAAATTTTTATGAGGTTGTCAAAACAAGAACCCAAAAATAAATTAACTCACAGGAAGTACCGAACCAATTAATTTAATTAATAATTAAATATATCCTTGAAAGGAAGATAATGATGGAAAGAGAACTTGCGAAAACCTATGACCCGAAGGACATAGAGGAGAGATTGTATGAAAAATGGCTGAATAAGAGGTATTTCCATGCCGAAGTCGATAAAAACAAGAAACCGTTTACCATTGTGATCCCGCCGCCGAACATCACCGGTCAGCTTCACATGGGGCACGCACTGGATAATACCATGCAGGATATCCTGATTCGTTTTAAAAGAATGCAGGGCTATAATGCACTTTGGCAACCGGGAACGGATCATGCCAGCATTGCAACGGAAGTAAAAATCATCGAGCAATTACGTAAAGAAGGGATTGAGAAAGAAGACCTGGGAAGAGAGGGATTCTTAAAAAGAGCCTGGCAGTGGAAAGAGGAATACGGTGGACGAATTATATCGCAGTTAAAGAAATTAGGCTCCTCCTGTGACTGGGAAAGAGAACGCTTTACCATGGATGAGGGTTGCTCCCATGCAGTAAATGAAGTATTCGTAAAGCTTTATAACGAGGGCTATATCTATAAAGGCTCCAGAATCATTAACTGGTGTCCGGTATGTCAGACCTCCATATCCGATGCGGAAGTTGATCATGAAGAGCAAGCTGGACATTTTTGGCATATTAAATATCCGCTTGTTGGTGAGGAGGGCTACCTTGAAGTAGCGACCACAAGACCGGAAACCATGCTGGGTGATACGGCAGTGGCCGTTCATCCGGAAGATGAAAGATATCAGCATTTGATTGGCAAAATGGTATTACTTCCTCTAGTATATAAAGAAATACCGATCGTTGCGGATGCATATGTAGACAGAGAATTTGGTACCGGTGTTGTTAAGATTACACCTGCCCATGATCCGAATGATTTTGAAGTAGGAAAGAGACACAACCTTCCGGAA
The DNA here is from genome assembly GCA_029240245.1 of Herbinix sp. Classification (GTDB taxonomy): domain Bacteria; phylum Bacillota; class Clostridia; order Lachnospirales; family Lachnospiraceae; genus Mobilitalea. The sequence continues at coordinate 25,637 of JARBTJ010000040.1, forward strand.
ATTAATATAATGAATGACGATGCGACCATCAATGCGAACGGCGGAAAATATGCAGGAATGGACCGTTATGAAGCACGTAAGCAGATGGTAAAGGAGCTTGGTGAACTTGGGCTTTTAATTAAGGTAGAAGATCATGTTCATAATGTTGGAACCCATGACAGATGCAACACCACCGTTGAGCCTTTAATCAAACAACAATGGTTCGTAAAAATGGAGGAGATGATTAAACCTGCGGTTGAAGCAGTAAAAACCGGTGAGATAGAGATTGTACCGGAACGCTTTAATAAAACGTATTTCAACTGGACGGATAATATCAGAGACTGGTGTATTTCCAGACAGCTCTGGTGGGGTCATAGAATTCCTGCTTATTACTGTGAAAAATGTGGTGAGGTTATTGTAACCCTTGACGCACCGAGTGCTTGTGAAAAATGCGGCCATACCCAATTAAAGCAGGATGAGGACACCCTAGACACCTGGTTCTCCTCCGCACTATGGCCGTTTTCAACCCTTGGCTGGCCGGCAAAGACAGAGGATCTGGATTATTTCTACCCGACTGATGTATTGGTAACCGGCTACGATATCATTTTTTTCTGGGTAATCCGTATGATTTTTTCCGGTTATGCCCATATGGGCGAGAAGCCGTTCAGTAAGGTTTTAATGCACGGGCTGGTAAGAGATTCACAAGGCCGTAAGATGAGTAAGTCCTTAGGCAATGGTATCGATCCTCTTGAAATCATTGATAAGTACGGAGCTGACGCACTCCGGTTCACCTTAATTACCGGAAATGCACCCGGAAATGATATGCGTTTTTATTGGGAGAGAGTAGAAGCCAGCAGAAACTTTGCAAATAAGGTATGGAATGCCTCCCGTTTTATTATGATGAATCTAGAGAAGGCGGAAATCAAGGAAACGATTGATGAAAAGCTTCTTACCTTTGCAGACAAGTGGATTCTTTCAAAGTCAAATACTTTGGTAAAAGAAGCATCAGAAAACCTAGAAAATTTTGAGCTTGGTCTTACGGCACAGAAAATCTATGATTTCATCTGGGAAGAATTCTGTGACTGGTATATTGAGATGGTAAAACCGAGATTATACAGTGAAACAGATGAGACAAAGGCAGCAGCTCTTTGGACATTAAAGCAGGTACTTGTAAATTCCTTAAAGCTTCTCCATCCGTTTATGCCGTTTGTAACCGAAGAGATTTATTGTACACTTCATGAATTGTTGGGAAGTAAAACAGCAGAATCCATCATGATTTCTGATTGGCCGGTTTATGATGAGAAACTGGAATACACAAAGGAAACGGAAGCAGTGGAGCTCATTAAAGAAGCCGTTAAGGGAATCCGTAACGTACGTACCGAAATGAATGTACCACCGAGCAGAAAGGCTACCGTTATTGTGGTATCCGACAGTGAAAAGGTGAGAGACATCATAATCGACAGTAAGGTATTCTTTGCTACCTTAGGTTACGCCAGTGAAGTTGTCGTACAGAAGGATAAGGCAGGAATCCCCGAGGACGCAGTGTCTGCCGTAATTGCCGGTGCAGTAATCTATATACCTTTTGCAGATTTAGTTGATATTGATAAGGAAATCGAACGACTAGCCAAGGAAAAGGACCGCCTGGAGGGTGAGTTAAAGCGTGTTAATACAATGCTTGCCAATCCGAATTTTGTGAACAAGGCACCGGAAAGCAAGCTGGCTGAGGAAAGAGCAAAGCTTGATAAATACACCGATATGTTGAAACAGGTGGCGGAACGCCTCGAACATTTGAGCAAATAATGAATAGAATTATGGATGTATAATAGGTATGAGAATAAAAGGATTGATTCGATTTCGGATCAATCCTTTTATTCGAATTAAATCAATCCTTTTATTAAACTGAATCAATCATTTAATAAACTGAATTAATTATTTATTAAACTGAAACAACTATTTATTAAACTGAAACAATCATTTATTAAACTGAAACAACTATCTATTAAATTGAATCAACCATTATTAAACTGAAACAACTATTTATTAAACTGAATCAAACATTTATCGAATACTAACCTGTCGTTCTGCTTCCTGTATCTTAATTCTAATGTGAGTGAAATATGCACATATAACAAATCGGTTAGAGTATAATTATTATTGGCAAAAGGAATAAAATAGGAAGTAGAGAAAATCCCTACTTCCCAAATCATACAGTTTTTCTTAAAATGTTAATTGCT
>JARBTJ010000086.1 GCA_029240245.1 Herbinix sp.
ATACTCGTAGAGTGAGATACACTCATTGATATGTGCCAGGACATACTTCTCCATTTCCTTGGAAGCCAGCATCCTTGCACTCTGTAAAAGTCCATAGAGGGTTACTCCTAGTGGATAATTCCATTTTCCGAACAGGTCATTCTCCAGATAAGGCCGCACAATCATATCAGGTGCATCCAAGCACCAATAGCTCTTTTTCCCATTGTGATTAAAGAGTTTATACATGGTGGTAATATCCTGAGGTACTGAGCTATCTTCCGGATTTGTCTCAAGATAGAGCCACTTCGAAGCGGTCCCCTGCACCGGATAGGGAAGAGTGTAATCCAGTATTTCTCCATCCTGTATTATCTCGACATGATAGTTCCAAGGCGTGGTGTCCGTACAAATACTTTTTACAAGAATATCATGCCTGCTGCTGTCCAATTCGACAGTGCATATCTTACCATCCTCAGGCACTTTAAGAATTTTTTCATCTATCCACAACTGAATACTGCTGCCATTCTTTACACGGATTTTATATTCTTTCTTACAACCATAGGTAGTAAAGGAGCTCCAGCACCACGCTGCCTTGGAATACCCTTTTCCAAATATCCGCTCTAAGGGATAACTCTTTTCTAATTTCTCTTCCCATTGATAAGCAGGGTACCAGTTTAATTTTGTATCCTTCTCTGCTCCTGTAATGACGGGTATCCGAATTGCCTCATCTCCCTCATAATCAAATGTTTCCGAATAAATAAAACCCTTCATGCCTTTCCTGTCATCAAAGGGAGTATCAAAGCTTGCCCAGGCCCAGCCGGCATCTGCAACTCCCATCTTACAGCCAAACCCGGATGATGTTTTAAGACAGTATACAACGATATCATTCCAACCTTTCACACATGGTGCGGTAAAATGCTTACTGTTTTTGACATTAACCTCTTCCCCAACCGAGGAGCGAAAAATCATAACTCCGTTCATGAAAACCCTGACCGGCCCATAACAGCTGATTTGAAAGCCCTGATTCACCGCTTCACTTTTCCAAAGCCTGGCAGCAAGGTAGGAAGCCTGTCCCAACCTGGCGTCAGGAAGCCGGTCGGATAGATTTAAATCAAAACGACCATCGCTGCCGCAATGAAATCCTGCTTTCGAAAATGCATGAAAAACATAGGGTAGAGGAGGATTCTCACCGATATACCGTTTTGCAATCACCTCTATAATCTGTCTCGTGTTGTCACCTAAATAATACGAAATACTTTCTTTTTCATCTATATAATACGAATTCGTCTCCTGCATATTACTGCCATACCTTTCCCAATTCATTTTTCGAGATTGTAGTTGCCTATTCCTTTACAGCACCAATCATGACACCTTTTGTAAAGAACTTCTGAAGGAACGGATAAATCACTAATATTGGAGCGGTAGATACGACAATCAAGGCATATTTAATTAAATCAGATAATTGAGACACCTCATCTAAACCAACACCTCCGGTCATTCCACCGGATTGGTTCGCCAGCAAAATATTACGAAGCACCAGCTGGAGAGGAAGCTTTGATGGACTGCGTAAATAAATGGATGCGCTGAACCAGGAATTCCAATGTCCAACTCCATAATAGAGAACCATAACTGCTAAGGTAGCCTTGGTTAACGGAACCATAACCTTCATCATGATCTTTAAGTGATTGGCGCCATCAATTTTTGCAGCCTCTACCAGACTATCCGGTACTGAAACAAATGCGGTTCTCATGATGATCAGGTTCGTTGTACTTAACGCCCCCGGTATTATCAGGGACCAGATAGAATCTAGCATATGAAGATCTCTGATATTCAAATATCCAGGTATCATACCTCCGCTGAAATACATCGTAAATATGATAAATAACATAATATATTTTTTAAACATAACGTTCTTAATCGATAAAAAGTAAGCTCCAATAATCGTCATGATAAGATTAATGGTTACTCCAACGACCAGAATAAAAATTGTATTCATGTAACCACTTAAAACCATAGGGTTCTTAAATACCAGTTTATATGCTGCAAAAGTAATTTCACCTACCGGTGCCAGCAATAACCCAGTATGCCTCTGAAGCTCAGTAGGATCACTGATTGAAGCCACAATTACATAGTAAGCAGGATATATCGTTACGAGTACTATAATTGTTAAAAAGATATAATTAAAATAACTAAAAAGATTATATCCACTTAAATAGTCCTTCAGGCTACTTTTTCCGGAAATTGCCTTAGCACCAGAGTTCATATTTTTCAATCGAATACCTCCTTCTATCATTCTACCACAGACTGATGCCACTAATTTTTTTACTGAGTTTATTAAAAACAACGACCATGAAGAAATTGATTACTGAATTAAATAAACCGACTGCCGCACTAAAGCTCCAGTTACTTTCAAGCAGACCCTTCCGATAAACAAAGCTTGAAATAACATCTGAGGTTTCATAGATTCCCGGATTGTATAACAGAATAATCTTCTCATAGCCTACGTTCATAATTCCGCCGATTGCTAAAATGAATAATATTACAATTGTGATTGAAATACCCGGTAAAGTAATATAAATCATTTGCTTCCACCTGTTTGCTCCATCGATTTTAGCCGCCTCATAAAGAGACTGGTCGATCCCCGATAAAGCAGCCAGATATATAATGCTATCCCAGCCCACATGCTGCCAGATGCCTGATAAAACATAGACGGGGACAAATAAATCAGGGTGAGATAGCATGGCGCCGGAATCATAGCCAAACATTGATAAAAAATATGTAACAATCCCGGTGTCAGCCGTAAACAACTTAATTAGACTACAGACAACAACGAGGGAAATAAAATGAGGCATATAGGAAATCGTCTGAACCGCACGTTTAAAGAATTTATTTTTTACTTCATTAAGCAGCAAGGCTAAAATAATCGGTGCTGGAAAAGAGAAAAGTAAAGAGCTAAGGCTGATTACTAATGTATTCTTTAGGGTTCTTCCAAAAAAGTAGGAATTAAAAAAGCTGATAAAATGTTCAAACCCATAATTACCAGCCCAATGGCTTCCAAGGATTCCTCTCCCCGGGGAAAAATCCTTAAAAGCGATTATTGCACCGTACATTGGTTTATAAGCAAATATTATATAGTATAAGATTACCGGCAGAACTAACAGATAAGCCCCGTAATTTCTTTTCATATCCTTTTTCACTAAAATCAAAAATGAAGCATCATTCGAACTTGTCTTCCGATTTTCTGCGGATTTAAATATTGTTATAAAATCACATCCCTTCTACTGAAAAGGAAAGTTTCAGACAAGATAGGAAATATGTCTTCACTTTCCTTTTCGTAACTACTCTTTAAAATCTATTCCTAAACAACTACTGTCTGGAATTAAATTCGTCTAATGCGGCCTGAAGAATTTCAACTGCCCTGTTAATATTCATGTTATTTAGGGTCGGAATATAATCCGTATCAAAGGTTGAGAGGGGTTCTACTCCCATAATATATTTTGTTATCATTTCATCAACATAGGTATTAATATCACTCATGATGGTAGCATATTCCGATGCATCATCCGTATTGATAGATACCGGAGGAATTACGAATTTGCTTCCGTCATGATTTGACCAGGCCTGAAGTGCTGCCTGTTGCTGAGGTAATGCAGCATATTGTTTTAGATATTCAACATCCTGAACAAACCAGCCGGAAGACCAGGAACGGGCATAAGGTGCTAATGCTAACTGCATTGTAAGACCCTCCGGATTATTCGTAATCATATCCGTAAAGACCGGCTTATTATCAACCATTGTATAACTTTCGCCTTCAATACCGAAGTTGTTTAATAAACTTCCTTCCTCCGTATAAGCATAATTCAAAAACTGCGCTGCTAACTCCTTATTTTTGCAGGAAGGGGAAATCGTTGCAAACAGACCTGTTATTGGAAATTCATAATATCCAGCCATCGGTTTGTCTCCACTGTTAGCTACTAAAGAAGAGATACCTGCCACACTGAACTTGCCTTTGTCCTTCATCGTACGGATAAAATTACCGATACCACCGTTTAGGGCACCAACCGTTACGCCGGACTGTCCATTCATCATATTAGCATTCATCGTATCATTATCCAGTGTGGAATAATTCGGATCCAATAGCCCTTCGGTATATAATTTATTAAGATATTCCAGAGCGGCTTTAAATTCCGGTTGTGCAAAACCAAACTGAACTTTACCATCCTTCTGATAGGAGGTAGCCTTCGGTAAACCAAAGGCAGAGGTAATCAAACCGGAATCAAGAAGCTGATCAACCCAGAAGCTGGTAGTAGAGAATGGAACGGTTGCTCCCTTTTTTTCTTTGAATAGCTTTAACATTTGGTAGAAATCCTCTGCAGTCTGCGGAATCTCAATTCCCAATTCCTTAACCCAGTCATCACGAATAATAAGTCCTGAGGTACTGCGAAGCATCAAATCTCCTTTAATAAATGGAAATCCGATGTAATCTCCGTTTGCTGTCATGCTTCCCTTTAAATAATCTTTATCCGTATTTAAGGTTTTTACTAAATCCGGGGAATTTGTATCAATTAAGTCATTTAGAGGATAAATTATACCATCATCAATTGCTTTCTGAGCCCCTCCCTGATATCCCGTAGCGCCCCATAAAATAATATCCGGAAGTTCTCCAGATGCAAACATCAGATTCAATGCATTACTATCCGCAAATACCTGAAACTCAAGCTTTACACCTGTTTTTTCCTGTAATGCCTTAGCATATGGTGTATCACCAAAGTTTTCGTAGCTTGCGGATATCTGACTTTCATACCCAAGAGCGATTGTTAAGGTTTCATCTGTTTGCAGAGGATATGTAATCTCAGTGCTTTCTGTAGAGGAAACCTCATTTTGCTGCCCATTTTGAGCTGCTGGGGTCTGACTTGGTAAATTACTGCTGTTCGAGTCAGACGTTGTTTCTTTTCCTGAGCATCCTGCCAATAAAGATGTCATCATGGCAAGTGTTACCATCAGCGCTGCTACTTTGCGCCTATTACTGCTTTTCTTCATAAAACTACCTCCAAATATATTTTTCTGTTAGACCATTGTGAGTGCATCTTGCAAGCACAATGATACCGTACTTGAATTTTATATAGCTGTACAGAACCACAAAGTTACTTTCATAAGCAAATATGGCACTTTTCATAAATATATGACTTTTTGTCCCCCATTTTACCTTGCTTGTCCTATTTCTTACCTATGATTTTCTTCAAAATATGATATTATTATATAGTCATAGTCTCGTCGCGTAATTATCTTTGGAGGTACTTCCATGTTTGGATGCAATACAAAAACAAAAAGAATAGAATATAGGAGCGTTTTCATTTCCTGGCTTATTTCATATATCCTGATATTTTTAATACCGATTATATCTTCCTTATTCCAATTTTCCTATTCCAACTCCTTTGCGATTAAGGAAATCAATCAGTCAAACGAAACCTTACTTTCTAATATACAAAATAACATTGATAGTATTATCAAAACAATGGATAGCACAAGTACCACCTTCTTGTTTAATGACCGCTTTGAAAATTTACTGAACTTGAAAAGTGATTCTCCGGAATTCAATTACGAACTGTTATCTATTGTAAATCGATTATATGTAAACTATCAAGCGAATCCTACGTTGGATATTCTCATCTATCTCCCACGTGAGCAATATTTAATTAATTCCAAAACAGCAAACAAGCTTTCCTTTTTATATGATACGCTTAATTCGAAGGGTAATTCTATCAACTTAGGGGATTGGAATAGTCAACTGGGAGGGCTATATCGGGATGCCATTTTTATCTCTCCATATATGAGCTACCGGAATTTTGGAGAGGACTCCGTAGTTTTCGCAAGATCCGTTCCTTTGACCGCAAACAGTAAAATACTTGCTAATATATTTGTCTCCGTTCCATATAGCCATATTCGCAGTGTTTCCGATATTTCCTCCGGTACCTTTATGATACTGAATGATCAGGGGCAGGTTCTGGAGCCTGCAGATAGTTCTATCTCATATACATTGAAACCTTCAGGGAATAAAGGTACAGAAACAATCCAAATTGATGGCAAGCCGTTTATTCTTTCGTATGTAAAATCTGATAATACGAGCTGGTACTATGCAGTATTGGTTCCCAAGAACGATTTTTGGAGAAAAGCAAATTATATTAGAATTATTACCTTCGCCAGCACCATTATTTCATTACTCCTTGGCAGTATTTCAATCCTTTGGTTATTAAAACACAATTACCGGCCGGTCCGCAATGTGGTCAACTTAATTTCAAATAAGGAAAATATGAATTCCAAAAATGAATTTACCATGATCATTGATGCCTACACTCGATTAAATAAAGAAAATACCACGATGAGAAATAATATAACGAAGCAGTTGGAACGCTCCAGAGAGATGTTCCTGTTATCTAAGCTCAAAGCGGTGAACAGTCATCTGGTAGATGAGGATTCGATGGAGTATTTCCAATTGGATTTTGAGAACAAGCATTTTTCGCTCGTATCCTTCTATCGTAGTTATACGGAAGAAGATATCAAATTCTTTGATAATGATTATATGGCCTATAACAGCTTTATTCGTTTTGTCCTAAATAATATATTTTCAGAGCTTACGAATAACCAATTTCAATATTATCCGCTAAGCGATGGTGAGCTGATTCACTATTTATTTGTACTGGACAAAAACGAAGTTCCCCTTTGGGAACAGGAATGCATTGAGAGCTTAAAGGAACTACATCAATTCCTGCTTCAGAAGCTTGACCTATCCTTTTATATTACA
>JARBTJ010000041.1 GCA_029240245.1 Herbinix sp.
GAGGGAGGTTAGGTGTGAGACTATGTCAAATGTAATTGTAAAAGACAATGAAACCTTAGACAGCGCTCTCCGCAGATTCAAAAGAAACTGTGCGAAAGCTGGTATCCAGCAGGAGATCCGTAAGAGGGAGCATTATGAGAAGCCAAGCGTAAGACGTAAGAAAAAGTCTGAGGCGGCCAGAAAACGTAAATATTAATTAATTGAAAGAGACTTCCAATGAACTTCATTGGAAGTTTTTTATTATTTTTATCATACTCCCTTACTTTTTCATCTTTCTATAATTCTTGAATAAACACCAACATATCATTATCAAGGAAAAATCCTTAAATACATAGCTTGAATGGCATAGATATTTCATCAAATCACAATTAAAATTTAAACAAACATATAAAATTTTAGTATAACTCGGATAAATCAGAAAATAAATTATTAGACTTTACTAGTCATTTCTGTTCAAAGCCTTATTACCAATTTGGGGAGTTACCTTGTTATTATTCGTATGTCCGTATATAATATTGATATGTCACTTGAAAGACGGTTTACTGTATGTAGTAGATGTTTGCTAGTTATTGATGGCAGGCGAAAAGAATATGGAGGAAATTTAAAGTGAAACACATATTGATTATCGACGATGATATTCATATCGGAAATATGCTTGAAGAAGTACTTACTTCGGAGGGTTATCGGGTATCCCGCTCTTATTCGGGGACAGAGGCGTTATGGGTGCTTTCTTCTTACAAGCCTGACCTGGTACTGCTCGATTTAATGTTACCGGGACTTTCTGGTGAAGATGTGCTTCCGAAAATAAAAGGTATGCCCGTTATAGTTGTCAGTGCCAAGGTAGATGTAAATGATAAAGTAGACCTATTGCTTGGCGGTGCGGTGGATTATGTTACAAAACCATTTGATATAAAAGAATTGCTTGCGAGAATTATAGTTCAACTTCGGAAGGCGTTCGCCTCGGAGGATGAGGCTATCATAACTTTTGATGACATTCAAATAAATAACGCAACCCACGATGTTTCTGTCGGAGAGAATACGGCTAAACTGACTAGAACAGAATACGCAATCTTGAAACTGCTTATGCAAAATCCTGCACAGGTAGTCACAAAATCCATTTTATTAGACCGGATAAGCCACGACACACCAGATTGCACTGAAAGTTCTCTGAAAATACATATTAGCAATTTACGAAAAAAACTGCGTGAAGCAAGCGGCAAGGAATACATTGAGGCGGTATGGGGCATCGGCTTCAAATTAAAAGTTGAATAAATCTATACGATTTCTTTACTGTTTTCTTTACCAGTTTCTTTACTGTTTTATAATAGAATGCTGGCATCAAACAAAAAGGAGACTTAATTATGGATTATGTTCTGACAACCGATGCTTTGAGCAAACATTTCGGGCACTTCAAAGTATTGGACAAGTTTTCCATGCATGTTCCGAAAGGAGCAATTTACGGCTTTGTAGGGAAAAATGGTGCTGGAAAAACAACCTTAATACGGCTGATTTGCGGACTTCAAACGCCAACTTCCGGCGAATATACCTTGTACGGAATTAGTAGTAAGAAAAAGGAAATTGTGAAATCACGCAGGAGAATGGGTGCGGTCGTCGAAACACCCTCTATTTATTTGGATATGACGGCGGAAGAAAATATGAAAGAACAGTATCGGGTGCTCGGTTTACCGTCTTTTGACGGTATATCGGAGCTATTGAAGTCGGTCGGACTTGAGCAGACAGGCAAAAAGAAAGCAAAGAACTTTTCCCTTGGCATGAAGCAGAGATTGGGAATTGCCATAGCTCTTGCGGGGGACCCTGATTTTCTGGTGCTGGACGAGCCTGTAAATGGCCTTGACCCACAGGGCATCATTGAGGTACGCGAACTTATACTGAAGCTTAACCGTGAGCAACAGATCACCGTATTAATCTCTAGCCACATTCTTGATGAATTGTCAAAGCTGGCAACACATTACGGTTTTATTGATAGCAGGCGCATGGTAAAAGAGATCAGTGCAGCGGATTTGGAAGCCGCTTACAGAAAATGCGTACACATGGAGGTCTCCGATACCAAGATTCTTACGCGTGTACTTGATGAAATGAAGATAGAATATAAAATACTTTCCGATACGCAGGCAGATGTGTTTGCAAAGGTAAATATCACTCAGCTTACGGTAGCTCTGTCTAATGAAAAATGTGAGGTCCTTTCCATGCAGGAACGGGAGGAAAGCCTGGAAAGCTATTATGTCAGTCTCGTGGGAGGTGTTCATTATGAATAAGTTGCTATCCGCAAATTTTGCAAGGCTTTGGAAAAATAAAGTATTCTGGATTGGAACTGCTGCCATGTTTATTTGGACTGCTCTGGTTCTGATTACAGAGCATCAGGCTACATTGAAAGTACCGCAATACGTCCGCACCTTAGATGTGTATTTTTTCAAGTACGCACTTATTACCGGCGGTTTATGCGCTGTTTTTACAAGTCTGTTTGTTGGGACGGATTACGGTGACGGTACGATCCGAAACAAAATAATAATTGGACATACGCGAAAAAATATATACCTGTCTAATATGACAGTATGTGTAGTGGCAGGACTAGTGATGAGCGCCTCATCCATACTCGCCATATTGACTATTGGAGTACCCTTGTTTGGATGGTTTGATAATAATATGATGATTTTGGTATATCTGATTATTTCGATGTTTATGATAACCGCATTTGTTTCCGTCTATACTCTGACAAGCATGCTCAACCAAAATAAAGCAAGTGCCGTCGCTGTTGCTTTTCTTGTATTTCTAGCGATCCTGCTTTTAGCAGGTTATTGCTACAATAAGCTCAGCGAACCGAAAATGACTTCCGGAGGAGTTGTTATAACTACGGACAATGGGATAGTCTTGTCTGAGGAATACCCTAACCCCTATTATGTCAGTGGAAATATTCGAGCAATTTATGAGTTCGTTGTAGACTTTTTACCTTCTGGCCAAAGTATAATCATATCAAGCATGGAGGTAGATCGTCCTCTGTGGATGCTGTTGTATTCCTTGATAATTACAACACTAACTACGATTACCGGTATCTTCATTTTTAAAAGAAAAAATCTGAGATAGGAAGGGAGATGGTCTTATGCTCTGGCTTGTTGTTATATGCGCTTTTCTTGTAATCATAGTTGGTGTGCTGCTGGTAAAAATTTATATGCTTCATCAAACTGCCGACGAAATCCGCCATGGAATGACAGAACGGCTAGAGCACGATACCAATACTTTAATTTCAATTTCAACTAATGATAGCACAATGAGCAAACTCGCTGACAGTATCAATAAGGAACTTCGGCTGCTGCGAAGTGAGCGCAGGCGTTTCCAAAGTGGTGACCATGAACTGAAAGAGGCTGTAACGAATATGTCTCATGATTTACGAACCCCGCTTACCGCTATCTGCGGTTATCTGGACTTGCTGGAAAAGGAAGAGAAATCCGAGACTGTGGCGCGGTATCTTTCCTTTATTGAAAACCGAACACAGGCATTAAAGCAACTAACGCAAGAATTATTACGCTATTCAGTTATTGCATCAACAACGGAAAACTTGCACCTTGAAGATGTGAATTTGAATAGAGTCTTGGAAGAAAGTATTGCTGCTTATTATGCTGCACTCAAAAAGCGAGGCATTACACCGACGATCAAAATGCCTGAATATAAAATAGTGCGTCAACTCGATTATACCGCTATGTCCCGTGTTTTCGGCAACATTCTTAATAATGCTCTAAAATACAGCGATGGCGATTTGGATATTACCCTCTCCGAGACAGGGGACATAATATTTACAAATATGGCATCCAGACTGGACGAGGTTCATGTGGGCAAACTATTTAATCGCTTTTATACCATTGAAGCAGCACGGAACTCAACAGGCTTGGGACTTTCTATTTCGAAGATGCTGGTTGAGCAGATGAAAGGTTACATAAACGCACAATACGATAATAAAAAGTTGAGTATTTGTATCCGGCTTCCCTATACTGCACCGGACCAAACAGAGACACCTTTTGGAAGATGGTGAGTGGATATGGTGTCCGGCTTGCAAAAATCAGTTATCCAAAGCCAGACGCACAGACACTGAGCCGATAACCCGTCAAGAAAACGCGGTTGTTGGCTCTTTCTTTATGATTTTATACCAAACGCAAAATTAGTAATACCACCTTTCTTGATCCTTCCGCTTCAAAGAGGGTAAAGAGGGCAGTATTGTTTCCAAATCTGATCGGTTGTTAAAATTAAGTAGATGTCAAGCATAAGACAATAAATATATTCTCGAATAGTCTACATAATCAAAAAAAATCATATATTATTAACAGTATCTGCAAAGGATTTAAGGGGGCTGTCATGAAGGGCAACTTAAAATCATCCCATAACAAGTTTAAGAAGAATTCAAAAAAGACTCTATATCAAGGTTTAGAGCCGGACAAAAAAGTAAAACCCAATCAGAAACCTACTTATCTGGAGGAATTATCGAACCATCTGCACTTACCACCGGATATCCTGGCCGGTGCTCCGATTATCACAGCAACAGGAAGAAATGAAATATGCCTGGAAAATTATAAAGGAATTATTGAATATAATGGTAATCTGGTGAAAGTACAGACGAAAGCCTGCAGAATCTGTATCGAAGGAAAGCAGCTAAATATCCAGTATTTTTATGAAGATGAGATGTGTATTACCGGATATATACAAGCTATTTATTACCAATGATGGACATTTTAATGCTTTTGGAGGCTAAAACATGCTACGCAAACTGTTAAACTGGCTGCGGGGATATCTTTGTGTTCGAATCCGAGGGACAGCGCCGGAACGGTTTATTAACCTGTGCAGTAATAAAAAGATCTACCTCTGGAATTTAATGCGTGTGAAGGAAGATTATCAGTTTAATATCTCCATTAAAAATTATAAAAAGCTTAGACCGATCGCAAAGAAAACGGGTATGATTCCAAGGATTACGAAACGAAGCGGCTTTCCGTTTCTGATGCACCGGTATCGAAACCGAGGCGGCTTTTTTGCCGGAGTATTAATCTGTATTCTGTTGGTGTATGTCATGTCACTGTTTATTTGGGATATTAACATCCAGGGCGGATCAAAATATACACCGGAGGCTATGCTTAAATTTCTTAATAAAAATGAAATCTATACGGGAATACAAAAGAAGAAGATTGACTGTCAGGAGATAGAGGAAAATATCCGTCTAGCCTATAAGGATATCGGTTGGGTATCGGCAGAAATAAAAGGCACCAGGCTTATTATTAAGCTAACAGAGACTAATATGCCTGCACCGGCGGAGATCGCCATAGCACCGAGCCATATGGTAGCTACCAAGGATTTAATCGTCAAAGAGCTTATTGCACGTGCAGGTACTCCCTTGGTAAGACCGGGGGATGTGGTGAAAAAAGGCGATATTTTAGTTTCCGGCCTTCTAACCGTAAAAAGTGACTTTGATGAAATTTTAAGTATTACACCGGTGGTAGCAGACGCTGATATTATGTGTAAATCCTTTTATGACTATCATGATTCTTTTTCCATGAACTACATACAAAAACAGTTTACCGATCATAATAAAACAGGATATTACATTACCCTGTTCGGAAGAAAAATATTTTTATATAATCCTAGATATTCCTATGATAAATATGATATAATTGTAAACGAAAATACGCTTCATGTAACAAATACTTTTTATCTTCCGTTCTGTTACGGTACACGTTCCGTTCGTGAATTTATCGAACAAAAGAAGACCTATACGGAGGATGAAGCCACATCAATTGCGAAAGCCAGGTTAAAACGATATTTTGACCGATTAATTGAAAAAGGTGTTTTAATTACAGAGAATAATGTTAAAATAACAATAGAGAATAATTCTTGTAGTTCGAAGGGGCGGATCATTACTGAGGAACCAGCTTGGGAATATAGAACCATACAAGAGAGTGAGTGGAGGATCGAACAAGAAGATGAGCTTAATGGAGACAATCATTGATATACCGGCAGAGCATGAAAAGAATGTTTTTGGCGGATTTGATGCTTATGCTAAAATCATCGAGAAGACATTAAATGTGACCATTATCGCAAGAAATGGAGAAATCAAAGTAATCGGAGCCGCCGATGATGTAGCAAAGGCAAAAAGTGTATTCTTGCAGCTTATAGAGCTTTCCAAGCGTGGAAACAGTATAACGGAGCAGAATGTAAATTATACGTTAGCATTAAGTTATGAGGACAAGGAAAGAGCCGTGGTGGAAATCGACAAAGATTTAATCTGCCATACCATAAATGGGAAGCCGATCAAACCTAAGACCATCGGGCAGAAGTCCTATGTGGATTTAATTCGTAAGAAGATGATTGTTTTTGGAGTTGGTCCGGCGGGTACCGGAAAAACCTATCTTGCGATGGCGATGGGTATCACAGCCTTTAAAAATGATGAAGTAGGTAAGATTATTTTAACACGTCCGGCGATTGAAGCCGGTGAAAAACTGGGCTTTTTACCGGGGGATCTTCAGAGTAAAGTTGATCCTTACTTAAGGCCGCTTTATGATGCTTTATACCAGATTATGGGTCCTGATGCATACATTAAAAATACAGAAAAAGGCTTAATTGAGGTTGCACCGCTGGCCTACATGAGAGGTAGGACCTTGGACAATGCATTTATCATATTGGATGAGGCACAGAATACGACACCTGCCCAGATGAAAATGTTCCTGACCAGAATCGGGTTCGGCTCCAAGGTGGTTATTACCGGCGATCTAACCCAAAAGGATTTACCCACCGGCACAAAGTCCGGACTTGATGTAGCAATTAAAGTTTTAAATAAAATTGAGGATATCGGATTTTCTTATTTGACCAGCCAGGACGTTGTAAGACATCCACTGGTGCAAAAAATTGTTAAGGCTTATGATAGTTATGAAGAGAAAATGAAGCACTTTGATTCCAAACCGGATCAAAACAGACAGAAGAAACTTCATCATTATAAATCGGAGAAAATTAGGAGTAACCGTTATGAAAGCAGGTAACAGAGAGCAAAAACCTGATGGCATTGCTGTGAAAGGAAAAGGCGGCAGCTTAACTATCATTCATCTTTTACCTGTAATATCCATGGTGATTGCCGTTGTACCGGGGTTAATCACGAGAAATACGAGTATAGAACTATATAAAATCGGGATTCTAACCTTTATATTAACAACGGCATCTGCTTTTTATATTCGATGGAATGCAGAAGGAATTTTAAATAAAAAGCTATCAAAGACCATAATCTCGGTATGCTATATGATTTCCATCGTAATCATGATGTTAATTGATCAACCGGAAATCATATCCGTATGGATGATTGGCGGATTGATTGTATCCATGCTGATTGACAGTAAACTGGGTCTGTTTTTCCAATTTAATCTGACCTTTATTCTTGGAATTTCCGATTCCATTCAGTTGGAAACGGTAATTTATTTATTATTGATGGGTGCATTACTAAGTTTATTAGCAACACCTTTACGCCAAAAGTCTTCTGCGATTTATGCCGCTGTAATATTATTGTCAACGAATATTACCATATCCTTTGTTGTCAATAATTTTCTGTTGGAGGAAAAAGCAAACAGCAATTATTTAAAATCATTTTTCAGTATCTTTGCGGTACTCGTTACCGCCTTTTTATTATGCTTTTTCTATGATAGATTCGTAGTAAAACAGAAAGCATCTAATGAACAAATGAAAGATGGCAGTAATAAGTCAAATACTCTCACTGACGTCAATATAGATCAATATACGACGGACAAGGACATTGGAACCTTGGACATGGAGATACAAAAGGAGCAGGCAACAACAGTGAATACGTGTCCGGTTCATTCTCACCCAGAGGAAGCGGCACCTTCCGCAAGTTCCATTCCAACAAGGACAAGCTATGAATTATTAAATGAAGAAGGCAATCTGCTATTAAAAAGGTTGAAGGTATTTTCTGAAAGTCTTTATGAGCATTCCTTAAAGATTGGAGATTTATCCTATCGGGCTGCGCTGGAAATTGGTGCTGATGCCATGTTAGCAAAAGCAGGCGGTTATTATCATGAAATCGGTAAGCTGAATGGAAAAAATTATATAGAAGAAGGTCTTAAACTGGCCGAGGAATATGCTTTTCCGAAAGAGCTTATCCTTATTTTAAAACAGCATAACATTAAGTTCGATAAACCGACCTCGGTTGAAGCAGCTATCGTAATGCTTTCGGATAATGTAGTATCCACGATAGAATACATAGTAAAATCCGAAGATGCAAAATTCACACCGAATAAGGTAATCGATAATATTTTTCAATTACGCATGGAAAAAGGTACCTTTGACAGCTCCGGTTTATCAGTGAAGGATTATAAGCAATTAAAGGAGTTTTATCAGAGAGAATTTCAATCACTAGATACATTAGGATGAACGGGAGAATTTTATGACAATAACGATTGAATATGAAGCAGAACAACAATTGAACTTTGATTATGATGCATTACAAAAGAAAGTCGTGGAGGCGTGTCTTGATTATGAACAATGTCCCTACGAAGTAGAGGTAAATATCCTACTGACCAATAATACGGAAATTCAAGAAATTAATAAGGAATTTCGAAATATCGATGCACCGACGGATGTCTTATCGTTTCCTGCGATTGAGTATGACACGCCGAGTGATTTTTCCGATCTTGAAACATCATGTATGGATAGCTTTCACCCCGAAACCGGGGAGTTGCTTTTAGGCGATATCGTAATATCAGTGGAACGGGCAGTATTACAAGCCGAAGAATATGGACATTCTGTGGAGAGAGAAATCGCATTTCTGACAGCTCACAGCATGTTTCATTTGTTTGGATATGATCATATGGAAGAACAGGACCGTATTTTGATGGAAGAAAAGCAGAATGCGGTTCTTACCTTGCTACAGATTTTACGTTAATGACCGGGTATCACAGTAAGGAAAGGGTTGAATCAAAATGAAGAAAATTATATTATATACACTTCTGATTACGGCTGCAATTATTGTATCAGGATGCGGAAAAGGAGACAAATCCAAGGATCATAACGAGGTAATACAGGATTTAGACGATCCGAAGAATAATGCGGTAACACAGGCCCCTACTTTAGAACCTACGGTGACAGAAGTACCGGAAGTGATTGAAGCTCCGACCCATGAGGGCGAGATGAGAAGTTACCTGACTGGCCTCTGGTTAACCGAGGAACTTGGTAAAAATCGTCCCTATGCAATTCAATTAAGCAATTTTAAAACAGTTAGAAATCAAAGCGGTATCGGTCAGGCAGATATTGTATATGAAGCCTTGGTAGAAGGTGGTATTACGAGACTCCTTGCAATAGGGCAGAATTTTACCGGCGACCGTATCGGTTCAATGAGAAGTTCAAGGCATTATTTTGTCAGTATAGCCGAGGAATATGATGCCATCTACATCCATTATGGAAAAACAAAATACGCAAAAGCAAAATTGAAGGAATTAGATACCGATAACTTAGACGGTGAATCCAGTATGGAATCAATCGTATTTTATCGGGATGATTCGTTGAAGGCTCCTCACAATGCATTTACCAGCATTGACAGAATTTTAAAGGGGATTGAAAAAAAGAAATATGAGACAAAGTGGAAGGAAGATTACAAGCCTCATTATTCCTTTTATGAAACAGATACGGATTTAACCACAGGCCAGGCTGTTAATAAAATTTCAATCGACTTTTCCAGCTACAATGAACCATACCTTGAATATAATTCTACCGACAAGTTGTATTACCGTTACCAGTTCGGAGGACCTCATATTGATTCGGTAACCGGAACTCAGCTTTCCTTTAAAAATGTTATTGTTCAGTTTGTCGACGAGTCGGATATCGATCGTAATGACTATCAGACGATGGATTTTGAAGATGCTACCGGTTCCGGCTATTATATTACAAACGGGAAAATGATTCTGATTACCTGGAAGAAGAAAGAGTCTACCGGTTTTATGCGTTATTATAACGAAGCAGGAGAAGAACTTACAATCAATGCGGGAAAGACTTATATAGCCATTTTTCCGGACAATCGCACGAAGGATGTTAAAATTAATTAGTTGAATTAATCTTGGATTTATCAGGGTGCTTACATCCTAATCAATGACATAATTTAAGTAAGCGCTTTACGAAAGAGAATTAAGGAGAGCATCATGTCTGAAAATAAAAACAGTCATTTTTTGGTACAGGGCAGTATACTGGCCGCAGCGTCCCTATTGGTACGCCTCATCGGTCTGTTATACCGCATTCCAATGTATCGTATCATAGGTGATGATGGAATGGGAGCCTACAACTATTCCTTTGATATCTATAACATAGCATTAATATTATCCTCCTATAGTCTTCCGATTGCTGTTGCAAAGTTGGTTGCCGTACGTGGAATTAATAAAGAATATAGAAATTCTTATCGGGTTTTCCTATGTGCCATGGTATTTGCGGTCATAGTCGGTGTTATTGCTACGATGACGCTTTTTTTTGGAGCGGATTTTTTTGCAGAATATTTAGCGAACAGTGACAATGCGGCTTTACCAATACGGGTATTGGCACCGACTATTTTTGTTTTTGCCATCATGGGTGTTTTCCGCGGCTTTTATCAGGGAAAGAATACCATGATGCCAACTGCATTTTCACAGGTTTTAGAGCAGGTTGTGAATGCGATCGTCAGTGTTGTCGCATCGTATCTTCTAATGAAAAATTACAGTGAACATCTGAATGCAGCGGCATACGGAGCAGCCGGTGGAACCCTCGGAACCTTGGTGGGTGCGATTATGGGCTTGTTTTTCCTTTTGTTTGTTTTTATTTTATATAAACCCGTTTTAAATAAGCAGTTTCGAAAGGATACTACTCCTTACAAAGAAAGTTATGGAAGCATCTTTAAACTGTTGGTTATTACAATAACACCGATTATTTTAAGTCAGACCGTATATCAGCTCAGTGGTGTGATCGATAATTCCCTGTTCGGTCATATTATGGCAACCAAAGAGGTTACCGGCTTTGATAAAAGTGTATTAAAGGATGTTACCCAAACCAGATTATATACCTCAGTTGACCGGGATACCTTAATTGGAATCTATGGCGGGAAATACCGCTTGCTAACCAATGTACCCGTTGCGGTTGCGTCCGCCATCGGTGCTGCTATTGTAACCAGTATATCAGCAGCAAAAGCACGTGGTATGGAAGGAGCAATTCGTTCGAAGGTACATTCCGCTATTAAATTTAATATGATTATTGCGATTCCTTCTGCCGTGGGAATGGGTGTTTTGGCTTCTCCAATCCTAAAATTGATTTATGGTGATTCCAGGCAGCTTTCCGCTAATTTCCTTCGTTTAGGATCAATTGCAATCATATTCTTTGCATTATCTACCGTATCCTCAGCGATTTTACAAGGGATAAATAAGCTTAAGATTCCGGTAATCAATTCCGCCATATCCTTAGGCGTACACATTCTTCTGGTATTTGGACTATTAATGTTTACTCCACTCAGTGCCTATGCTCTGGTCATTGGCAATGTTACCTTCGCACTGGTTGTGACAATACTGAACTGGATATCCATTGAAAAATACTTAGATTACAAGCAAGAAATAATGAAAACCTTTGTGATTCCTACGGTAAGTGCAGGAATGATGGGCGTGGTGGCATTTTTAACCTATGAGGGCTTGTACCTTTGGACAGGAAGCAATGCTCTGTCTACATTGCTAGCGATATTAAATTCAATTATAGTCTATCTTACTTTACTTCTTTTCATGAAGGGGGTAGAGGATGAAGAACTGGAATCATTGCCCGGTCCTATCATTCGCATTTTAAGAAAACTTCGTTTACTGTAATTGTATAAATAAGAAAAATATGGTGAATACTATATGCCAAAGGAGTGGTTTTTTATGAAGCTCAAGAAGGCATATATTTACCTAATTAGTTTTCTTAGTCTTTCCGTCATGTTTTGTGCATGTTATTATTTTAGCTACAAACGTGCTTTAAGTGAATTTAATAAAAATGCAGTGGAACGAAATCTTGATTTCGCAAATTTACAGGATAATCCTGTACCGACCGCTGCGGTAGCCGATCATGATGACGACAGTGAATCGGTTGATAAAGCTGCATCCGAGATGGTTCTTCCTACGACGACCTATGTTATTGAGACCTATGATATGAAGACGAATACCCTGGAATCTCAAGAACAAAATCCTCCGGGATATCTGGTTGGACTAACCAGAGAAGGTGTGATTGAATACTTGGAGAATTATATGGCGGATATGACGTTATCAGAATATAATAAGGGTCTGTTCTCTTATGAGTTATTATCCTTTTCTGAGGACAAACTGGTAATCCGGAAAACCTACAATGAGGATATGATACCCTACCGTTTCTATGTAGTTGTGAAAAGCGGTTATGTGGTGGTATATAACAGTGATTTAAAAAGCGTATACAAATATACTCATATAGAAGCAAAGGATCTTCCGGAGAAGGACCGTATAGAACTCAGTAAGGGTATTTATGTAGATAGTCTCGATGAACTTTACAGCCTGCTTGAGAGCTATTCCAGCTGATATGAAAAATTATGGTAACTTATAATGATAGTTCTGTTTATTCCATTGTCTCCTAAAGCAAGTGATACAAATACCCACCGCGGCAATCGCTCCCGTAGTGGGTTATTTTGTTGCTATTTATTTGGTTCGGATACCATATTTCTTATTATAAATACAAACAGAATCGGATATCCAATAATATTAATATCAATTAATATTATTGATTACATCAGGCGGATAAACCCGGTCCAATTCTAAAAGTTTCATTAAAATCTGATAAAGAAATCCTTGGATTAGAAAGAAATGCTTGAAATAAAATCCGTTGTAAAATATAATGAAACAAACATAAAAGAGTTCATTTATGGGAGGTTTCTTTGTGAAATTCGATGTAATTATCATTGGTGCAGGTGCGTCGGGTCTAATGGCGGCAATAGCGGCCGGAAGAGCAGGACGTTCGGTTCTGGTACTTGAACAAAAAGATAGGGCCGGAAAAAAAATACTGGCTACCGGAAACGGCAAATGTAATTTTACAAACCTATTGCAGGAGCCGCATTGCTACCGGTCCGATAACTACGATTTTCCTTGGAAGGCGGTCTCCCGTTTTGATGTTCATCAGACCATTACATTGTTTGAAGAGCTCGGCATCTATCCGAAGGAACGCGATGGTTATCTTTACCCAAATTCCGAACAGGCAGCGAGTGTGGTAGAGGTATTGTTGCTCGAGTGCAAACGCGTGGGTGTACAATTTGCATACGGTGAAAAAGCCGTAAAAGTAGAAGCGCCGAAATACACCATTATCACAGAGACAGAACTCCCGACAGAAAAGACAAAAGAGAAGTCCGGTCAAAGTAAGCAGAAAAAATATGATACAGAGAAATTAATCCTATCTACCGGTGGCTGTGCTTCTTCCAAATTAGGTTCGGATGGTAGCGGTTATCGTCTTGCTGAAAGTCTGGGACATTCCCTGGTGAAGCCGTTACCTGCTCTGGTACAGTTAAAGGCTTCGGATAAATTCCTGAAGACTCTGTCAGGCGTACGCACGAGTGCTAAGGTTTCTGTTTATGCACAGGACAAACTTCTTTCCACGGAGGCAGGAGAAATTATATTTACCGATTACGGGATTTCGGGGATTCCCATACTGCAACTCAGCCGTTTTGCAGCTAAAGCACTCGATTGTAAGCAAAAGGTTCATTTGCTGATTGATTTTCTTCCGGAGGTTACCAAGGAGGAAATTATAACCATAATCCACAAGAGAATTAAGCAAAATTCCGATAAATCCATAGAGGAAATGATGATAGGCTTACTGAATCATAAGCTTACCTACATTTTAATCAAAGAAGCCAAGCTTGATCCTATGGATAAATCCAAAAAGCTATTAGACCATGAAATTATAGACTTAGTCAAACAGATCAAGGCATTTCGTATGACGATTACCGATACGAACTCCTTTGAAAATGCTCAGGTGTGTTCCGGAGGTGTCTCTACAAAGGAAGTAGATGAGGCCACCATGGAATCAAAATTATCGAAAAATCTATACCTTACCGGAGAGCTTCTCGATGTGGACGGTACCTGTGGGGGTTATAACCTCCAATGGGCTTGGAGTTCCGGTTATCTTGCAGGTATTGCAGCCGGGAGTTACAGCAGGAGCGAAGCTGGATGTAAATTGTGTGTAATTACACACGATTGATTATAGATCGATAACACTATGGTTATTTGCGAACTTGTTCACATAAGAAATGTAATCAAAATAAATACAATGAAATCAAGAAACAGAATTCATAAAAACGAATGACACATGGGTACTGAACAGAAACTTTATTATTGGTATCAAGTAATACCGATTTTGAATTTGGCAAGTATATACTATGAATTAAGCATGAGGAAGATTAGGGACTGAAAAATGATCAGAATAGCACAATTAAAATTATCTATCAGACATTCGGTGGAGGATTTATTAAATGCTCTTGCTAAGACATTAAAAATACCTTCTAATAAAATCGCACAATATTCCATCATCAAAAAGTCCATTGATGCCAGAAAAAAGGATGAGATTAAATACATTTATACCATCGACGTTACCATTTCGAAGGATCATAAGGAGAAGGAAGCTGTCATGATCAGCCGTCTACGAAATGTAAATGTAACCATGGCAGACCAGCACAAGTACGAGTTTGTACCGTCGGGAGGAACGAAGCTGAAAAACCGTCCGGTTATTGTCGGCTCCGGTCCTGCAGGAATATTCTGTGCCTGGCTTTTCGCGAAGCACGGATACCAGCCGCTTTTAATTGAACGAGGCGATGAGGTCCGCAAACGGGTACAGGCTGTCGAAGATTTTTGGAAAAATAATGAGTTAAATCCCGAATGCAATGTGCAATTTGGCGAGGGTGGTGCGGGAACCTTTTCTGACGGTAAACTTAATACCATGGTAAAGGATGCCTACGGTCGATACCGTCTCGTGATGGAAACCTTTGTTTCCTATGGTGCTCCTTCGGATATCCTATATCTGAACAAACCCCACATCGGAACAGATCAGCTTCGTATCGTAGTGGAGAATATGCGCAAGGATATTATCCGAATGGGTGGCGAGGTCCGATTTCAGACGATGATGACAGACCTTTTCCTTGAACAGGGGCAACTTACAGCCATTGAGCTTAATCATAAAGAGATAGTGCCCTGCACAACATTGATCCCCGCCATTGGTCATAGTGCAAGAGAAACCTTTTCCATGTTTTTAAAGCATGGTCTACAGCTTTCACCAAAAGCTTTTGCTATTGGCCTTCGTATTGAGCATAAACAAAGCATGATAAGCAAGTCCCAGTATGGCGACCACTACCTCCATTTGCCACCGGCGGATTATAAACTGACCCATCAGACCAAATCAGGACGTGGTGTTTATTCCTTCTGCATGTGCCCGGGCGGTTTTGTGGTAAATGCATCCTCAGAGGTGGGGTATCTTGCGGTCAATGGCATGAGTAACTATAATCGGGCAGAGGAGAATGCCAACAGTGCTATCGTGGTTACGGTTCAACCGGAAGATTTTGGCTTAGGAGATCCCTTAAGCGGAATTCATTTTCAGAGGAAATGGGAAGAGCTTGCTTACGATACCGGCAAAGGGAAGGTTCCCGTCCAGCTTTTTGGTGACTTGTTAAGGAATCAGGAGAGTGTTACAATAGGCAATGTGAAACCGCATATAAAAGGCGAATACCGTCTGACAAATCTTACGAAATGCTTACCGCCGGAAATCACGGAAGCGATTAAGGAGGGTATTATAGCCTTCGATCATAAAATCAAGGGCTTTGGAAATGAAGAAGCCGTGCTATCGGGTGTGGAAACAAGGACCTCCTCACCGGTTAGAATTCATCGAAATGATAAATTTGAGAGCAATATCACTGGAATTTATCCTTGCGGCGAGGGAGCCGGATATGCGGGGGGCATAACATCGGCCGCCATGGACGGAATTAAAGTATTTGAAGCGATTGCCGGAAGCTATTCTCCGTCATAGGAAGCAGTACAAACGATAGGTTAACTTAATGATGGGAGGATATTAAGTATGATGAATAGAGAATTATTAAAGGATAAAAAGCGTATCGTAGTAAAGATTGGTTCCTCGTCCTTAACACATGCGGAAACAGGATCTTTAAATTTAGAAAAAATGGAACGCCTGGTACGTATTTTAACGGATCTGCGAAATCAGGGGAAAGAGGTCATCTTAGTAACCTCCGGTGCAATCGCCGTAGGCAGGAAGGCATTGGGGCTAAAGGATAGACCGACGGAGCGATCGATTAAACAGGCATGTGCAGCGGTTGGTCAGGCAAGTTTGATGATGGTGTATCAGAAATTATTTGCCGAATATAATCAGACGGCGGCACAGATTTTGATGACAAAATATACAATGATTAACGATATCAGCCGGATGAATGCCCAGAACACCTTTGGGGAGCTGTTTAAAATGGGTGTAATACCGATCGTTAATGAGAATGATACCGTTTCCACCGATGAGCTGGATTTTGGAGACAATGACACCTTATCCGCGATTGTAACGGCACTTGTGAAAGGTGATCTTTTAATATTGTTATCCGATATCGACGGATTATATACCGATGATCCCCATACCAACAAAGATGCACAATTAATTCCCTGTGTTGAAGAAATTGATGAAAGCTTAAGCCATATGGCTAAATCTACGACAAGCAATGTAGGCACCGGGGGTATGGCGACAAAAATTTCCGCAGCAAAGATAGCAACCGCGTCCGGAGCCGATATGGTGATTTCCAATGGTGATAATGTCAGAAACATCAATCACATTATGACGGGTAAAGAGATTGGAACCTTATTTATTGCACACAAAAAGCAGGATTTTAATATCCTGGACTATATTACGACAAAACAATACCAAAAATAGCAGAAAGGTACCCTATGGAAAATAATCAAATAGAAAGAATCAATGAACTATATCACAAATCCCAGCGGGAGGGTCTCACGGAAGATGAAAAGAACGAACAGGCTAAGCTTCGCAGCGATTATGTAGCCGCCATCCGACGAAATCTCCGCGGTACCTTAGATAATGTATCTTTTGTGAATCCAGATGGATCAATCACAAAAGCGAAAGAAAAGAACGAAGACCAATAATTCGATCCAAAGAAGCAGATGATTTTATAGGAGGATTTATGACCAAGTCTTTCGTCCGAAGCAATATGAAAAACTTACGTAATGCTCTTACAAGCGAGGAACAGCAAAGCTTCAGCAGAGCAATTCAGGAAAGACTGTTTGGACTTTATGAGTATCAAGCCTGTAAGAGAATATTCACCTTTATTTCTTTTCAAGCTGAGGTGGATACCTGTCCGATGATAACTCGGGCCTGGAGGGATCAGAAACGGGTTTTCGTTCCAAAAGCCGAGCAAAATAGAATGGAATTTTATGAGATACATTCCTTTGATCACTTAATTAAAAGTCAATTCGGGGTTTTAGAACCGCCTGTGAATGAGGAAACCCGCTATGTTGGTGATAAGGAGGCTAAGCTAATGATATTGCCCGGTCTTGCCTTTGATAGAACAGGAAATAGAATCGGATACGGCGCAGGCTATTATGATCGGTTTTTATCACAGCATGAACATGATCATTTTACGAAAATTGCGGTGGCTTATGATTTTCAGGTACTGGAACAGATTATGGCCGAGGAATATGACGTAAAAGCTGATATTCTTCTGACCCCGTCAATAAAGATATTATGTAAATAACACAGATTACCCTGCATAGGTTATTATAAACATGAAAGGTAAGATAGAACACATGTTGTCACTCTTGAAATTATCAGGGGAATGAAATATCTCAGAAACGAGAAATAGAAGGGCAAGGTGATATTATGAATTACTTGGCACAAATCGGCACCAAAGCAAAGAAAGCAGCCTCTGTAATGAATCTTTATAAGCAGGAGGATAAGAACAGAGCATTAAAATCCTGTGCGGAGGCTTTATGTAACTCTGAAAATAAGATTATGGCTGCCAATGACAAAGATGTGATGACAGCCGAACATAATGGTGTGAAAAGTTCGCTGATTGATCGCCTACGGTTGACACCGGAAAGAATAAAGGCTATGGCTGACGGACTCTTAGAAATTTGTGCTCTGCCGGACCCCATTGGTGAAGTGTTGTCCATGACAGTTCGCCCGAACGGACTTACCATAGGACAAAAGGTGGTACCGCTCGGAGTCATCGGTATCATTTACGAATCCCGTCCGAATGTAACCGCAGATGCTTTCGCCCTGTGCTTTAAAAGTGGTAACGCAGTAATCCTCAGAGGCGGTTCCGACGCCATTAATTCAAATAAGGCAATTGTTACGGCATTACGTAAGGGTTTGCTTGATGCAGGTTGTACTGAGGATGCCGTACAGCTGATTGAAGATACCTCCCGGGAAGTGGTACAGGAATTTATGAAGATGAATGCTTACATAGATTTATTGATTCCCCGGGGTGGTGCAGGTCTGATTAAATCGGTAAAGGAAAACAGCAGTATTCCGGTGATTGAAACGGGAACCGGTAACTGTCATGTTTATGTGGATGAATTTGCGGATTTTACAATGGCCTTAGATATCATTGATAACGCAAAAACCCAGCGGCTCGGAGTCTGCAATGCCTGTGAATCTTTAGTAATTCACGAAAAAGTAAGCAAGGAGTTTATACCGCTACTATTTGAAAGACTTCAACTGAAAGAAATTGTGATACGAGCGGATGAAAGAGGCTGTGCAATGGAAAGCCGATGTACGCAAGCGACCGAAGAGGATTATGGAACCGAATATCTGGATAAAATCCTTTCTCTTAAGGTAGTGGACAGCATTGATGAAGCGATTGCACACATTAATTATTATAATACAAAGCATTCCGATGCAATTATTACGAAGGATTATAATAATGCCATGAAGTTTTTAAATGAAATTGATGCGGCTGCGGTCTATGTAAATGCCTCCACCAGATTTACCGATGGTAACGAATTTGGTTTCGGAGCCGAAATCGGAATAAGTACCCAGAAGCTTCATGCCAGGGGGCCTATGGGCTTAAAAGCACTAACAACTACAAAATATATTATATTTGGCAACGGACAGATCAGAAGCTAACCCAATGATTAATTTGTATTCAATACTATTTGTTATCATAGGCAGCTTAAGATAAATTAAATAAAAAGAAAGAGGGTAAGTAAATGAATAACAAGGAAATTTATGATTTTCCTTCCGGTGATAGTTTAAAGAGCTTTCTAAAAAAGTTCAGAAGTATTTTTTTCCTTTTGGTTTTACTCATTGTAGCAGCTGTTTTAATATTTGGTTCATTTTACACAATTAAGGAACAGGAGCAGGCAGTGGTTACAACCTTTGGAAAAGCTCTGCCGGTACGGGAATCGGGTCTTCATTTTAAGATACCAATCATTCAAAAGGTACAGAAAGTTGATACTACAATTAAAGGCTTTTCGATTGGTTATGATGAAGCGAATGGCCAGGCGATCGAACAGGAATCCATGATGATTACCTCGGATTTTAACTTTGTTAATGTAGACTTCTTTGTGGAATATAAAGTATCTGATCCGGTAAAAGCTCTATATGCGTCGAAGCAGCCGGTGGTAATCTTAAAGAATATTGCATTAAGCAGTATTCGTTCCACCGTGGGAAGTTATGATGTAGATAGTGTAATTACTACCGGTAAATATGAAATACAGTCCGCGATTAAGGAATCCATCCTTAAGAAACTGGTAACACAGGATATTGGTATCCAATTGGTAAATATTACGATTCAGGATTCCGAACCGCCGACCGAAGAGGTTATGAATGCCTTTAAAGAAGTCGAAACGGCAAAACAAGGAAAAGAAACCGCATTAAATAATGCGAATAAATATAGAAATGAGAAAATTCCGCAGGCAGATGCACAAGTGGATAAAATCCTTCAGGAGGCAGAATCCACGAAAACAAAAAGAATTAACGAAGCAGAAGCGGAAGTTTCCAGATTTAATGAAATGTATGAGGAGTATATCAAATATCCTTTAATTACAAAGCAGCGAATGTTCTATGAAACAATGGAGGATGTTCTTCCTTCCCTTAAAGTAATCATAGACAGCGGTGATTCTGGAATACAGAAATTATTACCCTTGGATCAGATCGTGGAAGGAGGTACCAACTAATGTCTAGTTTAAAAAAGAAAAGTTTAGCCGGAATCATTGTCCTGATCTTATTCGTTTTTGGTGTGATATTTCTTTTAAATTCCATGTTTATCACCGCTGAAAATGAATATAAACTTGTTAAAAAATTTAATAAGGTTGAGCGTATCGTAGAAAATGCCTGTCTAGGCTTTAAAATACCGTTTATTGAAACCACCGATACACTTCCTAAAGAAATATTGTTTTATGATATGCCGGAATCGGATGTCATTACCATGGACAAAAAAACCATGGTTGCCGACAGCTATGTACTCTGGAAGATAAAAGATCCCCTTGCCTTTGCCCAAACCTTAAGCTCATCCTTAGGCGTTGCGGAGAATCGTATCGATACGACTGTATATAATGCAATGAAAAACGTAATAAGCAGTCATTCCCAGGCGGAAGTCATCAGTGGAAGAGATGGAGATTTGGGTACAGCAATCATGAAGAATATCGGAAGTTCCATGGATCATTACGGAATTGACCTCATTTCGGTGGAAACAAAGCATCTTGATCTTCCAAGCAATAATAAAACAGCTGTTTTTGAACGAATGATATCAGAGCGCGACGAAATTGCTGCAACCTATACTGCAGAAGGTCAATCGGAAGCTCAAAAAATTCAAAACACAACGGATAAAGAAATTGCAATCAGCTTATCGAATGCGGAAAAAGATGCAGCAAAGATTATCGCAGAAGGTGAATCTGAGTACATGAAGATACTTTCAGCCGCCTATTCCAGTCCGGAACGCAGCGAATTTTATACCTTTATACGCTCCCTAGAGGCTGCAAGAGCATCCTTGAGCGGATCAGATAAGACATTGATTTTATCAAAGGACTCTCCGATATCACAGATTTTCTATCAAATCGATTAAGGGATGCCAGGATCTCAGATTCTCTATCAATTGATTAAGGAATCCAAGAATCATAGATTCTCTATCAAATTGATTAAGGAATCCAAGAATCATAGATTCTCTATCAAATTGATTAAGGGATGCCGATATCACAGATTTTCTATCAAATCGATTAAGGGACTCTATGTGAATTCTGTTTCTTAAATTATACGGAGAATAAGATGGATTATAATAGAATCCATGGTTTCCACTTATTTTTCGTCGAACGGTTCATATTGACGTAACTTTCCTCATAGAATTATGTGATGAATATGATTCTGGGAGTTATTCGATGATTGTCAATCTGAATGAACCATTTTATTCTTATGATAAATTGATCTATGATGCAGTCAGTTTAGCGCAACAATATGACAGTATTCTTAAGTGTGTCACGATTGGCAAGTCACATGACAATCGTGACATCCTTTTGCTAAAACTTGGATTAGGTAAAAAATATATGATCTGCTGTGCGGGGGTGCATGCCAGGGAGACCATTAATCCCATTGTTCTGATGCGGATTATAGAATATTATGCACAGCTCTATGTTACTCATAAAGAAAGACGGATTAGTCTAAAGAAACAGTTGGAAAAACCTACGCATCTTTTGAAAGCAGAATATGAGACCATGCTGTACGGAGCCTGCATCTATGAGCTTCTACAGACCTTTACCATCCTTTTTGTTCCACTGTTAAATCCGGATGGTTATATGATATCATTATATGGGTTTGATGCAATCAGAGATAAAACCTTAAAGCAAAAATGCCTTGCGATGCAAATATCAAATTTTGAATGGAAATTCAATGCCAGAGGGATTGATATTAACCGGAATTTTCCTAGTAGGCTATGGAGACAAAAAAGTGCAGATGATTATGCAGCCAGTGAAAATGAGACACAGGCTTTCATACGGTTATTTCATCAATATAAATCGGAGGGGTTTCTGGATTTCCATTCCAGAGGAAAATCCATTTATTATTACCGAGGTATGATGTCAGAACGGTATAATCAACAACAATACGAAATCGCACAACGTTTTAAAGAAATTACTAATTATGTGCTTGTTGTTCCTGAGGAGGAAGTGGATACCGGTGACAGTGGGGGAAATACGGTTCATTACTATTCCGAGCATTTTAATAAACCGGCGCTTACCATAGAAACCGTGGAGGAAGAAGCAGAATTTCCACTGGAAGATAAATACCGGATGTATGCCTTTGAAGAACTAAAGCTGGTTATCTTCGAATTTGGAAGTATGATTGTATAAGGCGGATGTAGTTATATATTAACTGTATCCCTAGATAAAGATTAGAATAGGAGCTGCTATGGATAAGCAAACTACAAATGTTAATGAATTAGAAGCTGCAAAACAGTTAAATATTATGAATGAACTTAAGGTACGTTTTGATCAGGAAGTCGAAAAAACAGGGAAGCAAAAAACCTATCATATAGAAACCTTCGGGTGTCAGATGAACAGCCGTGATTCGGAGAAAATTTCGGGTATTTTAAAGCAGATTGGTTACGTAGAGACAGATACCGAGGATGCCGATTTTGTTCTTTATAATACCTGTACCGTCAGGGAAAATGCCAACAACCGGGTTTACGGAAGATTGGGTTATTTAGGAAAGCTTAAAAAAAGTCATCCAGGAATGATCATTGCTCTCTGCGGTTGTATGATGCAGGAAGCGACGGTAGTTGAAAAGATAAAAACCAGTTACCGTTTTGTTGATATCATTTTCGGTACCCATAACATATTTAAACTTGCGGAATTACTGCAAACCCGTTTGGATTCTGACCGCACGGTGATTGACTTATGGAAGAATACAGAATTTATTGTAGAAAATCTACCAAATGACCGGAAATACAGTTTCAAAGCGGGCGTTAATATCATGTTTGGCTGCAATAATTTCTGCAGCTATTGTATCGTTCCTTATGTCAGGGGACGGGAACGGAGCCGTAATCCCCAGGATATCCTGGAGGAAATCAAAGCTATGGCTGATGACGGTGTTGTTGAGATCATGCTACTTGGGCAAAATGTCAATTCCTATGGCAAAAACTTAGAAACACCCATGAGCTTTGCGGGACTTCTGAATGAAATTGGAAAAATAGATAAAATAGAGCGAATTCGGTTTATGACTTCACATCCGAAGGATTTATCCGATGAACTGATTGAAGTTATGAAAGATAATGATAAAATCTGCAGACATCTGCATTTACCTTTGCAATCGGGCAGTACCAGAGTACTACAGATTATGAACCGCCGCTATACCAAGGAA
The DNA here is from genome assembly GCA_029240245.1 of Herbinix sp. Lineage (GTDB taxonomy): Bacteria > Bacillota > Clostridia > Lachnospirales > Lachnospiraceae > Mobilitalea. The sequence continues at coordinate 23,392 of JARBTJ010000041.1, forward strand.
AGCTATCTTGCTCTAGTGGATCGTATCCGCAGCGCTATTCCCGATATTTCACTGACAACGGACATTATTGTAGGTTTTCCAGGTGAAACCGAAGAGGACTTTGCAGAAACAATGGATGTGGTGAAAAAGGTCGGTTTTGACAGTGCCTTTACCTTTATCTATTCCAAACGGACCGGAACCCCGGCAGCAACCATGGAAAATCAAGTAGAGGAGACGGTCGCCATGGAACGCTTCGACCGACTGTTAAAAGAAATTCAATCCGGTTCTGCAAAAGCAGCCGGAAGGGATGAGCATACGGTTCAAAAGGTTTTAGTAGAGGAGATTAATTCCCAGAATCCTGAACTTCTTACCGGAAGACTCAGTAATAATCTGCTGGTACATTTCCCCGGAGATAAAAGTCTGATTGGTAAAATTGTTGATGTTGATTTGCAGGAAAGTAAGGGCTTTTATTATATGGGAAGCCTGGTAAAGTAAACATCTATTCATTGTGGACAGTTACAAAACGGAAATATATTTCTGTTATGCGACTGTCTTCTTTATGACCTTTTCATCGATTACTTAAATGATAAAACATTCATTTATATGGTAATATATACCGTTCCGGAAAATGGTGCGAAACTTTACTAAATATAAAAAATATTGTATAATAGAGTTATCAAGTCCTTAGGAGGATATACTACAAATGCTAAATTCTTTAACGAAAAAGATACTATCAGTTATAATTATACTGATTTTCGTGTGTGCAGTTGCATTCACGGGAATCTCTTTTTCTGAGATTCAAAGAGCTGTAACGAATCAGATGAAAAATGACGGCTTAACCATAAGTGTTAATTTGAAACGAGAAATTACACAGAATCAGTTATCCAGCTTAAATAACCTTCAGACATTCTTTCGAGAGGTGAAGGAGGAAAGTGCCGGCAATATTGTATATATTTCGTTTTCTGATGAGAATTCTACCGTAGTAGTAAGTGATAGCAGTAACCTGTCTACCGCAGAAGAGAATACGGATGCGGTTTCCTCAGCTACCTCCGAGGGTGATGTTGCAGAGGTAGTATCCAAGCAGACAACCATAGGAAAGATTCTTAGGACAGCTACGGGTGAAAAAGTATATAATATATCAACGGATTTTTCTTTCCAGGAGAAATCAGGAGCCTTAAATATCGGTATATCGCTTCAAAGCATGTACTCCGAAATCAAGCATTCCTTTGTTCGTACCATCGGTATTTCCGCATTAATCATGCTGCTCGCTATTATATTTGGCTCTTTGTTTGCCAGAAAAATAATACATCCGATCGCGATGATGTCAAATGGGTTGAAGACATTTGCCGACGGAGATTTTACTATAAGTTTTGAACATAAGAGCAAGGATGAAATCGGAAAAATGAATACCGCAATGAATCATATGCAGCAGACCTTACGCTCCATGGTAGGTGACATCCGGTTGAATGCCAATCAAGTTTCTGATCACTCAAAGAAATTAACATCCGTGATTGATGAAACCTCATCGGTAGCTGTGGGGATATCAAGTGCCTCTGAGGAGCTTGCGAAAGGGTCCTCCGATTTAGCAGTGAATTCGCAGGAAGGCTTAGAAAAACTAACTATATTGGCAGATGAGATTAATGCTATTTTCCAAAAGACGGATTCGATGAAAGTAAATATTGAACTCACAAGAAATGCAAATCAAACAGGAACCGAGTACATAAGCGAACTGCAGAAGGTAATTGATGATAATGCAGACGCTACCATAAAAATTAAAGAACAGATTGATATGCTGGGAAAAAAATCAGAAGTGATTGCACAGATAACAACAGTAATTAAAAATATCTCTAAACAGACAAATTTATTGGCTTTGAATGCTATGATTGAAAGTGCTCGCGCAGGAGAGCATGGGAAAGGCTTTGCAGTGGTAGCTGATCAAATCGGCAAGTTGGCTGTTCAGACTTCGAATTCGGTAATCGATATAGAAAAAATCGTTGGAGATGTATATTCTACAATCGCTTTAACCCAAAGCTACATGGTGCAGGGCTCCAAAGCTCTGGATAGAACTACCTCAGTTTCCCGTGAGACCGGGAAAGCTTTTGATATGATTGAAGAATCCATATTAAAGATACTTGAAGAAATTCAAGTTTTAATTGATGGAATCACAAAGGTAAACCGTGATAAAAATGAAGTTGTAGGTGCAATTGAAAATATATCAGCGATTGCTCAGGAGGCTACCTCATCCACAGAAGAAATATCCTCTTCAATGGAGCAGCAATTATCAAATATGGAATACATATCAGACTCTGCAAAGAAATTACAGATTGTAGCTATTGAGCTTGAGCAGTTGATTGGACAATTTAAGTTATAATTAATATCATTTTATAGTTTTTCTAGAGAACAAGTGTATTTCATTCATTCAAATTGAATGGAATTTACTTGTTTTTTCTGTCTATTATTTGACATAATATATAAATTATTTGTTAGTTACTTGACATATTCATGAAAACAGTATAAAATTTATATGTTGTATTATTCATGAAACGTGAATTTCTAACAAGCGTGATGGTCGATTTATTCTGCTTGTTGACGATTCATCTAATGTGTACAATGAAAATTAAATAAGGAGGTGCTCCTGTGCAAGAAGGTTTACAAATAGCGATTTATATTTCTGCTATTGTTATCGCCTTGGTGATTGTAGCGCTCCTTACTTGGAAATTTGCAATTTCTTACCGCATTAAAGTATATGAGGCGAAGATAGGAAGTGCAGAGGAAAAAGCAAGGGAAATCATAGATGAAGCTTTAAAAACAGCTGAAACTAAGAAACGCGAAGCCTTACTCGAAGCGAAAGAGGAATCCTTGAAAGCAAAGAATGAATTTGAGCGAGAATCTAAGGAACGTAGAGCGGAGTTACAACGCTATGAAAAGCGGGTACTATCAAAGGAAGAAACATTAGACAGGAAAACCGAAGCACTGGAAAAAAAGGACACCAGATTATCTGTAAAGGAAGCCGAACTTGATAAAGTAAGGCATGAAGTGGAGGAATTCCACGAGAAACAATTACAGGAACTGGAGAAGATTTCCGGATTAACCTCCGAACAAGCTAAGGAATATCTATTAAAGACTGTTGAAGAAGAAGTTAAACATGAAACCGCTTTGCTTGTAAAAGAAATGGAAAGCAGAGCAAAGGAAGAAGCGGATAAGAAAGCAAAGGATTATGTAGTAACAGCGATACAAAGGTGTGCTGCTGATCATGTTGCTGAGACAACAATCTCTGTTGTCCAGCTTCCTAACGATGAAATGAAGGGTAGAATCATTGGTAGAGAGGGACGTAACATTAGGACTTTGGAAACCATGACCGGTGTGGACTTGATTATCGATGATACACCTGAGGCTGTCATTTTATCAGCCTTTGATCCAATCAGAAGAGAGGTTGCAAGAATCGCTCTTGAAAAACTGATTGTAGATGGTAGAATTCATCCTGCCAGAATTGAAGAGATGGTTGAGAAGGCTCAAAAAGAAGTAGAGGTTATGATTCGGGAAACCGGTGAAGCAGCTACTTTAGAAGTAGGCGTTCACGGTATTCATCCAGAACTTATTAAACTACTGGGCAAGATGAAATTTAGGACGAGTTATGGACAGAATGCATTAAAGCATTCCATTGAGGTAGCAATTTTATCCGGATTACTTGCCGGAGAAATCGGAGTTGATGTTAGACTTGCTAAACGTGCCGGTTTATTGCACGACATCGGAAAATCAATCGATCATGAAGTGGAAGGAACCCATGTACAAATCGGTGTTGACCTTTGTAGAAAATACAAAGAATCTCCGGTTGTCATCAATGCGGTAGAAGCGCATCATGGTGATGTGGAATTCCAATCCTTAATTGCATGTATTGTTCAAGCAGCTGATACCATATCAGCAGCAAGACCCGGTGCAAGACGCGAAACCTTAGAAACTTATACCAACAGGTTAAAACAACTCGAAGATATTACCAATGGCTTTAAAGGGGTAGATAAGTCATTTGCTATACAAGCTGGTAGGGAAGTCAGAGTAATGGTAGTACCTGAACAGATAAGCGATGCAGATATGGTGCTTTTAGCACGTGATTTATCTAAGAAAATTGAAAGTGAATTAGAATATCCGGGACAGATTAAAGTAAATGTAATCAGAGAATCAAGAGTTACTG
>JARBTJ010000087.1 GCA_029240245.1 Herbinix sp.
TAAATCCATCTAAATATCTTTGTATAGCAAAAAGCCTTGAATCAAGGCTTTTCATCATATTCTTTATACTATATTAAATCCTCAGGACTGAATAAATTCCGAAGCCAGTCTTAATTTATATTGTTCTACAATCTCTACTCCTTTACTGGTCCCTAAACGGTTGGCTCCAGCTTCAATTAATGCCAAGGCATCATCGATATCCCGGATTCCACCTGCTGCTTTAATTTTTACTGCATCTTTTACACATGCTTTCATCAGTTTCACGTCTTCTACCGTTGCACCACCTGTTCCATATCCTGTGGAGGTTTTTATAAAAGTAGGTTTCACCATCAATGCAATGTCACATAATTTTTTCTTTTCCTCTTCTGTTAAAAAACAATTCTCAAAAATAACTTTGGTTGTAATATTTCTTTCATTACAAACTTCTACGATTCTTCTCATTTCCTCTTCAACATAATTCCAATTTCCGTTCTTAACTTCCACAAGGTTAACTACATAATCGACTTCCCCTGCACCTTTTTCAATAACATCAATCGTTTCGAATACTTTCGTTTCTATAGTACTCTGTCCCAGAGGGAAGCTGACTGCCGCATCGCAAAGTACTCCACTGCCTTCTAATACCTTTTTACAAAAGGGCACAGGCGCATTATTGATCGCTACTGTTTTAAATTTATATTGTGCTGCTGTTTCACAATGCTTCCTTAAATCCTCATTGCTTATATATTGCTCTAATAATGTCTGATCTATCATCCCCGCTAATTCTTCCACGGTTAATTTGTTCATAATTTGCTCCTTTCATCGCTCATAGAATCATATCATGTGTTTATGGATTATTCTTTCAAATTCTTTATAACGCCGCTAGTTTCTTATAAATATCAAGTAACGCGTAATAACTTTGATCAAATATCTGCTTGATTGCCCCATACTGTTGGTTACTATCCATATTTGGTTTAACACAGGTATCGATCCTAATGAATTTGCAGACCTCTTCAAAGCCTTTTAGCACCCCCGCACCAACACCGGCAGTAACTGCCGCTCCGATGGAAGTAGCTTCTTCCAAGTAATTAAGCTTATAGGCCGGTACTCCATATATATTCGCAAGTATCTGGCAAATCTGTTCTCCCTGTGCTAAGCCACCTATGATATTAATCGATGTGATTGGTGATTTATCCTTGAAAATATCCAGAACAATGCTAAGATTCATTAATATGCCTTCCACTGTTGCACGCAGCATGTCACCTTTTGTATGTTCCATTTTCAATCCGATAAATGCGCCTCTGGCATCCGAGTTCCAGCGCGGACTTCTCTCGCCCAGAAGATAGGGCAGAAAGATTAAGCCATTGGCTCCCAGGCGTGAATTTGCAATTTCTTCATTCATTAAATCATAAACACTGTTGCCTTCTTCCTGCGCCTTTCTCTGCAATCCATCACACAATACGTCTTTCATAAATTGAAAAGAATTTCCTGCTGCCTGCATCGCACCATTTGGCGTGTAATAACCCGGTACCAAATGAACCCAATTAAAAGTCCTCATCTCTTTATCGAAGACCGGTTCCTTTGATGAATAAGCAACCCAAGAAGAGGAACCGAGATAATTATAGGCTACATTTTCTGTTACAGATGCCGCTCCTACTGCTGCACATACACCATCACCACCGCCTATTATGATTTTAGTTCCCGGTGCAAGACCGCATTCCTCTGCCAAATCCGAGGTTACTTCACCTACAATGTCCGTAGATGGTCTTGCTTCCGGCATCATTTGCAGCGGAATACCTGCTGCCTGCAGAATTTGTTCTGACCATTGTAATTGATTAATATCAAAGGCATTCGTTCCGGATGCATCCGAATAATCTGTAACAAACTTCCCAGTCAGACGGTAAATGATATAGTCCTTTGGCAAAAGCATTTTATATACTTTGGCAAAAAGCTCCGGTTTATGATTCCTAATCCACATAAGCTTCTCAATGCTATAGGAAGCGCTTATTTTATGACCAGTGATACGATAAAAATCTTTTTCATCCATCTTACTGCGGATTTCATTTTCTTCTTCTACACTTCGCTGATCAGCCCATATAATAGCATCCTGAAGCAAATCCCCCTTCTGATCCACGATGACACACCCCATCATCTGACCACTAAATGCAAGACCTGCCACTTGACTTTTATCGATTTTATCTAAAAGCTGATGGTTTGTTATGCAAACAGCCTTCCACCAGTCCTTCGGATTCTGCTCAGCCCAATTTCCATTATAAAATCTGGTAGGATAAGAATATGTAATGCTTTTAACCATCTCGCCTTCTATTGTAAACAAAGTCGCTTTATTTCCGGAAGTACCCAAATCATGAGCAATTAAATACCGAGGCATAATTCTCTCCTTTTATCTGTCTTCAAACGGTTTTAGAATTTCATTAATCTTCTCCATGTACGCATCATCAATTTCCCAGGTGGTGCAATGTAGGTTCTTTTCCAACTGAGCTATTGATGATACACCACCGATAATTGATGTAATATCCGGCTTCTGTCTCAGCCAGTTCAATGCAACTTCATTCATCGGATGTCCCATTTCATCTGCAATCCTTTGAATTTGCAGGGTTGCATTATAATAAATCTCAAAATCTTCTCCAACTAACTTCGGATTTGCATTTCTGATGTCACGCTCTGAGAATTTTTTGTCTTTCGTAAATTTACCTGCTAAAAGGCCTTGGAATAATGGGCTATAGGGCAAAAATGCCTGCCCATGTTTTCTTACCATAGGAAGTACTTCTTTTTCCGTCCTATAATCCAGCGGAATACTATGATAGCTGATTGGATTTCTTTCCAGCATATTGTAGAGAGACTGCTGGCAATGCACCTCAATCATAGTCATCATCTTCTCAACGTCCTTCTGCGCAAAATTGCTCAGTCCTACGTATCTTATTTTTCCTGATTTTTTAATTTTATCCAAAGCCTCTGCCGTTTCTTCCAATGGTACATTGGGATCCGGCCAATGCATCTGATATATATCGATATAATCTGTCTGCAGTCTGATCAAGCTGGCATCAATCTCTTTTGAAAGGCTAGCCTTCGATAGATTATTCGTCGTTTCGTGTTTATCATTCCATAATAACCCGCCTTTGGATGCGATTAGAACTTTCTCTCTCTTTCCGCCTTTTAATGCCTTTCCTAAAATCGTTTCCGATACACCCCAGCCATACACCGGTGCAACATCAAAAAAATTAATGCCTTCCTCTATGGCTGCATGTACAATATTGATGGAATTTTGCTCATCCGAAGAATCCCAATCACCGCCAAAGTTCCAGCAGCCAATGCTTATTGCGGAAATCTGTTCTTTTATTTTATCAACTTTTTTATAAACCATTTGATTTACCTCCATTCCTCAGTGATACCCCTTTTAAATGGATACGCTGTGATTATTAATGTTTACGCATTTTATCCAGTAATACGGCTATTACAATCAGTGAGCCAATTATAATTTCGAGGATAAAGGAATTAATGCCCAATAGTGTACCGCCCTGTCTTAACGTTGCCATAATAATAGCACCTAATACAGCCCCGATGACACTGCCTTCACCACCATCCAGGCTAGCTCCGCCAACAACAGCTGCAGCAATGGCATCCAGTTCATATCCATCTCCTGCTGTAGGTACTCCATTACCAAGGCGAGCCGTCAGAAGAATACCTGCTATACCGCAAATTACTGACGAAAATATGTAGACACCATAAATGGTTGTTCTGACATTTATGCCACTTAATCTGGCTGCTTCTTTATTGCTGCCATAAGCAAAGATGTTACGGCCAAAAACTGTTTTCTTTGTAATAAACCATGCGATTAAAATAATAATAAACCATGCTACAAATAGAAACGGCAAACCTATTACATTCATCTGAGCCAATCCCTTAAAAGCTTTCGGCAGGCCTGAGATCATCTTCGCTCCGGTAATCAACATGATGAGTGCTCTTACCACTGTCATTGTTCCCATCGTAGCTATAAAAGGCGGTACCTTTCCATCATGCACCAAGGCTCCATTGACCAAACCAACTGCTGCACTGAGTACCAACGAGAGGATAATAGCGATTGGAAGCGGTAATCCGCGTGACAGGCATATTGCTGTAATAACACCCGATAGCCCAATTACTGAACCTACGGAAAGGTCAATACCTGACGAGGTGATGACAAACAGCATACCAATCGCAACGATTCCATAGATTGAGGTTTGACGAAGTAATGTTTTCAAATTATCAAATTTAAAAAATACGTCTGATGTAGTTGAAAATACAACAAATAATATTATTAATATAATCACAAGAAATAGCTCAGTTTTCAGTGAGCCGCTGAATAAACGCAATCTATTTATATCTTTTTTCTGTGTATTTACGCTCATAAGAACCTCCTTTACTGAATTCCTGAAGCAAGACGCAGAATTTTTTCATCTTGAAACTCTTCCCTTTGTAAGATACTCATCTGCCTTCCTTCATACATAATTAGCATCCTATCGGCCAATCCTATAACTTCAGGTAGATAGGATGATATGATGATGATGGTCTTCCCTTCTTTGATCAATGTTTCAAATATTTTATAAATTTCCATCTTAGCCCCAACATCCACCCCAGTTGTAGGTTCATCAAAAATAAAAATGTCGCTTCCTTTCGCCAGCCATTTAGAAATTACAACCTTCTGCTGGTTTCCGCCAGAAAGGTTTTTCACAAGCTGATGAACAGTAGGCGCTTTTGTTCTGAGCTTTTCACGGAACTTTTCTGCTACTTCAATGCCTTTTTTATTATTGATAACGCCAAACCTTGTTATTTTATCAATAGCAACCATATTCGTATTGGTTGCTATTGAAAGCCCTAAAGCGATTCCCTGTTCTTTTCTATTCTCCGGAATCAAAGCAAGCCCTGCATGGATACCTTGGGAAGGAGAAGTAAAATCAGCTTTTTCATCATATAAATAGACATTTCCTTCCTCTTTCAAATCAGCACCAAATATACTCCTGACAATTTCAGTTCTTCCAGAACCTACCAAACCGAACAAACCAAATATCTCGCCCTTTTTTACTTCGAAGTTTATATTTTTAAACGCTTCTTTTCTAGTTAGATTCTCTACTTTTAAAATGACTTCTCCCGGTTTTTCATGTTCAATCTCATACATATCTGCAACGTCCCGGCCAACCATCATAGAAATCAAATCGCTCTCCGTAATATCCCGTGTACAGACCGTATCAACTTTTACACCGTCTTTTAAGACAGTCGCACGGTCACAGATATGAAAAATTTCTTCAATTCTATGGGAAATATAGATGATCCCTACATTTTTTTCTTTCAGCATATGTATTATTTTAAATAACTGTTCTGTTTCATCATTGGTCAGCAAGGCAGTAGGTTCATCAAAAATAACTAACTTTGCTTTTCGATGTAACATCTTACCGATTGTTACCATTTCCTGTTGTGCAACGGATAAACTCCCGACTATGATTCGTGGATCTACGTGGATTTCCATAGAGTCCATGATTTCTTTCGTCTCTAGGTACATTCTTTGATAATCAATCATACCAAGTTTATTTTTCGGCATCTGGCCCATAAAAAAGTTTTCCGCAACCGATAAATGCTGTGCCAGATTTACATCTTGATATACAGCACCTAACCCTAACTCCTGTGCATGCAGCGGAGACTTTATTTCTACTTTGCGTCCTTCCACACGAATTTGACCGCTGCTTTTGGTATATACACCCATTAATATTTTTATGATTGTAGATTTTCCTGCACCATTCTCGCCAACCAAGGCATGTACTTCTCCTGGTCGAATTTCCAGGTCTACCTCGGTCAATGCCTTCACACCCGGAAATTCTTTTGTTATACCTTTCATCTCTACAACATTTTCATACTGTACAGGCATAGCTATCCTCCTTACTGACAGAGAAATCCTCCGCTGAACAGTCCCAAAACTCCTGCATCACTGTTACAGCAGAGGACTATCTTATCTATATCCCAATTATCCCAATATCAAAATCATTCCCCCGGATATAATAATTTGTGAACTGCTTCTTCTTCCATATTGTCAAGTGTTACTACTGTAGCATCAACTATAACATCCTTTTCTACTTTTTCGCCTTTCAGTGCAGCTACTGCTGTCAGTACACCCTTATAGCCCATTCCGTACGGATCCTGTACCATGATACCTCTTAAATAACCATTCTGAATTGCAGCAATTTCATCTGCATCTGCATCAAACGCATATGCATAAATATCCTTTGCTTTTCCGGATTCTTCTATTGCTTTTGATACACCTACACCCATATGGTTATTATCTCCGAAGATACCGATTAAATCAGGATTTGCAGCCATTAAGTTTTCAGCAATACTTAATGCCTTTGAAATATCATTATCACCGTACTGCGTTTCCAGTACTACGATATCAGGAACCAGTTCTTTAATCTTAGCGATAAACCCTTCTGTTCTTGCAGTATTTACAGCCGTACCAGCCACAGAACTGATAACAACAACCTTTTTCCCTGAAGGGTCAATTTCATCTTTTTTCCAGTCAGCTACCATTGCTTCTGCTGCCATGCCTGCCGCAATTGCATGGTCCGTTGCAAGGAACGATGTGTATACATCCGTATTTAATTTATTATCGATGGTTACAACCGGCATACCTTTTCCAATTGCTTCTTCGATAGCAGGTACCGTAGCAT
>JARBTJ010000088.1 GCA_029240245.1 Herbinix sp.
GGGTTGGTTTGGCGGTATACCGGATGAGGATCCTTGGGCATGGCGTGAGGTAATTGCCGGAGAAGGGCATCTGTCTTATGGTAAGGTCTTTGCGAACAGAGCCGGCTTCCTGTCCAGAGAGTGGTATCCCATCTTTGCTACATACCGAAGGAATGGTTATGATTTTGATAGCAGGTATGAAGATGGATTAGCGAGCTACCGAGCTAAACGTATTATGGATGTTCTGGAGCAAGTTGAGTTCCTCCCTTCCAATGAAATCAAGAAGATTGCCGGCTTTGGTAAAGAAGGTGAGAAGGGCTTCGAGGGAGTTATGACAGCTCTTCAGATGCAAACCTATATATCTGTACACAGCTTCCGTCACAGAACGAATAAGAAGAATGAAGAGTACGGCTGGTCAGTTGCTAATTTTATCATTAGCGAGAAATTGTTCGGTGCCGAGCATGTGCGCTCAGCCTACCAGCTTTCACAAGCGGAGGCAAAGATGAGAATCGCTGAACGGGTTAAAGTAATGTTCCCGTCCGCCTCTGAAGCGGATATTGAACGAGTGATACGTTAGAACATATGATGTACATTTAATTTTGTTTCATATAGAAAGAAATTCAAATAGAAAGAAATTCAAATAGAAATATTATAGAAAGAAATTTAATATAGATATTAATTTCATGTTTTCTACAAGAATAATATGAATAATAATGTCTGGGTATCGGTAGAATGGTTCTATTTTATCGATAGCCAGATATTTTTATTAATATTCTTCATCGACTCATTTTGTATATATCGGAATTTCTGAATTATTTCTTAAGGTTTTGGTAAATAATCCTATAAGCTTGCATGATTAGCATAAAAAATGTATAATAAAGCTAATTGATTGGACTAATCAAATGATTATGTCATAAAAGTATCTAGGAATATATTTAATTATGACAACTTTTATTACCAGATGAGAAACAATAAAGGAAAGGGGTATTTGAATGAAAAATAGAATGGAATATAAGGAGGCACGTAGTTTCTTTAAGCCTCTCAAGTATATGATAACTTTTGTGCTTTTAGCGGTTGTATTACTTACTATAAGTAAACCTATTACTGCATTTGCTACCAGTGTAAGCGGGCCTGCGGTTAATGTGTCTGTTAATTATATAGACGAGACTGCTACGGTTAGTTCCGGTCCGGCTGGAAGTACGAAATTCTACATAAGTATTGACAAGCAGAAGACCTGGGAAGATATCCCCCTAGAAGGTGGGAACGGAGTAGTTGATATCTCCGGGTTGTTATCGTCAAAGGCAGTAGAAATATATTTTAAAGGCAACAAAGACACAGGTGTTAAAACATACACCTTATTAGCAGAACCGAATACAGTAACTGCGGCTTATGTTGTTAAGTATGGTTCTGGTTACATCGATTATAAAACTACAAGTACACCGGTTGAATATCGTAAAGGACCCAATGGTCAATGGAAGATACCTCCGGTTTCATTTCCCACTGCTATATATGAAATAAAAGGTGCTACCTTACAATTTAGATCCGTAGCCACTAAAGATATTCGCGCCGGTAAAGTAATTACAGTTAAGATACCGAAGAGACCTGCGCCTCCATCGGTAAAAGTGGATGGCAGTAAACTCCTTATCAGCGGTATTAAAGCAAATGAGACACAATATTATGATCCTAATCCGGCAATCGGATGGAAATATGTAACTACAGACAAGAACGTTAAGACAATAAGCTTATATGATTTAGCCAAAATAAGCTCAACAGCATATAATACTCCTTTAACAGCAGGTGCATATGAGTTTCGTAATTACGTACCGGATAAAAAGGTGATATCAGGTGCTAAATTGGTGGAGGTTCCGTTGCAGCCGACTTGTCCCACTTCCATGAAAATTGAAGGATCAACTGTAACAATTACAGATGATGCGAAAAGAGCATATGAGTATTGCAAATTATCGAGTACGACTCCTTATAATGCAGCAACCATGAAGTGGTCATCCATTCAAGCCAATAAGCCAACGATTATATCAAAAGCTAGCGTATCGGATATCATTTATGTAAGACTTAAGAGTACAGTGGATAAGCAGACAAAAGTTGTAACTCCGGCATCGACCTGCGTGGTTCTTACTGTTAATTCCATAACTACTAAATAACAGAAATATTCAGTTAAATACTTATGAATAAGTAACGTACAAGAGAATGAAAGAGGCTGTTTCAGCAGGTGTAAGCACACTTTGTTGAAACAGCCTTTCTATCGTTTGTACGAAATTAAATGTACTCTTGCTTTGCCATTTTAGGATAGTATGTAGCAAAAGCTGAGAGTTGAGCTTTTAAATATGATTATTCTGTGTACTTCTTTACTAAGTTTAAAAGTTTTTTATCATAATACCAGCCGCTGTCCTTATATTCTGTAAAATTACCAATGGTAACTGAGGTTGTATGCCATAAGAATTCGTTTAAACACCCGGCGGTAAAAGGAATACGATGCCTTCTGAATACGGAAAACATAGACTCATTCACACTGTAATAGAGCGGCGAATCAGCCATAATACCCGCCTCATGAATCATAAAACTAACGCCATATTTCTCCGCTGCATCCATCGTTGGTTTCAGCTGAACGTTGTAGAACCAATCCTCGTCAATGGTCCGATTGCTTCTTACCGATAAATCGGAATCAATCGTAATAACCTGATTCTTATTGTCGTCCTCAACATGATATACTAATACATAAGAATGTGGTACAAGGTGCACCGTCGGCCTTCCGGGAATATCAACCGTAATCTGGTAAAACTGGCAGTCCCAGCCACCCCGGTCCTCAAGGCCCGAATTATTGTACAGTTTCAGCTGTTTTGTGGCACTTTCCAGGGTTGCGGTATATTTATTGCCTAGCGATCGTTTCCATTGCTTTGCATCAACCTGCTTCAGTATAGACTCGCCATCCGCCTTCAATTCGAAATTTGAACCGTCTGCCATAATATACACGGACACATTTGTGCCCTTCGGAAGAGGATTCTCCGAATTTATCGTCAAAGCGTAGTCCTCACCCTTACTAACCGTATTCATTAAGTAATATGGATATTCATTCGTAGGCGGAAGATAGGGGTAATTTTCATAAAATCCCTCCAAACGGCTGCCAACTACCAATCTGTGTGGATAATTCGCAGACAGGCTATAGGCAAGTCCTAAATCATAAGTCTTCTCTACCATATCAATCATACCCGGAATTAGCAGTACACGTTTGTCACTGTCACTTTTATTTCCCTCTGCTTTCCATATAGTGCTTGATAATGATTTAATGATATTTCTAAAATTTGAGATATTTTTATCATAATCGTCCGATATATTATAATTTGGTTCTGCAAAAAGTTCAAATGAAAGATAATTATTTGGTATATCCTTGTATCTTGCAGAAAGCACCGAATAAAGATTTTCAACAGTTTTTTGCTCGGATTGTGAAGAAAAATAGCCGGTACCGCCTGTCGAACCGATATTTTCCTCGTCGCTGCTGGTGCCCCATTTTCCGGGCAAACCAATTAACGAAAGCTGCAAATGTATATTATGTTTAATTCCCCAGGATAGTAGTTCGTCAAGACGTTTAAGCTCCGATGCATCAATTTTATTCACATCGCCAGGTTTGTGCAGCCGTGAAAAGCTGTATAGCAGACGTAAATAGTTCTCGTTGTTGTCTTCCAGTAATTCAAATGTAAATTCACGGATGAAGCCCATATCACTCTGAAAAAATATGGAAGTATACTCATTACTGTCCGCGTATGTGCCTACCCAGTACGGTAGTATTTTATTTGTCGCAACGGGTAATTTGGTTGGGGAAGAGACCATTTTATCGGTAATTATTGTTTTGTCATAGCCTTGTTCCTTTGCCTCCGATATGTTTATATATTCCGAGGCGGCAGTTTGAAGCTTTGTTGGAGCAGGTTGTGCGTTCGTGGATACTAATTTACGCTCGTACACGTAAGAACCGCCGTACTGCTCACCGTTTATTTCTGCTTTCCACGAAACATCAGGCTGGAAGGTCTTGTAGCTTGTCGCAGAAACCTGAGGTATCGTAACCGAATTAAGTTTCTTCAGCTTTTTTAACGGAGTTACGTCTCGCGTGTCCGTGCCGTAAAGTCCTATCCTAATTAGATTTGGTAAGGCTGGAACCACCGAAATATCGCTCATCTTAGTCCCATGGATATCCAGCTCCTCTAGGTACACACATTTTTTTACGAAATCAAGATTATCAATATCGCTATTATAAATCGATAGCGTTTTTAGTGATTTTATATTCAACGTGGGAAAGTCACTGGCATCCGTCACATCCAATAATTGCAAAAGGCTGATATTTAAAGAATTGAGTGCGGCTTCATCTGCTTTTGTCAGTCTGCTGATCTGCAGGTTGACCAATTTCTTATAATCCTTTAAAAAGCTGAGGTCCTTATACTCTGCACCGATTAAGGACAGGGCATCTAAATTAGGAAAATAGGATTTCAGGTTTTTTAAGTCCATAATAGCAGTGCCATCAAGGTCCAGCATGGAAATATTCATTCCACTGATTTGTTTCAGCGATGTAACCCTGGAATCCGCAAGGCTAAGTCCCCATAAAGCTGGGAGAGTTTTTACTGTACCGATGCTTTCCACGGGATTATAATCCAATCCTAAATACTGCAAGGTCTTTTGGTTTTTTAGAGGTGACAAATCTGACACATGGTTTGATGCCAAATTCAATGATTGCAGATTTGTCAGGCAGGCGAGAGGGGAAATATCAGTTATCTGCTGACCTTCAATTATAACCTGTTCCAGATTACGGAAGTTTTTTATATCGTTTAAGTCATAGATTTCAAACCCCATTACACCCCAGTTGAGGTTTGTAGAATAATTCCAGTCTGATAATTCCTGATTTGCGGAAAATCCGATGAACTTTACCTTATCAAGTTTCGTCCAGCTGAACTTCTCTGTTTTGCCCATTTTTAGCTTGGTACGTGCCCAGTTTTCGATAAAGGGATTAGTAAACGTAGGTGAGGTCGTTAACAAAAGTTTTTTACCCTCCGTATCGTAGCTTGTAAAAAAACCGATGACATCCGCCAGCGCCGTGAGCTTATACCAACTTTCAGAGTTAATTGTGTATACAGGAACCGTGACCGTTCTGCCGTCGACCTTGATATTTCCACTCAGCTTCTTAGCTGTTTTGTTGGTCTTGGGCAAGGCGGCCAGCTCTCTGCCATTTTTATTGTAATTTGTACCGCGCTTCAGCGACACGGAACTGCTGCTGCTTTCATAGCTGAATTTAAACTCCGTCCCATTTAAGAGTAAAGCGATATCGCGCAGTCTAAAATAATCCTCACCATTAACGCGCCAGGCAGGTGTGGCTGTGGACTTTCCGTCGACCATAAGCACTATCGGGGACGGCTTAGCAGCGGCAGTAGTGGTAGCACCTGCCGCAGTCTGTGGGACCAGAGTTATTGCAAAGACCAGTGATAATACAATTGCGATTAGACGTTTCATGAAATTCTCTCCTTAATCTACCTAGAAAGATAGAAAATATAAAATATATGGTAATTTTATACTTTAGTTAAAAAAAAGTCAAACTTCATGAGCAAATACTTTCTGTCTTACGGTCAGGATACTGCTTCCTCTTCACCACATTCCTCCAAATTAAAACAGATCATTCACATATATTTATACGCCAAAACAGAGCGTTAAATAAAATTTAAGCCTACAAATTCTTGAAATCAAGAATTGTAGGCTTTTGTCTTATTTATTCCCACTCTATAGTAGCCGGTGGCTTGCCCGTAATGTCGTAGCAGATACGATTTACATGCTTTACTTCATTTACAATTCGATTGGAGATCTTTCCAAGTAAATCCCAAGGAAGCTCAGCGAATTCCGCCGTCATAAAGTCGGTAGTAGTAACCGCTCGAAGTGCTACGGTGTAATCATAGGTTCTCTCATCACCCATAACACCAACACTACGAAGGTTAGTGAGTACAGCGAAGTATTGTCCAATGCTTCTATCTAAGCCAGCTTTAGCGATTTCATCTCTGTAAATATAGTCTGCCTCTTGAAGAATAGCGATTTTCTCGGGGGTAATATCGCCGATGATACGAATTGCAAGGCCAGGGCCGGGGAAGGGTTGTCTGAAGACAAGTTTCTCCGGGATACCAAGCTCAAGACCCGCTTTTCTAACCTCATCTTTGAAGAGGTTACGAAGAGGCTCAATAATCTCCTTGAAATCCACATAATCTGGAAGTCCGCCGACATTGTGGTGACTCTTGATCATTGCTGATTTGCCGAGACCACTTTCGATCACATCGGGGTAGATTGTTCCTTGAACAAGGAAGTCAACGGTACCGATTTTCTTCGCTTCTTCCTCAAATACACGAATGAATTCTTCGCCGATGATTTTTCTCTTATGCTCCGGCTCGGATATTCCTGCTAATTTATCATAGAAACGTTGTTGTGCATTGACACGGATGAAGTTGACGTCAAATTGT